>VGDP01000097.1 GCA_016869675.1 Alphaproteobacteria bacterium | reverse complement strand
AGTGGCAGCGCCTTGCGCCATACGAGAGGTTCGCCGACATGATCGATCGCCATTGGCATGGCATCGCCGCCTACTGCAAGCCCGAAAACAAGGTCTCGCTCGGCTTCGTCGAGGGCCTCAACAACAAAATCCGCGTCATCCAGCGCCGCGCATACGGCCTGCGCGACAAGGAATATCTCCGTCTCAAGGTGCTTACATGCATGCTGCCAGCGCTCTGAAGTCCACCAAATCACCCACACGACTTCCTGAAGACCCTTTATCTGTATCGAGGCTGCGGCGAATCTGCTCGTAGTGGCCTCGTCGACCGGAACGCTGAGGAGCCAGGGACGCGCGTGATGACCACCAACGCCCTTCCGCCCGCACGGCGGCATCAGCATTGGACCCTGTCCAAGTCCGCCCGACACTCGCAAAACGGCATCGTGGTGGCCGCCAGCGCACCGGCGGCCGAGATCGGCGCCCGGATCCTGGCCGAGGAAGGGAAACTCGTCGCGAGCGCACGCTTGCGGGTCTCGCCGAGCGTTGGCGAGGCCGCAGGCGTTCTCCTGCTCTCGGAGGACGCAAGGGCGGATGGCTTGCGCTAGAAAATGCCCCGATCGAAAGTCTTGACCCGATATTCAAGGCCGCGCGGCGGCATTCAGAGGCACCCCCGTTCGCTCCGATCGATTCAGATCACCCCGTCCCGGCGGAGGTCTTCGATCCGGTCGCGACCGTAGCCGAGGCCGGCCAGGACGGCGTCGGTGTCGGCGCCGAGCGCGGGCGCCGGACGGTTGGGGGGAGCGGAATCGGAGAGACGAATGGGGCCGGCCACGGTGCGATAGGCCGCCGGCCCGCCCGCCTCTCCGGGGACGTCCAGCAGCAGGCCGCGCGCCGCCAGGTACGGGTTGTCGAGCGCCTGGGCCACGTCCAGGATCGGCGCCGCCGGAACCTCGCCGCCGAAACGCTCCATCCACTCGGCGGTCGTCCGCACCAAGAGAGCGCGGTCCAGCATCCGGGTCAGCAGGTCGCGCTCGGCAAGGCGCTTGGGGAAGGTGCGGAAGCGTGGGTCGTCGGCCCAGTCCGGCCGCTCGATCGCCCGGCAGAGGTGGTGCCAGAACTTCTCCTTGTTGCACATCAGATAGATCCAGCCGTCCGCGGTGCGATAGGTCTGGCACGGCGTCAGCGTCGGATGCGCCGAGCGGGCGACGCGCCCATGGGCGGCGCCTGCGCTCAGATACCAGGTGGCGAGGTAGTTGAGATTGAACAGGGCGGTGTCAAACAGGCTGACGTCGACGTCCCGTCCCGTGCCGGTCCGCCTCGCCTGCATGACCGCGGCGAGCAGGCCGAGCCCGGTGGTGATCCCGGCCATCAGGTCGACGATCGAGAGGCCCATCCGCGACGGCGGCCCGTCGGGATCGCCGGTGAGCGCGAAGTACCCGGTCTCCGCCTGCATTAGGTAGTCGTAGCCGGGCCAGGACGCGCGAGGGCCGTCGCGCCCGTATCCGGACAGATGGGCGCAGACGATGCGCGGATTGGCCGAGGCGAGAGCCCCGTAGGTGAGCCCGAGCCTCGCCGGCACGTCGCCCCGGAGGTTGTCCATCACCGCGTCGGCCGAGCGCGCGAGATCGTGTAGCACGGCGCGCGCCGCCGGCTTCGATCTCCGCACCCACCGCAGCGACGGCGAGCAGTTCGGCTTCATCGCCGCCGATGGCAGGATCCGCGGGCACATCGACGGCGTCATCGTCGCCGGACCCGATGTCGGCGTCG
>VGDP01000096.1 GCA_016869675.1 Alphaproteobacteria bacterium | reverse complement strand
CCTCTACCGCTACCGCAACCTCGTCGAGCGCTTCTTCAACAAGCTCAAACACTTCCGTGCCATCGCCACGCGCTACGACAAGCACGACGCCAACTACCTCGCCCTCATCAAGCTCGCCGCAGCACGAATCTGAATGCGTGCTTATGAGTCGGTGACCTAGAGTAGCCGCCGCTCTGGGGGACCAGGACCCATGACCACGCCTGTCGAGATCGCCGTCGACGATCGCATTCTTCGCATCCGCCTTACCCGGCCGGAGAAGAAGAACGCGCTGACGCCGGCCATGTACGCCGCGCTGGCCGAGGCCTTTGCCGGCGCCGATCGCGATCCGGGCGTGCGCGTCGTGCTGATCGGTGGCACCGGCGATGCCTTCTGCAGCGGTAACGACGTTGGCACCTTCGTCGACCGGCCGGCGCTCGATGCCGGTTCTCCGGTGCAGCGGTTCATGGAGGCGTTGGCCACCCTCGAGAAACCCCTGGTCGCGGCGGTCAACGGCATGGCCGTGGGCATCGGCGCGACCATGCTGCTGCACTGCGACTTGGTGCTTGGCGCGCGGCGCGCCCGCGTCCGCTTTCCCTTCGCCGATCTAGGCGTGGTGCCCGAGGCGGCATCCTCGTTGCTGCTGCCGCGCCTGATCGGCCAGCGCCGGGCGACGGAACTGTTCCTGCTGGGCGACTGGGTCGACGCGGAAACCGCGTTGGCTATCGGGCTGTTCAACCGTGTGGTCGACGACGAGGCGCTCGACGCCGAGGCGCTGGGTCTGGCGCGCCGCTTGGCCGCGAAGCCGCCGGCAGCGCTGCGCGCGACCAAGGCCATGACCCGCGACGGCCTGCCGCCCCTGGTCGAGCGCCTGCGCCACGAGGCGCCGATCTTCGACCACATGCTTCGCTCGCCCGAGGCCCAGGAGGCGTTCACGGCGTTCCTCGAGAAGCGCAAGCCGGATTTCACACGGTTCACATGACAGCACGCGCGGAGGCGCCGATGTTCTCCATGAAGGGCAAGGTCGCGCTGGTCACCGGCTCGACCAAGGGCATCGGCAAGGCGATCGGCCGCGCGCTGGGCCAGCAGGGGGCCCGTGTCGTTGTGTCCAGCCGTAAGGCGGACGCGTGCGCGGCGGTCGCCGCGTCCTTCTCCGCCGAGGGCATCGAGGCGCTGGCGCAGCCGTGCAACATCAACGACGAGGGCCAGCTGCGCGCCCTGGTCGACGCCACCATGGCGCGCTGGGGGCGCGTCGACTGCGTCGTGTGCAACGCGGCGCTCAACCCCTACTACGGGCCGTTCCTCGACATCCCGGACGACGCCTACGACAAGACCATGGGCGCCAACATCCGCATGAACATGAAGCTCATCGGCATGGTCGTGCCGCAGATGATCGAGCGGCGCGACGGCAGCATCATCGTCGTCTCGTCGATCGCCGGCCTGAAGGGCAGCGACAAGTTGGGCACCTACGCGCTGAGCAAGGCCGCCGACATGCAGCTGGTCAAGAATCTGGCCGTTGCCTACGGTCGGCACAACATCCGCGCCAACGCGATCGCGCCGGGCCTCGTGTGCACTGATTTCGCCCGCGTGCTGTGGGAAGACCCGCAGCGCGCGGCGGCAACGGTCGCGACCTACCCGATCGGGCGGCTGGGCGAGCCCGAGGACATCGCCGGCATGGCCGTGCTGCTGGCCGGCCCGGCGGGCGCCTGGATCACCGGCCAGACGATCGTGGTCGACGGCGGCTGGTCGATCTACGGCGAATAGATCAGGCGGCCGAACCGGCGCGCAGGCCCGCGGACATGGCGATGTCGGAGGCCTGCGCGAGGCGTGCCGCGGCCGCCGCCTGGCGCGCGCGCCGGCGCCGCCGGACCTCACGCCCCAGGCCGAGCGATCATTGGCATCTGGACGAGATGGTCATCGTCATCCGCGGCGAACGGCACTGGCTCTGGCGCGCCGTCGACAGTGAGGGCGAGGTTCTCGACTTCCTGGTGC
>VGDP01000095.1 GCA_016869675.1 Alphaproteobacteria bacterium | reverse complement strand
CCTAGAGCACCTTGCCCGGGTTCATGATGCCCTTGGGGTCGAAGGCCTGCTTGATCGCGGCCATCAGGGCGCGCTTGGTCGGATCGCCGTGGCGCGCCAGCGCGGCGCGCTTCTCCAGGCCGATGCCGTGCTCGGCCGAGAACGACCCGCCGAGCGGCACGAGATCCTCGTAGACGATCGCGGCGATGGCCTGGGCGTGCTCGGGCACCGGCCGGCCGGCGGTGACCGAGAGGTGCAGGTTGCCATCGCCCAGGTGCCCAATCATGAACACCTTGAACGAGGGGTCGAGCGCATGCGCGCGCTCGCGCACGCGCGTGGTATAGGCGTCGAGCGCGCCGTGGGGCACCGAGACGTCGAACCACAGCCCGTGGTGGTAGGCGCGTTCGGGCGCGCCGGACTCCTCGCGCAGGCGCCAGACGCGCGCGCGCTCGTCCTCGTTCTTGGCGATCACCGCGTCCAGAGCCTGGCCCGCCTCGATCGCCGCGCCGAGCCCGGTTTCGAGCGCGGCGAGGCCGGAACCCGCCGCGTCGTCGGCCAGCTCGACGAGCAGCAGCAGCGTCGCGTCGGGTGCGAAGGCGACGAGCGATTCCAGCCCCAGCACCTTGGCCGAGACGTCGACATAGGTGCGCCACATCGCCTCGCACGCGGTCAACCGCGCCGCGTCGTCGTTGCGGAAGCGGCGGAACAGGCGCACCGCGTCGGCCGCGCTGGCGCACGCCACCAGCGCGGTGGCGTGGCGCGCGACGCGGGGTACCAGGGCGAAGACGACGCGCGTCACCACGCCCAGCGTGCCCTCGGCGCCGATGAACAGGTCGCGCACGTCGTAGCCCTCGTTGGCCTTGGTCACCAGCTTGAGGTCGTCGAGCACACGGCCGTCGGCCAGCACCGCCTCGAGGCCGAGCACCCGGTGGCGCGTGACGCCCAGGCGGAACGCCTCGAGCCCGCCGGCGTTGGTCGAGACCAGGCCGCCCACGGTGGCGCTGCCGCGCGCGCTGAGATCGATGCCGGGCGAGAGGCCGTGGACCGCCGCGGCCTCCTGCAGGCGCTGCAACGTCACCCCCGCCCTGACGATCGCCGTGCCGGCGTCGCCGTCGATCGCCTCGACGCGGTCGAGCCGATGGGTCGACAGCACGATCTGGCCCGGCGTCGACACCGCCCCGCCCGCCAGGCCGGTGCGCCCGCCGTGGGGCACGATGGCGATGCCGCGATCGTGGCACCAGGCCAGCACGCGCGCGACCTCGGCGGTCGAGGCCGGTGCCACGACGACGCCCGCGCCCAGGTTGTGCGGGTCGACGCCGGGGTTGAGCTCGGCGACGCGCTCGCCGGCGCGCAAGCCGCCGGCACCCACGATGGCGCCGAGCGCCTCCAGATCGACGGTGCTCTCGGTCATGACGGATCGCCTCGGGGTTGCGGACCACGGCGTGGGCCCGGCAGGACTCGAACCTGCAACAACACGGTTATGAGCCGCGGGTTCTAACCAATTGAACTACGGGCCCGACGCCTGCGCACCGTAGCGGGCCGCGCCTCCCCGTCAAGCGCGGCGGTCGTGGCGGGCGACGTGGCCCTCCTTCATGACGAAGGCGACCTCGCGCAGCGCGCCGATGTCGACCAGAGGATCGCGCGGCACGGCGATCACGTCGGCGATCCGCCCTTGCTCCAGCGCGCCCAGGTCGGCCTCGCGCCCCAGCAGCGCCGCGCCGTTGACCGTGGCGCAGCGGATCGCGTGCGCCGGCGCGAAGCCGCAGCGCTCCACCATCAGCACCACCTCCTGCATGTTGTCGCCGCAGTGGTTGCCGGGCGTGCCGGCGTCGGTGCCCATGGCGATGGTCACGCCGAGTTCGCGCGCGCGCACCAGCGAGGCCGTCTTGAGCGCGATGCGCTGCTCGTAGTGTTCGCGCACGTGGGGCCGCGCGCGGGCCGCGCACGCCGGATCCGCCAGGAACGCGGACGCCGTGCAGTAGGTCGGCACCAGGAACGTGCCGTGCTCGACGCTGCGGCAGCCGGCGAGCACGGCGTTGCGCACGGTGGCGCCGGCGTGGGCGTGGGCGGCGACGTGGGTGAAGTTGTCGCGCGCAATCTCGACCGCGGCGGCCAACTCGTCGGGCCGGTACTGGATCGCGGCCGCGCGCTCGTACTTGGTCGAGTTGACCGCGCCCGACGCCATCACCTTGGCCAGGTTGGCGCCGCGCGCGAACTGGCGGCGCGCGGCGGCGCGCACGGCCTCGGGCCCATCCGCCTGCTCGTACATGCCGGGGTAGTAGGGCGCGGACGAGGACGTCATCGACAGGATGCGCCCGGCGCACATGAGCCTGGGGCCCGGGATCAAGCCGGCTTCGATCGCCTCGC
>VGDP01000094.1 GCA_016869675.1 Alphaproteobacteria bacterium | reverse complement strand
CCAAGGCTGTGCAGGAATGGATCACAGCCGTTGGTGCCAAGACCGCCTACATTACGCCAGGCAGCCCCTGGGAGAACGGATACGTCGAGAGCTTCAACGCACGCCTGCGCGATGAATTGCTCGATGGCGAAATCTTCTACTCGCTGCGCGAGGCTCAGATCATCATCGAAAGCTGGCGGCGTCACTTCAACGCGATCAGGCCGCATGAATCGCTCGGCTACAAACCGCCTGCACCGGAAGTGTTCGTGCCTGCATTCGCCGCATGGCCGGCTGCGCTACGCCGATCGGCTTCGCCGGCCACGCTCCAACTAGCGCAACGGCCAACTCTGAACTAACATTCCATCTGGACCACTCGATGGGGGCCGATCAAGACCGCCTGCCGGACCGCGTGGTTCGCCTCGTCCTGCCCCTGGCGCATGAGCGAGAGCAAGGCCTCGGACTGCGCCGCAGCGCGGGCCGAGCCTCGCCGACGCCGGCCGCGCGAGAAGCCGCTCAGGAGGACGAGGCGGCTGACGCGCTTCGGATGGCGCACCGCATAGGCGACGGCGACCGCCGCCCCCTGCGAGAGGCCGAACAGCGCGAAGCGCTCGACCCCGATGGCATCGACCACCGCCTCGACATCGCGGACATAGCCCTCGAAGGAAAGATCCGCGACGTTCCAGTCCGAGAGGCCGTTGCCGCGCGCGTCGTGGCGGATGAGCCGGCGCCCCGCCGACAGCTCGGCCATGTAGGGGCGCCAGATCGGGCTCGTGAGATCGAATTCGAGGTGACCCAGCCAGTTCGCGACCTTGACGATCGGCGGCCCCTCGCCGATCTCGGAATAGGCGATGCGCACCCCGTCGGCGGTGGTGCAAAAGCGGACCTCGTGGTGCAGCTCGGGCACCGGTGGCGGCCGACTCCCTTCGCGGAGGTCGGCGACGAAGCGGAAGCCTTTTCGCGGGACGGTGCGGATGCTCTCCTGACGGCTGCCTGAATCGCCAATCGCCTTCCTGGCGGCGTTGATGCGGCTGTCGAGCGTCGAGTCCGAGACGATCCGCCCGCCCCAGACCGAGGCGATCAGGTCGTCCTTGCTGACCACCCGGTCGCGGTTGCGGATCAGGTGAAGAAGAAGATCGAAGACCTGCGGCTCGAGCGCCACCGGCTCGCCCGCCCGGTTCAGCTCGCGGCGCTCCGCGTCCAGCGTGAAATTGCCGAAAACGTAAGGCAGCTCAACCCCCTGGCCTGGAGCTCAGGCACCGCTGCGCCAGGAATAATCAAGCGCGTCTCAAGGAAAAATCAAGCTCTCCGCAAAGTCTTTCGCCCGCCGCGGCGGCATCCTCGGCGAATTCGGTCGAGTGACCGAATTTCGCGGATCGCGGAGGCACCATGCGCAGCGAATGCCCGCTCCTCCTCAGGCTGACTCTCTGGCTCCTCCTCGCCGTCCTGCTGGCGCCGGCGACGGTGCGCGCCGAGATCGGTCTCACCTGGGCGCGCAGCTACGGGACCGCATCGCAGACGGAGATCCTCGCCACCGCCACCGACGGCGCCGGCAATGTCCATGTCGCCGGCTACTTCACCGGCGATACGCTGACCATCGGCGGCACCACGCTCAGCCGCATCGGCAGCATGGACTCCTTCGCCGCCAAGCTGGACGCGAACGGCATGGCGCTCTGGGCCCGCAATTTCGGCGGCCAGTCGACTCCCGAAATTTCGGACAGTCGCCCCCGCGCCGACGGCACCGCGGCCTCCTCGAAAATCCTGGGCATCGCGGTCGACGGCGCCGGCAACGTCCATCTCGCCGGGACCTTCGGCGATGCCAGCCTGACCACGCCGTCGCTGAGCCGGATCGGCAACAGCGACGTCCTGGCGATCAAGCTCGATCCGAATGGCGGGATCGTCTGGGCGAGGAATTTCGGCGGCGCCGGCAGCGCTCCCGTCGCCTACGGCGTCGCCGTCGATGCGTCCGGGAACGTCTATCTCGGCGGCCATTTCAACGGCGCCAGCCTGACCACGCCGGCACTGACCAAGCTCGGCGGCGTCTACGACGCCTTCGCGATAAAGCTCGATTCCGGCGGCACGCCGATCTGGGCCCGCAACTACGGCGGCAGCGTCACCGTACAGGCCTATGGCATCGCGGTCGACGCGTCCGGCAACGTCTATCTCGCCGGCAAGCTTTGGGGCGGCGGCGGTGCCGACAGGGCCGTACGCGCCGACCCCGCGCCGAGCCCGATCGGCGACCAGGACGCCTTCGTCTTCAAGATCGATTCCGGCGGCACCACGGTCTGGATGAAGACCTTCGGCGGACACCATGTCGGCATCGACGCCAACGATGCCGCCATGGCCGCCGACTCCTACGCCGTCGCGGAAGGCAAGTCGGTCGCCGTCGACAGCGCCGGCAATGTCTATCTCGCGGGTGAGTTCACCGGCTTCGACCTCACCACGCCGGACCTGGGCCGGATCGGCGACCGGGACGTCTTCGCTCTCAAGCTCGATTCCTCGGGCGCCGTGACCTGGGCCCGCGCCTTCGGCGGCTGCGGCATCACCGCCTATGCCGGCGGGATCGTCGTCGACGCCGCGGGAACCGTCGTCGTCGCCGGCCGCACCGTCCATCCGACCGCCGCCTCCCCCGACTGCCCGGCCGAGCACGACATGACCGCGCCGTCGCTGGCGCGGATCGGCGAGACGGATGCGTTCATCGTCGCGCTCGATTCCTCGGGCGCCACCACGGACTCGATCGGCTTCGGCGGCGCGGGCGCGCACGCCTATGGCGGCGGGCTCGCGCTCGACGGGTCCGGAAGCATCCTTTTCGGCGGCAGCTTCACCGACGGCAA
>VGDP01000093.1 GCA_016869675.1 Alphaproteobacteria bacterium | reverse complement strand
GCGTCGCTGTCGTAGGCGCGATCGGCAAGCAGGATTTGATCCTTGCCCAGCCCGTCGAGCATGTCGGTGGCACTCTTGCCGTCATGGGCTTGCCCCTCGCTCAGCTTGAGCGCGATCGGCAGGCCGTCGGCATCGACGAGCGCATGGATCTTGGTGGTCAGCCCGCCCCGCGAGCGCCCCATGCAGCGGGTATCAGCTCCGTTCCCAGCGGCGGCTTGCGGGCCCCCCTCTTGACGTTGGCGGCGTGTTGGCGAACCCGGATCGACGAGGCGTCGACCATCTGAAGATCGCCCGCGTAGGCCTTCGAGACGGCCTCGAAGAGCCGCTCCCACACGCCCTGCTTCCGCCAGCGCACGAACCGGTTGTAGCACGTCGTCGCCGGGCCATGGCGCTCCGGGATGTCCGCCCACGGCGAGCCGGTGCGCAGCCGCCGGTAGATGCCGTTGAGCACGCGACGGTCGTCGGCGCGCGGCACCCCGCGCGGCTTGTTCGGCAACAGCGGCTGCATGATCGACCATTCGAAGTCCGTGATCTCGTAGCGACGTAAAGGCACCCTCGGTCCTCCTCCAAGACCTTGGATCACCCTTCGCCAACTTTGTGAATCCCCTTTATGAGTTCATGGCCTAGAGCATCCGCCGATGCCTGGGAACGGTTGGTTCGGGCGCACATTGACAAGGCCGGGATACCCACCAAGACTCGGCCGTTGCGGCCGCCAGACGGCGCGTGGGGAGGCTATCGTTGTTCAAGGTCCGGAGTGAAGCGCGGGCGGTTCCGATCAGCGCGGAGGCGGCGGCGCGTCTGGTCAAATCGGGGGACTGGGTCGACTATGGCGTGACCCTGTCACAGCCGGACGTGTTCGACCGAGCGCTGGCGGCGCGCAAGGAAGAACTGCGCGACGTGAAGTTCCGGTCGTGCATCTCGGTCAAGCCGCGCGCCGTCCTCGAGGCCGACCCCGGAGGTGAGCACTTCTTCTGGTTCAGCTGGCACTTCTCGGGCTACGACCGCGTGAAGCACGACGCCGGCATCAGCCACTACATCCCGGTCAACCTGGGCGAGGTGCCCGGCTACTACCGCCGCTTCATCGACGCGGTCGACGTGGTCGTGCTCAAGACATGCCCGATGGACGCCGATGGGGTGTTCAACTTCGGCTGCACCGGCCTGTGGCACCGCGCGCTGGTCGAGACGGCCAAGATCGTGGTCGTTGAGGTCACCAAGGGCCTGCCCTACTGCCATGGCGCGAACAACGGGGTCCATCGCGACGAGGTCGATTTCGTCATCGCCGGCGACGACGCGCCGGCGGCCGAGCTGGCCAACCCACCGCCCACGGACGTCGATCGCGCGGTCGGGCGGCTGATCGCGGCCGAGATCGAGGATGGCGCGTGCCTTCAGGTGGGCATCGGCGCCATGCCCAACGTGGTGTGCGACGCCTTGAGGGAAAGCGGCGTGCGCCGGCTCGGCATCCACTCGGAAATGCTGACCGACGGCATGGTCGAGCTCTATCGGGCCGGCCAGGTCACCGGCGAAGCCAAGCGGCTGCACAAGGGCACGAGCGTCTACAGCTTCGCGCTGGGCTCGAAATCGCTCTACGACACCATCGACCGCAACGCGGATTTCGCATGCCTGCCGGTGGATCAAACCAATCCGCCGCACATCATCATGCAGAACGATCGCGTGGTCGCCATCAACAACACGACGCAGATCGACCTGCAGGGTCAGGCGGCGTCGGAGTCCGACGGGCATCGCCACATCAGCGGCACCGGCGGCCAGCTCCAGTTCGTGCGCGGCGCCTACGCCTCGGAGGGAGGCAGGTCGTTCATCTGTCTGTCGTCGATTTACGCGCGGCGCGGCGTGCGCAAGAGCCGCATCGTGCTGACGCTGACGCCGGGCAACGTCGTCACGACGCCGCGCTCGGACGTGATGTACGTGGTCACCGAGCATGGCATCGCCAACCTGAAGGGGAAGTCCGTGGCCGACCGCGCCAAGGCGCTGATCGCCATCTCGCACCCGGACTACCGCGAGGATCTGGAGCGCCAGGCGCGCGAGCACCGGCTGATCCCCAAGGGCTACATCTGACGCGATCGCGGCGTCCTGACCCGCCACCATCGAGGAATCGCCCCATGTCGAGTTCGGCCTATCCCGACTGGCGTACCTTCATGGCGACCAGCTTCGCCGCGCGGCGCGCCTTCCCGCTGGTGGCGCCCGAGACGCCGTCGTTCCTGGGCCAGGCGGTGGCGATGACCGCGGCGGACCTGAAGGGCGCCGACGTGGTGGTGATCGGCGCGCCCTATGTGGCGGCGCAAGACGGCCTGTACGCTGGGGTGCCCATGGAGGAATGGGTCTCAGCGCCCAAGCGGGTGCGCCAGCAATCGGCACGCTATCCGTCAGGCTAAATCCAGGACTTCGACCTGGACATCTTCGATCACATACGGCTCGTGGACTACAGCGATGCCGCGATCCCGCCCGCGGTCATGACGAACCAGACACCCGAGCTGATCCTGGAGGCCCAGGCGGCAGTCGATGCCAAGGTGCGCGACGCGCTCCGCGCCGGCGCGGTGCCCGTGGTGATCGGCCAGAACAGCCCGTGCGGCTCGTTCGCCATCGCCAAGGGTTGCGCCGAGCACGTGGACGGCGCGGTGGGCTGCATCAGCCTGGACACCCACTGGGACGCCGGCGAACTCGACTACCTGACGGGCGATCCGCGCATCGCGGGCGCCGCCGGCGTGGCCGCAAGCGGGCGACGGGAGCTCGGGCGCCGATCATCGCCGTGACACGGCCGAACGCGCGCTGGTCGATCGACTTCGTCCACGACCAGTTCGCCCATGGCCGGCGGTTCCGCATCCTGAACGTGACCGACGATGTCACCAAGGAATGCCTCGCCGCGATC
>VGDP01000092.1 GCA_016869675.1 Alphaproteobacteria bacterium | reverse complement strand
TCGCTGGTCCGACATCACGCCGGCGCAGATCGACGTGCACTGCTACTCGATCTACGAGGGCCAGTTCCTGGAACCCATGTACCGGCGCGTGCGCGACGCCTTCGGCGCGGTCATCGAGGGCGGCGGCCCGGAATGGGGCCCCGGCCAGTTCGAGATCAACCTGCGCGCCACCGATGCCCTGGCCATGGCCGACACGGTGCAGACCTTCAAGACCGCAGTGAAGCAGATCTGCGCCGGGCTGGGCGCTACCGCGACCTTCATGGCCAAGTGGCGCCACGATCTGTCGGGCAACTCGGGCCACATCCACCAGAGCCTGATGGACGCGAAGACCGGCGCCAACGCGTTCCACGACGCAGCCGATCCCCAGGGCATGAGCGCGCTGATGCGCCGCTACCTGGCGGGCCAGCTTGTGGCGCTGCCGCCCTCCACCCTGTTCCTGGCCCCTACGTCAATTCGTACAGGCGGCTGAAGGACGACACGCTGGCCGGGACCGCCGCGACCTGGGGCTTCGACAACCGCACCGCCGGCCTGCGCGCGATCACCACCGACGCCGCGGCGTGCCGCATCGAGCACCGCGTGCCGGGCGCCGACGTCAACCCCTACATCGCGCTGGCCGTGCTGCTGGCTGGCGGCATGATGGGTGTGGAGGACGCGCTGGACCCCCGCCGCCGCCGACCACGGGCAACGCTTACCACGGCGCCACGGGTGCCCGCGTGCCGGCCAGCCTGGCGGATGCGCTGGCTCTGGCCGACGGCCACCCGCTGACCCGCCGGCTGCTGCCGCCGGCGTTCGTCGACAACTACCTGACGGTCGCGCGGCTCGAGCTCGAAGCCTTCGCGACCCAGGTCACCGACCTGGAGCGCCGGCGCGGCCTCGAGATGGCCTGAGGCCCGTTCCCTACGTCGCCAGCGCGGCGGCCGGGCGGATGGCGCCGACGCGGCGGCCCTGGGTGTTGCCGATGCCGGGATCGGCGTAGCGGCGCAACGCCTCGTCCGTGCCGGCGGGAAGCGCGCCGAAGCGGCGCAGCAGCGCGAGGATCGCCACCTCGGAGGCGCGGCTGGCGCCATCGTCGATCTTGAGCGCGAAGCCGAGCCCCAACCGGGGCACGGCGGCGACGAACACACCTTCGGCCCCGGTCTTGACCAGCACGTCGCCGCGCGTCGCCTCGATCAGGGCCGTGCACAGGCGGGCGCTGCCGGCGATCATGAACGGCTCGGCGGCGACCGCGGCGCGCAGCCGCTCGATGGCCTGGCGCCGCGCCGGCGCGAGCCCCTGGGGGTCCGCGATGCGCGCCATGGCGCGCGCCAGGCCATCGAGCGGTACGCCCCAGGTCGGCACGCCGCAGCCGTCGATGCCCACGAGCGCGTGGTCGACGTCGGTGTCGGTCATGGCGCCGAGCGCTTCGGCCACGTGGCGCTGCACCGGATGGTCGGCACGGCTGTAGCCGTCGGTCGGCACGCCGAGGCGCCGGGCGAGCGCCAGGAACCCGGTGTGCTTGCCCGAGCAGTTGTTGTGCGTGCGGTCCGGCGCGCGGCCCGCGCGCACCAAGGCCTCGGCGCTGGCCGCGTGGACCGGCGCATGAGGGCCGCATTCCAGATCGCGCTCGGCCAGGTCCAAGCGCGCCAGCCAGGCGCCGACGGCGGCGACGTGGCGGTCCTCGCCGTTGTGCGAGGAGCACGACAAGGCGAGTTCGGCCGCCGAGACGCCGCAGGCATCGGCCGCGCCCGATTCGACCAGCGGCAGGGCCTGCAGCATCTTGATCGCCGAGCGCGGGAACACCGGCGCGGCCGCGTCGCCCAGCGCGAGCTCCACCGCGCCACCGGCGCCGACCACCACGGCGCGGCCGCGATGGCGGCTTTCCACCGTGTCGCCACGGGTGACCTCGACCAGGACAGGGTTGGCGTCGGGGTCCGACAAGGTCGCTTGCCTCGGCGCCTCGACGAAGGCAGGTTTGCTCATGCGGGGCTACTTCGGGATCGGTGTCGAAGGTATAAGCAAGCCGATGAACGTGGGCAATCTGTTCCGCTCCGCCCACGCCTTCGGCGCCAGCTTCGTGTTCACCGTCGGGCCGATCCTCGGCCGCTCGTCCGCCAAGTCGGACACCTCGCTCAGCGACGTCAACGTGCCCTACTTCGCGTTCCCCGACTTGGGGGCGCTCAGGCTGCCGCGCGGCTGCGCGCTGGTCGGCGTCGAGCTGCTGGACGAGGCAGTCGAGCTGCCGGTCTTTCGCCACCCGCGCTGTGCCGCCTACGTGCTGGGGCGCGAGCGCGGCAGCCTGAGCGCGGAGCTGGTCGCGCGCTGCGACCACATGGTCAAGATTCCGACGAAGTTCTGCATCAACCTCGCCACCGCCGGGGTGGTCGTCCTGTACGATCGGTTGATCAGCCTGGGCCGCTTTCCCGGCCGGCCCCTGGTTCCCGGAGGTGATCCCGTGCCCCTGCCCGATCACGTTTTCGGCGCTTCGCGCCGGCGTCTTCCCCTGACGTGAGTCGCTACGGTTCCACCCATCCGGACGCTGGATTCCTGTCCATCACATGAGTAAGGTTTCGGCCATGCGTTTGAGGATCGCCGCCGCGTTTCTGTTCGGCCTGGTTGCGTTCGCGGCCCACGGTCACGCCCAGCAGCCTTCGGTGGTCGGCGGCTCGGGCGATTGGACGGTCTACCAGTACCAGGACGGCGACACGTCGGTCTGCTACATGGCGAGCCAGCCGACCGAGGCTAAGGGCAACTACACCGACCGGGACGACATCTGGACCCTGGTGACCCACCGTTCGCCCGGCGAGAAGTCCGCCGTGGTCAGCATCATCGCCGGCTACGACTACGAGGATGGCTCGACCGTCAAGGTCAAGATCGGCGACACGACGTTCTCTCTGTTCACCCGGGGCGACACCGCGTGGGCCAACACCGCCGAGGACGACGGCAAGCTGGTCGCCGCCATGAAGAAGGGCAGCCGCATGACCGTCAACGGCGTCTCCTGGCGCGGTACCGAGACCACCGATACGTATTCGTTGTCGGGCT
>VGDP01000091.1 GCA_016869675.1 Alphaproteobacteria bacterium | reverse complement strand
CTTCAAGGTCGTGCCCCGGCGCTGGGTCGTCGAGCGCACCTTCGGCTGGCTCACACGATGGCGCCGTCTCGTGCGCGACTACGAGCAACGCATCGATGTCTCCGAGGCCATGATCCATGTCGCCCTCGGAAGCCTCTTGCTCCGAAGAATCAGCCATTGAGCCAATTCTCAAACGGACTCTTAGCGGGGGCGCTGTCAGAGTTTGCGACGGGAAGATGGCGGAGGGGGTGGGATTCGAACCCACGGTGCCCATAAGGGCACAACGGTTTTCGAGACCGCCCCGTTCGACCGCTCCGGCACCCCTCCGACGAGGCACGACGAACAGGGCCCGCGCCCTGGCGATCCGGGGCGCGGAGCCTAACGCAACGCATCCAGCGGGTCAAAAGCCACGGCACGCCCGCGCCGCATCCGGGCCAGGGGGCCCGGCGGCGATGCCCGACCGGCCCCGCGTCGGCCCTACCGGTTCTTCAGAAGATCGCGGATTTCCTCGAGCAGCACCTCGCTGCGCGGCGGCGCGGCGGCCGCGGGCGGGGCCTTCGGGAACACCCGATTGACTTGCTTGACCAGAAGGAAAATGCAGAAGCCGACGATCAGGAAGTTGATCACCGTGTTGATGAAGGCGCCGTAGTTGAGCGTCGCCGTCCCGGTTTCCTTGGCCGCGGCCAGGCTAGCGTGCCACCTGCCCGAAAGGCTGATGAAGTAGTCGCTGAAGTCGACGCCACCCAGCAGCGCACCGATGGGCGGCATGATCACGTCGTTGACCAGCGAGTTGATCACACGCCCGTGAAGGCCACGCCCATGATCACGCCACGGCGAGATCGATGACGTTCCCACGCCGCATGAAATCCTTGAATTCCTTGAGCACGGTATCCCCCTTGTTCGCAAACGCCTCCAAGTCTCGGTCCGCCAGTGTGGCAGCCGTGCGCGGCCGGGCAACGAGGAAGAACACGTAGGCGTCCGTGGTCACCCCCGCCGATGGTTGACAATGCGGCCCCCGTGGCTATAGTCCGCCGTTCCCGAGCGCGCGGACGAGCGTGTCCGCGCCCGGGCTTAGCTGTGCGAGATTGTTGATGTTCGCGGTCATCGAGACGGGCGGCAAGCAGTATCGGGTCACCGAGAACGACGTCATCACGGTCGAGAAGCTGGCCGGCGAGGCCGGCGGCACGGTGGCGTTCGACCGCGTCTTGATGGTCCGTACCGGTGCCGACGTCAAGGTGGGCGCGCCGCTGGTGGCCGGGGCCTTGGTCAAGGCCGAGATCGTCGAGCAGAGCCGGGCCGACAAGATCATCGTGTTCAAGAAGCTGCGCCGCAAGAACTACCGGCGCAAGCACGGGCATCGCCAGCACCAGACGGTGCTGCGCATCACCGCGATCACCGCTTAGTCGACCGGAGGACACGCCATGGCACACAAGAAATCCGGCGGTTCGTCGCGCAACGGCCGCGACTCCCCCGGCCAACACCTGGGCGTGAAGATGTTCGGCGGCCAGGCGGTGCGCGCCGGCAACATCATCGTGCGCCAGCGTGGCACGCAGTTCCACCCGGCGGCCAACGTCGGCATGGGCAAGGACCACACCCTGTTCGCCACGGCCAACGGCACGATCAAGTTCTTCCAGGGCCGCGGCAACCGCCAGTTCATCACGGTCGACCCGGCGGACTAGAGGGACGCGCGCGCCGTCGCGTGAGCGTCCGGCCGCGCGGTCGGACGCGATGAAGTTCCTGGACGAAGCCAAGGTCTACATCCGCAGCGGCGATGGCGGTCCCGGCTCGCTGAGCTTCCGGCGCGAGAAGTACATCGAGTACGGCGGGCCCGACGGCGGCAACGGCGGGCGCGGCGGCGACGTGATCGTCGAGGCCGTCGCCAACCTGAACACCCTGATCGACTACCGCTACCAGCAGCACTTCAAGGCGCAGAACGGCCGCGGCGGCGCCGGGCGTAACCGCACCGGCGCCGATGGCACGCCCGTGGTCATGAGGGTGCCCCTCGGCACCACGGTGCTCGACGAGGATCGCGCGACCGTCCTGGCCGAACTGGAGACTTCAGGCCAGCGCGCGGTGATCGCCGAAGGCGGGCGCGGCGGGCGTGGCAACGCGTCTTTCAAGTCCTCGACCAACCGCACCCCGCGCCGGTCCGATCCAGGCGCGCCGGGAGTCGAGCGCACCGTCTGGCTGCGCCTGCGCCTGATCGCCGATGTCGGCCTGATCGGGCTGCCCAACGCGGGCAAGTCCACCTTTCTGGCCGCGGTCAGCCGCGCGCGGCCCAAGATCGCCGACTACCCTTTCACCACTCTTCACCCTCAGTTGGGCGTCGCCGCGGTCGACGGCCGCGAACTGGTGATCGCCGACATCCCCGGCCTGATCGAGGGCGCCCACGAAGGCGCCGGCCTCGGCATCCGGTTTCTCGGCCACGTGGAGAAGTGCGTCGTCCTGCTGCACATCGTCGACGGCACGTCGGCGACCGTCGCCAGGGACTTCCGTACCATCCGCGACGAGGTCGCGGCCTACGGCCACGGCCTGGCCGAGAAGCCGCGCCTGGTCGTGCTCAACAAGATCGACGCGCTGGACGCCAAGACCCTGGCCGCGCGGCAGCGGGCGCTGGCCCGCGCCGCCGGCGGGCCCGTGCCGGCCATGTCCGGCGTCGCGGGTACGGGCGTGGTCGCGGTCCTGCGCGCGCTCGCCGAATACCTGACGCCTCGGGTGGAGGCGGCGTCGTGACCGACCGGCTGGCGGCGGCCAAACGCATCGTCGTCAAGATCGGCTCGGCGTTGCTGGTCGAGGGTCCCAGCGGCCGCATCCGCCAGGCGTGGCTCGAGGCCCTGGCCGAGGACCTGGCGGGCCTGCGGGCGCGCGGCCAGGAGGTGCTGGTGGTCACCTCGGGCGCCATCGCCATCGGCCGACGCCTGCTCGGTCTGGCGACGGGCGAATTGCGGTTGGAGGAGAAGCAGGCCGCCGCCGCGGCCGGGCAGATCCGGCTCGCCCACGCTTACCAGGAGGCGCTGGGGCGCCACGGCCTGGGCTGCGCCCAGCTCCTGCTCACGCTCGAGGACACCGAATCGCGCCGCCGCCACCTCAACGCGCGCGGCACCGTGGCGACGCTGCTGCGGCTCGGCGCCATCCCCGTCATCAACGAGAACGACACGGTCGCCACGGCCGAGATCCGCTTCGGCGACAACGACCGGCTCGCCGCGCGCGTCGCCCAGATGGCGGGCTCCGACGTCCTGGTGCTGCTGTCGGACATCGACGGGCTCTACGACCGCGACCCGCGCATCGACCCGGCCGCCCGGCTGGTGCCCGAGGTGCGCGCGATCACACCAGCCATCGAGGCGATGGCCGGCGCGGTGCGGCCGGGCGATTCGTCGGGCGGCATGGTGACCAAGCTGGCCGCGGCGCGCATCGCGCTGGGCGCCGGCTGCCACATGGTGATCGCCGACGGCCGCGTGACGCACCCCTTGAGCGGGCTCGCCCGGGCGGGCGCGCCCTGCACCTGGTTCCTGGCCCAGGCGAACCCGCTGACCGCGCGCAAGCGCTGGATCGCCGGCGCGCTGCAGCCCAGCGGGACGCTGTATGTGGACGCCGGCGCGGCCGGCGCGCTGGCCGCCGGCAAGAGCCTGCTGCCGGCGGGCGTGGTGCGCGTCAGCGGCGCGTTCGGCCGGGGCGACGCGGTGCTGGTGGCTGGGCCCGACGGGCGCG
>VGDP01000090.1 GCA_016869675.1 Alphaproteobacteria bacterium | reverse complement strand
GCCGCGCACCTGGTCGATCAGCGCCTGCGTCACCGGCGCGGAGCCCATGCGCACGACGCTCACCGAGGAGAGGTCGGTGGCGGCCAGGAGCTCCGGCTCGCGCAGCATCATGGCGATCATGGTCGGAACCGAGGTGAGGAAGTTCACCCTGTAGCGGCCGGCCGCCTCGATATAGCCCTTGGTCGTGAACTGCGGCAGCAGGACGATCGCGTCGCCGTGCGAGAAGGTCGCCTGCGAGCTGGCGAGCCCGTTCATGTGATAGAGCGGCGCCGCCACCAGCGAGCGTTGTCCGGGCTCACCCGGCCAGCGCTGGCGCGCCGCCATCGCCCAGAGGTGCGAATGATGCGACAGCACGACGCCCTTGGGCCGTCCCGTCGAGCCTGAAGTGTAGAGGAACAAAGCCGGCTCCTCGGGGCGCATCTTGATCGGCGTGAAGGGGCCCTCATCGAGCAGGTCGGCGAAGTCGGAAGCGAAGGAGATTTTCGGCGCGCCGGCCGGCGCCAGGGCCAGTCTCGTGTCGTCGCCGATCGCCAGCTTGGCGTCGCAGTCGTCGATAATGTAGCCCACCGTCTCGGCCGGCAGCTTGAAGTTGACGGGCACGGCGACCAGGCCTGCCTGCATGGTGGCAAGGAAGGTGAGGAGGTACTCGGCGCGGTTGGCCGACAGGATGGCGACGCGATCGCCGCGCTGCAGGCCGCGTTCCAGGAGGCCGCGCGCGATGGCTCCGGTCAGGCGTCGCAGGTCGCCGTAAGTGTATTGTCGTTCGACGCCGGTGCCGAGATCGAACAGCGCCACGCGGTCCGCCGGCGCCTCGCGCGAGATCGCATCGCCTTGGTTGTCGTACTTGATGGTCACCATGCCGCCAATCCCGTCAGAGCCTGATCCGTGAGCTTCAGCCCGGCGGCCAGCGTATCCTTGCGCCACTGGCCGTCGAACGGGCAGAAGGCGTCCATCATGTCGGCCTGCAGGCCGTTGCGCAGGTCGGCGTCGAGACCGCTTTGCCGGCGCAGCCACTGATCGAGTCGGAGCACACGGCGCATGTTGACGCCACGCGTGCCGAACTCGATCACCGCGCCGCACATCTGGCGGTTGCCGAGGAAACGCTGCACGCCGTGGAAGACCAGGCCGGTGTAGTTGGGACGTTCCATGCCGTGCGGCCGCACGCCGTCGACATTCTCTTTGCCCCACCAGTCGCAGGCGCGTTGGAACAGCGCGCTCCCAGGTTCGTTGAAGCACAGGAAGAACGGCCGGCCGTACTCGCCGATGCCGGTATGCCAGTCGATGAAGGCCACCTTCTCGGCGTCGACCAGCGCGTCCTTGACGACGATCTCGAGCGTGCGGTTGGACCATTCGCGGTCCTTGCCACCGTACATCAAGCCGTCCTGATGGAGATACTGGCCGCGCGCCAGGGTGTCGAACAGCGCATCGCGGCCGTGCCGGTCGGTGAAGGCGGCCATCGCGGCGTCGACCCGCGCATTCTCGGCGTCGGTCCAGTGGCGGATCTTCAGGGCATCGTGCAGCGACTCGTAGTGCGGGTTGGCGGGCGCCGCGGCGGCGCGTTCGATGAAGTTGCGGTTGAGGTCGACGTTGTTCTCGGTGGTGCGGGTGAAATGGGCGAAACCGTAGGGGTTCAGCCCGTGCACCAGCACGACGCCGACGTCGCTTGGGAGCCTCGCCGGCCCATCGCCCAGCATCCAACCGACCTGCACTGCCGAACCGGAAAAGCCTTCCTGGCCGTGCGTGCCGCTGATGAACAGCGCCTGGCGCGAGGCCTTGGCATTGCCCAGCCGTGCCACGTCGATGGCCAGCGGATGGCCATCCGGCGTTTGCTTGTCCGGATGGATGAAGCTTTGCACGGTGCCGCCGGCGGCTGCCGCAGCGTTCAGGAATTTCGCTCGCGCCCGCGTGTAGTCGGACGCGTAGCAATCATAGTACTCCATGTTCCCCTCACGCCGCTCCCCAGCGGCGTCCCGACGATCGACCGACTCTACTCGACGAACTCCAGCACCGCATTCAAGGCTTCGCTGGCCGGCACGACCAGCCGGCCGCCGCTCTCCGTCACCCCCTTGATGTTGCCGGCCTGCAAGGCGCGTGCCGCTTTCTGCAGCGAAACCGTGCGGAAAGTGAGGCCGGCCATGTAGGCCTTGCGGCCCTCGGCACCAGGCGCTGCCGCGCCGACTTGGGCCTTGAGCTCGGCCTCGGTGACGATGTCGAAGCGCGAATTGCCGATCACCACGCTCTTGCCGCCCTTGATGTCGCGCACCGATTCGCGGCCGAACATGTCGGCGTAGAGCTTGGATGCCGCCGCCGGATCGGGCTCGACGATCAGCGCGCGCACCACCGCCACGGTGCCGTTGGCGTGGTGCCGCCACTCGTCGCGCCACACCAGGTCGCGCGTGAAGTGATGGCAGTAGTAGACGCGGCCGTAGGGCACGACGCCCGCCTTCATGCGCACCGTGCGGAAGCGCGCATCGTGCGACTGGCCGCCGACCTTGACCGGTCGCGTGAACTCGACGGGCGGATCGACCGGCACGCCGGCCTTGGCGAGCGATTCGTAGGTCACTGACGAATCCTCCGAGCCGAACACCAGGCCGTTCAGCCCGAACGGAAAGGTGAGCAGGTCCATGCGGCCGCTGGTGGCGCCCTTGGGGATGGCGATCAGCTCGAGATAGTCGGTGCCGAACATGGCGAGATGGTTCATCGAGCCCAACGAATGATAGCCGCGCTCGGTCAGGGTGAAGCCCAGCCGGCGATAGATATCGGCAGCGCGGTCCATGTCGTCGCGTGCGTTGATCACAACGTGGTCGAGCGTTGCCGCTGGCAATGTCATGTCGTTCCCTCCCACCGTGCAGCGTGGTCGATCTTGCGATGCCGTAAAGAATCTTTCGCAGATTTGGGCGGTGGCTCCCGCTCTGGTTAAGTTGGCGTTGCGAGACGACCGACGAAGCCAGTTCAACAAGGAGCCACCATGGAAGAGGATAGCAGAGGCACCCCCCTGGGCAATGTGATCCGGATCGACGACGAACGGGTGCGCGAGCATCTGGGCCGGATCGTGCGGGGAACGGTCGAGGAGACCCTGAACGCGATGCTGGAGGCGGAGGCCGATCGGCTATGCAATGCGGGCCGCTACGAGCGGACGGCGGCGCGTCGCGACCAGCGCTCCGGCAGCTACGATCGCAAGCTGCAGACCAAGGCGGGTGAGGTGACGCTGAAGGTTCCGAAGCTGCGCCGGCAGGCCTTCGAGACGGCGATCATCGAACGCTATCGGCGTCGCGAGAGCTCGGTGGAAGAAGCGCTAATCGAGATGTACCTGGCCGGCGTGTCGGTGCGCCGGGTCGAGGATATCACCGAAGCGCTGTGGGGCACGCGGGTCAGCCCCGGCACGGTGTCGAACCTCAACAAGAAGATCTACGGCCAGATCGAGGCTTGGCGGAACCAGCCGATCGAGGGCGCACAGCCTTATCTCTACCTCGATGGCATCGTGCTCAAGCGCAGCTGGGCCGGCGAGGTGCGCAACGTGTCCTTGCTGGTGGCGATCTCGGTCAACGCCGACGGCTACCGCGAGATTCTCGGCATTGTCGAGGGCGCCAAGGAGGACAAGGCCGGCTGGAGCGCCTTCCTGAGCCATCTCAAGGAACGCGGCCTGCGCGGCGTCGAGCTGATCGTGTCCGATGCCTGCATGGGCTTGGTCGAGAGCGCCGCCGAGTTCTTCCCAGACGCCCGCTGGCAACGCTGCATGGTGCATTTCTACCGCAACGTCTTCAGCCACGTGCCGGCCGGCAAGCTGCGCGAGGTTGCCCTGATGCTCAAGGCCATCCACGCCCAGGAAGACTTGCCGGCAGCCCGGCGCAAGGCGAGCGAGGTCGTTGCTCGGCTCAAAGACATGAGGCTCGGCAAGGCGGCCGAGCTGGTCGAGACAGCCGTGCCCGAGACCCTGGCCTACTACGCCTTTCCCGAGGAACATTGGCGACGCATCCGCACCAACAATCCGCTCGAGCGCATCATGCGCGAGATCCGCAGGCGCACCCGCGTGGTTGGCGCCTTTCCCGACGGCAACTCGGCCCTCAACCTGGCCGCGGCCAGGTTGAGGCATATCGCCGGCACCCGTTGGTCAACCAAACGGTATCTCAACATGCACCTGCTCAACCAGCGCAACGCGGTGATCGCTTAGCCAGAGCGCAGCCACCGACCAAAGTGCGAAAGATTCTGGACACTACCCCGACGCGGCGTGCACCGCTCGACCCGCCAACTGGAACGCGCCATCCGCGACTACATCAAGACCGTCAACGAACAGCCCAAGCCCTTCAGATGGACCAAGTCGGCCTCCGACATCCTGGCCGCCATC
>VGDP01000089.1 GCA_016869675.1 Alphaproteobacteria bacterium | reverse complement strand
TGCCATGCCAGCCGTTCCTGCCGGTCCGCGCATCGGCGAGAACTTCGCCCGCCAAAGCTGTCAGCCCCAGGGCGTCATCAAGTTCGCGATAAGCGAGCAGACCTGCACCGGAGGTGACCCGTGATCCATGGAACTCCAGCTTCAGGCGGCGGTCGAAAACGGGCCGCAGGGAGCCGCGATCCGATTCACCCGCCGGGTTCCCCATCCGAGCCGCCCTCCAACACCCTTAAGTCCATTGATTCTTTCATCAGATTTGGCGGCTCACGTCACGAAACAGCTCGGGTATCTGCAAAATCCGGGAGAATACGGCGTGTGGCTGTCCGCTCGCCCGATGGCGTCGGTCAGGCTAGGTCCTGTCGCGGCCCGCCAGAAGCCAGCGGAACACGACCATGGCGGCCAAGACCCCCAGAACCTGGGCCGCGATAAACATCGGCGCGTCGGCCGGCCGGATGCCGGCGGAGGTGGTGGTGAACGAGCGCGCGAGGGCGACCGCGGGGTTGGCGAACGAGGCGGACGCGGTGAACCAGTACGCCGCCGTGATGTAGAGCGCGACGGCGAACGGCATTGACTCGGCGCGCGCCGCGCGGCAGCCGAGGATCGTCGCCAGCAGCCCGAAGGTGGCGACGAACTCGCAGAAGCCCTGGGCCACGCTGGCCCATTCCTTGATCCCGACCTGCGCGACGGGCAGCTCGAACATGATGTGGGCGACCGCGACACCGACCAACGCGCCGCCGACCTGGACAGCGACGTAGGCGACCGCCGTGCCGGGGACGAACTTGCGCCGCGCGGCCATGACCAGGGTGACCGCCGGGTTGAAGCGCGCGCCCGAGATCGGGCCGAACACCAGGATCAGCACGACCAGCGCGGCACCCGTCGCCACGCTGTTGCCAAGGAGCGCGATCGCCGCGTTCCCGTCCGCGAGCGCCTCGCCCATGATGCCGGAGCCCACGACGGTCGCGAGCAGCAGGAACGTGCCGAGGAACTCGGCCGCGAGGGCGCGCGTCACGAGAGGGTCAGGTCACGCTGTCGACGAGGGCGCGACCCATCGCGTCCAGCCGACGCTGCAACGCCAGGCGGTCGAGCGACTCGATGGGCAGATTCGTGAACACCTGCAGTCGCTTTTCGATCTGGCGATAGACGTCGTTGAACACCGCGAAAACCCGTTCGGGCGTTCCCGTCGCCTCGACCGGGTCCGGGAGGCCCCTATGGGCGGTCATCGGCTGGCCCGGCCAGATCGGGCAGACCTCGCCCGCCGCGCGGTCGCACACCGTGAAGACAAAGTCCATGGCCGGTGCGTCCGGCCGGGCGCACTCGGCCCAATCCTTCGATCGAAGCGATTCGGTCTTGTAGTTGAATTCTTGCAGAAACTCGAGGGTCACCGGGTGGATGGCGCCCTTGGGGTGGCTGCCGGCGCTGTAGCCCGTGAACCGACCGCCGCCGATCCGGTTCAGGTTGCATTCGGCCATGACGCTGCGCGCCGGATTGCCCGTGCACAGGAACAGCACGTTGTAAGCGGTCTTGGTCATGACGTGGCCCCGCGACACCTAATCTTGGCTCTGCCCAGTGGCCTTTCATGACAGCGTGATGACAACCGCCGGGTCACGGCGCGGCCAGGAATTGGGCGGCGGCGCGATCGGCGGCAGAGGGCAGGGCCGCGTCCGGGTCGGCGATCCAGGCGGCTGCATCGTGCAGGACGATGTCAGCGCGTAGATCGCGCAATAGCATGTGCCAGCCGGTGCCGTAGTAGGCCAGACGCTGGCGGGACCCCAGGCGGCGCGCGAAGGCCCGCGTCGGCCCCGGTGGGATGATCTGGTCGTTGGCGCCGTAGAGCAGCAGCATCGGCACGCCGTCGGCCGGCGGCGCGGCGAGCGCGGCGTCCATCAGATGCACCAGGCCCCAGATGGCATCGGCGCGGGTTTCCTTGATGACCAGCGAATCGGCGCCCAGCGCGCGCAGCATCGGGATGTTGTCGGACGCCTGGATGTTCAGGCCCCGCGCCGAAAACCGGGCGCCCGGCGCGACGTGAGCGGTCAACCAAAGCGTCGCCTTGTAGAGGGGGGTGAGTGTCGACCAGCCCCACAGCGCCGGCGCTGCCAGGATCACGCCGGCGGGGCGGAGACCGCCCGCGCCGTCGAGCGCGAGCAGGGCCACGGCGCCACCCATGCTCTCGCCCAGCAGAAAGACCGGCGCGTCGGGGTGGCGCGCGGCGACCAGGGCGAAGGCGTCGCGGGCATCCTGGGCGAGCGTGGCGGCGCCCGGCCACAGGCCCGGGTCCGGGTTGGCGCCGAAGTGCCGCTGATCGTAGGCGTAGGTGGCGATGCCGTGGCGCACCAGCACCTGGGCCGGCGCCTCGAACGCCGAGCCATAGTCATTGAAGCCGTGCAAGGCGAGGACGACTGCGCGCGCATCGCCTTCCGGCAGCCAGGCACGCAACGGCAGGCGCGCGCCGTCGGCGGTGACGAAGGCGTCGGGCTCCAACCGGGCCGGCGCCGTACGCGGTCCGGCGGGGAACTCGAGCGGCGCGCACGCCGCCCCGCCCAGCGCCATGGTTAGAACCAAGGTCGCCACGCGGACCGCGCGTCTTGCCGAGCCGCGCCCGGGCCACCTATGGTGCCGGGTGATCCTTCGCCAGAGACCGCACGCGCCCATGGCACTCCCCGATCCGGCCTCGAAGCGCACGTCGTGGCTCGGGCTCTGGACCCTCTATCTGAAGGAAGTGCGCCGCTTCCTCAAGGTGCCAGCGCAGACCGTGCTGGCGCCCATGGGCACGACGCTGCTGTTCCTGGCGGTGTTCACGCTGGCGCTGGGCGGCGCGGGGCGCGAGGCGGCCGGCGTCCCCTTCCTCGCGTTCCTGGCCCCCGGCCTGGTCATGATGGCGGTGCTGCAGAACGGCTTCGCCAACACCTCATCGTCGCTGATGATCGCGCGCGTGCAGGGCAACATCGTCGACTATCTCATGCCGCCGCTGAGCCCGGCCGAGCTGCTGGCCGGGCTGGTGGCCGGCGGCGTGACGCGCGGCATCGTGTGCGGCGTGGCGACCCTGCTGGCGGTGCAGCCCTTCGCGCCCATGCTGCCGGTGGACTGGGCGCTCGCGCTCTACTTCGTCGTCGCCGGCTCGGCCATGATGGCGCTGATCGGCATCGTCACGGCGATCTGGGCCGAGAAGTTCGACCAGCTCGCCGCCATCACCAACTTCGTGGTCACGCCACTCGCGTTCCTCTCGGGCACGTTCTACTCGGTTGAGCGCCTGCCCGAGCCGTTCCGTGCCATCAGCCACGCGAACCCGCTATTCTACGCGATCGACGGGTTCCGCGCCGGGTTCATCGGCCGCTCCGACGCGCCGGCCTGGCTGGGCGTGACCGGTTTGGCCGTGGTGGTGATCGCGCTGGCGCTGCTGGCCCACCGCCTGCTGGTCTCGGGGTGGAAGCTAAAGCCGTAGTCGGTTCCTGTTGACGCGCACGGCAAGGATGATATATCAACATTGATATGCAGAACGGCTGGCGCGTCCAGTTCGCTGGGCCGGAGGCCGAGGCTGAAGTGCGCGACTTGCCCGAAGACCCCTAGGCCCGCTTCTTCTGAGTTGTCGGCCTGATCGAGCGGTCGGGGCTGTTGCACCTTCACATGCCCCTCGCTAGGCACCTGCGGGGCAAGCTCTGGGAGTGTCGGTTGAGCGGATCAAGTGGCATCGCGCGATCGATCTACGTGACGGCGTCGGGGCGTCGCGTCATGGTTCTCAGGACCTTCGTCAAGAAGACCCAGAAGACCCCGTCCGATGAACTTGGCTTGGCCATGCGCCGTGCGCGCTTGGTCGGGCTGTCGATCTAGTACGAGGACCTGCTATGGCGGAAATGCGAGAGGCTGTTGCGAAGCCCACCCCTGTCCGGAAGCTCTATCGAGAGCTTCTCAGAAATCCCGCGTTCCGGCGCGAGTACGACGCGCTGGAGGAGGAGTTCCGTCTCGCCGCCGAGCTTATCGAGGCGCGGAGCCGGGCCGGGCTCAGTCAGGGCGACGTCGCGCGCCGCATGGGGACGTCCCAGCCCGCGGTCGCGCGGCTGGAGAGCGGTCGGCACCGGCCGACCACGCGCTCGATCGAGGCCTACGCCAAGGCCACGGGGCACCGGGTCGAAATCCGCCTCGTGCCCATTGTCTCCAAGAAGGCGGCAACCAAGCGACGGCCGAAGACGGCCGCGTAGCATGGTCGCGTGGCGACGGCTCGTGGAACCCGACGTGCCGCCAGGGGGTATCGTCGCCACCGCGTGACGCCGCGGCCGTCACCCATTGGTCGTCGCGGACCGCCGAAATCGTGGGGTGGTGGCAGCCGCGTTGACACACTGAGGCCCCGCCCGGATACTCCGTCGCTTTTCCGCCACCCATCTCCACCAGGGGCGCCCCACGGGCGCGATGCCATGACCGTTCCCGCCGCCGTGATGCCGACGTACGCCCGGGCCGAGCTCGCCTTCGAGCGCGGCGAAGGCGCCTGGCTGATTGCGACCGACGGGCGACGTTTCCTCGACTTCGCGTGCGGCGTCGCGGTGACCGGGCTGGGCCATTCCCACCCGCACTTGGTCAAGGCCCTGACCGAGCAGGCGCGCAAGGTCTGGCACATCTCGAACCTCTACCGCATCCCGGAACAGGAGCGCTTGGCCCAGCGCCTGGTCGACAACTCCTTCGCCGACACGGTCTTCTTTCAGAACTCGGGCGCCGAGGCGCTGGAGTGTAGCTTCAAGATCGCGCGCAAGTATCATGACGTGACCGGCAACCCGGACTGCTACCGCGTCATCAGCTTCGAGGGCGCATTCCACGGTCGCACGCTGGCCGCCATCGCGGCGGGGCGCCAAGCCAAGCACAT
>VGDP01000088.1 GCA_016869675.1 Alphaproteobacteria bacterium | reverse complement strand
GGATCCACCCGAACCGCACCGACCGCATCATGTGACCGCTCAACCCGGATCACGGACAGAAGCATGTACCTCGCCAAGGACCACAACCCTCTTGTCCCCTACCGCCCAATGACAGAAGGCGTCCAAGTGCTGCCCCGTCTTGGGTGCGCCGCACCATCGCGGCGCAACAAGGGTCTGGACTCGGGCCCTGGCCGGCCCGATGATCATGTTGCAGTGCACCTAACGCCTCGAGGTCCCGCCATGTCCGCCGTGCGTCGTTGCGTCCTGGCCGTCCTGACCGTGCTCGTCCTGGCCGCGATGCCGGCGGCCGCCTTCGAGCGCGACCGGCTGGTCATCGCCATGGTGCTCGAACCGCCCCACCTGGACCCCACGGCGGGCGCCGCGGCGGCGATCGACGAGGTGGTCTACGCCAACCTATTCGAGGGCCTAGTGCGTATCGACCGCGACGGCGCAGTGCGCCCGTCACTCGCGACGTCGTGGGACATCGCGGACGACGGCCTGACCTACACGTTCCATCTGAAACCCGGCGTACTCTTCCACGACGGCACGGCGTTCGACGCGGACGACGTTGTGTTCAGCCTCGACCGCGCGCGCGGGCCGGACAGCACCAACGCCCAGAAGGGGTTCTTCGCGCCGATCGCGTCGGTGGCGGCGGCGGATCCGCTGACCGTGCGCGTCGCGCTCGCGCGGCCCAAGTCGCGCTTCCTGTTCGACATGGGCTCGGGCGACGCGGTGATCGTCGCGCCCGAGAGCGCGGCGACCAACGGCACGCAGCCGGTGGGCACCGGCCCGTTCCGCTTCGCCGACTGGGTACCGGGCGACCGCGTGACGCTCGAGCGCGTCGCGCCCGAGGCCGACCGGATCAACACGGTCGTCTTCAGGGTGGTGCCCGACCCGGCCGCCCAGGTCGCCGCGCTGCTGGCCGGCGACGTCGACTACATCCCCAACTTTAGCGCGCCCGAAAGCCTGGACGTCTTCCGCGGCGATGACCGCTTCACCATGGTCGAGGGCATGACCGAGGGCGAGACCATCCTGGCGATTAACAACGGCCGCGCGCCGTTCGACGACGTGCGCGTGCGCCGCGCCATCGGCCACGCCATCGACCGGGCCGCCATCATCGCCGGCGCCATGTCCGGCGTCGCCCAGCCCATCGGCAGCCACTTCGCGCCCCATCACCCGGCCTATGTCGACCTGACCGGGCTGTCCGCCTACGACCCGGACCGGGCGCGCGCGCTGCTGGCCGAGGCGGGTCTGGCGGACGGCTTCGAGGCGATCCTGCGCCTGCCGCCGCCGGCCTACGCGCGGCGTTCCGGCGAACTGATCGCGGCCCAGCTCGGCGCCGTCGGCATCCGCATAACCATCGAGCCGGTCGAGTGGGCGCAGTGGCTTGAACAGGTGTTCACCAACCGCGACTACGACCTGACCATCGTGTCGCACACCGAGCCCCTGGACATCGGCATCTATGGACGGGACGACTACTACTTCGGCTACCATGACCCGGCGTTCCAGGACTTGATGACCAGGATCGATGGCACCCTCGACGAGACCGAACGCAACCGGCTCCATGGCGAGGCCCAGCGCGTCATCGCCGAGGCGGCGGTCAACGGCTTCCTGTTCCAGTTGCCCAAGATCGGCGTCTGGCGCGCCGACCTGGAGGGCCTGTGGGCCAACAGCCCGGTGCAGGCCAACGACGTCACCGAGGTGGTCTGGCGCTGAGCCGTTGCGGCGCGTCGCGGCCGCGCTAATCCTGCTGCTGGCCGCGCTCGGTGGCGCGGCGGCCGAGGAGGACACCGGCTACGCCGAGGGCTGGGCGGCGCTGGCGCGGGGCGATGCGGCCGCCGCGGCCGCCGCATGGCGCGCGGGCGCCAACGACGGCGACGTCGACCTGCAGTACAACCTGGGCGCACTGCACGAGAGCGGGCTTCTGGGCGAGCCCGACTACGGCGCAGCGGCCCGCTGGTACCGCGTGGCGGCGGAACGCAAGCTGGGCGCCGCGGCGATTCGCCTGGCCGGCCTGATGGCGCGCGGCCACATCGCCGACGCCGACCGCGACGCCGCCATCGCCATGATTGCCGAGGCGGCCGAACGCGGCTCGGCCGAGGCGCAGGTGGCGCTGGGCGCCGCCTACGAGGCCGGCCGGGGTGTCGCGCGCGACGACAGCCGCGCGGTCACGCTCTATCGCCGCGCCGCCGACCAGGGCGATCCGCGCGGCGCCTACGCGCTGGGGCGGGCCTACGCGCTGGGCATCTCGCTGACGCGCGACGCGGCCGAGGCGGCGCGGCTGTTCCGCCTGGCCGCCCAGGCCGGCGTGCCCGAGGCGCAGAACAACCTAGGGCTGCTCTACGAGCGGGGTGAGGGCGTCGCCGAGGACCGCGCCGAGGCGCGCGCCTGGTACCGCCGCGCGGCCGAGGCCGACCTGGCGGTCGCCCAGGTCAACCTGGGCGTGCTGTGCAGCACCGGGGCGGGCGGCCCGCGCGACGACGCCGAGGCGATCCGCTGGTTCCGCCGCGCGGCCGAGCAGGGCGATGGCGCCGGCCAGGTGCGGCTCGGCCTGCACTACGCCAACGGCCAGGGGGTGGAGCGCGACGAGACCATGGCCTTCGCCTGGTTCGACCTGGCGGCGCGCGCGACCGACCGCGATGTCGCCGCCGAGGCGGTGCGCTACCGCACCGTGCTGGAAGGCCGCCTGTCGGCCGAAACGCTCTCGATCGCCACGGCGCGCGCGGGCGACCTGTGGCGCCGGTATGCCGGCGCGCACGACGATCCGGCGGCGGGGGCGCGGCCGCGCGCCGTGCAGGCGTTCGGCATGCCCGCGCTGACCGTGCAGCGCGCGCTGAAGGTGCTGGGCTACTATGACGGTGCGGTGGATGGCATCGCTGGATCGGGCACGGCCAAGGCGCTGGGCGCGTGGCAGGCTGCGGCCGGGCTGGCGGTGGACGGCACGATCAACCAGGCGACGGCCGAGGCCCTGGTCCGCGCCATGGTGGCAAGGGGAGGACCATGGGCAGGATCACCATCGACTATCTGAGCGGCCCCGACATCGAGGCGTTGGCGCTGACCGACGACGAGATTCTGGGCGCGATCGAGGCGAGCCTCGCGGCCCAGGGCCGGCGCGAGACCGTGATCGAGCCGCGGGTGCACCTGAAGCCCGACCCGGCGGTGGACGGCCACTTCAATGTGCTGCGCGGCGCGATCCGGTCGCGCCACTTGGCGGGCGTCAAGGTGGTCGGCGACTTCCACGGCAACTACGCCCACGGCCTGCCCTCCGAGATGGGGCTGATCTGCCTGTTCGACGCGACCAACGGCACGCCGCGCGCCGTGGTCGACGCGACCGCGATCACCGCCATGCGCACCGGTGCCGTCACCGCGCTGGGCGCCAAGTACCTAGCGCGGCGCGACGCCCGCATGCTCGGCCACATCGGCGCGCGCGGCAGCGCCTACTGGAACGTGCGGCTGATCGCGCACCTGTTCGACCTGGCCGAGATCCGCGTGCACTCGCGCCGGCCCGAAAGCCGCGCGGCCTTCGCCGCCGAATTGCGCTGCGACCTCGGGCGCGAGGTGATCGTCACCGACGACTGGCGCTCGTGCCTGGAGGGCGCGGACATCATGGTCGAGGCTTCGCGCCTGACCAGGCCCGAGCCGCTGTTCAAGACCGCGTGGGTAAAGCGCGGCGCGCTAGTCATGCCCTACGGCACCATGAGCGCGGTCGAGATCAACCTGACCGACGTGATTGACACGTTCGTCATGGACGACTGGGGCCAGGCGCGCGCTGGGCCACTCGGCTCCTTGCGCGCCCATTTGGACAGCGGCCGGCTGAGCGAGACGAACCTGCACGCCGAACTCGGCCAGATCGTCGCCGGGCTCAAGCCGGGCCGGACGCGCGACGACGAGACGATCCTGTTCTGGCACCGCGGGCTTTCGCTCAGCGACATCGCGCTGGCCGACGCCATGCTCGCCAAGGCGCGCCATATGGGGATCGGGCATACGCTGCCCTACGGGTGAGGGCGGCGGCCATGAATGAGGGGCCGCGATTGTGGAAATCGCGTCCGTATGCCGGGATCAACGGCGTCAGGATTGGCCATGACCCCAACGGTTTCGGGGGTCCTTAGATTGCCACCCAAGACGCGGGCGGAACTCGCGGTCGCGCTTTGGGAGAGCCTGTCGGCTCAGGACAGGGAGGATGCTCTTGCCCCGGGTCCCGACGATCGGGACGAACTCGACCGCCGTTGGGCCGAACACGTGGCAAACCCGGCAGCAGCGGTGCCCTGGGACGTCGTTCGCTGTAGGTTCGATCGAAGGGCGTGACCCGAGTCGTCCGTGTTCTGCCTGATGCCGTGGCGGAGTTGGATGAAACTCTCGCTTGGTACGATGGTCGTCGGCCGGGACTGTGAAACGACCTTGTCGCGGCAATCGACGATCTGATCGCGCGGATCGCGGACAACCCGCTCGCGTTCCCCTTTGTCCATGGCGACGTTTGGCGCGCTGTCCTGGCACGGTTTCCGTACGCGATCTACTTCCGCCTGCACAGACAGGAGATCATCGTGATCGCCGTGCATGGGCGCCAGTATCCAACGCGCTGGCGGCGCAGGAGGATCAGGGCGCCATGAGCCACTGCCCTCCGTCGCCACCGGGCAGGCGAAGGTGTACGAGTCCATGGCGTTGTTGCAGGGAAAGGCAGCGATTGCGACGGGTGCGCGATCGGGCATCCGCAACGTGGCGCTTCGCCCGTAGTGACCGCTTGGACGCCTTCTGTCATTGGGCGGTAGGGGACAAGAGGGTTGTGGTCCTTGGCGAGGTACATGCTTCTGTCCGTGATCCGGGTTGAGCGGTCACATGATGCGGTCGGTGCGGTTCGGGTGGATCC
>VGDP01000087.1 GCA_016869675.1 Alphaproteobacteria bacterium | reverse complement strand
TGATCACCCTCGTGTTCGAAAACCATCCGTACCGCGCGCTCGCGGACTTCAGGAAAGTAGCTCTTCGATGCCTTCATTGCTCCATCCTCTCAAGGGTTGGAGCCTCCAGCAAACCCGGGGCGGTTCAAACCCCGCTGTGAATTGGCACGGGGATTGACCCCCGATCGGCGCCGAAGGCTGACCCCACCGTGGGTTCCGTAAGTAGTTCAAGCGGCATCCAAACTTCACGATCCGCCGGGGTCACGGTTGTGCGCCAAAAGGAGTCAAACTTCGGTGCTTGTTCACACTCGGCGGCCTGCGCCTGACGGTAGCGCGGGACGACGGCGCACCGTCGCCCTGAGCTCAGTGCGCGCTGGCCCAGGTGCGCCCGGTGCCGGTATCGACGACCAGCGGCACCGAGAGGCGCGCGGCGCCTTCCATCGTGGCCTTGACCACCTGGGCGGTGCGCTCGGCCTCGGCCTCGGGCACCTCGAACAGGAGCTCGTCGTGCACCTGAAGCAGCATGCGCGCACGGAGCCGCGCCGTCGCCAGGGCGCCCGGTATCCGGATCATGGCGCGCTTGATGATGTCGGCCGCCGAGCCTTGCAGCGGCGCGTTGATCGCCGCCCGTTCCCAGAAGCCACGCCGGGCCGGGTTCTTGTCGACGATGCCGGGCGTGTGGATGCGCCGGCCGAACATGGTCCAGACGTAGCCGTTGGCGCGGGCGAACGTGCGCGTCTGTTCCATGTACGCGCGGATGCCCGGGTAACGCTCGAAATAGGCCTTGATGTACTTGGCCGCCGCGTCCTGGGGAATGCCGAGCTGACGCGCCAAGCCGAACGCGCTGATGCCGTAGATGATGCCGAAGTTGATCGCCTTGGCCGAGCGCCGCACAGCCGGGTCCATGTCGTCGACCGGCACGCCGAACACCTGGCTGGCGGTCAGCGCGTGGATGTCGGCGCCGTCGTGGAACGCCTGCTTGAGCGCGGCGATGTCGGCGATGTGCGCGAGCAGGCGCAGCTCGATCTGCGAATAGTCCGCCGACAGCAGTACGTGACCGGGCGCGGCGACGAACGCCTCGCGGATCTTGCGCCCTTCCTCGGTGCGCACCGGGACGTTCTGCAGGTTCGGGTCGGTCGAGGCGAGCCGGCCGGTCGAGGAACCGGCCATGGCGAACGAGGTGTGCACGCGCCCCGTCACCGGGTTGATCTGCTCGACCAGGGTGTCGGTGTACGTGCTCTTGAGCTTGGCGAGCTGGCGCCAGTCGAGCACGCGGGCCGGCAGGTCGTGGCCCTGGGCGGCTAGGTCCTCGAGGATGTCGGCGCCGGTGCCATAGGCGCCGGTTTTGCCCTTCTTGCCGCCGCCCAGCCCCATCTCGTCGAACAGCACCTCGCCGAGCTGCTTGGGCGAGCCGATCGCGAAGGGGTGGCCGGCCAGCTTGTGGATCACCGCCTCCAGCTCGACCAGGCGCCGCCCGAGATCGGCGGAGAGACGTTCGAGCGTGGCGCGCTCGACCGGGATGCCGGCGCGCTCCATGTCGCGCAGCACCGGGATCAGCGGCCGCTCGATGGTCTCGTACATGGTGACCATGTGCTCGGCGATCAAGCGCGGCTTCAGCAGGCCGTGCAGGCGCAGCGTCACGTCCGCGTCCTCGGCCGCGTAGTCGCGCGCGCGATCCAGCGGCACCAGATCGAACGTCACCTGGTTCTTGCCCGACCCCGCCACGTCCTTGAACGCGATCGTCGTGTGGTCCAGGTGGAGCCGGGCCAAGGCGTCCATGTTGTGTTCGTGCAGGCCGCCTTCCAGCACGAACGACAGCAGCATGGTGTCGTCCACCGGTGTGATGTCGACGCCGTAACCGGCCAGCACGACCGCGTCGTACTTGATGTTGTGGCCGATCTTGAGGACCATGTCATCCTCCAGCAGCGGTTTCAGCAGCGCGAGCGCGGCGTCACGGCCGATCTGCCGGATCGTACCGTCGAACGCGTCGCGCGGCCGGTGCGCCACCGGCACGTAGCACGCGCGCCCCGGCGCCAGCGCCAGGCTGAAGCCGACCAGTTCCGCGCGCGTCGCGTCGAGCCCCGTGGTTTCGGTGTCGAAGCCGACGACGCCCGTGCGTCGGGCCTCGGCAAGCCACGCGCCGAGCTCGGCCTCGTCCTGCACCAGCACATAGCCGTCGATGGCCACCCGCGCGGGTTTGGGCGCGGGCGCCGCCGTCACCGCACCCGCCGCTGCGGTGGGACCGGCGCCCTGGCGCCCGAGCCAGGCCGCGGCGCGCGGCACCACCGACTTGAAGCCCTGGGTTTCGAGAAAGTCCATCAGCTTCTGGGCGTCGGGCGGGTCGGACCTGAGCTCGGCCAGCGGCAGCGGCACCGGCACGTCGTCCTTCAGGGTGACGAGGCGCAGCGAGACGCGCGCCTGATCGGCAAAGGCCTTGAGGTTCTCGCGCCGCTTGGGCTGCTTGATCTCATCGGTGCGGGCCAGCAGCGTCTCGACATCGCCGTAGGCGCCGATCAGCTCGGCCGCCGTCTTGACGCCGATGCCCGGCACGCCGGGCACGTTGTCGGACGAATCGCCGGCCAGCGCCTGGACCTGGGCCACCTTGTCGGGACTGACGCCGAATTTCGCCGCCACGTCGGCGGCGCTGATCGGCCGGCCCTTGAGCGCGTCGTACATGGCGATGCCGCCGTCGATCAGCTGCATCAGGTCCTTGTCCGACGAGACGATGGTCACCTCGGCGCCGGCCGCCGCCCCCTGGCGCGCGTAGGTGGCGATGATGTCGTCCGCCTCGAAGCCGTCCATGTCGATGGCGCGCAGGCCGAAGGCGCGCGCCGCCTCGCGCACCAGGGCGAACTGCGGCACAAGCTCGGGCGGCGCGTCGGGGCGGTGCGCCTTGTAGTCCGGGTAGATCTCGTTGCGGAAGCTCTTGCGCGCCCGGTCGAACACGCAGACGACCGCGTCGGCGTTGGTGTCGGTCAGCAGCTTGAGGATCATGTTGGTGAAGCCGAGCACGGCGTTCACCGGGGTGCCGTCGGGCCGCGTCAGCGGCGGCAGGGCGTGGAAGGCACGGAAGATGAAGCCCGATGCGTCGATCAGGAAGACGTGGCGCGGCGTGCCGTCCCCGTCCGCCACCTAGTGGCTCGCCGACGCCGCCGCGGCGCCTCGCGCCAGCACGAAGCGCCGGCCGCAATAGGGGCAGTCGATGCGCCCGTGGACCGACAGGTCGAGAAAGACGCGCGGATGGCCCAGCGCGCCGCCGTCGCACGCGACCTTGGCGCTCGTGACCTCGATCGTCTCGACCGCGGCGGACGCGGCCCGGGTGGACGAGGGTTTGGTGGATCCGGGCGGCTGCATCGCGCGTGGCTCCCTGCTGGCGGCCGACATTGACCCGTCGTCGGCGCGGATGATACGCAGGCCCCGAGCCCGATCAACCCCGGTATCGACGTGACCGATCACGACGTGGCCGTACGCCTGGCCGGCGTGCGCAAGGTCTATCACCGCGACGGCCGCACCGTCGAGGCGTTGCAGGGCATCAATCTGGACATTCCGCGCGGCGCTTTCTTCGGCCTGCTGGGGCCGAACGGCGCCGGCAAGTCGACCCTGATCAACATCCTGGCCGGGCTGGTGATCAAGAGCGCGGGCACCGTCGTCATCTGGGGCCACGACATCGACCGTCGGCCGCGCGACGCGCGTTCCTCGATCGGCGTCGTGCCACAGGAGCTGAACATCGACCCGTTCTTCACGCCGCGCGAGACGCTGGAACTGCAGGCCGGGCTCTACGGCGTGCCGAAGCGGCTGCGCCGCACCGACGAGATCCTCGACGCGGTGGGCCTGACCGAGCAGGCCGGCGCCTACGCGCGCACGCTGTCGGGCGGCATGCGCCGGCGCCTGCTGGTCGCCAAGGCCATGGTGCACCGCCCGCCTGTGCTGGTGCTGGACGAGCCGACGGCGGGGGTCGACGTCGAGCTGCGCCGGCAGTTCTGGCGCTATGTCGCGCGCCTGCACGCCGACGGCACCACCATCCTGCTGACGACCCACTACCTCGAGGAAGCGGAGCGCTATTGCGACCGCATCGCGATCATCGACCGTGGCAGCCTGATCGCGTGCGAGCCTACCGCGGCCCTGGTCAACCGGCTGGACCGCAAGGTGATTCTGATCGCGGTCGCGGGGCGCATCGCCGAGGTGCCCAAGGCCCTGACAGGGTGGGAGACCTCGATCACGCCGGGCGGGCGGCTGGCCGTGGTCTACCGGCCGAGCCGGGCCCGCGTCGAGGACATCCTGGCGGCGGTGCGCGGCGCGGGGCTGGTCATCACCGACCTGTCGACCGAACAGGCGGCGCTGGAGGACATCTTCATCGACCTGACCCGCCGTGGGCCGTCGACCGACACACCGCACGCGACGGTGGCCGGCAACGTTTGATTCTGACATTCTGAACTAGGTTAACCTTAGACCAGGGCATCAGACGTCGACAGGCACGGGGCTATTCCTGTGACGGTCGGGGCTGAGTGCTTCGGGTCTCCGACCGGCGAAGGGCAGGCCGGGAAAGGTTGAGGTGGATCCCACGGCGCGTGACGGCAGAACGACGGTGGACGGCGCGCCCGCCGGCACCTTTGGTGTCATCCTGCTGGTGGTGGACGACGAGGACGTGTTCAACGTCCTTGACACCGTGCTGCGTCGCGCCGGCCATGAGACGATCCGCGCGCGCGACGGTGTGGAGGCGCTGGCCGCGCTGGACCAGCGCAAGCCCGACTTGGTGCTGTGCGACCGCATCATGCCGCGCATGTCGGGATTCGAACTGCTGGAGGTCATCCGTGCTGAGCGGCCCGAGCTCGCGCATCTGCCCTTCGTGTTCCTGACCGTGCTGGGCGACCAGCGGGACGTTGCCGCGACCGCGTCGTTGCGGCCGACGGCGTACCTGACCAAGCCGGTGCGGGCGCGCGTGCTGCTGGCCACCGTCAACACCCTGCTGGGCACGTCCGACCAGCCCCTCCCAACCGGGACGCTCGACGACATCGTCGTCACCGCCGACGCCGCTTGAGTGGCGCTTGTGGGCGACCGGGGCTTCGCTTAGTGTGCGGCCCTGGCGAACGCTGCACCCGTAGCTCAGTTGGATAGAGCGCTGCCCTCCGAAGGCAGAGGTCACACGTTCGAGTCGTGTCGGGTGCGCCATTTAATTTCAGCGTCTTAGGGATGATTCCACAACGACATTAGT
>VGDP01000086.1 GCA_016869675.1 Alphaproteobacteria bacterium | reverse complement strand
TCAACCCCTCCCCATGGCACGCAAGCCGTACACGACGATAAAGATCCATCCCGTACATTCCCCCAGCCTTCATTCCGGTCATGACCAGTGAAGGCTACAGGCGGTCCCATCTTGCGCCGCCGCGGCCAACCAGACGGCCGCTTCAGTGGGGGAGTATCCCGCCGACGTTCTCAGCGCTGGGCTCGCGCCTGGTCGACCGCCGGCCCATGGCCTCGAGCGAGGCGCGCGGCGGTTCGGTCGCCACGTGGCTCTTCGTCGGCGTCGCGGCTGCCTCCTCCCTGGTGCTCGGCATCGTGTAGCCCTCCAGTGGTTCGGGCGGCATCCGAACCCTTGCCCGCCGCCGCGCGATGGTTAACATGCGCGGCCCCGCCACCCATCGTTCGCGAGCAATGGCCCAGGATCGTAAGCACCGTGTCGCCGTCGTCGGCCTTGGCTACGTCGGCCTGCCGCTCGCCGTCGCCCTCGCCAAGCACCACGCCGTCGTCGGCTTCGACGCCGATCCTGCGCGTGTCGCCGAGCTGAAGCAGGGCGTGGACCGCACGCTCGAGATCGACGCGGCGGCGCTCAAGGCCACGACGATGCAGGTCAGCGACGACGCTGCGAGCATGAAGGGCTGCGACGTCTTCATCGTCGCCGTGCCGACGCCGGTGGACCATCTCAACCTGCCCGATCTGGGCGCGCTGCGCTCGGCCTGCCGCACGGTCGGCGAGCAGATGGCCAAGGGCGCCATCGTGTGTTTCGAATCCACGGTCTACCCGGGCGTCACCGAGGCGATCTGCGGGCCCGATCTGGAGGCCTACTCGCGCCTGACGTGCGGCCAGGACTTCTTCGTGGGCTATTCTCCCGAGCGCATCAACCCGGGCGATCGCGAGCACACGGTCGACCGCATCACCAAGGTGGTCTCGGGCCAGACGCCCGAGGTCGCCGCGACGCTGGGCCGGCTCTACGGCGCCGTGACCACGGGCGGCGTGTTCCTGGCCAAGGACATCCGCACCGCCGAGGCGGCCAAGGTCATCGAGAACGCCCAGCGCGACATCAACATCGCCTTCGTCAACGAGATCGCCGTGATCTTCCAGAAGATCGGCATCTCGGTCTACGACGTGCTCGACGCGGCGGCGACCAAGTGGAACTTCCTCGGCTTCAAGCCGGGCCTGGTGGGCGGCCACTGCATCGGCGTCGATCCCTACTACCTGGCGTTCCGCGCCCAGGAGCTGGGTCACCAGCCCGAGGTGATCCTGGCCGGGCGGCGCATCAACGACCGCATGGGGCATTTCGTCGCCGAGCGCATCGCCGACTTCCTGGCGCTGCACAAGCGCAACGGACCGCCCGGCCGCATCCTGGTGCTGGGTCTGACGTTCAAGGAGGACGTGCCCGATCTGCGCAACAGCCGCGTCATCGACATCATCAAGACCCTGCGCACGCGCGGCCACGTGGTCGACGTGCACGATCCCATGGCCGATTCGACCGAGGCCAAGCTGCACTACGGCGTCACGCTGAAGCCCTCGATCGACGGCGCCAAGGGCTACGCCTGCGTGATCGGCGCGGTCGGCCACGCCGACTACCTGAAGCTCGACGGCAAGGCGCTGGCCGCGCTGCTGGAACCCAACGGCCTGGTCGCCGACGTCAAGGGCATGTGGCGCAAGGTCGCCCTGCCCACCGGCCTGCAGCGCTGGCAGCTCTGATCAGAAACCGATCGTCACGCTGATCGCACCAAACTGATCGGCCTCGTCCTGGTCGTCGAATTCGGCGGTGCGGATGACCTGGGTCGCACTGATCCGGGCGTCGCCCAGCACCAGCGCCGCGCAGATCTGAAAGTCGCTGACCAGCGGCCGATGTCCCACGTCGTGGCTCGATCGAAACGTATTACCGTCGAGGAAGACGTTGCGCGCCACCGCCCGCGCCTCGACGCCGGCGAACACGTATCAGGCCGGGGATGCGCCGCGGCGCGTCGTGACCGAGCCCGGCGCGCCCGGCAGGATGCGCGGCGGACCGAAGTCGACGATCAGGTTGCACCCGAGGCGCAACAGCGCGCCGCCCGCGCCGTAGGTGTGGACGGTGCCCAAACTGGCGGCCGCGTAGGGCACCACGTCCACGGCCAGACCGCCGCCCAGGTCCTCGAGCGGCACCTGCCACTTGCGCTCCGCCGTCACGTCGAACGCCAATTCGTCGCGCAGTTGGTTGTCCCAGCCGTTGGCGTGGGCGACGCCGATCAGGTCGTGAAAGTTGTTCTGCACCGTTTCGCCCCGGGCGTTCGGCCCGACCACGCCGATCTGCAGCCGCCAAGTGTCCTTGCGTACCGGCCGGTCGTCGCGCTCCAGGGTCTGCTGCAGGAAGCCGACCACTTAGAGCCAGCCGGCGTACGGACGGTCGTCGGCGATGCGGTCGGCCCGGTCCGTGTCATCGGGCGCGAACAGGCTCTGGCCCAGGGTGACGCCGATCTGGCGATAGCGCGCGTCGCCGGCGCCGCCCCAATCGAGCAGACGCCAGACCGGCCAGTCGCGAGCCGGCGCCGTCGGTGCCAGCGGCGGGTCGATGAATTCGAGGCGCAGGCCGTTGGTGTAGTGCTCGTCGCTGTTGGTCAGCGCCGCGAAGAAGTCGTTCTCGACCTGCAGCGAGAGCGCGCCGCCGTAGGGCGGCTCGGTCGCGCCCGCCGCCGGGGCCAGGGCAAGAAGCGCTGCGGCACTCATGGCAAGCAGCGCCCGCGCCACGTCAGGCCCCCGCCACGACCGCGACCTGTAGGATAAATCCCATAGACGGATAGACCCGGCCGAAGGCCCCGGCGCGCGCGTTGAACACGCGCACGGCGCTCCAGTCGCCGGCGGTCGAGACGTCGATCACCCGCACGCCCTCGGTGACCGCGCCGGGGATCCAGTTGGCATGGGCTACCTCGATCGCGCGCACGCCCAGCACCGCCGTGACCACGGCGACGTGGCCGAGCGGCAGCCGTTGGGTGCGCGCGAAGACCAGGACGGCGCCGATCGCGGGCCGCGCCGCGCGCACGTAGCGTCCGTCCGCCTGGTTCCACCAGGTCCAGGCATCGCCGCGGATCGCGATGCCCGAGGCGAGCCGCGCGTAGGGCACGCACTCCAGCGGCCCCTCGACCTCGGGCAGCGAGAACGCCATGCCGCGCGAGGAGTCCATGCGCCCGTCGTCCTCGCGCGTCGCGGGCGCGCCGCCGGCACAGGCCGCGACCAGCAGCAGGGCAAGGGCGAGTATGGCGAGACGGCACATGGCGTAGCCCGGGGGTGGCAAACTTGCGGCCAAGAATTCTACATCCAACATTCAGGATACGCAGTTCGAAGGATGGTCGCCATGGTTGTCCGACGCGCGATCGTCGCGCTGTGGCTCGCCCTGGCCGCCACGGCGGCCGATGCCGCCACGATCCACTTGGTCAGCAACGGTTGGCACACCGGGCTGGTGCTGGCACGCGCCGACATCCCGGCGGACCGCATCCCCGAACTGGCGGACGTGGGCGACGCGGCGTACGTCGAGTTCGGCTGGGGCGACCGGGACTACTACCCGCATCCACGCCCCACGCTGGGCATGGCGCTGTCGGCCGCGCTGACGCCCTCGCCCTCTGTGGTCCAGGTCGCTGGGCTCACCAAGGAGCCCGCCGCGGCGCGGCCCGGCTTCGAGATCATCGCCATCACCCTCGAACCCGAAGCCCTCGCCGCGCTGCTCGACGGTCTCGAGGCCGCGTTCGACCGCCCGGCCAATGGCCCCGCCCTAGCGGTCGCGCGCGGGTTCTACGCCGACAGCCGCTTCTACGCGGCGCGTGGCGAGTTTCATCTGTTCAACACATGCAACACGTGGGTCGCCCGCCAGCTCGAGGTCGCCGGCGTCGCGATCACGGCCGACGGCGTCGTCACCGCCGAGGATCTGATGAGCCGGCTGCGCGGCCCCCCGACGGCGGAGCGGCCGAGATCGCAGGAGCGCTAATCCCACCCCGGCGGCGGGACAAATCCCATGAACGCGCGCTCGAGCAGGTGCGCGAAGCGGATGGTCGTCAGGTCGCCGTACTGGCGCCCGACGATCTGCACGCCCACGGGCAAGCCCTCGGCGGTGAAGCCGCACGGCGCGACCGTCGAGGGCAGATAGGCGACCCCGGAATAGCCCGCCCAGAAGAGCTGGTCGGTGGTGGGGACGCGCTTGCCGTTGACCATGATGGTGCGCTCGTGCCGCTCGCCGGCGTGGTCGTGGGCGTGCGCCGCCGAGGACGCCGCCGGGCACAGCAGCACGTCCCACGTCTCGAAGAACGCGTCCCACGCGAGGCGCATCTGGTGGCGCCGCTCGTTGAGCGCGAGCCAATCCCGGTGCGCCATGGTGTTGGCCCGCGTCATGCGTGCGAGGTAGCTCTCGTCGTCGGGGGCGAGGCCGCGCGCCAGCGCCTGGTTGGCGGCGAACTGCGCGTCGGTCTGGCGGCCCGAGGTGGCCGCGCGCAGCAGCGCCACGTAGACGCGCATGACCTCGGCGGTATCGAGCGCGGGCCGCGCCATCAGGCTGACCTTGACCCGTTGCTTGCCGAGGAAATCGGCCAGCGCCTGCAGCCGCTCAATCACCGCGCGGTCGACCTCGGCGATCGGATCGTCGAGCATGACGGCGACACGGAAGTCGCGCAGCCGCTTGCGCCCATCGCGCGGCAGGGCGAGCCGCCAGCCGCGCCCGTCGACGGCGTCGCCTCCACCCATGACGCGAAGCCCGAGCTCCAGGTCGGCGGCGCCGCGCGCCATGGGCCCGATGACCGAGATATCGGCGGCGGACACCCGGCCCGCCAGCGCCTGACCGCACGGCGAGCAGATGCCGTAGGTCGGCTTGTGGCCGTAGACGCCGCAATAGTGCGCCGGGTTGCGGATCGAGGCGCCGATGTCGCTGCCCGCCTCGATGCCGGCGAGCCCGGCGGCCAGTGCCGCCGCCGAGCCGCCCGACGAGCCGCCGGGAATCCTGGTCACGTCCCACGGGTTGTTGGTGGTGCCGTAGACCGGGTTGAACGACTGCCAGTCGGCCAGCCATACGGGCACGTTGGTCTTGCCGAGCAGGATCGCGCCGGCGGCGCGGAACCGGCTGACCGCCAGCGCGTCGCGCGCGGCCTTGTGCGCGCGGAATGCCTCGAGCCCCCAGGTGGTCGGCAGCCCTTCGACATCGAAGGACTCCTTGATGGTCATGGGCACGCCGTGCAGCGGACCGACCGTGGCGCCGCGCTTCAGCGCGCGATCGGCGGCGGCGGCATCGCGGCGCGCGCGCTCTATGTCGAAGGCGATGATGGCGTTGAGGCGCGGGTTGTGCCGCTCGGCGCGCGCGAGCAAATGATCGAGAAGCTCGCGGCAGCCGATCGCGCGCCGGCGGATCAGGCTGGCGAGCTGCTTCGCGGACCGGTAATGAACGTCGACCATCCCTCTCCTCCCAACGCACGTGCGAAGGCTACGATGATTTCCCGGACCATGCACCCGGACATGCAATTCCTCTTGCGTGCGCGCGACGTGGCCGGCGCGCCGGGCTAGGTCACTGACTCATAAGCACGCATCCAGAGTCGTGCTGCGGCGAGCTTGATGAGGGCGAGGTAGTTGGCGTCGTGCTTGTCGTAGCGCGTGGCGATGGCACGGAAGTGTTTGAGCTTGTTGAAGAAGCGCTCGA
>VGDP01000085.1 GCA_016869675.1 Alphaproteobacteria bacterium | reverse complement strand
TGATCACCCTCGTGTTCGAAAACCATCCGTACCGCGCGCTCGCGGACTTCAGGAAAGTAGCTCTTCGATGCCTTCATTGCTCCATCCTCTCAAGGGTTGGAGCCTCCAGCAAACCCGGGGCGGTTCAGATCTTCGCGGATGGCGGCTACGCCGGACCGAAGCTGCGCGATGCGCTCAAAGGCCAGCCGGTCGAGGTCGAGATCGTCAAACGCACCGACAAGAACGGCGGCTACAAAGTGATCCGCCGGCGCTGGGTGGTCGAGCGCTCGCTGTCTTGCCTGCGCCGCAATCGCCGCCTCATGGCCCAGTGCGATGCCCGGGCCATCAACGCCGAAGGCTTCGCGAAGCTCGCGATGATCGCTGTCATGCTCCGACGCCTTACCGAACCAAATCACCACACTGCAACGTGAACTTCCGAGTCAGGCTCTCATGGGCGAGAGCCGTTGCCAGGGCAGTGGTCAATATGTCTGGGTTTCTTTGAGCAGCTCCTCCAAGTGATGCGGAAATCGATAATCGATGTTAGTGCCTATGCCTCACCGCCCAGCCCGGCCCGCACCCACTCGTGGAAGTCGGCGAGATACATCTCCTCCGGCATCAGCACGCCTTGCTTGTGCGGCTTCGCACGGATGCCACGCTGGTTGAGCTCGCACACATCGGCATCCTGATCGAGCACGGTCGTGGCGAAATCGATCGCCTTAGTGATGTCGGCTTTCGGGTCGGCGAGGGTCGCCGCCGAGAACAGCCAATCAACGGTAAGCTCGGTTTCCTCGGGTCCAAGGGGACGCAACGACCCGATGCGCATGAAGTCGACGTGAGCGATCATGTACATTGAGGGCAGGCCCGTCATGAAGTGGAAAGCGCCGCTGCGTTCAGCCTCCGTCAGATTGGGAAAAACATCGCCGACCGGGCGGCCGTCCACCGTCCAGGATTGAGCGCCGCGCTTCAAGCCGCCTTTGATCCTTGGGTCGTCGGTGCTCACGTGGTCGGCCCACTTGGGATCCTCGCGCTCCGACATGATGCCCCGGCCATAGATCGGCACCATGTCGCAGAGCTCTGGATGCACGCGGGGGCAATGCAGGCACTCGTTGTAGTTCTCCCAGAAGACCTTCCAGTTGCACGCGAGCCTGCGCGTGTAGGTGTGGCCAGTGACGAGATCCTCGATCGGCCAATGGTCAAGACGATCGCTGCCGCGAGCGAAAGCCTGCGAGAAGGTTGGTGCATTCGCTGCATCGAAGCAGAGAAAGACGAGGCCGCGCCATTCGGTCAGCGCGATCGGATAGAGCGAGAAGTTCTTGCGGTCGAATCCTTCCGGCATGGACAGCGACGGCACGCGGCGCAGATCGCCTTTGAGGTCGTAGCCCCAGGCATGGTAGGGGCAGCTGATCAACATGGACTTGAGGCGGCCTTCGCTCTCGCGGCACAGCGCCGTGCCGCGGTGCCGGCAGGTGTTGTGGAAGGCGCGCAACGCGCCGTCCTCATCGCGTACGACGAAGGCGGTTTGCCGACCGATCGTGACAGTCTTGAAGCTACCGGGCTCCCTCAGCGTGCTGGCTCGGAAGGCGTAGACCCAGTTGGGATGCCAAAGCCGTTCGAGATCGCGCTCGAAGGCAACCGGATCGTAGTAATACGAGCTCGGCAGCGTTGGCTCGAGGCGTTTGAGGCCGATGAAGTCAGGCTTTGCACCATCAGCTGTCATCCGCATGATTCTCCGACATTTGCCGACATTCCCCAAGCAGCCCTGGGACGATCTAAGGCTATGCCGCCTGCCAGGCTTTTGGAACTTTTACGGACACCGCCATGGTGGCAGCGGACGCTACTGCAGTCGCTCTTACGGCGTGATCCTGTACGTTCGGAGGCGGTGCGGGGGCTCGCAGACGCGCTCCGACCATCGTTCCCGGCGCGCCCGGGCAACGCGCCGCTGTGACGTTCGTGCCGGTGAGATCGATTGCATGTGAGACGGTCGAGATCGTTCGTCATGATGGCGCCGGCGAGGGTCTCAGCCGATGAATGGCGGCCAGGACGCGGTGGAAAAGATCGCGCGGGATCGCGACCTCGGCCGGAGCGACGAAGCCGCCGGTCTGTGCGCCATGCGCCCTGCGTCCCGCCGTTGCCGCTGTCGCCATCACTGCCCCACGAATGCCCTACGGCAAAAGCCGTCTGAGCGAGCCACCCGCTCCTCACTGCCGAGAGAGTAGCCTATCGCCGAGGGTGTCAGGGCGCCGGAACACGGGCGGTGGCCTTCGAGGCATGGCAGTGGGATTGCGGCAGGTCGAGGGTGGGGTTGCGGTCGAAGAAGCCGGTCGGCTTGAGCATGAAGCCGGTGTACTCGACCGGCATGATCGGGAAGTCCTCCGGGCGCGGCAAGTGGAACACGCCGAGCGTGTACCACAGCACCACGTCCGTATCGACGAGGGGCCGGTCGGCCCGGGCCCATTCGGGCAGGCCGGGCCCGTCGATGCCCTGGTTGACCCAGTCGCCGGGGGCGTAAAGCTCGCGCGGGTCGTAGGCGGTCACCCACAGGTCGTGGGCGACGAAGCCCGCGCGGCGCATGAAGGGCGAGCCGGGCTGGTGCATCGGCTTCACGCTGGCGCCGGGCACCAGCCGATAGCCCGGGTGCCAGCCCATGGCGCTGGTCCGTGACCGGTTGACGACCTTCCAGTACCGGCCGAGTTCGGGCTTGATGTCGCGCGCGCCGGACCGTTCGCTCTCGATCAGGGTCTCACGCGCGCCGTGGGCATTGCCGTGGGGATTGCCGGGGCCGGTCGGCACCAGGTCGGCCTCGACCTCCATCACGGCGTTGGCATCGCCGTCCACGCTCATGTCCAGGCGCAGGTTGAAATAGTGCTCGTGGATCATGGCGTTGAGGTTGGGCGCGACGAGCCGGCCGTACGCGGGCGTCACGCCGGTCTCGATGGCGCCGGTATAGAGGATGCCGGTGAGCTTGGCCTCGAACTGGATCGTGCCGTCCAGGTAGAGGTACCAGAAGATGCCGTAGTCGTAGTTGCCCACGGTGTAGAACGACGACACCACGAGGCGCCGCGAGCGGCGCACCGCCGTGTCGCGGGTGATCGGATGCGTGTGCTTCCACAGCACGCCGTAGTCTTCCTCGTGCAGGCATATCGCGTTCGGGTAGCGCACCACCGCGCCGCGCGCGCTCGCCATGTGCACGTCGAAATAGTGGATCGCGCCGACGCAGTCGCAACCGAGCTTGAGCGCGTTGACGCACGTGCCGAGCCCGCTCTCGCCGAGGTCGAATGAATGGTTGCGGTAATGATCGCCGCTCGTCTCGGCGTAGGGCACCACCAGTTCGCTCACCGAGGCTCGGTAGATGACGGGCCGGTCGCGTCCGCCGTCGGTGAACGAGAGGGTGTGCAGCACCAGTCCTTCGCGCGGCGTGAAGCCGACGCGGAACGACCAGTTCTGCCATGTCACCTTGTGGCCCTCGACGCGGAAATCGGGTCCGTCGGGCTGGGTGATCTCGAGCCGAGCCAGCGGTGCGCGGAGGCTGGGCTGGTCGGCCGCCGAGTAGTGGCCAGGATCGCCGGGCAGCGGCTTCACGCCGTTGTCCTCGACGCGCAGCACCTTCATGGCGTTCATGTCGACGACCGGCACCAGGCCTTCGATCGGGCGCACGTGCGGGTTGTCCTGGGGTCGCTCGACATAGAACGAGTGCGGGCGGATCAGGCGCAGCGTGCGTTCCTCCTCCGCGCCGAAGTTGCCGACGGCGAAGGCATCGAGCCAGACTTTGTCGAGATCGTCGATGCCGCGGCTGCGCAGACCCTCCAGGTAGCGCGGATCGGCCTTCACGAGCCGCGTGACCTCCTCCATCTCCTCGGCGAGGATGCGCGGCTGCACGCCCGGCACGTGGGTCCACGATGTCACGCGGTTCTGGCTCAGCGACACCACGGCCTCGAACGTGGCGCCAGCGTTGCGGTCCAGCACGACGACGAAGGCCTCGCGCTCGAACTGCGTGCCTGGGGTGAAGCCGCGCACGGCCTTCTTGGCGGGCTCGCGCAGGGTGATGGTCTCGAACAGCGCGCGCGCATCGAGCGACTTCTCGCGGCGCACGATGGCGACGGCGGCGGCGAGTTCGTCAGGGCCGAGCGGCTCAAGTGGGTGGGTCGGGGCCACGCGGCTCGTGGTCGTCGTGGCGGCCATTTCATGCGCCATTGTGCATCCTCAGCATCGATGCGGAAGCTAGCGTGATAGTAGCTTAGGGCCTCGCGCGCTGTCCAGGTACGCTACCGGCGCCGGAGACTGTCGGGGATTTCGTGTGGGAGCGGCGATACTGGACCCGATGGAGGTTCTCGATGGCACGACGCAAGGCTCCCCGCATTCCTGACGCGCTTCTGGACCAGCTTCTGGCCGGCGCCGATCCCAAGACGGCTTTCGACGCCCATGGCTTGCACGACGATCTGAAGAAGGCTCTGGCCGAGCGGGCGCTGAACGCGGAGATGGATCACCATCTGGCGGGCGATGATGCCGGCAACAGCCGCAATGGCTACGGCCGCAACACGGTGACGACCGAGACCGGCCGGATCGAGCTGGAGATCCCGCGCGACCGGCAGGCAACCTTCGATCCGCAGCTCATCGCCAAGTACCAGCGCCGCTTTCCCGGCTTCGACGACAAGATCGTGTCCATGTACGCCCGCGGCATGAGCACGCGCGAGATCGCGGGGCATCTGCGCGAGCTCTACGGCATCGAGGTCTCGCCGGACCTCGTCAGCGCTGTCACCGACGCGGTGCTGGAGGAGGTCGCGACCTGGCAGGCAAGACCGCTCGAGCCGGTCTATCCGCTCGTTTTCTTCGACGCCCTGCGCATCAAGGTTCGAGACAAGGGCGTCGTCCGCAACAAGGCCGTCCACATCGCCCTCCACGTGCGCGCCGACGGCGCCAAGGAGATCCTCGGCCTCTGGCTGGAGCAGAACGAAGGGGCGAAGTTCTGGCTGCGCGTCATGAATGAACTGCGCAACCGCGGCGTCGAGGACATCCTGCTCGCCGTCGTCGACGGACTGAAGGCCTTTCCCAACGCGATCCGGGCCGTCTTCCCGGAGGTCATGGTCCAGACGTGCATTGTCCACCTGCTACGCCACAGTCTGGACTTCGTCTCCTACAAGGACCGCAAGCCCGTCGACGCGGCTCTGAAGGGCATCTATCGCGCCATCGACGCTGCCGCCAGCGAGGCGGCGCTCGGCGCTTTCGAGGAGAGCCTCTGGGGCCGCCGCTACCCGGCCATCACCCAGAACTGGCGGCGTGCCTGGGGCGAGGTCGTGCCGTTCTACGCCTTTCCGGCCAACGTCCGGCGCATTCTCTACACCACGAACGCTATTGAGGCTCTAAACGCAAAGCTGCGCCGCGCCGTCCGAGCCAGAGGCCACTTCCCGACCGACGAGGCCGCGATGAAGCTCCTCTTCCTCGTCTTGAACCGCTCGGAGAAGGAGTGGAAAACGGGCCCGCGTGAGTGGGTCATGGCCAAGGCTCAGTTCGCCGTCATCTTCGGCGAGCGATTCACCAGGGCCATGGCGGCCTGATGTTCAACCCGCCGCTCCCACACGAAATCCCTGACAGTCCCGTCGTCACCCATGCCGCGCGTCACGACGGCAGCCAACTCGGCGAGGTGCTCGATCGCTCCAACTTGGCGCGCAGCGTGTGGGCGGACACCGCGTACCGCTCCAAGGCGAACCTGGCGATGATGGAGCGGCGCGGCTTCT
>VGDP01000084.1 GCA_016869675.1 Alphaproteobacteria bacterium | reverse complement strand
GAGAACGTACGACCCCGATATGGCGGCACGCGCACTGAACAGGGTTCGCCGCAGACGGGCGGCGCTCCTGGCCGGCCTAAGATCGCCGACGACGTGGAGAGACTGTTGAGGCCATGCTGCGTGGCTGGGGGACTTGGATTCGAACCAAGACCGCTCGGTCCAGAGCCGAGAGTTCTACCGTTAAACTATCCCCCAACGGGGCCGTCGCGGCCGCCCTGGGCCAGGAGCGCGGACCTTAGGAACCGGGTCGGCGGGTGTCAAGCCGTGGTCCGGCGCGGCGCGGCGCAACCGGACTGCCGCGGCACGCGAACTGTGTTACACCTCCAAGCGAGAAACGGATCGGCGGGCGGTTGGGGCCCGCCGACGCGCTGGGGAGGCGCGCGGTGCGCAACATCGGGCATGGGCGTTGGGGTCGCACGCGTGGCCCCAGCTACGCGGCACTCGATCTCGGCTCCAACAACTGCCGGTTGCTGGTCGCCGAACCGGCGCGCGATGGTTTCCGCGTGGTCGATGCCTTCTCGCGCATCGTGCGGCTGGGCGAAGGCGTGCGGGCGACCGGTCGGCTGTCCGAGGCCGCCATGGAACGCGCGCTCGACGCCCTGCGCGTGTGCGCCAACAAGGTCCGCCGCCAGCGTGCGCATCACGTCCGGGGCATCGCGACCGAAGCCTGCCGCCGGGCGTGCAACGGCCGCGAGTTCCTCGACCGCGTCGAGCGGGAGACCGGACTAGGGTTCGAGATCATCTCGGCGCGCGAGGAGGCGTCGCTCGCGCTCGACAGCTGCTTCTCCCTGGTCGAGCCCCGAGCGCGGCGCGCGCTGATCTTCGACATCGGCGGCGGCAGCACCGAGCTCTCGTTCGTCGCGATCGACGAAGACGGCGCGTGCCAGCCGATCAACTGGATCTCCCTGCCGTTCGGCGTGGTGACCCTGGCGGAGGATCACGGCGGCGATCAGGTCAGCCGCGAAACGTTCGAAGGCATGATCGAACGGGTAGCGTCCCGGCTTGGCGAACTCGAGGCCGACGCGGCCATCGCCGCCGCGATCGACCGGGACGAGATGCAGGTCGTCGGCACCTCGGGCACGGTGACTACCCTGGCTGGGCTGCACCTGGGCCTGCCGGCCTACGACCGGGGCCAGGTCGACGGCATCTGCCTGTCGTTCCGCGAGACGGAGTCCGTGTGCGAGCGCCTCTTGGCGCTGGACGGCACGGGACGCGCGGCGCTGCCGTGCGTCGGCACCGAGCGCGCGGATCTCGTGCTGGCCGGCTGCACCATCCTGTTGGCGATCCAGCGGCGCTGGCCCGTCGGCCGGTTGCACGTGGCCGACCGGGGCCTGCGCGAAGGCGTGCTGCTGCGGCTGATGGCCGACGATCGGCGCCGGGCGCGCGGGTGACCACGGGGCGGCCGCCGGGACCGCGCTCGCGCACGTTGTCCTCGCGCCGGTGGCTCGAACGGCAGGCGCGCGATCCCTACGTCAAGGACGCCAAGGCCAAGGGCCTGCGCTCGCGCGCGGCGTTCAAGCTCGCTCAGCTCGACGATCGCTTCCGCCTGCTGCGCAAGGGCGCGCGCGTGGTCGATCTGGGCGCGGCGCCGGGTGGCTGGTCGCAGGTCGCGGCTTACCGCGTGGGCCCGGCCGGGCGCGTCGTCGCTGTGGATCTTCAGCCGATGGACCCAATCCCGGGTGTCGTGGTCCTGACGCTCAATGGCACGACCGACTCGGCGCTCGATGCGGTGCGCGCGGCGTTGGGCGGGCCGGCCGACGTGGTGCTGAGCGACATGGCGGCGCCCGCCACCGGCGACCGCGCGACCGATCACCTGCGCATCGTCGCCCTGGCCGAGGCGGCGCTCGACATTGCCCGCCGCCTGCTCGCGCCCGGCGGCGCTTTCGTGTGCAAGGTGCTGCAGGGGGGCGCCACGCGCGATCTGCTGGCCGACGTTAAGCGCGACTTCGCCGATGTGCGCCACGCCAAGCCGCCGGCGAGTCGCGCCGATTCGCGCGAGGTCTACCTGATCGCCCAGGGGGTTCGCGGCGGCGCGGCGCCAACGGGCTGATCGGCCTTGGCTTCGCGCGCTCGCCGTGTATAGTGCCGCGCCACTCCCCCAGGCGGACCTCAGGCGGGCATGGCACGGATGACGGCGCGGGTTATCGAGGAAGCTCTCACCTTCGACGACGTCACGCTCGTTCCGGCCTACTCGCGCGTCCTTCCCGCCCAGACCATCGTCCAGGCCCGGCTGACCCGGACCATCCGGCTGGGCATCCCGCTCATCTCGGCGGCCATGGACACGGTGACCGAAGCGCCCATGGCCATCGCCATGGCGCAGCACGGTGGTCTGGGGATCGTCCACAAGAACCTCGATGCCGCCCAGCAGGCCGAGGAGGTGCGCCGGGTCAAGCGCTTCGAGTCCGGCATGGTCGTCAACCCGGTCACCATAGGCCCGGACGTGACCCTGCGCGATGCGCTGCAGATCATGGCCGAGCAAAACATCTCGGGCATCCCGGTCGTCGAGTCGCCCTCGGGGCGCCTGGCCGGCATCCTGACCCATCGCGACGTGCGCTTCGCGACCGACCTGTCGCAGCCGGTGCGCGAGCTGATGACCAAGGAAAACCTGGTCACCGTGCGCGACGGCGTCGGCTCGGAGGAGGCGAAGCGGCTCTTGCACCGCCACCGCATCGAAAAGCTGATCGTGGTGGACGAGGCCTACCGCTGCGTCGGTCTGATCACCGTCAAGGACATCGAGAAGGCCGAGACGTTCCCCGAGGCGTGCAAGGACGAGCGTGGGCGCCTGCGCGTGGGTGCGGCGACGGGCGTGGGCGACGGGGGCATCGCGCGGGCCGAGGCCTTGATCGACGCCGGCGCCGACGTGGTGGTGGTGGATACCGCCCACGGCCATTCCCAGGGCGTGCTCGACATGGTCAGCCGCATCAAGCGCACGAGCAACCGGGCCCAGGTCATGGCCGGCAACGTGGCGACGCCCGACGGCGCCCGCGCCCTGATCGATGCCGGCGCGGACGCGGTCAAGGTCGGCATCGGACCGGGCTCGATCTGCACCACGCGCGTGGTGGCCGGCGTCGGCGTGCCGCAGTTCAGCGCCATCCTCGAGGTCGCCGAGGCGTGCCGCAAGGCGGACGTGCCGCTGATCGCCGACGGCGGCATCAAGTTCTCGGGCGACCTGGCCAAGGCGGTCGCCGCCGGGGCCGATTGCGCCATGATCGGCAATCTGTTCGCCGGCACGGAACAGAGCCCCGGCGAGGTGTTCCTCTATCAGGGCCGTTCGTACAAGTCCTACCGGGGCATGGGCTCGGTCGCCGCCATGGCGCGCGGCTCGGCGGACCGCTACTTCCAGCAGGAAGTGCGCGACAACCTGAAGTTCGTGCCCGAGGGCGTGGAAGGGCGCGTGCCCTACAAGGGCTCGGTAGCCGGTGTCGTGCACCAGCTCGTCGGTGGTCTGCGCGCCGCGATGGGCTACACGGGCTGCGCCACGCTCGCCGAGATGCAGACGAACTGCCGGTTCCGCCGGGTCACCGACGCGGCGCTGCGCGAGAGCCACGTTCACGATGTCGCGATCACACGCGAAGCGCCGAACTACCCGCTCAATCGATGATTGGCGTCACGCCAATCGCGTTGCGCGGCGCGCGGCGCCGCATTATGTAGGAGGGCCAGCGGGGAGGCGCGCGGGACGGCAGCGTCCCGTGGTTAAGCGTTCGTCAACCTACGGAGTGACCCCATGAAGCGATTGCTCGTCCCGGTTTTCGCCGCGCTCGCCCTCGTTGCTGTTGCTGGTTCCGGCGCGCTGGCCATGAGCAGCGGCGGCTCGTCGTCGTCGAGCACGACCGAGGATTCCTCCGACGCCGCCTTCCAGGAAGGCCGCAAGCTCGTGAAGGCCAAGAACTTCAAGGCCGCCATCCCGAAGCTGAAGAAGGCAATCGCCGCCGACCCGCAGAACGCCGACGCGCAGAACCTGCTCGGCTACGCGTACCGCAAGACCGGCGATTACGAGAGCGCGCTCACGCACTACCAGGAGGCGCTCGCAATTGACCCGAACCACGCCGACGCCCACGAGTACATCGGCGAGGCGTACCTCGAGCTCGACGACTTGGCCAAGGCCGAGGAGCATCTGGCCGCGCTGGAAGGCATCTGCCCGTCGGGCTGCGAGCAGCGCGACGAGCTTGCCGAAGCGGTCGCGGCCTACAAGGCGAGCCATGGTGGCTGATCCGGCCGGCGCGCCGCGGTTGCTGGCGAGGCCGTGACCGAACGGATCCTCGTCCTCGACTTCGGCTCGCAGGTCACGCAGCTCATCGCGCGGCGGATCCGCGAAGCGGGCGTCTACTGCGAGATCCTGCCGTTCAACGTGACGGCGCGCGCGATCGAGGCCTTCGACCCCAGGGCCATCGTGCTGTCCGGCGGCCCCGCCTCGGTGCCGGCGAACGCGAGCCCGCGCGCGCCCGACGCGGTCTTCCGGTTGGGCGTGCCGGTGCTCGGCATCTGCTACGGCCAGATGGCCATGGTCCAGCAGCTCGGCGGCGCGGTGGAATCGTCCGACCACCGCGAGTTCGGCCGCGCCTTCGTGGACGTGGCGGAGGACTGCCGGCTGTTCGACGGCGTGTGGTCCACGGGCTCGCGCGAGCAGGTCTGGATGTCCCACGGCGACCGGGTCATCCGCATGCCGCCAGGATTCCGCGTCGTGGCGTCGAGCGAGGGCGCGCCCTTCGCCGCCATCGCCGACGATACGCGCCGGTACTACGGCCTGATGTTCCACCCCGAGGTGGTGCACACGCCGCACGGCGCGCGGCTGATCGTCAATTTCGCGCGTGCCGTCGCGGGCTGCTCCGGCACCTGGACCATGGCGGCGTTCCGTGCCGAGGCGATCGAGCGCATCCGCCGGCAGGTCGGCGCGGGGCGCGTCATCTGCGGACTGTCGGGCGGGGTCGATTCCTCGGTCGCCGCCGTGCTGATCCACGAGGCGATCGGCGACCAGCTCGTGTGCGTCTTCGTCGACACCGGGCTGCTGCGCGAAGGCGAGGCGGACGAGGTGGTCTCCGTGTTCCGCCACCACTACAACATCCCGCTGGTCCATGCCGACGCGCGCGCGGATTTCCTTGGCGCACTCGATGGCGTGACCGACCCCGAGGCCAAGCGCCGCGCCATCGGTAAGACGTTCATCGACATCTTCGAGATCGAGGCGAACCGGGTGGGCGGCGCCGATTTCCTGGCCCAGGGCACGCTCTACCCCGACGTGATCGAGTCGGTCTCGGCGACCGGCGGTCCCAGCGTCACCATCAAGTCGCACCACAACGTGGGCGGCCTGCCCGAACGCATGCGGCTCAAGCTGGTCGAGCCGCTGTGCGAGCTGTTCAAGGACGAGGTGCGCGCGCTCGGGCTCGAGCTCGGCCTGCCCGAACGGCTGGTGCGGCGCCACCCGTTCCCCGGCCCCGGACTCGCCATCCGCGTGCCCGGCGCAATCACCGAGGACCGGCTGGCCATCCTGCGCAAGGCCGACGCGATCTTCATCGAGGAGCTGCGCGCCGCCGGGCTCTATGACGCCGTGTGGCAGGCGTTCGCCGTACTGCTGCCGGTGCGTACCGTCGGCGTAATGGGCGACGCGCGCACGTACGAGAGCGTGTGCGCCCTGCGCGCGGTGACGTCCACGGACGGCATGACCGCCGACTACGCCACGCTGCCGCACGAGTTCCTGGGACGCGTCGCCACGCGCATCGTCAACGAGGTGCGCGGTATCAACCGCATCGTCTACGACGTGACCTCCAAGCCCCCCGGTACCATTGAGTGGGAGTAGAAATTCTAACGTGAGTTGTTGATTTATTTAGGTTTTCAACTTACATAAAAGTGGCACACGCCCAACTAAGTCGGAGATTTAGTTGGGCGTTGGCATTAAGGTTACACGTAAAGCTGTAGCCGTTCAAAAATGTAGTCACTCTGACCAGCCCCCTGCGCCTTCCTCCATGTGAAGCCGGAGTCCGGCAAGCCAGGAGGGACCGGACGGATGAAGCGATCGAGGTTCACGGAAGAGCAGATCATCGGGCTCCTGCGGGAGCAGGAGGCGGGTGAGAAGACGGCGGAGGTCGGCCGCAAGCACGGCATCAGCACGGCCACGTTCTACGCCTGAAAGGGGAAGTTCGGCGGCATGGACGTGTCCGGGGCGCGGC
>VGDP01000083.1 GCA_016869675.1 Alphaproteobacteria bacterium | reverse complement strand
CGCAGCCGGTCGACCGCGGACCGGCGATGCACTGCCTCTGGCGTGAGGCCGCCGTGGGCCGAGTGTGGCCGCATCTGGTTGTAGTCCCGCCGCCAGCACGCGATGACGGTTCGTGCCTCGGCCAAGCTGGCGAACACCTCCTCGTTCAGGCACTCGTCGCGGAAGCGGCTGTTGAAGCTCTCGACGAACGCGTTCTGCACCGGCTTGCCGGGCGCGATGTAGTGCCAGGCGATGCCGGTCCGGTTGGTCCAGTCGAGCACAGCCCGCGAAGTCAGTTCGCTGCCATTGTCCGAGACGATCGTCGCCGGCTTGCCACGGACGCCGATCAGCGCGTCGAACTCGCGCACGACACGAACGCCCCCGATCAAGGTGTCGACGACGAGCGCCAGGGCCTCCCGGGTGAAGTCGTCGACCACCGCCAGGACCCGGAAGCGGCGGCCCCAGAACAGGGCGTCGGCGACAAAGTCGAGCGACCAGCGCTGGTTGGGACCCTGAGGGATCGCCATCGGCACCCGCGTGCCGGTGGCTCGCTTCCGGCCACGGCGACGACGCACGGATGGGCCTTCTTCCCGGTACAGCCGGAGCAGCTTCTTGTGGTTCATGACGATGCCTTCCCGTGCCAGCATGATGCCAAGCCGGCGGTAGCCGAAGCGGCGGCGCTCGCCGGCGAGGGCACGCAGCCGCTCCCGCACGGCCGGAGCGTCGGGCACCGGCGGGTGCCGAACCGTCTTCGGATCCACCTCGATCAGCCTGCAGGCCCGGCGCTGCGAGTAGTCCCGCTCCACCATCAGGCGGAGCGCCGCAGCCCGCCGTGCCGCAGGCGAAGTCAGTTTTTTTCCAAGGAGGTCCTTGAGCGATGCCACGTCCAGCATCGCCTCCGCCAGGAGCTTCTGCAGACGCCGGTTCTCGTCCTCCAGCCCCTTCAGCCTGCGGGCATCGGACGCTTCCAGCCCGCCGTACTTCGCCTTCCACCGGTAAAACGTCTGCTCGCTGATCCCGTGCCGACGACATACCTCCGCCGTCGCCGTCCCACCTTCGTGCTCACGCAGCACGCCGATAATCTGCTCCTCCGTGAACCTGCTCTTCCTCATCGTCCGCCTCCTCGTGACGGACCCTCATATCAACCGAGGGAGCCACAGGGGAGCAGGTCATAGCGGATCGCGTTCAAAACCTCGCGCAGATCGCCTCGCCGTCGTCGCCGGTCTTGCTAGGCCGAGGCAGCAATGGCTCAATCCGCGACCACTCTTCGTCGGTCAGATCAGTAGGGTACCCCTTGGTCTTGCGCTTGATCTCGGCCATTCGGCCACGGTTCGCTGGGGTCCACATACCCAGCTTGAATCACGCCGAAGTCCGAATGTGAACCCCTTTTCAAACGGGCTGTCATTGTCGTGACAGGCGAGACGGCGAGTGGAAACCTCGACAAGTCGCGAATCCCCGACGTCTGTGATCAGTTGGGGGGGGTCGATGTCCAAATTTCTTGGGGTTTGTACGCGAGCGGGGCTGCCGATTCTAGGAAGTCATCGCTCGGATCTCCACTGAATTCGAGGATCGCTTCGCACGATGACAGGCGAGGCTCTATGGCCAGGGCTCTCAGCCAACCAGAAAGTTGCCGAACTGCCAGGGGTCGCCCGCGTCGCCGTGGGGCTCGTCGAACAGCATCCGGCGGCCCTGGAGTGGGGTCCAGTCGGTCGACCGGCTGACCATCGGGCCGAGGTACGGCCAGGCGATGCGCAGGATCTCGTCGTGCGGCAGGTGCTCGGGCTCGCGGAACCCCTTGGCCGGGTTGCGCGCGGCCCACACGGTGGCCGCCACCGCGCCGGCGGCGACCTGGATCGCGGTCGGGTTGTTGCCCGGCACCAGGCGGTGCGCATCGTGGATGTCGAGTTGCGAGCCGTACCACCAGCCGCCGAGGCCGTGGCCGAGCAGCAGCACGCCGAGCTCGTCGCGGCCCTCGACGATGTCCTCGTTGAGCAGGCGCTCGGTCTCCTGCATGTACCAGCCGCGCATCATGGTCTCGTGCAGGCTGGCCATGGCCGCGTCGCACGCCAGATAGACGAAGCACACGGTCGGCCGGTAGACGGGCCGGCCGTCCTCGACGAGCGTCAGATAGTCGCTGAGCGTCACGGTCTCGCTGTGGGCGATTGAGACGCCGGCGATCGGCCCGCCTAGCGGTACCCATGAGCGCAGGAACACCGTGCCACCGGGCCGCGTGAAGTAGATCGCGTTGCGCGGGCCCTCGGCGTGCTCGTGGGCGCCGGCGGGCAGGCGCTTCTCGTGGGTGCCCCAGCCGAGCTCGGCCGGCATCATGGCTTCCTCGACGAAGCCGGGGATCGACCAGGTGTTGACGAACTCGCCGGGGCGCTTGGGCTCGCGCGTGACCTGGGTATCGCGTTCAGAAATGTGGATGACCTTGGTGCCTGTGGCGCGGGCCAGGTGGGCCCAGCCCGCGCGGTCGGTCGGCACGTCGACGTCCAGCTTCATGGCGCGCGCCACGTCGACGAGCGCGGCCTTGGCGAAGTGGTTGACGATGCCAGGGTTGGCGCCGTGGGTGTAGACGGCGGTCGGGCCATCGGCGCGCCAGGACCGCGCCGCCGCGCGGGCGCGGGTGTGGAACGCATACTCGGTGCGCTGGGCCGGGTGCAGCGTGAAATCGACGCTCGCGTCCTCCCACGGCTCGATCGCCGTGTCCACGTAGGCGGCGCCGTGGCGATGGCACCAGTCCGCGATGGCGATGGAATCGACACCGACGGTGAGGTTGAGCACCAGGTCGCCCGCGCGCACGCACTCGGCCAGGACCTCGGCCACGTTGCCGCGCGTGATCGTCCGGCGCAGGAACGGGATGCCGCGGGCGGCGTAGGGCGCGAAGCGCTGGGGGACCTCGTCCTTCGCCACCACGAGGTAGCGTTCGGGCGGCAGGTCGAACAGGTCGAGCAGCATGGGCAGCGAGCACTGCCCGATGGCGCCGTACCCCAGCATGACGAGGCGGCCGGAGAAGGTCGTCTTCGTGCCCATGCCGGTCAGCTTCTAGCAAACCGGCGCGGTTCCTGCCATCGTCGCGATGGCACGAGCCGGGGAGACGACACGCCATGGTGCGATTGGACGAACGCCTGAAGCGCGGCGACATCATCATCATCGACGGCGGCACGGGGACCGAGCTGGAAGCGCGTGGCGTGCCGATGAACCAGGTCGCCTGGTGCGGCGCGGCGAACTACGAGCACGCCGACACCCTGCGCCAGGTGCACGAGGACTACATCCGCGCCGGCGCCGACGTGATCATCACCAACACGTTCTCGACCGCCCGGCACATGCTGGAGCCGGCGGGCTTCGGCGACCGCGTCGTCGAGGCCAACCGGCGTGCGGTCGAGATCGCGCGTCAGGCACGCGGCAACGCCGCCGATCGCCCGGTGGCCATCGCCGGCTCGATCTCGCACTTCATCGCTGGCGGGGCCGGCGGCGCGAAGTCGGTCGACCCCAAGTGGCTGAAGCCGGAAACGCTGCGCGCCACGTTCACCGAGCAGGCCGAGGCCCTGGCGAACGCCGGGTGCGACTTGATTGCGCTCGAGATGATGATGCGGCCCGAACGCAGCCTGCCGGCGCTCGACGCGGCGCTGGCGACCGGCCTGCCGGTGTGGATCGGCACGAGCTGCGAGCGGCGCAAGGAGGACGGGGTCATGACCGCGTTCAACTACGGCGACGTCCTTTACGCCGACCTGCTGGACGCCTTGGTGGAGCGGGCGGCCGGGCGCGCCCAGGCGATGACGGTCATGCACAGCCTGGTGCAGGACAGCGGCCCCGGCCTGGACATGGTGCGCGCGCGCTGGAAGGGCCCGACCGGCGCCTATCCGGAATCCGGCTACTTCACCATGCCCAACTGGCAGTTCGTCGACGTCATCAAGCCGGCCGACCTGGTGACCGCCGCCAGGGGCTGGATCGGCCGGGGGGCGCAGATCATCGGCGGCTGCTGTGGCACCGGCGTCGCGCACGTCAAGGCGCTGAAGCAGGGCCTGCCCGCGCGCCGCGCCGCGTAAGTCGGCGCTCGGCGCCGCGCCGCGTCTAGATGACGCCGATGCGCGGCGGGCCGCCGGGTGCCCGGCTGGGCCCGAGCGAGGCGAGCACGTTGGTCGAGCTGCGCGCCAGATCGATGCACTCGGTCAGGAGCCGCAGGATCTCGATGTTGTTGTGCAACAAGCGCCGCGCATCGTCGCGATGGTCGTCGATGATCTTGTTGCGGCGGCGCACAATGTCGTCCTGGATGGTGCTCAGGATGTCCTCGAGCTTCCAGCCGTTGGGATTGTCGTCGGTCGCGAGAAATCGCGTCATGGTCCTGCTTCGTCGTTGCGAGGCCTGACGGCCCCAACGAACGATATCGTACCGATACTTCCGTAAAGAACGATTAAGGGCCGAAACGGCCCTATATCATCCGAGGGGCGGGTGTCGCCCAGTCGCGGCCTGGGCGCGGCGCGCGGCGCGGGCCTCGCGCCGTTGCAGCAGCTTGGTGCGGAACTGGTCGATGGCCTTGCGCAACGGCCACATCATCGTGGGGTAGCGGCGCTTGAGGCGCACGAACAAACGCTTGGCGCCCTGCGAATAGCGGAGCAGCACCAGCAGGGCGACACCGGCGACCAGGATGCCGCCCGGCCCCGGCAGCAGCCCGACGACCGGCGCGAGCAGCAGCAGCAGCAGCCCGACGCCGATCACGACCGGGCGCCACCACGCGTTCGCGAAGGCGACGGCGATGGGTCGGGTCGGCGGGCCGTTGCGGTCCTTGCTGCTCATCGCTCCTAACGTGGCTTCGAGGGGCGTGCGGCGCAAGTCCGCCGCACGCCCGCCGTCGTGGTAGCGTGCCTTTGTGACGGAATTGGCGCGGGAGCGTGGCCGATGATGGACTTCGCCGGCAAGGTGGCCCTGGTGACCGGGGCGTCGCGCGGCATCGGGGCGGGCATCGCGCGGGTCCTGGGCAGGGCAGGAGTTCAGGTGGCGCTGCACTGCGCGAGCCGCCGGCCGGAGGCGGAGCGCGTGGCGGCCGAGGCGGCACCCAAGCGATCCGCCGTGTTCCAGGCCGACCTAATGGCCGAGGACGGGGCCGCCGCGCTGTGGCGCGCGGCCTTGGCGTGGCGGGGGCATATCGACATCCTGATCAACAACGCCGGCATCTACGAACCCGCGCCCGTGCTGGAGGGCGACGACGACGCTTGGCGTACCGCGTGGCGGCGCGCGCTGCAGGTCAACCTGGTGGCGGCGGCCGAACTCAGCCGGCACGCCGTCCGCCACTTCGTGCCGCGCGGCGGCGGGATCATCGTCAACGTCGCCAGCCGGGCGGCCTTCCGCGGCGACGCCATGGACTACGCCAACTACGCGGCGTCCAAGGGCGGCATGATCGCGCTGACCCGCACGCACGCACGCGCCCACGCGGGCCAGGGGGTGCTGGTCTATGCCGTGGCGCCGGGCTTCGTGCGCACCGAGATGGCCGAGCACTCGTTCCGCCACGGCATCGACGAGGCGGCCGTTCAGGCCGAAATCCCCATGGGCGACATCGCGCCGGTCGGCGACGTGGCGAACGTGGTCGCCTTCCTCGCCTCGGGCCTGGCGCCCCACGCCACGGGCACGACGGTCGACGTCAACGGCGCGTCCTACGTGCGCTGATGGCCGAGGCGTGGGGCCTGGACGCGCGGCTGGTGGCGGATTCCCACTTCGTGGCGGATCTGGCGCTGTGCCAGGCACGGCTGATGGACCGCGCGGCGTGGCCCTGGCTGGTGCTGGTGCCCAGGCGCGCGGGCGCGGTCGAGCTGTTCGACCTGGGCGACGCGGACGGCACGCTGCTCGCGCGCGAGACGGCCGCCGTGGCGCGCCGGCTGAAGCAGGCGGCGGGCGCCGACAAGATCAACGTGGGCGCGCTCGGCAACATCGTTGCCCAGCTCCACGTCCATGTGGTGGCGCGCCGCGCGGGCGATCTGGCCTGGCCAGGCCCGGTGTGGGGCGTCACGTCGGCGACACTTGCGGACGCCGACCGCACCGCGTGGGTCACACGCCTGCGCGCGGCGCTGACCGGACTCTGAGCGCGCGGCTGGGTGCGCTGGCCGGCGCCACGACAGACTCGGCACGCGGCTTGATTTCGGCGGAGCGGCCGTCTATGTGGACTGCGGCCTCGTCCCCTTCGTCTAGCGGCCTAGGACATCACCCTTTCACGGTGAAGACACGGGTTCGATTCCCGTAGGGGACGCCAACTATATCAATAGGTTATCGACAGGCGGCATATTGTTTAGGTAGTGTTTAGGGAGTATGCGGGCTCGCAGTTTTGGTGAAAAGTGGGTTCGGCGGTCGGCCGGTTCGATGCGCGAGTGACCTGCCCCCCGACGTTCATCCATTTGCGGCCAGGGTCCGTGGTTGAGAATGGCGCGTGTGCGCCGGTGGAGCAACGGTCGATTGGCGGAGCTGGTCGGGGTTGCGCCGCCGATCGACCGTTGCGGCGAAGGTGGCGGCATAGGCTGCTGGCGTGAGGTAGCCGAGGGCGGAGCGGGGCCGCCGGGCGTTGTAGTCCACGACCCGTCCGGC
>VGDP01000082.1 GCA_016869675.1 Alphaproteobacteria bacterium | reverse complement strand
GGCGCGTTGCCCACATGCCCACAGCCTCAACCACAGCAGCAGGCAGCATGATAGATTGATGACAGGAGAAGACGCGGCTCCACCTTAGCGCAACGTCAAAGTGGTCCCACGAATGGGGTCCACCTCAGTAAAGGCACCCTCGGTCCTCCTCGACGACCTTGGATCACCCTTCGCCAACTTTGTGAATCCCCTTTATGAGTTCATGGCCTAGTGCAGGTGACCCGGCCTGGTCTCGGCCTTCGCCTGTGGACCGTCGCGCGTCGCGCCCGCTTGGTGGTGGACCATGCGCCAGGCCCCATCCTCACGGACGAAGCCGTTGGTCGCGGCCAGGAAGCCGCCGCCGACGCGCTCGAAGCAGACCACCAGCGCCACGTCGCCCAGCACCATCGCCTGGGGGTCGATACACGCGATGGCCGGGCGTTCGGGTGCGGTCAGGATCGCTGCCCAACTCGCCATCACCTCGTCGCGCCCAGCCAGCACGCCCCAGCCCGGGTGGATGCACGTCACCGGCGCGCCCCGCGCCCACACGTCGCCCATAGCGTCCAGCGCGCCCGCCGCGAACGCGTCGTAGAACGCCGCATTGGCGGCGATCACGGCGGCGCGCTCGTCGCTCATGGCGCCGCCTGGGCCGCGTCGTCCACGACGAACAGCACGCCCTCCTCGCCGCGCCAGCGGTCGGCGCGCAGCGTGCCGGCCAGGTGCAGCGGCGGACCGCCGCGCTCCAGCAGCGCGCGGCCGATCGCGGTCTCGGCATGGCGGAAGGCGATCGCCTTCACGCGGCCCTGGCGCGGCCCCGCGAAGATGCAGCGCACGTGCCCGGTGCCCACCACGTCGGCGCGCACGATGCGGCAGTCCACCAGGGCGAAGCGCGGTTCGGCGTTGCCCGCGCCGAACGGCCCCAGCCGCTCGACCAGGCCGTGGAGGTCAACGCTGGCGGCCTCGGGCGTCAGCGCGCCGTCCAGGCCCAACGTGGGCGTCGGCGGTATCGCGCCGACCGCCGGCGCGAGCTGTCGTTCCAGCGCCTCCGCCACCTCGTACAGACGGTCGGCCGCGCAGGTGAAGCCCGCGGCCATGGGGTGGCCGCCGCCGCTCATCAGCAGGCCGGCCTGGCGCGCGTGCAGCACGGCGGCGCCCAGGTCCGCGCCGGGAACAGAGCGGCCCGATCCCTTTGCGATGCCGCCCTCGACGGCGACGACCACCGCCGGCCGGCGCAGCCGTTCGACCAGGCGGCTCGCGACGATGCCGATGACACCCGCGTGCCAGCCCTCGCCCGCCACGACCGTGATCGCGCCGGGCGGCTGGGCGTCGGCCTGCTCCAACGCCTGGGCGACGATCGTTTCCTCGATGGCGCGGCGCTCGGCGTTGGCCGCGTCCAGCCGGGCCGCGATGCGGCGCGCCTCGTCGGCGTCCTCGGTGGTCAGCAGCCGCACGCCCAGGTCGGGTTCGCCCAGGCGACCACCGGCGTTGATGCGCGGCCCCAGCAGATAGCCCAGGTGATAGGCGCCCGGCCGTTCGTCCAGCCGCGCCACGTCCGCCAGGGCGGCGAGGCCGACGTTGCGCCGGCGCCCCAGCACCTTGATCCCTTGGGTCACCAGCGCGCGGTTGAGCCCGACCAGCGGCACCACGTCGCACACGGTGCCCAGCGCCACCAGATCGAGCCAGCCCAGCAGGTCGGGCTCCGCGCGGGCGGCGAACCAGCCCCGTTCGCGCAAGACACGGTTGAGCGCAACCACCAGCAGGAACGTCACGCCCACGGCCGCGAGCTGGCCGAGCGCGGACGAGTCGTCCAGCCGGTTGGGATCGACGACCAGCGCGTCGGGCAGGCGCGGCCCGGGCAGGTGGTGATCGACCACGACCACATCGAGGCCCCAGGCGCGTGCCTGGGCCAGGGGCTCCAGCGCGGTCGCGCCGCAGTCCACGGTGACTACGACCCGCGCTCCGGCCTGGCGCAGCGACCCCAGGCCCGGCGCCGAGGGCCCGTAGCCCTCGGTCAGCCGATCCGGCACGTAGACGCGGGCGCGGCCGCCCACGGCCTGGATGTAGCGCGACAGCAGCGCCGCCGACGTGGCGCCGTCCACGTCGTAGTCGCCGAACACGCCGATCAGCTCGTCGCCGGCGATGGCGTCGGCCAGACGACCCACGGCGGGCGCCATGTCGCGCACGACCAGCGGGTCCGGCAGGGACGCACGGAGCGACGGGCTGAGGTAGCCCTCCACCTCGTCGGGCCCGATGCCACGTGCCACCAGAGCGCGCGCCACCACGTCGGGCAAGCCGCGCTGGGCAACCGCCCGCACCGCCCGTTCGTCGGCGACGCGCCAGCACCACTGCTGGCCCGACAGCGACCGTTCGACGCCCAGGACCGTCCCACCCACGTGCGGGTGCGCCGTCATCAGAACTGTTCGATGCGGATCATGCGCGGCGGCTCGCGCGTCGACTTGAGCGCCGCGATGCGTGCCAGCGCGCGCCCTAGCGCCGCTTCCTCGGTGTCATGGGTGGTCATCACCACCGGCACCGTGTCGCCCGGGTTGCGGCCGCGCTGGATCAGGGCCTCGATCGACACCTGCGCGTCGCGGAACGCCGCCGTCATGTCCGCCATTACGCCCGGCCGGTCGACCACGGTGAACCGCACATAATAGGCGCCGCGATGACGATCCATCGAGGCGCGCGGCAGCGCCTTGAGGTCGGCGACCGGCACGTTGAACGCCGGCAACCGCTGGCGCCGCGCGATGTCGATCAGGTCGGCGACCACGGCCGAAGCGGTCGGCCCGGCGCCGGCGCCGCGCCCCACCGCCATGTTGCGGTCGGCGAAGTCGCCCTCGACGACCACCGCGTTGAACGAGCCGTCCACGTGGGCGATCGGGTGGGCAATCGGCACCATGCATGGATGCACGCGCTGCTCCAGCCCATGCTCGGTCACCCGCGCGACACCCAGGAGCTTGATGTGGAAGCCGAGCTCGCGCGCGAAGTCGATGTCGATCAGGCCGACCTGGGTGATGCCCTCCACGTGGACCCCGGCGAAATCCACCGGCGTGCCGAAGGCGACACTGGCCAGGATCGCCAGCTTGTGGGCGGTGTCGACGCCCTCAATGTCGAAGGTCGGGTCGGACTCAGCGTAGCCCAGTTTCTGCGCCTCCGCCAGCGCCTTGCGGAACTCGCGCCGGTTGTCGCGCATGGCGGTCAGGATGAAGTTGCACGTGCCGTTCAGGATGCCGAACACCCGTTCGATGCGGTTCGCGGCGAAGCCTTCGCGCAGCGCCTTGATGATGGGTATGCCGCCGGCGACCGCCGCCTCGAAGCCGAGCGCCACGCCCTTGGACTCGGCAGCCTCGGCGAGCGCCGTGCCGTGGTGCGCCAGCAGCGCCTTGTTCGCCGTGACCACCTCCTTGCCGGCGCCCAGCGCGGCGCCCACCAGGTCGTGCGCGACACCATCGGCGCCACCGATCAGTTCGCACACCACGTCGATACGCGGATCGCCGGCGAGCCCGAGCGCGTCGTCGCGCCAGTCGATGCCGGCCAGCGCGAGCCCGCGATCGCGCAAGCGGTCGCGCGCCGAGACCGCCACCACCTCGATGCGCCGACCGCACCGGCTGGCGATCAGATCGCCCTGGCGTGCCAGCAGGCGCACCACTTCGGCGCCCACCGTGCCCAGGCCGGCGACGCCGACACGCAACGGTTTGGACATGGTCTGACCCGCTTCAGCCGCCCAGGAAGATCTCGACGCGCCGGTTGGCCGCCGGATCGCCCGCCGAAACCGGCTGGTTCTCCGCGGCGGCCTCGATGATCATGGCCTGCTGGGGCACGCCCAGCTTGCCGAGCTCGCGCGCGACCGCCACGGCGCGGGCCATCGAGACGTCGAGATTGGCCAGCTTGGATCGCGCACTGCCGCTGCCGGCGCTGGCGTGCCCGACAATGCGGATCGACCCACCCGTGGCCCTGTAGGCGTAGGCGATCTCCAGCAGTGTCGCGTGGTCGCCGCGCCCGAGCCGCGCGGAGCCATCGGCGAAGTAGAGCGTCGCCACCTGGCGTGTCGGCGCCATGGCGAAGGCGGGGACGGCGGCCGCGGCCGTCGTCGCCTGGACCGGCGCCGCCGCGATCGTGGGCGCGGTCGCCGGCACGCCCGCCGCAGCTAGTGTGGTGGCGCCCGAGGCCTGGAACGCGGCCGCGAACATCTCGGGCACGGTGCCGTTCGGCAAGGGCATCGCCGGCGCAGGCGCGACCGCGGTAGCGGCGGTCCGCACCGTGGTTCCTCCCAGGGGTTGCGCCGGCACCGCCGCCATGGCGGCCTGGCTCACGGCCGTGTCCGGTTCGGGCGCCGCCAGGGCGACCGCGGTCGGTTGCGGCACGCCGCCGACCTCGTCGTCGGCTGGGCGCAGCCAGAGATACGTGTACTGGGCGTTCTCCTTGTCGGCGTTAAGGCCCTCGGCGATCGCGTTCAGCTCCTCGGCCTCGGGCGCGTCCGCCGGCGCCTCGGGCACGGTGCCGAGGATCGGGAATTTCTTGCCCTCGGCCGCCGTATCGGCCTGGGCCGCGGGTTCGTCGTCCTCGAACCAGGTCATCGGGTTGACCGCATCGGGCACGTAGGAGCACGACGCCGAGACCGCGATCACGGCACCGGCGATCACCACTCCCCGTGGCAGGCTGGGCAGCGCGCCGAAGCGTCGCTTGGTCGTGCAAGACGGCACGTGATCCTCTATAACGCAGGCGGGCACAGATTAGCGAAATCCGGCCCCGAAACAAGTCAACTTGGGTGTCGCGGACGCAGGAGGCCGTAGCGCGTGGCTTCGAACGACCAGGGAACGAACGGCGGCGCCGACGCGGCGGCCGCGTGGACCGATATCGCCGAGCGCAGCCGGAAGATCATCGCCGATTTCGTGGACCGCACGGCGGCCGGTGGCGGGCCGGGCTTCAACGAGACGATCCGCATCGGCCAGGCCTTCGCCGAGGCCGTGGCCCGCCTGTGGAGCGACCCGATCAAGCTGGTCCACGCCCAGATGTCCCTGTGGCAGGATTATGCCGCCCTGTGGCAGCGCACGGCCGAGCGTCTGGCCGGCGGCAAGCCCGAGCCCGTCGCCGCCACCGACCCAGCCGACCGCCGCTTCCGCCATCCGGAGTGGGAGGAAAGCCACGTCTTCGACTTCCTCAAGCAGTCCTACCTGCTGACGGCCAACTGGATGCACTCGACGTTCCGCGACGTCGAAGGCCTGGACGATAAGACCGCCAAGAAGATCGAGTTCTACACGCGGCAGTGGGTCGACGCGGTCAGCCCGACCAATTTCCTGCTGACCAACCCCGAGGCGCTCAAGGCGACCGTCGAATCGCGCGGTGAGAACTTGATCAAGGGCCTGCAGAACCTGCTGGCGGACCTGGAGCGCGGCCAGGGCCGTCTCGACATCAAGACCACCCAGCACGAGAAGTTCCAGATCGGCGTCAACCTAGCCACGACACCCGGCAAGGTCGTCTTCCAGAACGACCTGATGCAGCTGATCCAGTTCGCGCCGACCACCGCTAAGGTGTGCAAGCGGCCCCTGCTGATCGTGCCACCGTGGATCAACAAGTACTACATCCTGGATCTCAGGCCCGAAAACTCGTTCATCCAGTGGGCGGTGGACCGGGGCTTCACCGTGTTCATCGTGTCGTGGGTCAACCCGGACGCGAAGCTCGCGCGCAAGTCGTTCGAGGATTACATGATCGAGGGCCCGCTCGCCGCGCTCGACGCGATCGAGCAGGCGACGGGTGAACGCTCGATCACCGCCATAGGCTACTGCATCGGCGGCACGCTGATGGCCGCGACGCTGGCCTATATGGCCGCCAAGGGCGACGACCGCATCGCCGCCGTGACCTTCTTCACGACGCTCGTCGATTTCGCCGAGGCCGGCGATCTGGAGGTGTTCATCGACGAGGAGCAGCTTAAGGAGCTGGAGACCAAGATGGCCGAGCGCGGCTATCTGGAAGGCTCCGAGATGGCGTCGACGTTCAGCATGCTGCGCTCGAACGACCTGATCTGGAACTACGTGGTCAACAATTACCTCCTGGGCAAGGAACCGTTCCCGTTCGACATCCTGCATTGGAACGCCGACTCGACACGCATGCCCGCGGCCATGCACAGCTTCTACCTGCGCAAAATGTACGTGGAGAACAAGCTGGTCGAACCGGGCGGCCTCACCTTGGGCGGCGTGCCCATCGACCTCGGCAAGGTCGCCCTGCCCACCTACGTGCTGTCCACGCGCGAGGATCACATCGCGCCGTGGAAGACCACGTTCGCGGCGACGCGGCTCTACAATGGGCCGGTCCGCTTCGTCCTGTCGCTGTCGGGTCATGTCGCGGGCGTGGTCAACCCGCCGGCGGCGAACCGCTACGGCTACTGGACCAACGGCCAGCCGCAGGCCCACCCCGAGGCGTGGTTGGCCGCGGCCGAGAAGCACGAGGGTTCCTGGTGGCCGGATTGGGCGCGCTGGAACCGCAGGCACGCCGGGGCCCAGGTCGCGGCGCGCAAGCCGGGCGATGGCAAGCTAACGCCGATCGAGGACGCGCCGGGCCGCTACGTCACCGCCAGCGCCCCGGCGGGACGCTAGGGTTCAAACTTCGGTCAGGTTCGTCCCGCGACAATCCTCGCCCAGCGGAAGGGCCTTAACCTTCAGGGGGGCTTGCCATCGGGGCGACGTGCGTTCCTTGGCACGTCAGGCGCGGTCCGTTTCTTGCGAGCGGATCGACCGCGTCCAGCCCTGGGGCGTCGACCGGGGCGAAAACGGCACGAATCCGGCTCGTTGACCAGACGGGAAGCTCGCCCGGCCATGACCGCTGGTGCGATCCTCAAGCCCGGCTTCGCCGAAGGATCGGTAGCGGTCATACCAGCGATAGAAGGTCGTCGACGGGATGCCCAGCTTG
>VGDP01000081.1 GCA_016869675.1 Alphaproteobacteria bacterium | reverse complement strand
GGAATCATGCGCGGGTCGTTGTCATCGGCGGCGGCATGATGGGCGCCAGCCTGCTCTACCATCTCGCCCTGGAAGGCTGGACGGACTGCGTCCTGCTTGAGAAATCGAGCCTGACATCGGGCTCGACCTGGCACGCCGCCGGTCTCGTCGCCCACCTCAGCTCGAGCCTGCCCCTCGCCCAGATCACGAGCTACGGCATCAAGCTCTACCCGAAACTAGAGGCCGAGACGGGACAATCGGTTACCTGGCACGGCTGTGGCGGGCTCTACCTCGCCTTCACCGACGACGAGCTCGATTGGCTCAGGCTCGTCCAGAGCGTGTGTCGTGGATTGGGCCATCCGATGGAAATCGTCGGTCGCGAAAGGATCGCCGAGCTTTTCCCCTTCTATGACCTCGACGGTGTCAGGGCGGCCCTACACACCATGGACGACGGCCATGTCGATCCCGCGGGCGCCTGCATGGCGTTTGCTGTTGGTGCGCGAAACAGAGGTGCGGACATCGTCCAAGGCAACAGAGTCACCGACGTTAGACCGCTGCCAAGCGGCGAGTGGGAAGTCTTCACCGAACAGGGAAACATCGTCTGCGAGCATGTCGTCAACGCGGCCGGGACCTACGCACGCCAGGTCGGGGCATGGGTCGGCCTTGACTTGCCCATCGCGAACACAACCCATCACTACATCGTCACCGAGGCCGTGCCGGAGTTCCTGGATCTGAGTGTGGAGCTTCCCGTTGTCAGGGATGCAAGCGCGTTCAGCGGTTACTGCAGGATGGAGCAGAAGTCTGGCTTGATCGGCATCTACGAGAAGGCCAACCCGAACACTATTTGGGACGACGGAGTGCCGTGGGACGCGGAGCACGAATTGTTCGAGCCCCATCTTGATCGCATCGCGCCGTGGGTCGAGATCGCCATGGCGCGCATGCCCGTGTTCCAGGCTGCCGGGATCAAACGAATCATTCATGGCGCCATTCCCGATACCCCCGACGGAAACATGCTGGTCGGGCCAGCGCCTGGGCTCCGCAACTACTGGTGCTGCTGTGGCGCGCAGATCGGGATCGGCTGGGGGCCGGGGGCCGGAAAACTTCTTGCACAGTGGATGGTGTACGGCGCCGCGGACATCAGCATGAAGGATCACGATCCACGTCGCTATGGTGCGTTCGCGGACCGATCGTACGTTCTTGAAAAGACCAAGGAAGACTACGTTCTTCATCGGGAAGTGCCGTTTCCCCGACTCAACCGCCACGTCGGGCGCCCTGTGAAGACGAGTTCGCTCTATGGACGGCTCAAGGATCGTGGGGCGGTGTTCGAAGAGGTGTACGGGTGGGAGCAGCCTCGCTGGTTCGCGCGCAATGGCGTTTCCCGAGAGGACATCTACAGCTACCGCCGTTCTGAGTTGTTCGAAATCGTTGCAGCGGAATGCGTCGCCGTGCGGGACCATGTCGGCGTCATGGATCTGACGGCATTCGCCAAGATCGAAGTCCGTGGGCGCGACGCCTCGACCTTTATGAACCGCATGATCGCCAACCGGGTTCCGTCCCGGAACGGCGGCATGGTTCTTTCACACCTTCTGAACAGCAAGGGTACCATCGAGGCCGAGATTGTACTCACCAAGCATAATGAAAATGAATTCTATATCACGGGCGCTGCCTTTTTTGAGCAACGCGTGCTCGACTGGCTCTCATCACACAAACATGCCGGTCAGCAGATCGAAATTAGAAATTTGTCTAACGAACTTGGTTGTTTGATTGTATCTGGTCCCAAGTCCCGTAAGGTACTGCAGCGCGTAAGTCAAACGAGTTTAGACAATGTCAGTTTTCCCTGGCTCTCCTGCCGTGATATCGAGATTGAGGGCGGCACGACACGGGCCTTGCGTGTTTCGTACTCGGGCGAACTAGGATGGGAGCTACATGCGCCCATGGATCGCTTGCCCGTGATTTACGACGCTGTCATGAACGCCGGCCAAGATTGTGGCATCGTGGATTTCGGTTCCTTCGCCCTCAATTCCATGCGGCTCGAGAAGGCGTTCCACGCCAGCAGCGAGCTGACGAACGAGGTCACCCTTGTGGAAGCAGGCGCCACGCGGTTTCTCGACCTGGACAAGGGAGCATTCGTCGGCCGTGAGGCGACGGTTCTAAGCGGGCAAGGCCCACTCAGATGGACCTGCGTGTGTCTCGAAGTCAACGCCGACGACGCGGATTGCTGGGGTGGTGAGACCGTCATCGGTAACGGGAATGTCGTCGGATTTGTCAGTTCCGGCGGGTACGGCCACCGGGTCAGCAAGAGCCTCGCGTTCGCATATGTCAGCCCCGAGTGTTCGGCTGCCGGAACAGAGCTTCTTGTCGAGATTCTCGGCGAACGTCGCCCCGCGAGCGTCCTTGTGGGCCCCGTCTATGATCCCGCCAATGCCCGGCCTCGCGCCGACGCATGATCGTGGCCGTTCCCGCCCGGCCGCTTAAGTGGGGGATTATTCCGCCGCCGTTCTCACCCCACACGAAATTGCGGTGTTGACCATCGAGCCGCTGCCGAGCCGGACCTTCGGCGGGCTGATCCGTGTCAAGGACGCGCGCCCGTTCGTCGCCGCCATGGAGGCCGCCCCGGCCACGCTGCCGGCCGCGCTGGACGCGCGTCATGGCCTGCTGGTGCTGACCGGCATGAACGCGATCAACGACGATCCGGACCTCCTGGTGCGGCTCAGCCGTCCCTTCGGCAAGGAGGTCGAGAACTACCGCGGGACCACCAGCCTGCAGAACATGGTGCACCCCGCGGTGCCGCAGATCTTCATCGTGTCGAACCTGCCGCCGGTGAACTTCGCGCCGCCGCCCCGGCCCGAGCCGCCGTTCCTGCCCGACGGCGGCCTGCCGGTGCAGTTTCCCCATCGGCGTGGCTGGCATACGGACCAGAGCTTCCGCCGGCCGCCGCCGGACATCTCGCTGTTCTACGCGGCGACGCCGGCGCCGCGCGACCAGGGCCAGACGCTCTACGCCGACGGCGTCGCCGCCTACGACAGCCTGCCGGCCGACCTGAAGGCGCGCGTCAAAGGTCTGCAGGCGCTGCACGTGGCGCCCTACCACGGCTATGGCGAGGACGAGGTGCGCGCCGGCGCGACGCCGAAGCCGCTGGGCCCGCGCGACGGGCCGCAGCCGCAGCCCATCGTGCGTGTCCACCCGGTCACCGGGCGCAAGGCGCTCTACCTCTGCGAGCAGGAGCAGCTCGACTGGATCCACGGCCCCATCGTCGGCCTTGAGCCGGGCGTGGACGGCGAGGGCGGGCGCTTAGTCTACGCGCTGATGCGCCACTACACCCAGCCCGCGTTTGTCTACGTCCACGAATGGACGGTGGGCGACATGGTAATCTACGACAACCGCTCGACCATCCACACCGCGACGTGGTTCGACGCCGAACGGCACGGCCGCGTCATGTGGCGCACCACCGTGTGGGGCAACCCGGGTGCCGCCTACGCCGGCGAGGCGCGCAGTTGGGAAGCGGCGGCGCGTTGAGCCGCGCCGCCACCGTGCCTCGCGCGGTCAGGTGGCGGCCCAGCCCGAGACGGCCTTGACCTCCAGGAAGTCCTCGAGGCCCCACACGCCGCCTTCGCGGCCGTGGCCCGAGGCCTTCATGCCGCCGAACGGGCTGCCGGCGCCGCGCGGCTGGCCGTTCATCTCGACCATGCCCGAGCGGAGTTGGCGCGCGACGCGCACGCGCGTGGCGTCGTCCTGGCTCTGCACGTAGTTGGTCAGACCGTAGGGCGTGTCGTTGGCGATGGCAATCGCCTCGGCCTCGGTCTCGAACGGGATGATCGAGAGCACCGGACCGAAGATCTCCTCGCGCGCGATGGTCATGGCGTTGTTCACATCGGCGAACACCGTGGGGCGTACGTAATAGCCGCGATTCATGCCGTCGGGGCGGCCGAGCCCACCGGCCAGCAGCTTGGCGCCTTCGTCGATGCCCTTCTGGATCAGGCCCTGGACCTTGTCGAACTGCAGTTGGCTGACCACCGGGCCGATGTGCTGCCCTTCCTCGGCGGGCGGACCGACGCGCGTCGCCCGCGCGACGTCGCGCGCGATGGCGACCGCCTGGTCGTAGACCGAACGCTGCACCAGCATGCGCGTGGGCGCGTTGCACGACTGCCCGGTGTTGGTGAAACAGTGGATCGTGCCGCGCTTCACCGCCTTGTCGTCGGCGTCGGCGAAGATGATGTTCGCCCCCTTGCCGCCCAGTTCCAGGTGCGCGCGCTTCAGCGTGTTGGCCGCGTTCTTCGAGACGGCGATGCCGGCGCGCGTCGAGCCGGTGAACGAGATCATGTCGATGTCGGGATGGCCCGAAAGCTGGGTGCCGACGCCCGCGCCGTCGCCGTTGACCAGGTTGAAGACACCCTTGGGCGCGCCGGCCGCGTGGACGATCTCGGCGAACAGCAGCGCGGAGAGCGGTGCGATCTCGGACGGCTTCAGCACCATGGTGCAGCCGGTCAGCAGCGCCGGGATGACCTTCAGCGTCACCTGGTTCATGGACCAGTTCCACGGCGTGATCAGGCCGCACACGCCCACGGGTTCGAGCAGGATGCGGTCGGTCGGCGCGTGATCGCCGAGCGGCCGTTCGAAGGCGAAGCCCTTGGCTGCGCGCAGGAAATTCTTAATGTGCCAGCTTCCGGCCACCACCTGGCGCGTGCGCGCGAGCTCGATAGGCGCGCCGATCTCCAGGCTGACGGCGCGTGCCATCTCCTCGGCGCGGGCGTTGTAGTGCTCGAGGATGCGCTCGACCAGCGCGATGAGCGCCTCGGGCGCCGCCTGCGACCACGGACCGAACGCGCGCCCGGCGGCGGCGACCGCCTTGTTGGTGTCGGCCTCGGCGCCCAGCGCGATGACGGCGCACGGCTCCTCGGTCGCGGGGTCGATGACCTCGAGGTCGCGCGGGGCCGCGGCCGGCACCCACGCGCCGTCGATGTAGAACTCGCGCTTCTCGATTATCGGGTTTCTCCGTCGGTGAAGGGGCGGCGGCGTTCGGTCGGTCCGGGACTTTACAGGACCATCGAGCAACATCCGATCGGACTGAACCGCCCGGGTTAAGTCCGATCGGATGAAGTTGCTCTCGGCTCAATAGGCCAGAGCGGCTTGACCGATCAAATGGAATCGCCAAGCGATTTCATTTGATCGGTCCCCGCTCTGGTGGCCGCCGCGCAAGCCCGACGCACGCGGTGCCGTCGGATCAGAGCTGCGGCGTCCACGGCCCCTCGACGGGCTCCGCCTCGTCCGGGCCGGGCCAAGGCGGCATGGTCACCGCGACCGCGACCAGGGGCACCGGTCCGTCGTTGCGGTATTGGAACCGTGTGCTGACGGGTATGGTGAGCGAGACACCACCGTGCAGGCTCGTGAACCGCTCCTCGTCCTCGCGCGCGCGCCACATGCGGCCTTGCCCCGCGAGGAAGTACCAGATCTCCTTGACGGAGCGATGGACCACGGCGCGCGCAACTGCGCCGGGTGCCAGCGTGAAGTGCGCCATGCTGCCGCGCCGGCCCGAAGCGAGCACCCGCACGTCCGAGCCATCGGGCGCGGTGACGGTCGGTAGGGCAGGCAGAGGCTGAGTCGGGAAGGGCATCGGTCGGGTCCTCGGCGCGGCTCAGTAGCGGCGCGGGATGTGGCGCGTCCAGTAGGCGACCGCGAGCGTGGCCGCGCCCGTGACGACGAACACCGCTTCGAGCGGGAAGACGAGCAGCACCAGCGTGAACGTGCCGAGCGGCGCCAAGCGCCCGGCGTCGCGGAACGTGGCGTGCACCGAGGCCATTTCGGCGCGCTCGTGCGCGTGCACCGCGCGCAGGAACAGCGCGTTGCCGCCGGCGTCGATCCACGAGGCCGTCACGGTCGCCACCAGCAGCAGCACGATCACGACCACGGGTGCCGCGCCGGCCAACGGCAGCAGCATGGTCACTAGGCCGGTGGCGACGAAGCCGGTGGCCAGCAGGCCGCGCAGGCCGACGGGCGCGAACAGCCGGCCCCACAAGGGCGAGAACATGACCGCGACGGTGCCCAGCGAGACCACCAGGCCGGCCGTGCGATCGGAGAAGCCATTCTCGACGCAGTAGATCGGGCCATAGACGAAGAAGACGTTCCACCAAGCCGAGCGCGCGGCGGACATGAACCAGCCGAGCCGCAGGCGCGGCTGGCGCGAGAAGCGCGGCACGTAGCGCAGCGGGTTGGCTCGGGCGACGCCCAGGCCAGGGCGATCGGCCACGAAGCCTCGCGCCAGGCCGTAGGCGCACACACCCAGCGCGCACGCCGCCATGGCGGCGACGGGCAGCCCAAGCCCGCCGGTCTCAGCCAGCGTGACGCCGAGCCACGGGCCCGCCGTGAAGCCCGCTCCGATGCATGCCATGCGCAGCGGCTCGAACCGCGTGAACGCCTGGCGCGGGACGCGGTCCATGATGGCGACGCTGACCGCGACGTCGACGCAGAAATAACCGTAGGTGTAGAGCGCGGCACCCGCCGCGAACAGGTCCGCCGTGCCGCCCGCCAGCAGCGGCGCCGCGCCGACGATGCAGAGCGTGCCGGCCATCGTCGCGCGCCTGCGCCCCAGCAGCTCGACCAGCATGGGCACGGTGAACGCGCCCGCCAGACCGACCAGGCCGACCGCGAGGAACAACAGGCTCACCCGCTGCGCATCGCCGAGCAGATCCAGCGCCTCGAGCGGCATGACCGTGATCGGCAGCGCCAGCCCGAAGCAGTGGACGCCGTTCAGCGCCGCCAGGGTGAAGGCGTGCGGGATACCGGCGACGTTGAACAGCCGCACTAGCGGAGACGGCGGAGGGAGTGGCATTGCGGGCAAGGCGGGAAACCGTGGTGACCACCTACACTACCCCGACCAACTTCGGCGGTCGGCCCTTACGAACGAGTCCACGCGGCTGGACCGTGTCTCGACGTCCCAAGCATCAGCAAAGGGATACACGGGCCGCAGGTCACCTGCGTCGTGGCGCTTCGCCCGTAGTGACCGCTTGGACGCCTTCTGTCATTGGGCGGTAGGGGACAAGAGGGTTGTGGTCCTTGGCGAGGTACATGCTTCTGTCCGTGATCCGGGTTGAGCGGTCACATGATGCGGTCGGTGCGGTTCGGGTGGATCC
>VGDP01000080.1 GCA_016869675.1 Alphaproteobacteria bacterium | reverse complement strand
GACGACGGTAGGATATCGGGCACATCCCGAAATCCTAACGACCGAGCGCATCACGCGCCAAGCCGAACACCGTGATAATGGTTCCAGCCCGTCTCGCCGACCACAGCGAGTTAACGTGACAATGCTCGACCGATTCGATGGTGATGCCCGAACCGTCCTCGCGGAGGCTCAGATGCCCGGTGCTTCGGCCGTCCCAGTCCTGCCAGCGGGCGACCGCGACGGCCGTCATCGCGCGGCCACGTGGATGGGCGGACGCCGGTCGCGCCAGGGCAGCTCCTTCTCGAGAACGCCCGCGAGGCGAAATAGCGTCGCCTCGTCGCCGAAGCGGGCGGCGAAGTGCATGCCGATCTGCGCGCCTTGGTCCGTCTGATGCAGGGGCAGACTGATCCCCGGTTGGCCCGTCACATTGAAGGGAACAAGGAACACTTCGAGCGCGAAGAGCAACTCCGTCCATGCCATCGCGTCCATGCCGGCTTGATCAGCGTCGTAGACGGCGTGAGGTTCGGCGAGCTTCGTGCACGTCGGCGCGAGGAACACGTCGTGGTCCTCAAAGAACGCGCCGAAGCGCCGTGTCACGGTGTTGAACACGTCGAGCGCGCCGAGCAACTGCGTCGCCGTGCACCGCTTGCCGAACTCGTAGCAGGCCCAGGTCGTGCGCTGCAGGTTCTCGAGGCTCGGCGTGCGGCCGAGCCTGCGCCCCAACGCGTCGCAACTGTGCGCCACGTTGGTCGTCCAGATGACGTTGTTCGCCACGTTGAAATCCGGCCAATCAAAGGTCGGCATCGCTTCACGGACGTCGTGCCCGAGCCGCCGCAACACGTCCGCCGTTCGCTCGACGGCGGCAATGATCTCGGTCGCGATCGGCACGCCGCTGAAGGTCTTCGTCGTATACGCGACTCGGAGTCTTCCCGGAGCGGCGCCGACCTCGCTTAGAAACGCGCGTGCAGGCGGCGGCACGATGTTGGGGTCGCCCGGCACAGGACCAGCGACCGCTTCCAACGTCGCCGCACAGTCGCGCACGGTGCGCGTGATGGCGAAATTCACGGCCATGCCCATCAACGGCTCGCCGCCGTCGGGCGCCTCGCTGATGCGATTTCTCGTCGGCTTCAGCCCAACGGTCCCGTTGAAGCAGGAGGGGGACCGGATCGAACCGCCACCATCGCTGCCGTGCGCGATAGGGACGATACCCGCCGCGACGGCGACCGCCGAACCTCCGCTGGAGCCGCCCGAGATGCGCTCCGGGTCCCACGGGTTGCGCGTCAGGCCGCCGAGCCGCGAGGATGTCGTGCTCGAGTAGCCCATCTCGGGCGACGTCGTGCGGCCAAGGTTGACGAACCCCGCGCGCCGGAACCGGGTCATGAGTTCGGAGTCGTGGTCCGCGACCATGCCCTGCATGAGTTGGCTGCCGCCCTCGGACAGGACACCTTTCTCGTACATGAAGAGGTCCTTGATGAGGAACGGCACGCCCCGGAACGGACCGTCGGGCAGGCGCACATAGTCAAGTGCCGCGACCCGCTCGGGGAACGTTTGGATCACGCAATTTAGCCGGGGATTGACCTTGGCGATGCCGGCCAGCGCAAGTTCGCAAAGCTCGCGCGGCGTGACCTCCTTCTTGCGCACCAACTCAGCCAACCCGATGCCGTCATGGCGCGCGTATTCCGCCAGGTTCATGCTTCCTCCCGTTTCGCCGGCAGTGGCAGAACAGCGAGCATAGCCGCCGAGCCCCGGCGTATACAATCGCCCTGGCCCTCTTGCGCGGCGGCGGCGACGGTGACATGCTTCCCGCCTCTTGATATCCATGGGTGTTTCTAGAGCAAATCTGGGGGGATAACAGACCATGCGCAGGCGTAGATTCTTGCAAGGAGTCGTCGGCGTTTCGGCCCTGTCCGTGGCACCGCTTGGCGCGCGGAGCGCGCGCGCGCAAGCCGGCAACGTGCTGCGGATGGGTCTCAACTCGGAAGTCCTGACGCTGGACCCGATCAAGACCGTCTACGGGCCCGACATCATCATTCAGGGCATCATGTTCTCGCGCCTGCTGCGCGCCAACGCCGACCGGTCCGAGGTCCTCGGAGGTCTGGCGGAGACCATGGAGATTTCCGACGACGGCCTGACTTATACGTATCACATGGCCGAGGCGCACTTCTCCGATGGCTCGCCCATCACGGCAGAGGACGCGGCATTCAGCCTGACGCGGCTGCGCTTTCAGAAGGATTCGGCCTACGTCGCGCCGTTCGACGCGATTTCCGAGGTCAAGGCGGCCGACGCGAAGACCGTGATCGTCACGCTCAGCCGAAGATTCACGCCGTTTGTCACCCTGCCCGAACTCTGGAACGCGGGCATCGTGCCGAAGGCCGATGTCGAGAAGAAAGGCGATGAGGAGTTCGCACGGAATCCGGTGTCCTCGGGTCCGTTCCGCCTGGTCGAATGGCGCCAAGGCGACCGTGTCATTCTCGAGAAGAATCCGACATACTACCGCGCCGGGCTGCCGCACCTCGACGGCGTCGAGTTGATCTACGTGCCCGACGACAACACGCGTCTGTCCATGCTCCAAGCGGGCGATCTCGACATGATGATCGGCGTTCCGGCGCCGCGCGTGCAGGAGATGATCGACCTGAGCTTCCGCGCCCAGCCGGAAACCTCGAGCGTCACGAATTGCCTGCTGATCAACCACGCGGCGGAGCCGTTCAATGACCTCAAGGTGCGCCAGGCGGTGAATGCCGCGATCGACCGCGCCGCCATCGCGGAAACGGTGACCTCCGGGTTCGCCTCCCCCGCGTCCTCGGTGATGGCGCCCGCGCTCGATTTCTTCAACGCCGACTTGCCGGTGCCCACGCGCGATGTCGGGAAGGCCAAGGCGCTTCTGGCCGAGGCCGGCAAGGAGGGGCTCGCCTTCGAACTCATGGTTTCCGCCGGCATCGTCGATGATGAGCGCAGCGCCGTGTTGATCCAGTCCCAGTGCGCCGAGGCGGGCATCACGGTCAACATCAGCAAGGTCGATTCGACCCAACAGTGGACTCGTCTGACCGAAGGCGAGTACCAGGCGACGCTCGGCTGGTGGTACAACGAAACGCGCGATCCGGACAGTGCGCTGCGCTGGGCCGTGTGCGGCACGTGCGGCAACCAGTCCTACTTCACGCGCTTTGACAATGCGCGCGTGAACGAGCTGATCGAGATCGGCTCGGCCGAGACCGACGAAGCCAAGCGCCGCGCGACCTACGCCGAGCTTCAGCAGATCACGTACGACGAGGTTTCGTACGTGCCGCTTTACTACCCGCCCTACTTCAACGCCTACAGCACGCGGGTGCAGAACCTGATCCTCAACCCGCACTATCAGTTCTCGTCGATCGACGAGACGTCGCTGAGTTAGTCCCGACCAAGGGGCGCGCGCCTGAACCTCGCTCCGGCGCGCGCCCCGGTCTTGGACATGGCGCCAGGTCCATGGGGCGGTTCGCCTTCGTCCTTCGCCGGCCGTTTCAGCTGATCCCGGTCATCATTGGCATCAGCCTGATCACGTTCGTGCTGCTTCAGCTCACGCCCGGCGATCCCGTGCGCGTCATGCTGGGCTCGCGTGCTTCGCCCGAAGCGATTCAGGAGATGCGCACGCGTTACGGCCTCGATCGACCCGTCATCGTTCAATACGGCTACTATGTGATGAACGCGGTCCAGGGCGATCTCGGCCAATCCCTCGCGTTCCGCTCTCCCGTCAGCAAGATCATCGCGCAGCGCGTCGCGCCGACGGTCTACGTGCTCGTCTACGGCTTGGCGTTGTCCACCCTGCTGACGCTGGCCCTTGCGGTGCCGGCGGCACGCTCGCAAGGCGGTTTCGTCGACCAACTCGTGCGCCTCGTGTGTGTCACCGTCGTCGGCATCCCGTCCTATTGGATCGGCCTGATGCTGATCATGTTTCTGGGCCTGCAGCTGAAGCTGTTTCCGGTCTCGGGTTTCGGTCCCGACCCGCTGGCTAATCTCTGGCACATGTTTATGCCGGCGCTGACCATCGCGCTCGCGATCACGCCGATACTCACGCGCAATCTGCGCGCCACGTTGGTCGCCCAGATGAACGCCGACTACGTGACGGCGGGCCGGTCGAAGGGATTGCCCGAGAGTTATGTCTTCTGGCGCCACGTGTTCCCGAACTCGCTGCTGCCCACGTTGAACCTCGCCGGCGTCATTGTCTCCTTCCTTATCGGTGGCACGGTCATCGTCGAGTCCGTGTTCAACATTCCCGGCCTCGGGCAGCTGATGGTGCGCTCGGTGCTGACGCGCGATTACTTCACGGTTCAGGGCGTCACGCTCGTGTTGGCGCTGGGCGTCGTGCTGACCACGTTCGTTGTCGACGTCCTGACGGTACTTCTTGACCCGCGCGTGAAGCTGTGACCGCCGCCGTGGAGACCTCTACGTTTCAAAGGCGCGCGCGCCGCGCGCCGCCGACCCTCGTCGTCGGTGCCTTCATCGTCGGTACCTGGATTGCGCTAGCACTGCTCGCGCCGTGGTTGACGGCCTACGATCCGATCGCGGTCGACGTGACGAACACGCTGAAGCCCATGAGCGGCGAGCATTGGCTCGGCACCGACAGCTTCGGCCGCGACGTGTTCTCGCGGCTCTTGCATGGCGCCCGGCTCGATCTCCAGATGGCGTTTTTCGGTGTCGTGGGGCCGCTCATCATCGGCACCGCGATCGGACTGCTTGCCGCCTACTATGGCGGCGTCGTCGATGCGCTACTCATGCGCGTGCTCGACGTCACGGTGTCGTTCCCCTATTTCGTGCTCGTGATCGCCATCGTCGCGGTGCTCGAGCCTGGGCTTCGCAGCTACTATATTTCGCTCACGCTCGTGAACTGGGTGACTTATGCGCGCCTGATGCGCTCGCAGGTCCTGGTGCTGAAGAACGCGGAGTTCGTGTTGGCGGCGCGCACCATCGGCATCCGCGACCGTCGCATCATGCTGCGCCACATCCTGCCCAACGCGATAGCGCCCTCCATCGTCTTCGTCATGACGGACGCGGTGCTGACCATCGTGCTCGGGTCGTCGCTGGGGTTCCTGGGCCTTGGCGTGCAGCCACCGGAGCCCGAATGGGGCGTCATGATCGCCGAAGGCCAAGTCTACCTGAAGCAGGCATGGTGGATCGCCGTGTTCCCCGGCATCGCCATCTCGACGCTCGCGCTCGGCTTCAGCCTCGCGGCCGACGGCATGGCCAAGCTGCTCCACGCCGCGCAATGACCGACGAGACAATTCTTTCGGTCGAGGACCTGGTCGTCGATTTCGAGACCGACCACGGGATCGTGCACGCGCTCCGGGGCGTTTCGTTCCGCCTCCGGCGCGGCGAGGCGCTCGGCATCGTCGGGGAGAGCGGTTCGGGGAAAACCGTCGCTTGTCGCGCGATCCTGCGGCTCCTAGCCGAGAACGCGAGCATCAAGGGCGGGCGCATCTGGTTCGAGAACCAGGACGTGCTGGCGCTCGACGCCGTCGGACTGAGTCGGCTTCGTGGCGAGCGGATCGCCATGATCTTTCAAAACCCTTCGACGCATCTCGACCCGTTGATGACGGCCGGCAAGCAGGTGGGCGAGGCGCTCCGCGTGCATCGCGGCGTGTCGAAGGGCGAGGCGCGCCGGCAAGCGATTAAACTTCTCGCGGACATGCGCATCGCGGAATCCGAGCGCCGCGTCGATACCTTCGCCCATGAACTCAGTGGCGGCATGCGTCAACGCGTCATGATCGCCGCGGCGCTCGCCTGTTCCCCGAGCATCCTGATTGCGGACGAGCCGACGACCTCGCTCGACGTCACCATCCAGGCGCAGATTCTCGACCTCCTGCGCGGGCTCCGGCGCGAGCGCGGGCTTTCCATGATCCTGGTATCCCACGACCTGGGCGTCATCGCGCAGATGTGCGACCACGTCGTAGTGATGAAGGACGGACGCGTCGTTGAGACGGGCAGCGTCGAGGAGGTCATCGGCAGGCCGCGCGAGGAGTACACGCGCCGCCTGATCGCCTCGCAGCCCTTTCTGATGGCGCCGGCGTCCGCGCCGGCGTCCCTGGGCGAGCCGATCCTAGCGCTCGAGGGCCTGTCGGTGCATTACGGGCTTGGCGTCGGGTTTCTCGACCGCATGCGGCATCACGGGGGCCGGACCATCCGCGCCGTGGACAACCTCGATCTTGCGGTCGGCCGCGGTGAGGCGCTCGGGATTGTCGGCGAGAGCGGATCGGGCAAGAGCACGATCGCGCGCGCGATCGTCGGACTCGCGCCGGTGTGCGAAGGCGCCATCTTGTGCGAGGGCCAGCGCGTCGACGCCATGGCGGCGGAGCAGCGGCTGAGGTTCCGCCGCGCCGTCCAGATGGTGTTCCAGGACCCGTTCACCTCGCTCAACCCCATGTTCACGGTATCCGAGACCTTGGCCGAGCCGCTGCGCCAACACGGTATGCGGCCCGAGCGCGACATCGGCCTTCGGATCGACGAACTTCTCGCCATGGTCGATCTGCAGCCCGATCTGAAGCGACGCCGTCCGGGCCAGCTGTCGGGCGGCCAGCGCCAGCGTGTCGGTATCGCCCGCGCGCTCGCGCTTGAGCCCAGAGTCCTGATCGCGGACGAGGTCACCTCGGCGCTGGACGTGACGATCCAGGCGCAGATCCTGGGGCTGTTCGCGCGCCTTCGCCGATCCATGGACCTGACGCTGATCCTGATCTCGCATGATCTCGCCGTCGTGCGTCACCTGTGCGAGCGCATCGTCGTCATGCGCCACGGCCGGCTGGTCGAGGCAGGCCGGACTGAGCGCATCTTCGCGGCGCCCGAACACGACTACACGCGGGAGCTGCTGGCCGCGATCCCGCGCGTCAAGGCCATGCCGGCCTGACCCGCGCCGCCCTAGGAGGAGAACCGATGACCACCTTTCGCAAAGCCGACAAGACCTTTCGCGTGGCCGTGCCCGGAGGGCGCGTCGCTGTCTACTCCTTTGGCAAGGGCGACGAGGTTCTGCTGATCCTGCACGGCGGCCCCGGGTGCACGTGCGACTACGTGCGCGACAGCCACAGCTTCCTCGCCGACCACGGCTATCGCGTTGTCGTGTTCGATCAGCTCGGCACCGGCAATTCCGACAAGCCCAAGGACAAGTCGCTCTGGACCATTCCGCGCTTCGTGTCCGAGGTCGAGGCGGTCCGTACCGCCCTCGATCTCGGCCAGGTGCACCTTCTCGGCCAATCCTGGGGCACGTGGCTCGGCACCGAGTATTGCCTCGCCCATCCCAAGGCGATGAAGACGTTCACCCTAGCCAACGGGTCGGGCAGCGTTCCCCAGACCCTCGCGGAGATGAACCGACTGCGCGAGGCGCTAGGGCCCGAGACCGTCGCCATGATGCTACGCCACGAGGCCGAGGGCACGATCGACCACCCTGAGTATCTGGCCGCGGTCACGATCCTCTACCACCGGCACGTGTGCCGCGCCGACCCATGGCCGTTGCCGGTCAAGCGCTCGATGAAGGGGATCGCCACGGACGTCTACGGCACCATGTGGGGGCCGAACGAGTTCTGTTGCGTCGGTTCGTTGAAGGACTGGGACCGGCTTTCCGACATGAAGCGGATTAAGGTGCCGTGCCTGATCATGAACGGCGCGCACGACGAACTGACACCGGCGTGCGCGATCGCCATGCGCGATGCCCTGCCCAACACCGAACTCAAGATCTTCAAGAATAGCGCGCATATGCCGTTCTGGGAGGAGCCCGACGCCTACTTCGCGACGCTCCGGGCCTTCCTCGACAAGCACCGGTTAAGCGGGGGCGCGAGCGGCAAGAAGGGCCGGCGATAGGGGCGTGCCTGGTGCCGAGCGCGGACGGCATTGTCACGTTAACTGGCCTGGGCTGGTGAGGTACGCTGGGTTGGGCGAGGCTCATGCGGCTGCCGACGCCTCTGACCAGGCTGCAAGGGATCGAGCACGAAGCTCCTTGAACATGGGTCGTCG
>VGDP01000079.1 GCA_016869675.1 Alphaproteobacteria bacterium | reverse complement strand
CCTCTACCGCTACCGCAACCTCGTCGAGCGCTTCTTCAACAAGCTCAAACACTTCCGTGCCATCGCCACGCGCTACGACAAGCACGACGCCAACTACCTCGCCCTCATCAAGCTCGCCGCAGCACGAATCTGGATGCGTGCTTATGAGTCGGTGACCTAGAGCAGGGCCCAGTCAGACGGAATCACATGAATGCTTCCGTCTGATTGGGCCCTGCTCTAGCACTTTGTGAATCGAGCAAATTTATCCGATCGGCGGATCGCCCATGCGATCCAGTCCGATCGGATGTTGCTCTAGACGCCGACGCCGCCAGGTGCTTGTAGTACCAGCGGACTTTGATATTGACCCTGGGAGGTGTTCCCATTAATATCAATAACCGTTGGTATACAGAATCGGATCAAGCGGTATCAACATCGCGCGCCGAAATCACGCCTGATCTGAATCAGCTACGTCCAAGAACGGGTGGATCGACATTGGGGCGGAACCATGGTCGTGTTGCGTGATCGCATGCAGAGGATCCTGGACGAGTACATCGCCAAGGGGATCGTCGGCGTGTCCCTGTGCCTGTCGTGCCCTGGCCGTGAGCCGCTTCTGCTGACCGCGGGGTTGGCCGACAAGTTCAAGCGGACGCCGATGACGCCGGCCCACACGTTTCGCATCGCAAGCTGCACCAAGACGTTCATCGCCACAGGCCTGCATCTGCTCGTCGAGGATGGCAAGGTCAGCCTGGATGAGCCGATCGCACGGTGGTTCCCGTCCATACCCAAGGCCGGTGCGATGCCCGTGCGCATCCTGCTCAACCATCGCAGCGGGCTGCCCGACTTCGAGACCGTCATGCCGATGATCTCGACCCATGTCTGGACGGCCGAGGAGATCGTGGCGCTGGCCTTCGACAAGGGCGAGCGCAAGGAGCCCTGGCATGGCATGAGCTACTCCAACACGGGCTATGTCCTGTCGGGCATGATCATCGCCAAGGAAACGGGCAAGCCCTACGCGGATCACTTGCGCCGGCGCATTTTCGAACCGCTCGGCATGAAGGACACATGGGTGGGGACGCACGAACCTTTTCCCATCGAGCGCGAGGCCATGGGCTACATGCACACGGGCGACGACGACAACCCGCAGTGGGACGTGACGGGCGCCGGCGATCCGGTCGATGGCGTGTGGGATTCGACCCAGTGGTTCCCGCTCTCCGGCGCGAACGCCGCGGGCGACATGGTCTCGACGCCGCGCGACGTGGTGACGTTCCTCAACGCCCTGTTCGACGGCAGGGTGCTGGGACCCAAGCAGCTTTGGGAGATGAAGGACAACGTCAACGGCGCGAGCTTCCCTGGCTCGACGGTCACCCTGAACGGCCATGGCGTTCTCGGCATGACCTACCAGGACATCCTGGTGAAGGGTCACCTGGGGCAGATCCCTGGGCACACGAGCCTCATGGGCCGCGACGAGCGGAGCGGGGTTACCGCGATGCTGATCCAGAACTCCGGCGCCGGCGATTTCAACTCCTTCTACCTGACCGGGATCCACGAGCCGTTCGGGCAGATATTCCACGAAGCCAGGCTGCCCTGAAGGGTGGCCTGGGCCGTAAGAGAGTGCTGGTGTCGTTCACGAAAACCGCAAGATAGGGGAGGATACTGTGGGCACTATGAGAAGTCGGATTGTGAGTTCGCTGCTGCTGGCCGCGGCGGCGGTATCTTCGTTCGCCGCGCAAGCGGAAGACGTCAAGCGGGGCGGAACCTTGGTTTTCGCCCGGCCCGAAGAGCCGTTGACGTTCAATCCCTACGTCCCGGCCGATAACGGCTCGATCTATGCGATCGTCCAGGTCTGCGATTCCCTGATCCTCGCCGACGACACGGGCCTCGGCATACGCCCCGGCCTCGCCGAATCGTGGGAGGTTTCCGCCGATGGCCTGACCTACACCTTCGCCCTGCGCGACGCGAAGTTCAGCGACGGCGCGGCCCTGACGGCCGCGGACGTCGTGTTCTCGTTGCAGACCGCTGGCGGACCGACGGCGGCCTACGCCTTCGGGTTCGAACCGATCCAGTCGGTCGAGGCGGTCGACGACAGGCATGTGAAGGTCGTCCTGAAGCGTCCGTACACGCCGCTGATCTCGGTGCTTTCGCTGTTCGCCGCCGCCATCGTCCAGAAGGCCGCGTACGAGGCCGATTCTGATGCGTTCGGCCAGAAGCCCGTCTGCACCGGACCGTTCAAGGTCGAGGAGTATTCGCGCGGCTCACGCGTCGTGCTGGTTCGCAACGAGCATTACTGGGACAAGGGGGTGGATGGTCAGCCGCTGCCCTATCTCGATCGCATCGAGATGTTGTACGTGCCCGAAAGCAACGCGCGCGTCCTCGGCCTGCGGAGCGGCGACTACGATGTCATCGCCATCGTGCCGTTCAACCAGGCCCGTCAGCTCGAGGGTGATTCCGAGGTTACCGTCGAGGCCCGGCCGATCTACCGGCTCGACTATGTCTATCTGAACCACTCCAAGGCGCCGCTCGACAAGAAGGAGATCCGCCTGGCGCTCAACTACGCCGCCGACCGCGAGGCCATTCTCAACACCGTGTACTTCGGCTACGGCGAGATCCCAAACTCGTACATGCCGAAGGTCAACTACCATTCCGAGGCCGTCGAGAAGATCCCTTACGACATCGAGAAGGCCAAGGAGCTCGTCGCGGCGGCCGGCTATGACGGAACGCCGATCGATGTGATGTTCTCGACCGGGGACGCGCCCGCGAAGCAGATCGCGACGATCCTGCAGCAGTCCTGGCAGGCCGCGGGACTCAACGCGAATATCGTCGAGTTCGAAGGCGGCACGGCCTGGGACATGACGACCAAGGGCGAGTACCAGGCCTACGTGAGCTATATCACGAGCGACATCAACGATACCGACGAGCTCGCCGTGATCGAGGCCGACATCAACAGTGGCACCAACGCCTTCTTCACCTGGTACAACAACCCGGACGTGATCGATATGCTGGCCAAGGCGCGGCAGTCGCCCGACCCGGCGGAGCGGGCGGAGATCTACGCCAAGGTCCAAAACACCGTCTATCACGACGGCTACAGCGTGCCGCTGAACTTCCTGCCCTCCATCAACGCTCACCGCAACTATGTCCACGGCTGGCGCGTGGTCGCTAACGGCTGGTGGTGGCTCAAGGACGTCTGGGTCGACAAGTAGGCGCATCGACCCGCTTCAGAGGTAGCCGGCGGCCCAACGAGAGCCGCCGGCGGGCTCGCCATGGCTATCCTCGAGTACATCGTCGGCCGCATCCTGCAGATGGTCCCTGTCCTGTTCGGGGTCTCGCTGGTCGCGTTCCTCTGCATCCATCTCGTGCCGGGCGATCCGGTCCAGATCATGATGCACGGCCGCGCGACCCCGGAAGTGCTGGCCACGGTCCGCGCCGAGCTGGGGCTCGACCAGCCGCTTCCCGAGCAGTACCTGCGGTTCATCGGCGGCGCGATCGTCGGCGATCTCGGCAAATCGATCATCCAGAAGGCGCCGGTGAACGAGATCATCGGCGAACGCCTGGGGCCGTCGCTGTTCCTGCTCGTCTACAGCGCCGTCCTGGCCGTGCTGTTCGCCCTACCCTTGGCGGTTGTCGCGGCCCTTCGCGCGGAACGACTGATCGATCACAGCATCCGCATCCTGGGCGTGGTCGGCTTCGCCATGCCGCCGTTCTGGATCGGCCTGCTGCTCATGGTGCTGTTCGGGCTCGTGCTCAACTGGTTCCCGATCTCGGGCTATGGCGATTCGTTCGTCGAGCATCTCTGGCATCTGTTCCTGCCATCGGTCACGATTGCGGTGTTCCTGGCGCCGCTCCTCGTGCAATCGCTGCGCTCGGCGATGCTCGACGTGATGACGGCGGATTACATCGAGGTCGCGCGGGCCAAGGGTCTCAGCCGGCGGCGAATCGTCGTCAAGCACGTCCTGCGCAACGCGGCGATCCCCGTGGTGACCGTCCTTGCCGTGAACATCGGCTGGCTTCTCGGTGGCGCCGTCATCGTCGAGTATGTCTTCGCCTTTCCAGGGCTCGGCTCATTGCTTGTGCGTGCCGTCGGTTTCCGCGACTACCCCGTCATCCAGGGGTTGACCCTCGTGTTCGCGGTGATCGTGATGATCATCAATCTGCTGGCCGATCTGAGCTACATGGCGATCGACCGGCGCGTGCTGCGGCGCTAGATCCATGACTGCCGCCGTCCGCGCCGAGCTGGCTCGGTGGCCCGCATCGCTGAAGGTGGGATCCGCCTCCTTCGCCTTGATCGTGCTGACCGGGCTGTTCGCGCCCTGGCTCACGGCCTACGATCCCTACACCCAGGATTTGGCCAACTTCCTTCAGCCGCCGAGCTGGCAGCATCCGTTCGGCACCGATCAGGTCGGCCGCGATGTGTTCACCCGCGTGCTCTACGGGATCCGTATTGACCTCCAGATCGGGTTCCTGACCACCTACGTGCCGATGAGCTATGGCCTGCTGCTCGGCGCGCTGGCCGGCTATCTCGGCGGCTGGTTCGATACGGTCCTCATGCGCCTCCTGGACGTGGCCGTGGCGTTTCCCTTTCTGGTCCTGATCATCGTCATCATCGCGATCCTGGGACCTGGCGTTCACACGATCTACATCGCGGTCTTCATCCTCGCCTGGACCATGTACGCGAGGCTCGCGCGGAGCGAGATGCTGGTCGAACGGGGCAAGGACTATGTGCTGGCGGCGCGCACCCTCGGCTATCCCACTAGCCGGGTCATCTTCCGCCATGCCATGCCCAACGTGATCAATTCGTCGATCGTCTTCTCCATGGCGGACTTCGTCCTCAACATCCTCCTCGTCTCCGGCTTGAGCTTCCTCGGCCTCGGCGTCGAGGCGCCGCTGCCCGAATGGGGCGCGATGATCGCGGAGGGCCGGGATTTCATCTTCGACGCCTGGTGGATCGCGACGCTGCCCGGGCTTGCGATCGTGTTGACCGGAGTGTCTCTGAGCCTGATCGGCGATGGTCTCGCCCATCGCCTCGGCCAGCGCCAAAGAAGCTTCCTATGACAACCACTGCACCGCTCCTGAATGTCGCAGGGCTCTGCATCGAGTTCCGGACCGGGGATGCCGTTGTTCGCGCCAACGCCGACGTGAGTTTCACGCTGACGGCGGGCCGCACGCTCGGGGTTGTCGGCGAATCGGGAAGCGGTAAGTCGGTCCTGTGCCGCTCCCTCCTTGGCCTGATCCCGTCGCCGCCGGGGTTCGTGACCGCCGGCAGCGTGCGCTTCGAGGGCGGTGAGCTCCTTGGTCTCGACGAGGCTGGTTTGAGGCGTGTGCGCGGGACGGCGATTGCCATGATCTTCCAGAACCCTATGTCGGGCCTCAACCCAGTGTGGCCGGTCGGGGATCAGATCTCGGAGGGCCTCCGGGTCCATCGCGGGCTCGCCTCGCGGGACGCACGCGCCCGCGCGGTCGCCCTCATGCAGCAGGTCGGCATCCCCAGCCCTGAGAAACGGTACGACGAGTACCCCCACCAATGGTCCGGCGGCATGCTGCAGCGCGCCATGATCGCCATGGCCATGGCGTGCGAGCCCCGCTTGCTGCTCGCCGACGAACCGACGACCGCGCTCGACGCGACGATCCAGGACCAGATCCTCGCTCTCCTCGTCGAACTGCAGGAGAGGACGGGCATGGCGATGATCCTCGTCTCGCACGACATGGCGGTGATCGCCGAGACCAGCGACGAGGTCGCGGTGATGTATGCCGGGCGCATCGTCGAGCTGGCGTCGACGGCCGCGGTGTTCCGCGCACCCCGCCATCCCTACACGCTCGGCCTGCTGGGCTCGATCCCCCGCAACACCGGGGATACGCGCTTGCGGCCGATTCCAGGACAACCTCCCAATCTCGTCGAGCTGGGTCCCGGATGTTCGTTCGCCGACCGCTGTGTCTTCACGTCCGCGGAATGCCGGGTGACGCCCGCGGCGCTCAGGCCGGTCGGTCCGGCGCACCTGAGCGCCTGCCTGTTTCCCGAGCGCATGACCGCGGCATCCGCATGATGACAACCGACCGGGAGAACGCGCTCGAGATCGACGGCCTGGTCGTCGAGTACGGCGCGCGCCGCGGCCTGATCGACGCGGCCTTGGGCCGCACCGCGCGCCTGGTCCGGGCGGTCGACGGGGTCTCGCTCGCCGTGCGGCGCAACGAGACCGTCGGGCTTGTGGGTGAAAGCGGCTGCGGCAAGACGACGCTCGGGCGCGCCATCATGCGCATTCTCGATCCGACCGCCGGGTCCATCCGCCTGGGCGGCGTGGATCTGCTGGGGCTGCGCGGCGGTGATCTGCGCGCCATGCGTCGGCGGGCGCAGATGGTGTTCCAGGACCCTTACTCCTCACTCAACCCGCGCATGACGGTCGAGCAGATGCTGGCCGAGGTGCTGAGGTTCCATCGCGTCTTCCCGGACGTTGAGATCCGAGGCCGGGTCGCCGCGCTGCTCGAGCTTGTCGGCCTGGCGCCCGAGCTTGCCGGCCGCCGGCCCAAAACGCTGAGCGGCGGCCAGCGTCAGCGCGTGGGCCTCGCCCGCGCCCTGGCGCTCGAGCCGACGTTCCTGGTTCTCGATGAGCCGGTGGCCGCGCTCGACGTGTCGATCCAGGCGCAGATCCTGAACCTGCTCGTCGACCTGCGCGATCGGCTCGGGCTCGCGATGCTGTTCATCGCCCACGAGCTCTCCGTGGTTCGCCATATGTCGCATCGGGTGGCGGTGATGTACCTGGGCCGCATCGTCGAGGTCGGTACCGCCGAGGACGTCTTCGAGCGGCCGGCTCATCCCTATACGCAGAGCCTCGTGCGCGCGATTCCCCGTCTGGTGCCGGAACGGCGCCACCGTAAGCCGGTCCTTCAGGGCGAGGTCCCGAGCCCGCTCGACATCCCGACCGGGTGTCGTTTTCACACCCGCTGCCCGAAGGCCCAGGACCGGTGCACGCAGGTCGCCCCTGTGGAACAGGCGCTCAGCGCCTCGCACCAGGTGGAGTGCCATTTTCCCGACGCGTCATGAGCGGGGATCGTGGCGCGTCGCGGCGCGTGGGGCCCACTGCGGGGCGGTTCCGTCGCTAGAGCAGGACCCGATCAGATGGGATCACAGGGGTGATCCCATCTGATCGGGTCCTGTTCTAGAACCATCGACACACTGGAGGGGTACCGATGACCCGGCGACGATTTCTCGGCCTGATTGCGGCGGTCGGTTGCACTTTCGCCCAGCCGTTCACAGCCGAAGGGAGCGAGGACTTGGAGAACACCCTCTATCTCGACCTGGCCGCGGGCCGGGTCGTCATCCGCCTGCGCCCGGACTTGGCGCCGAATCACGTGGCGCGCATCAAGGAGCTGGCGCGTCAGGGCTTCTACGACGGCATCGTGTTCCACCGGGTGATCGCCGGGTTCATGGCCCAGTCGGGCGACCCGACGGGCACGGGGCGCGGCGGCTCGGGCAAGAAGATCAAGGCGGAGTTCTCGAAGCAGCCGTTCGTGCGCGGCACGGTGGGCATGGCGCGCGCGCAGGACCCCGACAGCGGCGACAGCCAGTTCTTCATCATGTTTGCCGACGGCTCGTTCCTGAACGGCCAGTACACGGTCTGGGGCGAGGTTACCGAGGGCATGGAGCACGTCGACGGAATCGCCAAGGGCGAGCCGCCCGCCAAGCCCGACAAGATCGTCAAGATGCAGGTCGCGGCCGACGCGCAGTAGCGCGGTTAACCCTTACCGGACTTGACCTGGTCCCCTCCGGTCCCTCGTTTTTTGTGAGAGCCCTTGGTTTTCCTACTGCTTCTGCGGTCTGGATGGTAGCGGTCGACCGGCGAAGCTGGTCGGGATAGCGCAGCCGGTCGACCGCGGACCGGCGATGCACTGCCTCTGGCGTGAGGCCGCCGTGGGCCGAGTGTGGCCGCATCTGGTTGTAGTCCCGCCGCCAGCACGCGATGACGGTTCGTGCCTCGGCCAAGC
>VGDP01000078.1 GCA_016869675.1 Alphaproteobacteria bacterium | reverse complement strand
TGCCATGCCAGCCGTTCCTGCCGGTCCGCGCATCGGCGAGAACTTCGCCCGCCAAAGCTGTCAGCCCCAGGGCGTCATCAAGTTCGCGATAAGCGAGCAGACCTGCACCGGAGGTGACCCGTGATCCATGGAACTCCAGCTTCAGGCGGCGGTCGAAAACGGGCCGCAAATCGCCCATTTCCAGTTCACCCGCCACCATCTCCATGCCCAGTCACCCCGATCCCCTGCAATCCATTGATTCTTTCATCAGATTTGGCGGCTCACGTCACGAAATAGCTCGGGTATCTGGGAAATCCGGGCCTAGAGCTCCAAAGCCGCCAGGAACGCAGCGGCGGCCGCGTCGAAGTGGAAGCGCGCGGGCAGCAGGCTGGGGCGCGGTACATCGACGAGCCCCGGGACGACGCGGGTCATGGCATCGAAGAAGCCATCGTCGAACGCCGCGATGGTCACCGGCGCCTCGGCGGCCAGTTCCACCGCGCCGCCCGCCTCGGGCGCGGCGTTCACCGGCGTGCCGCACGCCAGGGCCTCGAGCGCGGCGTTGGGCATGCCCTCCCACCGCGACGGCAACAGGAACGCATCGGCCCCGGCGTACCAGGGCCACGGGTCGGGATCGAACCCGGCGAAGGTGACGCTGGACGGCGCCTCGGCGCGCAAGGCATCACCGTCCGGCCCGTCGCCCAGGATGAGGACGCGGTCCTCGGGCGGCAGGCGCCGCACCACGGCGAGCAGGCGGTCGAAACCCTTCTGGCGGGTCAGCCGGCCGGCGGCGACCAGCCGGCGGCCGGGACCGGGTTCGCGCCGGACGGGGTGCGCCGCCGCGCGGATCGCCGTGACGTCCACGGGATTGGGCAGGACGACCACTCGGTCCGCCGCCACGCCGGCGTCGCGCACCAGCTCGGCGGCGATGGCGCGGCTGTTGCATAACACCCGGTCCGCGCCGGGGTAGAGCCGACGGTAGGCCAGCCGCTGCAAGCGTGGATGCCCCGCCGCCGCGTGCGTGGCGGCAGGCGCGTTGGCCTCGCGCGGGACGACGCGCGCCCCACCCAGGAAGGGCCGCAGCGCGAGTACCAGCAGGTTTAGGTGACCCATGGTCGGCACGACCACACGCGGACTCCAGGCGCGGATCGCGCGCACGAGGGGCCAGGCCGCGCGACGGACCCGGCCGACGCCCAGCAAAGCCAACGGCAAATCCGCCGGTACGGCGGCGGCGAGCGGGCCGGCACCGTCGAGCACGATCAGGCGCGCGTCGGCGCCACGCCGGCGCAGCGCCACGGCCAGGGTGATCACGGCACGTTCGGCCCCGCCACCCGCGAACGAGGGCAGGACAAAGACGATAGCTCCATTCGTCGACGCTTGACCGGTCACGGCGCGCCGCCACAATGGCCGCGATGGCGACCACGCTTCTGACGCCCGGTTACCCAGCGCCCTGGTTCAAGGCGACCACACGGCACAACCCGACCTATGATTTCTCCTCGGTCGCGGGGCGGACCATCGTGCTGTGCCTGTTCGGCTCGGCGGGCCGACCCGAGACGCGCGCCGTGCTGGAGGGTTTCGGCGCGTTGCGCGATCTGTTCGACGACGACCGCTGCGCCTTCTTCGGCGTCAGCGTCGATTCGGCCGACGCCGACCTGCCGTGCTGGCGGGATTCCCTGCCCGGCGTGCGCTTCTTCCAGGATCACGACCGCCGCGTCAGCCGGCTCTACGGCGCCTGCGACGAGGGCGACACGTACCGCCCGCACACGCTGGTGCTGGACGAGCGGCCGCGCGTGCTGGCGGTGCTGCCGTTCCTGGCCGACCAGGATCACGCGGCCTCGGTGCGCACCGCGATCGAGCGTGTCACTGCCATGCCGCGCACCATCCGATCGAATTCGCGCCGATATCCAGCCCAAGCCTGTAAGCCATGTGTGTCCCCTGTTGCCTTGGGCGACCCAGGGATGCACTATAGGCACACGAAGACCAACCCCGTTAGCCGATGGGGGAGTTCGGGCCTTCCGTTAACAAGCGTTCCCGGGGCAACTCAGGAATCGCACCGAATGAAAGGCGGGCTACGGCCCTCCTTTTCCCTTATTATGCTACCAAATGGCGGCGCTCGAGGGCTGGCCGTGCGCCCCGCGCGTGCTTGTCGGCGCGGCCTATGATCCAGACGGACGGCGGGGGCGGGCGTGAGCGATTGGCGCACCATCGGGAAGGCGTTCCACGCGCTCTTGAAGCGCGCGCGGGAAGGCGGAGAACTGGCGCCCGCTTGGGCGGATTTTGCGCGCACCGCCGAAGCGACGCGGGGCCGTCCGCCCGTGGAGCAGGCCATCCTCTTTGACTGCATAGCGGAGCTTGAGCGCGGCACGGGGGGCCGCCCGCTTGTTATGATGGAACACGGTTGCGGTGCCGGTTTGATCGCCATGTATCTGCTTGCCCTCGGTCATCGCGGCGTGTGGGGCGTGGACGTCGGCGGCGATATGGCCGCGCAGAACCGCGTTCTCCGCGAGGTCCACGGCATTCACGAAACGCGATTCTCGATATACGACGGTCGCCATCTGCCGCTCGGCGATGGGGCCGCCGATTTGGTGTTCAGCCAGCAGGTCTTGGAGCACGTCACGGACGACTTGATCGATGCGTACTATGCCGAGGAGGCGCGCATCTTGCGACGCGGCGGGCTCGCCTATCACCAGCTTCCGCATCGCTGGGGGCCGTACGACTCCCACAGCCGGACCTGGTTCCTCCATTGGCTTCCAAAGCCCGTGCAGATGGCCGGCTATCGCGCCTTGAAGCGTAATCCCGATGATCTTGCCCGGATCATGCATCTGCGTGCGCCCGGCGCGCATTTCCGGCGCGCGCGCGCCTTTATCGGCCCCGTACGCGACCTGACCGTCGAGCGTCTCACGCGCCTGCCGGACATGGCGTCCTACGAAGGCTCGGCGCGCATGCGTCGAATGATTCACGCCGCGGTCCGCATGCCCTTGTTGGGGTCGTTCGCGGGCTTCGCCCTCAAACGCCTGACGATGCTGGATACGGTGGCGGTCCGGCGGTAGCTCCGCCGGTAGCGGCGGTGCTCGACCATGATGCCAAGGATGCGGCCCGGGTTGTCCCAATCGATCACCTGTGAACCGCCCCGGGTTTGCCGGAGGCTCCAACCCTTGAGAGGATGGAGCAATGAAGGCATCGAAGAGCTACTCTCCTGAAGTCCGCGAGCGCGCGGTACGGATGGTTTTCGAACACGAGGGTGATCACGCCTCGCAGTGGGCGGCGATCAGGGCAACCGCCACGGCGAAGGGTGCGAGCGCCACGCCCGAAATCTGCGACCACAGCGCCTTCACATCCGTCTGGCGCAACAAGAGCCAGATGAGACCCGCCGAGACGTTGAGCTTGAGGGCGAACTTGATCATGCGGCCTTCGTGGCGCGGGAGCGCGCGTGCCTTGATAACAGCCTTGCCGAAGGGATCAAGCGACGCTCATACCCGATTGAGTAGGGCCCCGATCGAGTAGGGCGTGGAAGGCCGGCCATGCCACCGCGGGATAGAATCCGTGCGGTCCCTCCGGAGAGAGGACACCGAGCGCATCCGCCGCGCCCGCCTTGGCGTAGGCGCGCCGTGCCGATCCGGCGACACGCTCCATGCCCGCCGCAGGGAAAAGGTGATCGCGCGCGCCCGAAACCATGAGGATGGGACGCGGCGCGCAAAGCGCCACCACATCGTCGGTCTCGAACCATTGGAGGATGCCCGGCACGACGTTCTGACCCGAATCGTCGCGCCGGCACGCGATCGTCTCGGCGATGAACCCGACACAGGCGCTCGCAAGGCACGCGGCAAGACGGACATCGAGGGCCGAGGCGTACAGCGCGACCGCCCCGCCGGCGGAGCTGCCCATGACCGCGACGCGATCGGACGCAAGGGTCATATCCATCACGCGCGCCGCCTCGCCCGAGGCGATCCAATCCACGACCGATGCGACATCACCGGCCCGCTCGCCTAGGAGCGTGCGGCCGAGCAGAAGCGCATGGTTCGCGGCATCGATGGTGGCGCTGGCAGAGCGCGGCGCGATGTGCCGTTCCCGACGCTCGCCGAAGCAGGATTGCTCCAGGCAGAACGCGGCGAATCCAAGGCGGGCCGCCTGGCACGCATAGTCGCCGCCACCGGCGATCTTGACCGGGTCGGGCGGCAATCGCGCCTCGCCCCAGGAGAGGTGCGAGCCCGAGTTCGTGCCCTGAAGGCAAATGAGCGGGACGAGAGGGCCCGACGCCCGACGGTGCCGAACGACATCCATCGGCGCATGCCCGCCGTGCCAAAGACGGAGATAGACGCGTCGCCGCGTGAGCCCAGCGGAGACAGCGCGATCTTCAGGTTCGGTGGCGGCCGGAGCGGCGCGTTCGACAGGAAACCCAGTGAGGGCGGCGAGCTTGGCTCGCGCGCGTTCCTGCCAGTCGCAGAGCGGGCCTGCGTCGTCCGAATGTCGGAGCGCGGGGCGCACGACGGCGAGCGCGCGCGCGTGCGCGAGGCTTGGGCTCAGCTCAACGCCCGGCGGGGCTGGGTAGGGGTCGCGGCGGAATCCACCGGCGCGCGCCAGACGCGCCTTGGCGGCGAGCACATACATCTGCAAGCGCGGTGGAAACGCCATGCGCCTCAGGTGGCATAGGCCGTGGAGGGACGCACGAGGCCGCGCGCGATGCACTCGCGCCACCAATCGACCGTGCGCGCCAAGCCATCGTCCAGGGTCACGCGCGGCGCCCATCCGGTGGCGGCGGACAGCCGGCTGGCATCGGCGAGAAGCGCGCGCACCTCCGAGCGTTCGGGCCTGAGGCGAGCGGTCTCGCTTTCCACCGGCTTGTTGGCACCGGTCAAGGCGCGGATCGCCTCCACGGTCTCCCCGATCGTGACCGCCCGGCCGGTGCCGGCATTGTAGGGCTGGCCGAATTCGACACCCGCCGCGCGCCCGATGGCAAGAAAGGCGGCCACCGTGTCGCCCACGAAGGTGAAGTCGCGCTTGGGCGTGGGGTCGCCGATTCGGATCGCGGCGCACTGCGGGTCGAGCGCCTGGCGGATCGCGGTGGGAATGACGGCGCGCTCGCTTTGCCGCGGGCCGTAGGTGTTGAACGGCCGCAGCACCGCGACCGGAAGATCGAAGGACAGGGCATAGGACTCCGCGAGCTTGTCGGCGGCGATCTTGGTCGCGGCATAGGGCGACTGGCCGACCAAGGGATGCGTCTCGGCGATGGGGAGGGTCTGCGCGGTGCCGTAGACCTCGCTCGTCGAGGTGTGGACGACGCGCCCGACACCGTGCGCGCGCGCCGCCTCCAGCACGTTCAAGGTGCCCGTCGCGTTCGTGTCCAGATAGGACTGCGCCGCCACGTAGGAATGCGGAATGGCGATGAGGGCCGCCAGGTGGAACACCACGTCCTGTCCCTCGAGAAGGTGCAGCATGAACGAGGCGTCGCGGATGTCGCCGCGCACGATGCGCATGGCCTCGCGCACGGGCGCGTCCAATTCGTCGAGCCAGCCATTGCGATCGAAGGCGTTGTATTGGGCAAGCGCCGTCACCTCCGCGCCCGCCGCGAGCAGCGCCTCGGCCATGTGCGAGCCGATGAAGCCATCGGCCCCGGTCACGGCGACCCGGCGGCCGCGATAATCGGCGTGGTGTTCCATGATGTGGTCCCGGTGAAGTTCGCCGCACTATAGGCGATGGCTGCGGCAAGGAGTAACGCGCGCGAGCCAGCGAGCCCCGTCGTCGCGGCCCTTGTCGCTCTCGGGCGGCGACGGCGCCCGCAAGATAATATTAAAAGTAATTATAATATGCAAAATATAATATTGATATTGTTATTACTTTAGATTTCGGCCCAACCGCCATCCAAAAGCCGCGGGGCGGCCGGATTCTTGACAGTCTCGTTCATCTCGTGAACAATCCATGTTCGCGGTTTGAACACGAATTTTCGCCGCTGGCCGAGGTTCTTGATCGGGCCACATGACGCGCGGCGGAGGGGTTCGTTTCACCCGCCGTGCGGTAGCATGCCTGAGCGTCGGCGCCTCATCCCGTTGCGCATCGTCGCACGGCGGGTCGCTCTCTACTCCCGCATTCCCCCCATAGATCTCCCATGACCGATCGAATTCCCTTGGCGGTGCCCGATTTGCGCGGCAACGAGCAGGCCTATCTGGCGCGTTGCGTCGCGGACAATTGGGTGTCCTCGGCGGGTCCTTTCGTCATTGAGTGCGAAAAGCAGATGGCGTCCCTCGCCGGCCGCCAACATGCGGTGGCGACGATGAACGGCACCACGGCGCTACACCTCGCGTTGTTGGCCGCGGGCGCGAAGCCCGGCGATCACGTTGTCGTGCCCGATTGGACCTTCGCCGCGACGGCGAACGCGGTTCGACATGCTGGCGCCGTGCCGATCTTCGCGGACATCACCGAGGAGAGTTGGACGCTCGATTTTGCGAGCCTCGCGCGTGCGCTCGAGACGGCGCCCGGGCGCGTGGGAGCGGTCATCGTCGTGCACACGCTCGGCCATCCGGCGGATGTGGATCCCCTTCTGGCACTCTGCCGGGAGGCCAAGATTCCGCTCATTGAAGACGCGGCCGGGGCCATCGGTGCGCGATACAAAGGCCGGCCCGCGGGCGGCCTGGGCGACTTGGCCATCTTCAGCTTCAACGGCAACAAGACCGTGACCGCGGGCGGCGGCGGCATGGTGGTGACGGACGACGCGGATCAGGCCAAACGTCTGCGTGCGCTGTCGGCCCAGGCACGCAGCGGCGCCGAGTACCGCTACGACGCGGTCGGATTCAACTACCGCATGACCAATGTGAATGCGGCCCTTCTGCTGGCGCAGATCGAGCGTCTCGATGACATGTTGGCGACCAAGCGCCGCATCGCCGGGACCTACGACCAAGCGCTGGCGGGGCGCAACGACCTCACCCCCATGCCGCGCCGGCCGTGGGCGGAAAGCGGTTGTTGGCTCTACTCCGTGCTCTGCCGCACGGAATCGGACGCCCAATCGCTCGTTCGCCACATGGCGGACCGCGACATCGAAGCCCGCGTGTTTTGGCGCACGCTTTCGGATCAGGCACCCTATGCCGGCACACCCACCGTGCTTTCCGGTATGGCCGCCCGCCTGTCCGGTACCGTCGTGTCGCTTCCGTGCAGTTCGTCCCTGACGCCAGCGCAGCAGGCGCGCGTGCTCGACGCGCTCGCCCATTGGCCGTCCAAACGGCGCACACACTGATAATGACGTCCATGCCTGAGGCGCCCCGCGTTTTCGTCGGATGGGACAGCCGCGAGGACATCGCCTGGCAGGTGTGCCGCACCTCGCTTTTGCGCAACGCAAGCGCGCCCATCGAGGTTCGGCCGCTGCGTCAGGCACATCTTCGCGAAGCGGGCCTCTACAAGAAGCCCGTCGATCCGCTGGCCTCGACCGAGTTCACCTACACGCGTTTCCTCGTTCCCCACATCGCGGACTATCGCGGTTGGGCGCTTTTCTGCGATTGCGACTTCATCTGGCTCGGCGATGTGGCGAAGCTGTTCGCCTTGGCGGATGACCGCTTCGCCATCATGTGCGTCCATCACGATCACCGCCCGCCCGAGACCGCGAAAATGGACGGCGCGGTGCAGACGCTCTATCCGCGCAAGAACTGGTCCTCCATGGTGCTCTACAATTGCGGTCATCCGGCCAACCGCGCATTGACGCCCGAGGTGGTGAACCGCGAGGGCGGCGCCTTCCTCCAACGCTTCCAGTGGCTCGACGACGCGCTTATCGGCGCGGTGCCCGAGACATGGAACTGGCTCGAGGGCTGGAACAAGAAGCCCGCCCAAGGCCGGCCCGAGGTGGTGCACTACACGCGCGGCGGGCCGTGGTTTCCCAATTGGCAGAACGTCGACTACGCCACCGAATGGATCGAGGAAGCGGCGCGTTTCGACGCCGAGGGCGGCACCGCAATGTGGGGGGTCTTCGACTTTTGGCAGGAAGACCTGAATGGCGGCCGGGCGGATGCCTCGCTCGGCAACGTGCTCAAGGCCAAGTTCGGCGCCCT
>VGDP01000077.1 GCA_016869675.1 Alphaproteobacteria bacterium | reverse complement strand
GACGACGGTAGGATATCGGGCACATCCCGAAATCCTAACGACCGAGCGCATCACGCGCCAAGCCGAACACCGTGATAATGGTTCCAGCCCGTCTCGCCGACCACAGCGAGTTAACGTGACAATGCTCAATCTCGCGGTAGGGCGCGCCGATCTCCTTGAGGGCCCAGCGTATCCGGCCCGCGCGGGTCATTGGCATGGAGTAGAGCGTGTGCACGGTCTGGCGTCCCTTCCGGTCCAGTGCCTAGGATGAGGCCCGTTCCCGCCACCCTGCCGCAAGCGACGACGTTGGTCCACCGCCACCCGCCCAATCTCCGCGCCTACGGCCTGCTGCGTCGCGGCGCGACGGTGCTGATCGCGGCCGAGTACGTGGGTTCGGTGTTCTGCTGGAAGTTTCCGGGCGGCGGCGTCGAGCCCGACGAAAGCCCCGAGGAGGGTCTGCGCCGCGAGTACACCGAGGAGACCGGCCTGGCCGTGGCGGTGTGCCGGCTGCTGCACGCGCCGGGCACGCTGGTCAGCCCGTGGACGGGGCGCGACTATACGCCGGTGTTCTACGAGGTCGCGGCCAACGGCGAACCGGTCGTGCCCGCGCACGAGGAGGTCGAGATGACCTTCCGCACGCCCGCCGAGGCGTTGGCCAGCGGCCTGATGGCCGAGCCCGAGAAGATCGCCATGGCGCTCCTGTTCCCCGACACCGCGAGGGCATCGTGAAACCCGTTTTCTTCGACCGTTCCAACGCCAAGGTCGTGCCTGTCTACGACGGCAAGGCGACCAGCTACCGCATGCTGACCAGGGCCGCGACCGGCTTCGACAAGCTGGGCTTCCATGTGTCCGAGGGGCCCTTCGGGCTCGCCGGCACGAACCATTTGGTCGAGGACCGCGACGAGGTCATCTTCATCCTGGAAGGCAGCATGATGATCGCGGTGGGCGGCGAGCGGCGCGATCTGGGCGTCGGCCAGGGCGTGCTGATCCCCAAGGGCACGCCGTTCGACTGGGCCGCTGGGCCGCAAGGGTGGAAGGCGGTCATCGTCTTCACCCCACCGGCGGAGTAGGCCATGACCGACCATGCCCGCGACCTGTGCGAGCACGGCTTCGCCATCGTGCGCGGCTTCCTCGACGCCGCGACCATGGCCGAGGTCTCGGCCGAGATCGAGCGGGTGCGCGCCGAGGGCGAGAAGCACCACGCCACGCACCGCGACCACAATCTGCTCTACGAGATCGTGCGCGATTCGGTGGTGGGGCGCCCGATCGTCGTGCAGGCCCACTGGTTCTCGTGGATCAGCCCGCTGCTCGAACGCCAACGGCGCCATCCGCGCTATCTCGAGGTGCTCGAGCCGTTCCTGGGGCACAGCATCAAGCAGGTCGCCAACCAGGTGCACTGGAAGCCGCCGGGGGCCAAGTACACCAGTTACCGCTTCCATTAGGACTCGCGGTTCCGCGAGGACGCGTCGGTCTACGACGATCTGGCGGGCTCGTACCTGAACACCGGCCTGGCCATCGACGGCCAGGACGGCGGCAACGGCGCGCTGCGCTCCTTCCCCGGCAGCCACAAGAAGGGCTACCTTGGCCTATCGGACGACGGGCCTCATGGTCGGCCAGATCCAGGACGACGAGTTGCGCCGCGCCGGGCTCGACCCGGCGACCGCGGTGACACTGGCGCTCGACCCTGGCGACCTGGCGATCTGGACGCTCTACACGGTGCACGGGGCTTCGGCGAACACCTCGGGGCGCGACCGGCGCTTCGTGATCAACGGCTAAGTGCGGGCCTCGGCGTCGACGCAGCGCGACGAGTGGGCGTTCCGCGACGGTGTGCCGACCGGGCTTGGGCCCGTGCCGGAGATCTGCAAGTACGAGACGCTGCGCGAACGCCCCGGTCCGTTCTATGTCGAGGACGACTGGACGGGCGAAGGCGCGGCCGGCGTGCCCAAGGCCGCGGCGGGGTGACCAAGCCATGATCGCGCGGAGCCTCCTGACGCTTGTGCTTTCGTTCATGCTGCTGGGCGGCGCGCAGGCCGACGAACCCCAACCGACCGGGCCAGTGATGCTGAGACCGTGGCCGGCGCGATCGGCGCGGCCAACCGTGGTGCGCCCGATGCGTTCGCCGACCCGTTCCTGTGCTACCACGAGATCGCCTTCGACCGCGCCTACGCCTTCGATCGCGCCATGCTCGAAGCGCTCGGCATACGGCGGATCACGACCCGCTACCCGGGCACCGACCGCGCGATTGAGGCCGAGGGTCCGTTGCTGCGCGATGTGCTGGCTGCCGTCGGCGCCACCGGCGCCAAGGTGTCGGCCATGGCGCTCGACGGCTACGCCGCCGAGATCGCGGTCGACGAGGCGGCGCGGTACGACATCGTGCTGGCCCTGCGCGCGGACGGGCACGACCTTAAACTGGGTGGGCGCGGCCCGGCGTGGATCGCCTTCCCCGACGATCCCGCGTTCGCCGAGCGGGGCGACGCCGCGTGGGTCTGGGGCGTTTTCTTCCTGCGCGTCGATTAGCCCAGCTTCGTAATGCCCGGAGACTTCCCGCCTGCCATCTTCGGGCCGGCCAAACGCCGGAACCGGGGATCCAGGGGCGATGATCCCCTGCGGCGGCCCTGGGCTCGCGGTTCGCCGCATGCGCGGCGCCCGGGAGTGACAGAGGTGTGCAAGGCGAGGATCGGTCCGAGCTTGCTTTAGCCGCGGCCGAGATAGGCCGCGAGTTCGGGTATCGGCGGGTCGTCGAGCAGATCGGCGGTCGGCCCTTCGATCAGCACCCGGCCGTCGGCGACGAACGCTGTGCGCTGGGCGATGCGGCGGGCGTCCTCGGGCTGGTGGCTGACCATCACCACGGTCAGGACCGCGGCTCGGCGCAAGCGATCGACCAGATCGAGCATCTCGCGCCGCAGCGCCGGACCGAGCGCGGCGAAGGGTTCGTCCAGCAACAGGATCGGCCGTCGGCGCACCAGCGCGCGGGCCAGCGCCGCGCGCTGGCGCTCGCCGCCCGAGAGCTGGCCGGGCAGGCGGCGGCCTAGCCCCTCGAGCCCGACCTCTGCCAGCGCCTCGGCGACGCGCGCGCGCTCGGCTGGGCCGAGTCGCAAGCCGGGGTTGATGCCCAGCCCGACATTGGCCGCGATGTCCAGGTGCGCGAACAGATTGTGGTCCTGGAACAGCATGGTCAGCGGGCGCCGGGCGGGCGGCAGGGCCGTGACGTCCACGCCGTCGATCAGCACGCGCCCCGACGCGGGCGTCTCGAACCCGGCGATCAGGTGCAGCAGGGTCGACTTGCCGGCGCCGCTCGGCCCGATCACCGCGAGCGCCTGGCCCGATGCCGCGCGCAGATCGAAGCGCATGGCCATGTCCTCGTAGCGGAACGTCACCGCCTGGACGTCAAGCGTCGCCACGGCCACCCACTCCTCGCTCGATGACGAAGAACAACGCGAAGGCGAGCCCCATCAGCACGAGCGCAGTGACGGCGGCCTCGTCCAGGCGGTAGCTCGCGAGCTGGCGGTAGAGGCGCAGCGCCAGCGTTTCGCTGTCCTGATCGCCGAACAGGGCGATGGCGCCCAGGTCGCCGGCGGAAAGCGAGGCCGCGATGGCATAGGCCAAACCGATGGGCCGTCGGACCGCCGGCAAGTCGACCAGACGCAGCCGGTTCCAGCCCGCGATTCCAAGCGCGGCGCACAGGCGGTCGCGCTCGATCGCGCGGCTGGCGAGTCCGGCGCCGACCAACCCGACGGCATAGGGCATGGTCATCAGGGCACTGACCAGAACCACCAGGCCCAGGACGATCGCCACCGCGTTGATCACCGGCAGCGCCAGCACGAACAGGCCGGCGCCCAGGACCAGGGGCGAGACCACCAGGGTCAGGACGCCGACGGCCTCGATCGCGGCGCCCGCCCCAGGGTCGCGGCAGCGGCGCGCGCCGAGGGCGACGGCGACGCCCAGCACGGTGGCCAGGGCGCCGCCCGCCAGGCCGACCGCGAGACTGCGCGCCGCCGCCTGCCACGACGCGGACTCGGCCAGCACGGCGGCGACCGGGGCCGATGCGGCACGCGCCGCCGTGGCCAGCAGAGGGCTCGCCACCAGCGCTATGGCCAGCACGATGATCGCTCCGTCGATCAGACGCCCGGCCAGCCCGGTCGCGTCGGGGCGAGCCCAGGGCCGCTCCAGGCTTGGCCCCAGGGGCAGGGCGCGGCACAGCGAGCGACTGGCGCCGACGAAGACGGCGCCCAGGACGATCTGCGCCAGCGCCAGGACCACCGCGCGCTCCAGGTCGAAGTCGAGCCGCAGCGCCTGGTAGATCGCGACTTCGAGGATCGTGGCGCGCGGCCCGCCGCCCAGCGTCAGCACTACGCCGAAGCTGGTGAGGCACAGCAGGAACACCAGCGCCGCGGCGCCCGGCACGGCGGCGCGCAGCGCTGGCCATTCGACCAGACGGAAGACCTGGTGAGTGGTCAGCCCGAACTCGCTGGCCAGCCGCCAGTTTTCGGCCGGGATCGTGGACCAGGCGGTCAGCATCAGGCGCGCGACGAGCGGCATGTTGAAGAAGACGTGGGCGATCAGGATGCCGTGTAGTCCGTAGATCGAAGGCAGCAACGGCAGGCCGAAGGCGGCCAGAGCCTCGTTGATCCAGCCGCCACGGCCCCAGACGGCGACCAGGCCGAGCACGGCGACGACGGCCGGCACGACCAGGGGCAGGCCGAACAGCCGGAGCACGATCGCCCGCCCCGGGAACCGCCGCCGCGCCATCGCCCGCGCCACGACCAGGCCGAGTGCGATCGCGAGCAGGGTCGAAAGTGTTGCCTGCCACACCGAGAACGCCGCGATCCGGACGAGACGCGCGTCGAACCATGGCGCGCCCGTGGCCGGCGCGGCACCGACCAGCGCGACCAGAGCCGCGACGACCACCGCGACGACGGACGCCGCGGCGCACCAGCCAAGTGTCGGGGCGAGCGCCATGCCTAGCGCGCCAGGGCGTCGAGCCAGTCGTCGATCAACGCCTTGCGCCTGGCGGCGACCTCGGCGGGGTCAGGCCACAGCGAAGGCCCGACCGGCACGGCTTCGGCGAAGGGCGCCGGCAGGTCGGTGCCCAGATCGATGACCGGCATCATCCAGTTGCCGGTGGGGATCGTCGTCTGGAACGCACGCGTCGGGATGAAGGCGAGGAAGGCGCGCGCGAGGTCGGGCACGTCGGTAGCCGCTACCATGGCCGCCACCTCGACCTGCAGGGCATGGCCCTCGGCGAACGGCGCCCAGCGGTAACGCTCGGTCTGCTCGGCGATGCGATGGTAGGCGGGCGACGTGGTGTAGCTCAGCACCATGTCCGCCTCGCCGTCGAGGAACAGGCCATAAGCCTCGCTCCATCCCTTGGTGACCGTGACGATGCGCGGCGCGATCCGGACCCACGCCGCGCCGGCCTCGTCGCCGAACACCTGGCGCATCCACAACAGCAGGCCCAGGCCCGGCGTGCTGGTGCGCGGGTCCTGGATGACCACGGTCGCCGTGCCCTCGATCAGGTCTCGCAGGCTGCCGGCCGGGCTGGCCATGCGCTCGGCGTCGTAGATGAAGGCGAACCAGCCGAAATCGAACGGCACGAAGGTTGGGCTCGTCCACGGGATCGGCAGGGCGTCGAGCGGTGCCGTGACGCCGTGGGGTGCCAGCAGACCGGTGGCCTCGGCCTCGGCCATCAGGTTGGTGTCGAGGCCGAGGATGACATCCGCCTCGGTCGCGCCGCCCTCCAGGCGCAGGCGGGACAGCAGCACGCCGGCGTCCTCGACCGCGATCCAGCGCACCGTGCACGCGCACGTGGTTTCGAAGGCCGTGGCGATCGCCTGGCCCGGACCCCAGTCGCCGACGAAGGAGGCGTAGGTGTAGACGGTCAACGCACGTGGCGCCGCTGCGGCGGGCGCAGCCAGACACAGGGCGACGATCAAGAAAGGGATCAGGCGTCTCATGGCATCTCCTGGAACGACGCGGGATGGAGGAGCCATGAGCGTGCTTCTCGATCCCTACGCCGGTACGAGCCGGATCAGGTTCAACGGGTCGGCATCGCGCTTCCGACGCCTCTCAGCCCCATGCCGGGGCACCCCACGAGAGCGCCCAATCTAGCGCCGAACGGCCGGCGATGAAAGATCGGTTGACGGGCTGTTAAGCCTTCGGCGCGACCATGATCGGTCAGTCAGGTACGGACCGCCATGGGCAAGACCGGGACCACGCCGAAGTCCGCGTCGCCGCGCCGGCCGCGCCAGGCCGTGCATCGTGCGCCGGATGCGTGGCTGCGCCTGTTCGCCGATCAGGCCCCAGTCATGATGTGGCTGACCGACGCGGACGGCTACAACACCTACCTCAACCGCGAGTGGCTGCGCTTCCGCGGCCGGGAGCAGGTCGAGGAGGTACGCAAGGGCTGGCGCGGGGGCATGCATCCGGACGACCTCAAAGCGACCATTGCGGCCTGGCGCACCGCGTTCGAGACGCGCGCCGAGTACGCCAACACCTACCGGCTGCGACACGCGGACGGCGGCTACCGCTACGTCGAATCGAGCGGGCGCCCGATGTTCGAAGATACCGGGATCTTCCGCGGCTACGCCGGCATCAGCCTCGACGTGACCGAACGCAAGCGCGCCGAGCAGACGCTGGTCGACACCCAGGCGCACTACCGTGCCCTGTTCAAGGAGTCGCCGGTCGCCAAGGTCTACGAGGACTGGTCGGCCGTGCATCGTGCCCTGGCCGACCAGGGCATCGCGGATGCGCCCGCGTTCGACACGCTCGTGGCCGCGCGGCCCGATCTGCCGCGCCAGTTTCTCGGGCTGCGCGCGGTGCTCGATACCAACGACGCGGCGCGGATCCTGATCCGGACCGCGCCGGGCCGCGGGCCTTTCGGCGCGGTGGCGGACCATGCGGGCGACCTGTTCGTGGGCGCGGTGCGCGGACTTCCAGACAGTCAAGCCCGCGCGACCTGAACCGGCACGCATCGCGATGCGGGCGCGGCCGAGATCGGATTGCAGATCACTTCGATGATCTCGCGGGTGGATGACGACTGGTCGGTCGTCCTGCACACGTTCGAGGATCAGACCGAACGTCGCGCGGCCGAGGCGGAATCGCTCTGCTCTGGCGCCATCCTCAACGCTGCGGCGTTCGCGGCCGAACGGTTCCTCGGCGCGACCGACTGGCGCGAGAAGATCGACGAGGTGCTGCGCGTCATCGGCGAGGCGGCCGAACTCAGCCGCGTCTACATCTTCGAGCACATCACGGACGAACGCGGCGCGGTCATGCGCCAGATCCGCGAATGGGCCGTCCCCGGCGTGACGTCGCAGATCGACCTGCCCGTCTACGCCGACTTGGTGGTCGAGGGCAATGGCTACGAGTCATGGCTGACGACGTTCAACCGCGGCGAGCCGATTACCGCTCTCGCGCGCGAATTGTCGCCTATGTTGCAGGAGGAGCTGGCGAGCCAGGCGATCCTGTCGCTGACTGGAGTTCGATCGTCGCGGCGGAACGGCTGTGGGGCCACGTCGGCTTCGACCAGTGCGACCATGAGCGCCGCTGGACGCGCGCCGAGCAGAGCGCTCTGGCCATGGCGGCGCACATCATTGGCGCCGCGGTCGAGCGTGACGCGTCACACTGAGACGATCCGCTAGAGCCACGATCTGATGCGCACCATCGTCGACAGCATGCCGGCGATGGTCAACGTCAAGGCCGGTGACGGGCGCTATGTCCTGATGAACCACTACCAGGTAGCGATCTACGGCGTGACACCTGACGAGGCGATGGGGCGTACGGCCGGGGAGCTATTGGGCGCCGACTACGGCGCGGCAACGCATGCGCTCGACCGCCGGGTCCTGGAGTTTGGGTCAGCCCGTGGAGGACTACGAGCAGACCTACGCCGATGCCCACGGCGCGATGCGGACGTGGATCTCGACCAAGCTGCCACTGTTCGACGCGCAGGGTCCCCCGTCAGGAACCATGAGACAGGCAGTGGTGGTTGCGTAAGGGAGGTTTCCGGCTCACCGTAACCCGAGAGGGAACGAGCATGAGCCAGAAGACCGTGCCGTCGCAGACGGCCGAACAGCATG
>VGDP01000076.1 GCA_016869675.1 Alphaproteobacteria bacterium | reverse complement strand
TGCCAGAACTTCTTCGCTGCCTCAGGCTATGACCCAACCTGATCGGAATCCGCGCTAAGGGGTCAATGTCAATATCCGCTGGTATGATGCCATAGACCCAAACCTCTCTCCGGAGCGGCTCTCATAAGGATCGAGGGGATTTCGGGGCGTAGGTCATTCGTATTTGCGTTTCATCTCGGTCTTGATTCGGTGCTCGGGGACCAGCCGGGAGCCCCCGAGCCACACCTCGCGTACGGTGCGGTTTCGGTCACGCACAAGGCGAGCGGGCTCGCCATGGCGGCCATAGCCACCGGATAGGCTGATCACGCCCCGGTCGCGCGCCGTGATGGTGATCTCATTGGCGGCGGCGAATGGATCGAGCAAGCTCGGCGTGGCCACCAGCACGCGGTCGTTGAACGGAACCAGATCAACGACAGCACCCAGACTCCACCAGCGCCCGGTCCACGCGCGAGCGCGACCAGTCGGAGGCTCGCTGGTCGCGAAGGTCTTGAGGATCTTGATGACACCGTCAGACCAGATTTCTCCCATGCCGTCGATCGCGTTGGTCAAGACCGAGAAGCAGATTCCGGAGCCCGGCAACATGGCTGTAAAGGTCTTCGCGCTCTGGAACCCGCCGCCGTGGCCGGCCCACTCCCAGCCATCGGCGACGCCCAAGCACAGGCCGAGGCCGTAGTAGCCTTCTGCTGTGGCGTGGGGGTCGCGCCACTGCCTTTGCAACATGGCGCGGCGGCTTGCTGGCGACAGCAAGCCTTGCGTCGCGGATGGATCGAGACTCGCGAAGAAGCGAACCAGATCGGCGGCAGTGGAGATGAAGCCAGTGGCTGGCGCCAGGGCGTTCGTCGGGTTGTCACCGGGGATGATCACCCGGTGACCCAAGGGCACCTCGGCGCTGTGCCCGCGGGCCACCGGCGTGCCCGCGTCGAACGGGGCGTCGGGTCTTGTCTCGTCGAGCTTCAGGGGCACGAGGATGTTGCGCGTGATCCAGTCGCCGTAGGGCTCGCCAGCCACTCGCTCGATCACCATGCCCAGCAGGCCGAACCCGTGGTTAGAGTACTTCATGCGAGTCCCGGGCGGAATCAGAGGTGGCTCGGACAAGGCCACGCGCAGATCCGCCTCATCCGCGAAGGGTCGTTCATCGATCCATTGACCGGCGTCGGCCCCGTCGCGAATCACGCCCGCACCGTGGGAAAGAAGCTGCATGAGAGTGACTGGAGCCAGCGATGCGTGAAGACCGTCGACGTATCGACCGACCGGATCGTCTAGTCCGAGCTCGCCGGCCTCGCGCAACTTGAGAATGGCCGCCGCCGTGAAGCTCTTGGAATGAGACGCGACCCGGAAACGGTGGCGCGGAGTCATGCGCTCGCCTTCGAGGACGTTGGCATGACCGTAGGCCTTCTCGAACACCAGGCGGCCTTTGTGCGCGACGGCGAACACACAGCCGGGCTGGCGTGTCAGGCGCATCTGGCACTCGAGCCATTGATCCGCGTAGTCGATGGCGGCTTTCAACCACGTCCGCATTGTCATTCTCCGGCGTCTATCGTCCCGGCGGGCGTTCAGGCCGAGCGACCGCCGGCCCACAGGTGTGGGCGTCGACCTGGTCCTAGACGAACGCCAGGTCGCAAGTTGCGATACGTGATGTTGTCAAGACGACAGGGATGCGCGCCCGGCGCTTCGACAACGAGGATCTTGTCGGCGATGGGTTCGAAGTCGGCACGGAAGTGCACGCTGCTCTTGACCGCGACAATGCGTTGCTCGGCGGGTTCGATTCCTAGGTGCCTGAAGATCGCTTGATCAAGGCACTGGCAGCGAGTCGATCCGATGACGACCCGGACGTCGGCGGAGGTGTCCAGGACGCGCAAGACCGCCATTGCTCCCAGCTTAGCGGTAATGCCACCGAACATGGCGCCGGCGAAAGTAAACTCGCCGTCGCCCACCGCTTCGACGCGGAACCGCCCCTTGAAGGGCACCTGACCCTGCTGGCCCGACTTCCCGCCCAGGAGGGCTGGGAACTCCGCGCCGATGCTCATCTCATGAGCCTTCGCAGCGATTTCCGCGTCATTGAGGAGGCCAAGGACTGCGCCTTGCGCACCGCCGGCGATCAGCGCATGCAAGAGCCCAGTCGTGTCGGACGAGGCGCCGGCACCCGGGTTGTCCTGCGCATCGGCGATGACCACGGTCCTGGGGCCGGTGTGGGCCATGGCTTCGGCCACGGCGTCCTCAGGTGACTGAAGTCGATCGTCAAACCGGTTCTCCGCGTCGAGCAGGGATTGCAGGAGCGTGTCTGCGGCTGAGTCGGCGTCGCCCTGCGTTCCGGCATAGGCAACCAGCGAAGGCCCTGAATGGAAGATGTCCGCCGGCGGAAATCCCATCGCGATGTCCGCCGAGAACAGCGTTTCACCTTCGAGGCGTTCCAGGCTGGCGTAAAGCGTGCGGCAGGGTTCGGACCCCGTGTGCTGTGCCGTCAATGGCACTAGAAACGGGGACTGCCGAAACGCCTTGCGGAGCGTACCCGCGGTCAGGAGTCGCTGCATGGACGCGAAGGCCCGGACGCCGGTGTCAGCCAGATCGATGTGCGGATAGGTGCGGAAGATGTTGATGGCGGACGCGTGCTCGACCATCTGGGGTGTCACGTTGGCGTGCAGGTCAAGACTGACGACGACGGGTAGGTCGGACCCGATCACGTGGCGCAGACGGCGAAGGAGTTCCCCCTCGCCGTCCTCATGGTCTTGCGTGACCATCGCGCCGTGCAAGTCGAAGTAGATGCCGTCCAGTTCGCCGGCGCCGGCGATGCCCTCGAGAATCATCCCGGTGATGCGCTCGAACGCGTCCGAGGTCACGTACGACGACGGTTCGGCCGTGCACCAGAGGATCGGAACGATCTCGTAACCGCCCGCGGCCGAAGCCGCATCGGCGAAGCCCGTGATGGGGATGTTGATGCCCTTGAGGCCGCGGAGGACGTCGCCGCCACGCAGCAAGCCGGGCCAGGCGTCGGCTTCCTCAAAGTCCGCGTAACCCGCGAGAGTCGGCGCGAACGTATTGGTCTCATGCTGGAATCCGGCGACGGCGATTCGCTTCATCGTTGCTTGTCCCGAATAGCGCGGCGTCCGGCGTCGTGGACGAGCGAGATCATCGCTCTATCCTCGACAACCGTTCGCTCGCCGGGCCTTCGCGCAGCTTTGCGCCGACGCGGGTCTTGAGGAGGTTGTCCAGCCAGTCCGGATCCATCTCCGGCACGGAGGCCAGCAGGAGTTCCGTGTACTCGTGATGGGGCGGTGTCAGCACCTCCTCGCGCGTGCCGTGCTCCACCACCTTGCCCTGCAGCATCACGACTATTTCATCCGCTATCGCCTTCACTGTGGCGAGGTCATGAGTGATGAAGAGATAGGAGACGCCGAGCTCGTTCTGCAGGCGTTGAAGCAGCTTGAGGATCTCCTTGGCCACGAGCTGATCGAGCGCGGACGTGACCTCGTCGCAGATGATCAGGTCGGGCTTTGTCGCCAGTGCCCTGGCGATGCAGACGCGCTGCTTCTCTCCGCCCGACAGCTCCGACGGGAATCGCGTCAGGTAGTGATCGGATAGCTCGATCTGCTCCAGCAGTTCCGCCACCCGCCGACGTTTCTCCGTGCCCCGCGTGCCGAAGTAGAACTCGACCGGCCGGCCCAGGATCTCGTGCACCTTCTGGCGCGGGTTCAGCGCGACATCAGGCATCTGGTAGATCATCTGAATGCGGCGCAGCGTCTCTTTCTGGCGGTCGCCAAGCTTTGCCGGCAGTTCCGCGCCATCGAAGGCAATGCTGCCCCTGGCCGGTGGCAGCAGGCCGGTGATGACACGCGCCAGCGAGCTCTTGCCGCTGCCCGATTCGCCGACAAGCGCGACGGTCTTACCTCGGGTCAGTCTCAAGTTGACATCTTGCAGTACAGGGGGGCCACCGCCGTAGGCGGCCGTGACGCCCTCGATGTCGAGCAGGGGCTCGCCCTCGTGGCGGTGTGGGATTTTGGTTCCGCCGCCCTTGCGCACCGAAAGCAAGGCGCGCGTGTAATCTTCCTTGGGGCTTGCGAGCAAAGCCCGGGAAGGGCCTTCCTCGACGACCTTGCCATGTCGAAGCACCATGATGCGGTCAGCGACTTGCGCGACGACGGCGAGGTCGTGGGTGATGTAGATGGCCGCCGAGTTGAGATCCCGAATGGCTTCCTTGATGGTCGCCAGCACTTCGATCTGTGTTGTCACGTCCAGAGCGGTCGTGGGCTCATCGAACACGATCAGGTCGGGCTTGCAGGCCATCGCCATGGCCACCATGGCGCGCTGCAGTTGACCACCCGACACCTGGTGCGGAAAGCGGTTTCCGATGGTGTCGGGATCCGGAAGGTCGAACCGACGGTAGAGTTCCCGTGCGTGCAGTTCCGCTTCCGTGTGGCTCATGATGCCGTGCCTGACCGGTGCCTCGGCGTGTTGGCGGATCAGGCGATGGGCGGGGTCGAACGAGGCGGCAGCGCTCTGCGCGACATAGGAGATACGAACACCTCGAATCCTGCGCAGAACCGCATCGGAAGCCATCGTCATTTCGGTATCGCCGAACTGGATACTGCCGTTGACGATGCGACAGCCCGGCCGGCAGAAGCCCATGCTCGCAATGCCAATGGTGGACTTTCCGGCGCCGGATTCCCCGATGAGCCCCATGACCTCGCCACGGTCGACATGTAGATCGACGCCCGAGACGATCTGCGACCACGTCTCCTTCTGAAAACCTTCGATGACCAGGTTCTTCATGGTCAGGAGACGAGTCATGGCGTGCGCCCGGATGGCATCACGGTCTAATACTCATCGCGCAGGCCGGCGGCCTTACGCAGGAACCAGTCGGCCACCATGTTGACACCGATCGTCACGAACGCAATGGCGAACGCGGGGACGAGGGCCGTGTAGACGCCGAAGGTGATCGCGCCGGCGTTCTCCTTCACCATGCTGCCCCAATCCGCCGTGGGCGGCTGTAGGCCGAGGCCCAGGAAGCTGAGTGCACTGATGAACAGGAACACAAAGCAGAAGCGCAAACCGAATTCGGCAATCAACGGCGGTAGGGTGTTGGGCAAGATTTCGCGCCACATGAGCCATGACAGCCTCTCGCCGCGCAGCCGCGCGACCTCGACGTACTCGGTGGCCTCGATATCCAACGCGACTGCTCGCGAAAGGCGAAAGACGCGTGTCGAATCGAGCAAGGCGATGACGATGATCAGTACCGGTGTCGACGTACCAGCGACCGACAGGACGATCAGCGCGAAGATCAGCGTCGGAAACGCCATCATGACATCGACAGTCCGGCTGACCAGTTGGTCGACCCATCCGTGCATCGTGGCGGCCAGAAAGCCCAACGTCATGCCGATGAAGAACGATAGTGCTGTGATGATCAGCGCGATGCTGATGGAGTTGCGCGCGCCATACAGCATGCGGGAGAGAAGATCGCGGCCAAGATGGTCGGTGCCAAGCCACGCCTTGCCGTCAACGCGTGAGTGGTTGAGCTGGGACCAGCATGGCCCCCTGAGACTGAGTGCCTCTTCAGAACAGTCGGCGGCCCAGAACCCCGGCTCCCAGACCCCGCCGATGATCTCGGTTTCCTCGAACGGCGCGAGTTGCGGGGCAAAGGCAAAGGCGAGCAGATTGATCGCGATAATGAGGAAGCCGAGCCGAGCACTCCACGGTGCCTTGCGGATCTGACGGAGCAGGCTCGACAACATCCTCCCGCCACCCTACTTCGGATGCCGCAGACGCGGATTGGCGAGCACGGAGAGAACGTCGGCGCCCAGATTGAGCAGCACGTAGGTCGCCGCAAAGATCAGACCGCTCGCCTGCACGACCGGCAGATCGCGCTTCGATACCGAGTCGGCCAACAGTTGGCCCAACCCCGGGTAGACGAACACAACCTCGACCACCACCACGCCCACGACGAGGTAGGCCAGATTGATCACAATGACGTTGATGATCGGCGCGAGTGAATTGGGAAGCGCGTGGTACAGAATGATCCAGGCGCGCGTCATTCCCTTGAGTTGAGCCATCTCGATGTAGGGCCGGCCCAGCACGTTGATGAGCGCCGCTCGCGTCAGCCGCATGATGTGCGCGACCACCACCAGGACAAGAGTCGAGACCGGGAGTGCGATGGCGTGCAGCCGATCCCAAAAGTCCATAGCCGGCGTTACATTGGCCATGCTCGGAAACAAGGGAAGTTCGACAGCGAGAAGTGCGATCAGAATGTAGGCGACGAGGAACTCCGGAAACGAAATCGTCGTCAGGGTCGTCATTGAAACGAGCTTGTCGAATGGCGTTTCCTTGAACAGCGCGGCCAGCAAGCCGAGCAAAACGGACAACGGCACCGCGATGGCAGCAGCGACAACCGCCAAGAACAATGTGTTCGACAAACGTGCACCAATAAGGTCGGCGACGGGAATATCATTGGCCAGCGAACGCCCGAGATCCCACCGCATCAGTCCGCCCAGCCATTCGATGTAGCGGACGTGGAGCGGCTGATCGAGACCCAGTTCTGCGCGAAACGCGGCAAGTGCCTCGGCCGTGGCCTGCTGACCAAGAATGGACTTGGCTAGATCTCCTGGCAGGAATTCAACACCTAAGGAAATCAACACTGATATGACGAACAATGTAACGAACGCGAAAGCGATTCTCTTCAAAATGTATGCACTAAGTTTGCTCACTTAACGATCCTCACGCGATGAATTTGTAGCACACCTGCACGCGGCCCTGGTCCTCCAGCCAGGTCTGCCACATGAAGTTGCCCGCGAACCGCGCCATCTTGCCACCATTCTCGACAAATCCATCGACGGCGTCGCGCATCTCCCATGACCGATATTCATCGTGACCGACGAAGACTGCACAACCATAGCCATGCAAGATCTCCGGAGCGTCCGCGAGGTCATGCTGTGTGATGACGTCGAGCGCATAGCCCTGGCGCCGCGCCCATGACGGGCGGACGGTCAAGGCCTATACGAGGCGCACCCTTCGGCTGCGACACGAATCCGCGGCTCCATGGTCGTTGAGTGCTGAGTCGAGTCGCGAACGCGTTGATGTTGGGTCCGGTGATGCCTTCGTAGTGGTTGCTGCCGCCCCATTCGTTGTAGGCGATCCAGGTCCCGGTCGCGCAGACCAGAACCATTCGTGCGTCGCGACTTGGCACGGCCGGGCGAAGAACGAACATGTGCCGATGCTCGAACCGCTGGTTGTCGCGGCGCACGGACGTACGAACAATGTATCCACCGGATTGCCAGTCGCGCGGCAGCGCGAATTCGTAGGCCACGGGCCAGCCGCAACCGCTTTCGGAACAGTCTTCCGGCGTCGGATGCATGGCCCCAGCAAGCCCTTCGACGCCATGTACTGACGTCGGCTCATCCCCGTCGAGGACGATCTCCAAACTGTAGCGATCGGCCGTTGTGTTGACGTGAAAGCAAACCGTATCCCCTGGCGCGTAGGAGAGTCGATCCGTGTAGCACCAGACCTCCAGCTCGTTGGGGTCGCGGCTGGTGCATTCATAGACATTCTCAAGGACAGCGCTGGTCCACTGTCCCTGGGTCGTACGGCCGCGCCTAGTGCCCGCGCGCGTCGCGGCCAGCATCGAGGACCGAACCTGCTCAGTGGCCCGCGGTCGTGCCACCATCAATTGGCAGCGCGATACCGGTAATGAAACGCGCCTCGTCTGAGGCCAGGTACATGATGCCAGCAGCGATCTCCGCCGGCGTCGTGATCCGCTTCAACGGCGCATAGTCGATCATCTTCTGCCACGCCGCTTCGGGATCGGGTTTCCTCTTGACCGAAAGGCGGATCATGTCGGTGTCGACATATCCGGGGCACACGCAGTTGACGCGCACGTCGGGCGCCACTTCCAAGGCCATGGCCTTGGTCATGTTGACCACGCCGCCCTTCGTTCCACAGTAGACAGTTATGCCAGGCACACCGATGAGGCCCGCGTCCGATGCGATGTTGACGATGTTCCCATGGGATTGGCGCAATGCGGGGAGCGCCGCACGGCACACGAAGAACGTACCCTTGAGATTTACGTCGGCGTGATCGTCCCACATCTGTTCGTCGCAGGCCTCGATGGGTCTTCCGGCGCCGATTCCGGCGCTGTTGACGACGATGTCGAGGCCATTCAACGCGTTGAGTGCGGTTTGAACCGCCGTCTCACATCCTGCGGCGGTACTAATGTCGGCCGGTGCAGCTACAAGCCGTTCGTTGACGCCCATCTTGCCGATTGCCAGTTCGACAGACTGCGGCGTCTTTCCATTGACGGCGACGCGCGCGCCGGCGTCGACAAAGGCACGAACGACGCCGAAGCCGATCCCACGGCTCCCGCCCGTCACCAAAACCCGCTTGCCAGTGAAGTCCATCTCGATGCCCCCCTTGGGCTGCGCGTGCTGCGAGTGCTGCGCGTGCTGCGCGGGCGCCCCGATCGGGCGCCCGCGTCGCACGGCCCGCCGTCTACACGGTATCGTCGACCCAGACCTCCTCGAACGGCCATCCAGCACCGCCGCTGAACGCCGGGCTGCCATGGAAATTCTGAATCCTTGGACCCGTCGCCTCGACAAAGTTCAGGAAGAACGGAATGAAGGCACCGC
>VGDP01000075.1 GCA_016869675.1 Alphaproteobacteria bacterium | reverse complement strand
CGGATGTCCCGCACCGTCTGCTCCGCCTCGGACGTCAATGCTTGCGATTTCTGCCTCATCTCCGGTCCCTTCGGTCCCTACGATGAGCCAGAAATCCTCCACTACCAAATCCCCTCAATCCGTCCCATAGGCGCTGACGTCAGACACAGCTTCACGCGCTGGCCTACAATCTCGCCAGTTTCATGAGGACGCTGGCGCTACCCGAGGCGGTCGAGCAGTGGTCGCTGACGAGCCTGCGGGAAAAACTGGTGAAGATTGGTGCGAAGGTTGTGCGCCACGGCCGCTACGTCATCGTCCAGATGGCCGAGGTCGCGGTACCGAGGTTCATGTTTCAGCAAATCCTGCGGCTGATCAACGGGCTGCGACGAAAACCGGCCCCTGCTTAAGGCTTGGCACGGTCGGGTGCGTCATCACGACGGGAGGAGTGTGTCCGAATGCCGAGGAAAAGGACCAAACCGATGAATCACGGGGCGTTCTGGAAGTTGCGCACGGCCGAAGCGACGGCAAAACCCGCACGGGCCGCCCATGGCTTCACCCGAACTTGGCGAAATGCTAGCCTTCGCACCGTTCCAGGGCGGCATCTGGGAAATGTCGGCTGAGATGGCGGCGGATCGCGGGCGGAAGCTTGGGGGCCGCGTGGCCGTCGTCACCGGCGGCGCCCGGGGGATCGGGTTCGCTATCGCCGCGCGGCTGGCCGAGGAAGGCGCCGCCGTCGTGCTCGCCGACATGCGGGTCGAGACGGCGCGCGAAGCGGCGGCGAGCATCCGGGCGGGCGGCGGCGAGGCGGCGGCGCTGCCCGTCGACATCGGCGATAACGCCTCGGTCGCGGCGCTCGCAGCCGAGGTGGATCGCCTGCACGGGCGCTGCGAGATCCTCGTGAATAACGCGGCGATCTCGGACACCACGGGGATCGACCGCATGACCATGGAGCGCTACCACGAGGTGATCCGGGTCAACCAGGATGGGGCGATCCGCGTGACCGTCGCCTTCCTGCCGCTTCTGCGCAAAGCGGGTCCCGGGCGGCGCATCCTCAACATCGCCTCGATCATGGGCCTGCGCGGCAGTCCCGATGCGATCCCGTACTCGACCGCCAAGGGGGCGATCGTCAACTTCACCCGGGCGCTCGCCTGTGACCTCGCCCCCGACGGCATCATGGTCAACGCCATCGCGCCCGGCTTCGTCGACACGCCGATGTCGATCCTGGCCGACGGCTCGCACGAGTACAACGCCGACTGGTTCCGCGACATCTACGTGAAGTACGGCCGGATCCCCTTGCGCCGGTTCGGCAAGCCGGCGGACATGGCGGGCCCGGCGTACTTCCTCTGCTCGGACGACGCGCAATACGTGACCGGGCAGATTCTGTCGGTGGACGGCGGCGTCTCGGCGACGTTCTGAGGGGAGGGAGTCATGGGTCTTCTCGTCGATCGGGTCTGCGTCGTCACCGGCGCCGGCCAGGGACTGGGGCGCGCGATCGCGCTCGAGATGGCGCGCGAGGGGGCGATCGTCGCGCTCCTCGAACGCAACCCTGCGACCCTCGAGGCCGTCGCCGCCGAGATCGGCGGAGAGGGCGGGACCGCGGCTGCTTACGCGCTCGACGTCACCGACTACGACGCCTACGGCCGGGTGGTGGCGGACCTGCACGCCAGGTTCGGCCGGATCGACGCGCTGGTGAACAACGCCGCGATCAACCCGCCGACCCGCACCATCCTGAACGACACGCTGGAGGACTGGCGGCGGACGACCGCCATCAACCTCGAGGCGGTCTACATGGGCTCCAAGCTCGTGGCGCCCCTCATGGTCGCGCGGCGGTCGGGCCGGATCATCCACATCGCCTCGATCCAGGGCTTCGCCTCGAGCGGCGAGATCGGGCCCTACAACGCCGCCAAGGGCGGGATGATCGCGCTGACCAAGTCGATGGCCGTGGAGCTCGGGCCCTACGACATCCTGGTGAACTCGGTCGCGCCCGGGTTCATGCTGACGCCGATGTCGATCGTCAACGGTGTCGACGAGACCAAGACGCCGGACTTCATCGAGTGGTACGTGAGGAGGGGGAAGATCCCCCTGCGCCGGACCGGGTATCCTGAGGACGTGTCGGGCACGGTGATCTTCCTCGCTTCCGACTACTGCCGCTACATGACGGGGCAGTTGCTCGTCGTGGACGGCGGGCTCATGAGTACGTTCTGATGTGGCGCGGGGCACCGACCCCGGTCGCGGTCATTCACGCCGAAAAGGGAGGGTTCACGATGAGGACGAGAGCTAACGAGTACGTCAGCCGCCGGCAGGCCCTGCGTTCGACCGCCGCGTTCGGCGCGGGCGCGGCGCTGGCCGGGGCGATGCCCTGGACCACGGCACGGGCGGATTCGCCGGCGATCACCATGTGGTGGTGGGGTGAGCAGGAGCTGCCCGGCCTGCAGGCCGTGGTGGACGAGGCGGTCGCCGGCTACGCGGACGCCGCCGTCACCACCATGTTGCAGGACACCGCCGTCGTCATCTCGCAGTTCCAGACGGCCGCGGCTGCCGGCGAGGCACCGGACATCCAGTTCCTGTGGAACGGCATCTACCACATGGAAAGCGTCTGGCTCGGCTACCTGCAGCCGCTCAACGGCCTCGTCGCCGACCAAGTGATCAAGGATTCGAGCCCGACGCTGCTCAGCAACTTCGGCGGCCAGACCTACAGGCTCGGCTGGTACCCGCTGCCGATGATCTGGATCTACAACAAGGACCTCTACGACCAGGCCGGCCTCAATGCGGACGAGGCGCCCAAGACCTGGGACGAGTTCCTGGACGCCTGCGACAAGCTGAAGTCGAAGGGCTTCGCGCCGGTGGGCGGCGGCATCCAGGACGGCTACTGGGGCGAGTGGTATTTTGGCCACGCGCTGGCGCAGAACGCGGACACCGCCGGCGAGGCGATCGACCTCTTCACCGGCGACCGCGACTTCCGCGATCCCAAGTACCACGAGCACTGGGTGCGGCTCGAGGAGTTGAAGAAGCTCGACTTCCTCAATTCCGAGATGTCCTCGACCGAGCTTTACCCGGGCATCGATCTGATTGTCGCCGGAAAAGTGGGGGCGGGCCTCTCGATCGGCTCGCGGCTGCCGGCTGACAGCAAGGCGATCGGTGGCCGGATCGGCACCATGGTCATGCCGGTCTACGGCAAGGGCAAGCTCGCCGGCCAGCCGATCTTCGATTCGCAAGGGCTCGGCATCTCCGCCGTCGCGACGAATCCCGAGGCGGCGGCGAAGTTCCTCGAGTACATGCAGGCGCCGGCCCAGCTCCAGTCCCTGCACGAGAAGACGGGGTGGCTGCCGGCCAACGTCAACTTCGACGCCTCGGTCATCACCGACGCTGCGGTCGCCGACATGTGGCAGCGCTGGGGCATGTCGCCGAACATCCCGTACCTTGCGAACATGGTGCCGGGCCAATTCTACGAGCAGGCCCTGCTGCCGGCGGCGCAGCAGGTGGTGGAAGGCAGCATCACCGGCGAGCAAGCTGGTGAGATGGCCTACAACGTCGCCAAGGAGTGGCGCGAGTTCAACCCTGACATCGTCGAGAACTACAAGAAGTGGGCGATCGACCTCGCGGGGTAGGCGTGGTGCCTCGCGGAACAATCGGCGTCGTCATTCCTACCCCCACCCTCTCCCGTCGCGGGGCAGAGTGGGGCGGCGGCGGCCCGTCCAGACGGCTGCCCGTCTAACCGGAGGCGGCAAGGCGTGAACCAGGGGTCACGGATCGCGCCTTACGCCTACGTCCTGCCGCTCGTGGCCCTCCTGCTCTTCGTCTTCGGCTACCCCGTCGTCCGCATCTTCGAGTTCAGCTTCAAGATGGTGCGCGGCATCGACGGGCCGTGGATCGGGTTCCGCAACTACGACCTCGTGCTCTCCCAGCCGCTGTTCTGGGAATCAGTCCGGCACAACCTGCAACTCCTGCTCGCGGTCCCCTGCATGGTCGTCTGGTCGCTCCTGATCGCGGTCGTCCTCTTCGACCGGCTCAGGGGCTGGAAGCTCTATCGCGTGGTCCTGTTCCTGCCCTACATCCTGGCCGTGCCGATCATCGCGGTCGTGATGAAGAAGATGTTCCAGTTCAACGGCCCGGTGAACGAGGTTTTGCGCTGGATCGGGCTGGATTTCCTCGCGCTCGACTGGATCGGTTCGACCGACGTCGCGCTGTGGACCGTGATGCTCCTCATCATCTGGCGCGAATCCGCGCTCGGCATCATCCTGTTCCTCGCCCGGCTGCTGGCGCTGGACGAGTCCCTGATCGAATCGGCGAAGCTCGAGGGAGCGTCGTGGTGGCAGCGGCTGCGCTACGTGATCGTGCCGCAGATGAAGGTGGTGATCGAGTTCTACGTGGTCGTCAGCGTCATCACCATCCTCTCCTCGGTGTTCTCGTACGTCTACATGATCGGCGGTGGGCGCGGCGGCCCCGGCACGTCGACCACGGTCGTCGAGCTCTACATCTTCAACGCGCTCATCAGGACCAGCCTGCCGGGCATCGCCTCGGCGGTCTCGGCGATGCTGTTCCTGGTCTCGCTCCTCCTGATCGTGCCCCTGTTCGCCGTCCGCCGCCGGGCGAACGAGGAGGAGGTGGCCTAGCCGATGGCCGGATCCGAGACAGGCTTCCTCGCGCGCGTGCGGCCCGATCTCGCCCTCAAGCACGGGGTCCTCGGTGTCGCCGTGCTGATCGCGCTGGCGCCCACCGTCTTCATGGTGCTGACCTCGCTTAAGAGCGAGGAGGAATACACCTTCAACAAGGTGGGACCGCCGGCCGCGCCTGTGCTCGACCATTACCGCTCCGTGCTGTTCGCGAGCGACTTCTTCGCCTGGATGGGCAACAGCCTGGTCCTCGCTGCCGGCGCGGTGGCGCTGAGCACGGCGGTGTCGTGCCTCGGTGCCTACGCCATCGCGCGGATGCAGTTCGCCGGCCGCGGCCTGCTCTTCTCGGTCAGCACCTCGCTCATGGCGGTGCCGCCGGTGGTGATGATCGTGCCCCTGTTCGTGCTCTACGCGCAGCTCGACCTCATCAGCACCTACCACGGCGCCATCCTCATCTACGCCGGCCTGATCACGCCGTTCTCGGTCTACCTGCTCACCACCTTCTTCCGTACCATCCCGCGCGAGCTGTTCGAATCCGCCCGCATCGACGGCGCGGGCGACCTTCGGATTTTGGTCCGGATCGTCCTGCCGCTGTCGCTGCCGGCGCTGCTCACGCTCGTCGTCGTCAACGCGCTCTACGTGTGGAACGACCTCCTGATCGCCATCATCTTCCTCCAGGACGACGCCAAGCGGACGCTGATGGCTGGCATCAGCGTGTTCCAGGGCCGCTACGGCGACCAGATCCCGCTGACCATGGCTGGTATGGTGTTCGCGAGCGCGCCCATGGTGATCCTCTACATCGCCTTCCAGAAGCACTACATCAGCGGGCTGATGGCGGGGTCGATCAAATGAGCGAGGTGGTCGTGCTGGAGAGCGGCGCTCTCCGGGTCGAGGTGTGGCCGACCGTCGGCGGCACGATCGCCGCCGTGGTCCACAAGGGCCTCGGCCTCTCGGTGCTGGGCCGGACGCCGTGGGACCCGGTGATCGCGCCCCTCGAGTCCTTCGGCGCTCCCGACGAGTGGGCCTGGCTCACCCGCTACGGCGGCGGCTGGCCGCTGCTCTTCCCCAACGGCGGCGATGCCTGCCGGTTCCGGGGCGCCGTCCACGGCTTCCACGGCGAGGCCTCGATCAGCCCGTGGCGCGCCGCGGTCGAAGGGGCGACGCTCCGTCTGGAGCGGAACTTCTACACCGTCCCCGTCACGATGCGGCGGACGATCGCGGTGGCGGAGGACGTCGTCGCGGTTACCGAGACGGCGCGGGTGGAGGGCGGCCGGCCGGTCACCGTGATGTGGGGCCACCACCCTACCTTCGGCACCGACCTGCTCGCGGGCGAGTTCGTCATCGAGACGGGCGCGCGCACGGCGCTGGTGGACAAGGGCTACGACCCGCCGGCGAACCCGCTGCTGCCCGGCGCCCGCGGCGCCTGGCCTGCGGTTCCGGGCAAGGCGGGACCGATCGACCTGCGCTTCGCGCCGCGAGCCCCGGTCGCGGCCCAGGCCTACCTGCTCGATTTCGAGGGCGGGGCCTGGGCCGCCATCCGCCGGTCCGACGGCCGGATCGCGGCCGCGCTTTCGTGGGACGCGGCGGTCTTTCCCTTTGCCTGGCTCTGGTACGAGCTGGAGGGAAACCCCGATCCGCCCTGGCATGGCCGGACGCGCCTGATCGGCCTGGAGCCGAACACGACCTGCCTTGGCGGCGGGCTCGCCGAGGCCCAGCGCCGGGGCGAGCGTCTCCTGGAGCTCAGGCCCGGGGAGGACGTGACGACCACGGTCCGCCTGCATGTGTTCCGCCCGCGCGGCCCGATTTCAGGAGTGGGCGAGGACGGCCGGGCCGTGGCGTAGCGCTTCGCCGCTATCGCGCGTCCGCGCGGGCGAAAGCGAGGCCCTTGTCGTCGAACAGGTGGCAGCGCGCGTTGGCGAAGCCCACCGTCATCTCGTCTCCCGGGCGGGCCGCGATGTCGCCCGGCGCGTGCACCGTGACATCCCGCCCGCCGGGACCCTTGAGGTAGAGGTAGGTGTCGCCGCCCAGCCGTTCGACGTTGTAGACGCGGCCGGCGAGGCGGTCATCGCCGGCGCCGCGCGCATCCAGGCTCTCGGGCCGGAGGCCGAGCGTCACCGGCGCCCCGTCCCACGCCCCGGTCCCGGCGGGTGGAGCGCACGGCACGATCGTCCTGGGTCCGCCGTCGATCTCGACCTCGACGCCACCTCCCGACGTCGCCACGACCCGCGCGGGCAGGAAGTTCATCGCCGGCGAGCCGATGAACCCCGCGACGAACAGGTTGCGTGGATGGTGATAGAGCTCGAGCGGACGCCCGATCTGCTCGATCACGCCGCCGTTCAGCACCACGATCTTGTCGGCCATGGTCATGGCCTCGACCTGGTCGTGGGTGACGTAGATCATCGTCGCCGCGAGCTGGCGCCGCAGGCCGGTGAGCTCGACCCGCATCTGCACCCTGAGCTTCGCGTCCAGGTTCGACAACGGCTCGTCGAACAGGAACACCTTGGGCTCACGAACGATCGCCCGGCCGATCGCCACGCGCTGCCGCTGGCCGCCCGAGAGCTCGCGCGGCTTGCGATCCAGAAGGTCGGCGATCCGCAGGATGCCGGCGGCAGCCAGGACCTTCTCGCGGATCGCCACCGCATCAAGGCGTGCGATGCGTAGCCCGAACGACATGTTCTCAAACACCGACATGTGCGGGAAAAGCGCGTAGTTCTGGAACACCATTGCGACGCCGCGCTTGGCCGGCGGCAGCGGGTCGACGCGCCGCCCGTCGATCTGGATGGTGCCAGACGCCGCCTGCTCGAGGCCCGCGATCAGGCGCAGGAGAGTCGTCTTGCCGCACCCCGAGGGCCCGACGAAAACCGTGAACTCCTCGCGCTCGATGTCGAGATCCACGCCGCGGATCACCTCGACGTCGCCGAACCGCTTGACCAGCGATTCGATGCGGACATAGGCCATGCCGGATCGACCCATTCCGCCGACGAGGCTAGGAGAGCGGCGCGAGCAAGGGTTCCGGCAGCCCCGGAACGTCCACCTCGACGGCGAAGAGCGCGCCGCCCGCCGGTTCGTCGGCCTGCGGCGTCTGGCCGGAGGTAATGTAGAGGGTCTTGAGATCCGGTCCGCCGAGGCAGCAGGCGGTGGTGTAGCGCGCCGATACGCGCACCGTCTCGAGCCGCTCCCCCTTGGGCGAGAGCCGCACCACCATGCCGGCGTCGTAGAGGGCGAGCCAGACGCAGCCCTCTCGGTCGACGCAGCAGCCGTCGGGCAGTCCTTCCGCCTCGCTGAACCGCTGGAAGACTCGGCGGCCCGTGAGCGTGCCGGTGGCGGGGTCGAGGTCGTAGGCGAGACTCTGCCGACCCAGGGAATCGCTGAAATAGAGCACGTCGCCCGCCGGCGAGAAGGTGGGGCCGTTGCCGACGACGAAGCCGCTGTCGCCGATGCGCCATTGCCCGCGGCGATTCAGGACGTAGAGGACACCCCGCGGCGCTGACTCGGTCCGGTCGTAGTTGTCGACCCAGTAGTTGCCGTGGCGATCCACCTTGGCGTCGTTGTAGATGAGATCGACGCGGCCGTAGTTCGGATCGGCGAAGGGGGCGAGCGAGCCGTCGCGCGGATCGAACATGTAGAGGCCGTCGTTCATCGCGGCGAGCAGGCGCCCTCCTTCGCAGAACACGACCGATCCGACGTTGCTGAACCCGGCGGGGGTCCAATCGGTCCGCTTGCCATCAGGCGTCAGGCGGCGGATCGTCGGCCCGAAGCAGTCGACCCAGTAGAGCTCCCCGGTCGCGTTGTTCCAGAGCGGCCCCTCGCCGAGCTTGTCGCGGCAGTCCGCGACGATGCGCGATTTCCTATCCCCCACCGTGCGTCCTCCCCCCTGTTCAGTTCTGAGGCTCGGGCTTCTCGCACCGAGCGTCAAGCCGGGACGTCGACTACTGCTGGCGCCGCTCGGCCACGAGGATGGCGAGGCCGGCCGAGACGATCATGGCGGCGCCGATGAACACGACATCCTCCGGCACGTCGCCCCGGATCAGGTAGCCGAGCCTGATGGCCCAGATGTGCGCGGTGTATTGGAACGGCGCGAGAGCGCCGGCCGGAGGCTGGCGGAACCCCTCGATCAGGGCGAACTGGGCGACGCCGCCGAGCAGCCCGAGCCCCAGCATCATCTGAAGTGGACCCCGAAGCTGGGACCGGTTGACTGATTGGATTTGAGGCCGTTCCGTTGCAACAAACGGCGCGGACGATGCGCCAGAGGACGTGTCAACGGCGGCGGGATATTGGGCCACTGTGGCGGAGCAAGAAGGGGCCACGCGGTGTTTGCAGCTTGTCCCGGTAGTCCATGGGAGGGACCCGCGCGCGGCGCGGCGTGCCTCTCGATGGGCT
>VGDP01000074.1 GCA_016869675.1 Alphaproteobacteria bacterium | reverse complement strand
TCAAGATCGCGCGCAAGTATCATGACGTGACCGGCAACCCGGACTGCTACCGCGTCATCAGCTTCGAGGGCGCATTCCACGGTCGCACGCTGGCCGCCATCGCGGCGGGGCGCCAAGCCAAGCACATCGCAGGCTTCGAGCCGCTGCCCGACGGCTTCGACCAGGTGCCGTTCGGCGATACCAACGCGCTGCGCGCCGCGATCACGCCGCGGACCGCCGCGATCCTGATTGAGCCCGTGCAGGGCGAAGGCGGCATCCGGCCGGCCGACCCGCACTTCCTGCGCGCGCTGCGCGCCACCGCCGACGAGTTCGGCCTGCTGCTGATCTACGACGAGGTGCAGACCGGCATGGGGCGCACCGGGCGCCTGTTCGCCCACGAGCATTCCGGCGCGACACCCGACGTCATGGCCGTGGCCAAGGCGCTGGGCGGCGGCGTGCCGATCGGCGCGTGCCTGGCCACCGCCAAGGCCGCCCAGGGCATGACGCCCGGCACCCACGGCTCGACCTTCGGCGGCAACCCGCTGGTCTGCGCGGTCGGCAACGCGGTGCTCGACGTCATGCTGGCCGACGGCTTCATGGCCCGCGTCGAGGCGGCCGGCGCGCGCCTGCGCAAGGGGCTGGAGGGCCTGGTCGCGCGCCACTCCAAGGTGTTGGCCGAGGCGCGCGGGCTCGGGCTGCACCTGGGCCTGCGCGCCCACGTGCCGCAGAACGACCTGATCGAGGCGCTGCGCGCACGCGGCCTGCTGACAGTCGGCGCCGGCGACAACGTGGTGCGCGTCCTGCCGCCCCTGATCGTGTCGGACGCCGAGATCGACCAGGCGCTCGGCATCCTGGACGACGCGTGCCGGAGTCTCGCGTTATGACGCTGCGCCACTTCCTCGATCTGGACGTACTGTCGCCCACGGTGCTGCGCGGCATCCTGGACGACGCGACCGCGCGCAAGAGGCGGATGAAGCTAGGCCAGCACGAGGCACCGTTGGCCGGCAAGGCGCTCGCGCTGATCTTCGAGAAGCCGTCGACGCGCACCCGCGTGTCCTTCGAGGTGGGCATGCGCCAACTCGGCGGCCACACCGTCATGCTGAGCCCTGTGGACATGCACCTGGGCCGGGGCGAATCGATCGCGGACACGGCGCGCGTGCTGTCGCGCTACGTGGACGCGATCATGATCCGCACCCAGGACCACGCGAAGCTGCTGGATCTGGCGGCGCACGCCACCGTGCCGGTGATCAACGGCCTGACCGACCGCACCCACCCGTGCCAGTTGCTGGCCGACGTCATGACGTTCGAGGAGCACCGCGGGCCGATCCGCGGCAAGCGGGTCGCCTGGGCGGGCGACGGCAACAACATGGCCGCGTCGTGGATCCACGCCGCCGTGCAGTTCGGCTTCGAGCTGCAGATCGCCTGCGCCGACGCCTACCGGCCGTCCCAGGCGATCCTGGACTGGGCGGCCGAGCGGCAGGGCCGCATCGTGGTCGGCGACGACGTGCGCGCGGCTGTGCGCGACGCCGACTGCGTGGTGACCGACACCTGGGTGTCCATGAGCGACACGCGCACCGACGGCAAGCGCGAGCTGTTGGAGCCCTACCGCATCGACGCGGGCATCATGGCGCTGGCGCGCCCCGACGCGATCTTCATGCATTGCCTGCCGGCGTACCGCGAGCAGGAGGTCACGTCCGAGGTGATCGACGGCCCGCGGTCGGCGGTGTGGGACGAGGCCGAGAACCGGCTGCACGCGCAGAAGGGAATCCTGGCGTGGTGTTTGGGCGCACCGACGACGTGATCCAGCCGTTCCGCGTCGACCCGCTCGCCGTGCTGGGACGCGTCGTGCGGTTGGGCGACACGGTTGACCGCGTGCTCGGCCAGCACGCCTACCCCGAGCCGGTCTCGCGCCTGCTGGGCGAGACTATGGCGCTGGCCGCCGGCGTGGCCGGCGCGCTCAAGTTCGACGGCGTGCTCAGCATCCAGGTCAAGGGCGACGGCCCGCTGCGCCTGCTGGTCGCCGACTACGCCACCGGGGGGCGGATGCGCGGCTACGCCGCCTACGACGCCCAGCGCTTGGCCGCGCGCGACGGCGACGCCGCGGCGCCCGGCGAGCCAGTGCCGCGCTTCATCGGCGCCGGCGTGCTTGCCTTCACCGTGGACCAGGGCCCCGACACCGAGACGTACCAGGGCTTGGTCGAGCTGGCCGGCGGCACCATGGCCGGCTGCGCGCACCACTACTTCCGTCGCTCCGAGCAGTTCGACGCCGTCGTCAAGCTGGCGGTCGGGCGCGACGACACCGGGCGCTGGCGCGCCGGCGCGCTGATGCTGCAGCGCGAGCCCGACATCGGTGGCGCGGCGCCCGCGACACCCGACGGCCTCGACGAGGATGAACGCTGGCGGCGGGCGCTGGCCTTCGCCGCCAGCGCGACCAGCGCCGACCTGCTCGACCGCGAACTTCCGGCGGATCATCTGCTGTGGCGGCTCTATCATGAGGACGGCGTGCGGGTGTTCCAGCCCAAGCCGCTGGCGTTCGGCTGCCGCTGCTCGCGCGAGCGGGCCGAGGCCGTGCTGCTGGCCCTGCCGCCGGACGACCTGGAATCCATGACCATCGAGGGCGCGATCCATGTCACCTGCCAGTTCTGCAACCGAACCGAATCTTTCGACCGCGCGGCCCTGCCACCGGCCCACGGCCATGCCTGAGGCTACCCGGCGCCTGATGCTGCTGGGCGGCCTGGCGCTGGCCGGCTGCGAGGCGATACCGCCGCGTGCGCAGTTTGCCGAGATCACCTTCGCCCATCTGCCGCGCATTGCGCTGGATGTGGCGCGCATCGAGATTGTGGACGACTTTGTGGCGCCGCTGGAGCCACCCCATGTCGAGCGGGAGTTCCCGATCGAGCCGGCGGCCGTCGTGCGGCGCTGGGCCGGCGACCGCGTCGACGTCATGGGCTTGAACAGGATCCTGCGCCACGTGGTGACGGATGCCAGCGCCACCGAGGAGGCGCTCGGCACCCAGAGCGGCGTGACCGGCTTCTTCACCAACGACCAGAAGAAGCGCTATGCGCTCGCGCTCGCCGCGCGCCTCGAGATCGTCGCCGACGACAGTCGCTTCGTCGAGGCGCACGTCGCGGCGCGCGCCGACGGATCGGTCACCGTCGCCGAGGACGCCACGCTCGACGAGCGCGATCGCAAACTCTACCGCCTGACCGAGCAGGTGGCGCAGGCGCTCGACCGCGAGCTCGAAGCCGCCCTGCGACGCCACATGTCCGCCTACGTCCGCTGAGGGACCGCCCATGCCACGCCACGGCAGCGACCACGCGTTCCTGAACCGCGAGCCCTACGGCGCGATGTCCGAGCCGCCCTACGCCGGCGCGACCAGCTTCCTGCGCACGCGCTACAGCCGCGATCTGGCCGGCGTCGACGTGGCGGTCCTCGGCGTGCCCTACGATCTGGGCGTCACCAACCGCCCGGGCACGCGCTTCGGCCCGCGCGCCGTGCGCCAGGCCTCGACCCAGATCGCGTGGGGACCGCAGCACCCGTTCGACTTCGACCCGCGCGACCGGCTGGCCATCGTCGATTACGGCGACGTGGCCTACGACGTGGGCTACGTGGACGACATGCTGCGCCAGGTGGAGGCGACGGCGGACACCATCATCGACGCCGGCGCCTCGGTTCTCGCGCTGGGCGGCGATCACTTCGTCTCGCTGCCGCTCTTGCGCGCCCACGCCCGGCGCCACGGCAAGCTGGCGCTGGTGCACTTCGACGCCCACTCGGACACGTGGCGCGACGGCAACTACACCCACGGCACCATGTTCTTCCACGCCATGAACGAAGGGCTGATCGACCCGGCGCGGAGCGTGCAGACCGGCATCCGCACCCACAACCCCGAGACCCACGGTTTCACCATCCTGCCGCCCGAGACGGTCGACGCGCTGGGGCTCGACGGCGTGGTCGAAACCATCAAGCGCACGGTGGGCGGATCGAAGGCGTACCTCAGCTTCGACATCGACTGTTTGGACCCCGCTTTCGCGCCCGGCACGGGCACGCCGGTGTGCGGCGGGCTGACCAGCTACGCGGCGCTGCAGATCCTGGCGCGCCTGGGCGGCATCGCCTTCATAGGCATGGACCTGGTTGAGGTCGCCCCGGCCTATGACGTGGGCGAGATCACGGCGCTCGCCGGCGCTTCGCTCGCCATGCAGTACCTCAGCGTCATGGCCAAGGACCGCCCCGACCGGCCCGCGAGTTAGGACTTCGCGACCGCCGGGTCATCCCCGCTCATCTTTCGCGGTTCGCAGCCCGCTCGGCGCCTGGGAATGACACGACGGTCGATGATCATGGTTCCCTTGGGTCGGTCCTAGACGAGGATCCGTTCGCGTCGGATGGCCGGCAGGGGGTCGTCGAGTTCGCGCGCGTACGCGTGGCCGGCCCGCACCGCCATGGCGATGGTGCCCGGCGCTAGGCCATCGCCCAAGCGGGTGACCGTGCGCACCCCGGCCCGTTCCAGCGAAGCCGGATCGGCAACCAGGGCGTGGTACAGCTCGTCCACCGGCAGGCGCATGGTCACCAGCACGACCGCGTCGGCCTCCACGCTGATCGCGGGCTCGCCGTGCAGCCCGTGCAGCACGACGCGACCCGCCTCCACGGCGGCGAGTCGCCGCCCCGGCACCACCGTGACGCCGAGCCCGACGAGCCGGGCCTGGATGCGTTCCTGCTCGTTGGTCATGGCGCTCCACGGCCCGACGACGGCGTGCGGTGTGGCCAGCGTCACCGCACGGCCGGCGCGGCGCAGCACCTCGGCCATGGCGCCGCCCATGTAGTAGGGATCGTCGTCGATCACCACGACGCGGCCGTCGGGCCGTCGCCCGGCCAGGATGTCGTCGGGCGTGCCGACCGGCATGGCCGGGTCGATGGCCGGCGCGTGCTCGGTGTGCCGGCCGACGCCGTCACGCCGCCAGCGCGCGCCGGTCGCCAGCACCACGTGATCCGCGCCGACCGCCAGCACGTCGGCCGCGCCCATGGCGCTGCCACGGTAGACCTCGACGTTCGTCAGCTTGGCGATCTGCCCCACCCGCCAGTCGCGCACTCGGCCCCACGCGGCGAAACCGGGCATGCGGCACTCGCGCGCCACGCGCCCGCCCAGTTCGTCGGCGGCCTCGGCCAGGGTCACGTGGTAGCCGCGCTGGCCGAGCGCCCTCGCGGCCTCGAGCCCGGCGGGTCCGGCGCCGACGACGAGCACGGAGGACCCCGACGCCTTCGGCGCGATGCGTTCCGGGTGCCAGCCGCGCCGCCATTCCTCGCCCATGGTCGGATTCTGGGTGCAACGCAGAGGCACGCCTTCGTTGTTGGCCGAGCGGCAGATGTTGCAGCCGATGCACTCGCGGATGTCCTCGATCCGCCCCTCGGCGACCTTGCGCGGCAGGAACGGGTCGGCGATCGAGGGCCGCGCCGCGCCGATCAGGTCGAGCACGCCGCGCCGCACCTGACCCGCCATGGCGTCCGGGCTGGTGAAGCGGCCCACCCCCACCACCGGCTTGGTGGTCAGGGTCTTGACCCACGCGACGTGCGGTTCTTGCCAGCCTTCGTCGCCGAAGCGCGAACTCATGGAATCGTTGCCGGCGTCGCCGACGTTGACGTCCCACAGGTCCGGCAGCTCGGCCAGCAGGCCGACGATGTCGCGCGCCTCGCCGTCGCTGGTCAGGCCCTCGGCGCCGAGCAGCTCGTCCACGCCGAAGCGCAGCGCGATGGCGACGCGATCGCCGGCGATTGTCCTGGCGTCCTCCATCAGCTCGCGCGTCAGCCGCACGCGGTTCGCCAGACTGCCGCCGTACTCGTCGGTGCGCGGGTTCGTCCGCCGCAGCATGAACTGATGGAGCAGGTAGCCGTGTCCGGCGTAGACGTAAACGATGTCGAAGCCGGCGCGGATCGCGCGGCGCACCGCATCGCCGTGCCAGGCGCGCACGTTCCGGATGTCGGCCTTGTCCATCGCCCGCGCCTGGTGCGGCCCGCTGATGGCGCCGGGCGCCGGGCCGGGCGCCAGCAGGGGCAGGTGGCTCAGCCGGTTGTCGGTGTGGGCGCCGCCGTGCCACAGCTCGACGCCGGCCAGCGCGCCGCCGGCGTGGATCGCCTCGGCGATCGCGGCCATGACGCGCACGTCGTCGTCGTCCCACAACGTGCAGAAGGCGTAAGGACTGTCGTCCGAGGACGGGTGGATCGAGCAGTACTCGGTGCACACCACGCCCCAGCCACCCTCGGCCTTGACCGCGCGCATGGCGGCGTTGGTGCGCGGCAGGTGCATGCCCATGCCGGTGCAGTGCGGCACCTGGTAGAAGCGGTTCGGCGCGGTGACCGGGCCGATCTTGACCGGTTCGAACAGAATGTCGTAACGCGGGTCGCGCGGCACGGCCTGGGCTCCTTCCCTCGCTGACGGCTGCGACAGTATGCACCGCGAACACCGGCAACAAGCCCCTGGAGGCAACCATGGCTCGGGACAGGGCCGCACGACGCGATCGGCGCGCCGCCGCAGGCCCGCGCCAGACGCCGTGGCGCCGGCTGAGCAACCCCTACGAGCCGGTGCGCATCCTGTCGGACGACCAGGTTGAGGCGATCCACGGCGCCTCGCTGCGCCTGCTGGAGGAGATCGGCCTGGACGTGTGGAGCGCGCGCGCTCTGGACGCGCTGGCCCGCGCCGGCGCCGACGTGGACCGGACCGAACGCCGTGCACGCCTGGACCGTGGCCTGATCGAGGAGCATGTCGCGCGCGTGCCGCCGCGCTTCGAGCTGCGCGCGCGCAATCCCGAGCGCACCGTCGGCTTCGGCGGTCGCGAGCTGGTGTTCGCGACCGTCGGCGGACCGGCGTTCGCCAGCGACCTGGCGCGCGGCCGGCGTGCCGGCACGTTCCAGGACACGTGCGATTTCGCGCGCCTGACCCACATGCTGAACGTGATCCACCTGGGCGACACGGCGGTCGAACCCACGGACCTGGCGCCCGAGACCCGGTATCTGGACGTCTACCGCGCGTTCTTCGAGCTGCTCGACCGGCCGTGGACGACCTGGGGCATGGGCAGCCACCAGGTCGAGGACGCGCTGGCCATGGCGGGGATCGTGCTGGGCGCCAACACGGACGAGCTCGCCCGGACCCCGGTGGTGATGACCGTTATCAACTCCAACTCGCCGCTCAGGCTCGACGGGCCCATGGGTGACGGCCTGGTTGCCATGGCCGAGGCGGGCCAGCCCGTGATCGCCACGCCGTTCACCCTGGCCGGCGCCATGAGCCCGGTCACTCTGGCCGGCGCGCTGGCCCAGCAGAATGCCGAGGCGCTGGCCATGATCGCGCTGGCCCAGAGCGTACGGCCGGGCACGCCCATGGTCTACGGCGGCTTCACCTCGAACGTGGACATGCGCACCGGCGCGCCGGCCTTCGGCACGCCCGAGTACGTCAAGGCCGCGTTCGCCACCGGCCAGCTTGCCCGCCGCTACCGGGTGCCCTGGCGCTCGTCCAACGTCAACGCTTCGAACGTGGTCGACGCCCAGGCGGCCTACGAATCCGAGATGGCCGTGTGGGGCGCCATCATGGGCGGGGTCAACCTGCTCTACCAGGGCGCGGGCTGGCTGGAGGGCGGCCTGACCGCGTCCTTCGAGAAGCTGATCCTGGACGCCGAGATCCTGCAGATGATGGCCGAGGTGCTGCAGCCCTTCGCCGTCGATGACCAGAGCCTGGGTGTCGATGCCGTGGCCGAGGTCGGCCCCGGCGGCCATTTCTTCGGCGCGGCCCATACGATCGAACGGTTCGGGACCGCGTTCTATTCGCCGCTGCTGTCGGACTGGCGCAACTTCGAGACCTGGACGGAGGATGGCGCGCGCAACACGACCGAGCGCGCCCACGGCATCTGGCACGCGCTGCTGGAGGCCTACGAGCCGCCGCCGATCGACGCCGCCATCCTGGCCGAACTCGATGCCTTCGTCGCGCGGCGCAAGGCGGCCATCGCGGCGGCGTGACGATCAACGCGCGCGGCGCGCGACCATGAACCCGAGCACGATGGCCATGGCGACGGCGACCACGGTCGGCAGGCCCTCGGGCGACCAAGCGTCCATCAGCGCGCCGGTGCCCAGCGGCCCGACCACGCCGCCCACGTTGTAGAGCACGATGAAGGCGGCGTTGGCCGCCACCAGCTCTGCCGGGCCGAAGGCGGCGCCCAGCATGCCGAGCGTCACCATGTAGACCGCGAACACCACCCCGCCCCACAGGAACAACACGATCCACAGCATGACGGAGTCGGCCACGGCGAAGGGCAGCGCGATCGAGCAGGCGATGGTGACCACGGCGCATAGCACCAGGGCCGAGCCGCGCGAGACCTTGTCGGCGAACCAGGCGATCGGCATCTGCAGGCAGACGTTGCCGAGCGTGAAGGCGGATAGCATGGTCGCCGCGTCGGTCTGCGCCAGCCCGTGCGCCAGCCCGTAGAGCGGCAGGAGCGACATGATGGCGAAATCAGCGAAGCCGCCGACAATAGCCGCGACGACGACCAGTGGCGCCCGGCGCACCAGGGCGAAGGCGCGCAGGTTCTCGTCATGCGCCACGACCGGGATCGTGCGTGCCACGCCGAGCACCGGCAGCGCACCCAGCAGCAGGAGGCCGAGGATCGCGAACCAGGGGCTGTACCCGTCGATACCCGTCTCGGCGATCACGAACGGGCCGACTGCCATGCCGAGCGACAGCATGGCGGTGTAGAGACCGACCACGCGGGTGCGGTTGGAGTCCTGCGCCAGTAGGTTGATCCAGCTCTCGGTGATCACCCACCACTGCACGCCGACCAGGCCCCACAGGAAGCGGAAGAAGCACCACGCCGTGTAGACTTCGACGGTCGGGTACAGCAACGTCAGGGTGACGTCGAGGGCGACGTTCAGCGCCAGCACGTTGAATGGCCCGAGCGCGCGCACGATGCGCGGCACGAACGGCCCGCCCACCAGGATCGCCACGTTCATCAGGGTGGCGTTGAGCCCGATCAACGTATCGCTGAGCCCCTGTTGCTCGAGCAACAGCGTGATCAGCGGGTGCATGGCGCCGAAGCCGACGCCCGCGACGAAGGCGCCGGCCACGAGCACGACGAGGATAGTGCGGCGCTCGCGCGCCGATATTGCAAGAGCGGTCATGGTGGGGCCCCGGACGCACTCTATACCACGGCGGGCAATACGGATCACTCAAACTCGCAGATGGGCTGGTCTAAGAATTCGCACATCGGATAAGTACGCGCCAAAATACGAATTTCGCACACGCTTCGGACTGACCATTTGGTAGTTGCCGTCGAGAAAGTTGCATTTGCGCCATACGAGCACATCGACGAGAGCGTCACGTGCAAGTTTCCGCCGATCGAGTCTGCGAGCGTTTCTTTCTTGCTAACGATCCTGTGTTCTCCTATTCCGATATTTT
>VGDP01000073.1 GCA_016869675.1 Alphaproteobacteria bacterium | reverse complement strand
GCCGCGCCCCGGACACGTCCATGCCGCCGAACTTCCCCTTTCAGGCGTAGAACGTGGCCGTGCTGATGCCGTGCTTGCGGCCGACCTCCGCCGTCTTCTCACCCGCCTCCTGCTCCCGCAGGAGCCCAATGATCTGCTCTTCCGTGAACCTCGATCGCTTCATCCGTCCGGTCCCTCCTGGGTTGCCGGACTCCGGCTTCACATGGAGGAAGGCGCAGGGGGCTGGTCAACGCCCTCTCGGAGGGGTGGCGAACGAAGGCCAAACGGATTCTGCAATCGGCCTTGAGATCAGGCTTGAAACGCCCAGAATAACGCCCAAAAACGCCCAGAATGACGACCAAGTTCGCGTGTCGTTCCGATTGTCGGGGTGCGCTCGACAATGCTACATATTTGATTTCATTGTTAAAAAACTGGTGGGCGCTGCTGGGATTGAACCAGCGACCCCTGCCGTGTGAAGACAGTGCTCTCCCGCTGAGCTAAGCGCCCCCAACCCCGTCGGGGTGCCCCTAAGTGGCACCCCCTCTGCGGCCTGTCAAGCGGCCGGCCGGCGCGCGGCCTCCAGCGTTTGGGCCAGCACCGCGGCGATCACGATCGCGCCGCCGACCAGCGCCAGCCGGGTCGGCTGTTCCCCGACGAACACGCTCGCCCACAGGGGCGACAGCACGACCTCGGCCATGGTCAGCAAGGCGAGCACGCCCGCCGCGACATGACGGGCGGCTAGGACGAACGCGACGTTGCCGAGCAGGGTCGAGATCAGCGCCACCGCCGCGATGATGCCCAGATCACGTGGCGTCACCGCCAGACCGTCCGCCAAGGCCGCCGACAGGGCGAAGGAGACAACGCAGCCGACGCCGATCGCCGGCACCATGTCCACGCCCCGCCCGCCGCGCATCATGACCGTGAAGGTCGATTGGCACAGCGTGGCGCCCAGTGCGAAGGCGTTGCCCGCCCAGCCGCCCACCACGATGCCCTCGGCGACCATGACGCCCACGCCGACCAGCGCGCCTGCGGCGTAGAGGCCGGTGCGCGGCGCCAGCACTTCGCCCAGCACCAGCCGCGCGATCAGGGCCGCGGCGATCGGTACCAGCGCGGTCAGGATCGAGGCGTTGGCGATGGTCGCCGCCTGGATCGCCGAGATGTAGCAGGTGAACCCGATGCCCAGCACGACGCCGCCGATGGCGCCCTGCCGCCCGATCGCCAGCACGGCGCGCACGGCGCCACCCCGGTAGCGCAGCACCAGATACGCCGCGATCACCGCGCCCATGATGACCGCCCGCCACGCGATCATCTGCCACGACGAAGCCGCTTCGACGAAGCGCAGCGACACGCCCGTCAGACTCCACAGGAACGCCGCGGTCAGGCCGAGCACGGCCCCGCGTGCCGACGACGACGCGATCACCGTGGGCTCAGGCGGCGACGACGGCCGCGGTCGGCGACGCGATGAAGGCGACGCCCTCGGCCACGCCGTCCGGCCCCCGCACGATCACGTTGGGGCAGGCGTAGGGTGACGGATAGACCGCCGCCTGGGCCTCGAGCGTGCGGTGCCGGCGGCCGATGGCGCCGATCGCGTCCGGACCGAGCCTGGGATCGCACACGATGGTGTCGCCGCCACTCACGTCGATGCGGGGCTGGTGCGCCGCCGCTTCGGCCGCCATGCGGAAGTCGGTCACGAAGGACGCGAGCTGGAACACCGCCGGCACGATGCGTCGCCCGCCCGAGGCGCCCAGCGCGGCGAGCCCCTTGCCGTCGCGCTCGATCACGGTCGGGCACATGTTGGTCAGCGGCCGCCGGCCGGGCCTCAGACTGTTCGGCCGGCCCTGAACGGGATCGAACCACGCCATCGCGTTGTTCATCATGATGCCCGTGCCGGGCAGCATGACGCCGCTGCCGAACAGATAGAGCAGCGTCTGGGTCAGGGCGACCAAGTTGCCCTCGCCATCGGCGACCGTGATGTGCGTCGTGCAGCCCTTGCGTTCGGCGCCCTCGCCCATGCCGCTCAGCCGCTCGGCGTAGGCGGCCGACAACGCATCGGCGTAGGCCGCGTACGCCTTGCCATCGGGTGCGGGACCGGGCGACCAGGAGGCTTCGAGCCGGCCGAGCGCAGCGCGCAGCGTCGGTCCGGCCGTCAGGCCGGGGGCGCCGTGGATCGTCGCGCCGCGATAGCCGAAGCTCAGGGCCGGATCCACCGCCGCCCGGTACGCCGCCAGATCGTCCGCGCGCAGCGAGCCGCCGCCCGCCTCGATGTCGGCGGCGATCGAGCGGGCGATTTCACCTTCATAGAAGTCACGCGGGCCCGCCTCGGCCAACCGGCGGTACGTCTCCGCCAGCCGGCCCAGCCGCAGGCGCGGCGCCGACCCCGCCGTCCACGCCGGCGCTGGCGGCAGGCCGTCCGGCAGGTATGTGCGGCGTGATTCGTCGAAGGCGCGCAGCAGCCCCGCCTCGGTCGCGATCTTCAGGGTCGCGTACCAGCCGACCTCCATCCCCTGCTCCGCCAGGGCTAGCGCTGGCGCGACGCTCTGCGACCAGCTCCGCGTACCGAAGCGCTCCAGGGCCAGGGCAAGGCCGGCGACCAGGCCCGGCACGCCGACGGCGTCGCAGCCCTTGATGTTGCGGTCGCCGACCACCCCGGCCCAGCAGAACGCATCGCTCGCCTGCGCGCCGGTCAGGGGAAAGCGCGCCGGGTCCAACCCGCGCGGCGAAGGCATGGTGAACGACACACACCAGGCGGCGCGTTCGGCGGCGCGATAGACGATCATGAAGCCGCCGCCGCCCAGCCCGCTCATCCATGGCTCGACCGCGCCGATCGCCAGGCCCGTCGCGATGGCCGCATCCACCGCGTTGCCGCCATCGCGCAGCACCGCCGCACCGACCGCGGACGCCTCCGCGTGCTGCGTCGCCACCAGGCCGCGGCCGCGCACGGCCGGCTTGGTGACGTGCCAGTGTTCCTGCCCGATGATCGTCATGACGCACCCTTCCGGCGCACTGTCTCCGGGATGGTGGAGCCGCGCAAGCGTCAGGGAACCGCGGCGTCCTCGAGCGGCTTCGATGCCTTCGGCTTGGGCCGCGGCGCCGGTTGGATCCCGATCAGGCGCGGCGCCTGGTCGAGGCTCTCGCCGATGTGCTCCACGTACTCGCCGTAGCGCATGTCGCCCAGGGGGCCGAACGGCTGGCCGGCCACCGTGCCCACGAATCCCTGCAGTGCGAGCAGCTGTTCGCGCAGCTCCGGCGGAACGGTGGGCTTCGCGGGCTTGTCCATCGCCGAGGCGCGCTTCACCAGCCCCGCCTCGGCCGTGCGCAGCACGGTCATGGCCTCGTCCAGCTTTTGCTCGCGGGTGACGACCTCGGTCAGCAGTTCGTCGTTGCGCGCGATCAGCAGGCTGCTCAGCAGCCGCAGCTCGATGGTGTTGCGCACGCGTGCCGCCAGCTCGTGCAGCTCGAACTGCTTGCGCACATAGTCCGACGCGCCGAGCTCCAGCGCGATGCGCCGTTCCTAAGTATCTTCCGATCCGGCGACGACGATGGTCGACGGCCGGCGCTTGATCCGGATGTCCAGCAGCACCCGCAGGACGTCCAGTCCGTTCATGCCCGGCATGTTCATGTCGATGATCGCCAGGTCGATCTTCTCGTCCTGGCAGACCTGGACCAAGCGTACCGGGTCTTCGAACATCCGCACGTGCTCGTAGCCGGACTTCTCCAGCACGGCGCACGTCAGCGCGAGGCTGAGCGTGTCGTCATCGAGGACGACGATCCGCGCTTTACCGTGGTTGACCAGCGGCCGGTCGTTCATCGCTGTCCCTGGACACGTGCTTCTCGTTCTCAAATACACGAGAGATCGTAAAGATTGGTTACGCGTCCCTTGTCCCGGCCGGTACCCGGGAGAATTACGTAGTGGCCCGACGTCGCGCCGTCACCTCGATGCCGTGGACGCAGCTGCTCTCGCCCATGTCCGACTTCTGGCCGGGGTTGAGGGCGTTGACGTTGCGGCGTTGCCGTTCGCGTCCCGGCCAGCGGCCCTTGTGGCTCAGCAGCGTGCCCTCGGGCACCGCGTCGCCGATGCGCGCGCGCGCCGCGAGCGTTCCCGTTGCGTTGCCCAGCTCGATCGCGTCGCCCTCGCCTATATTCAAACGCCGGGCATCGCTCGGATGGAACATGACGATCGGCTCCGGCCCCAGCTTGCTCGCGATCTTCGGCTCGTTGAAATATGAATCGTTCATCAACCATACGTCCGCCGGCGACAGCAGGCGCAGACGGCCCCCCTCGGTCGGAGCGTCGAACCAGGGCTGCGGCACGCGTGGGTGGCCATCCGCCGCCGCCGCCGCGCTGGCCAACTCGATCCTGCCCGACGGCGTCGGGAACTTGAGATCGGCGAACATGATGACCGGCCCGGGCGGGATCATCCACCCCTTCGCCTTGAGCGTCGCGAAGTCCGTGGCGAACACGCTGCGCTTCAGGATGTGCGCGATGATCGACGCGTCGTCCTCGAACAGTTCCGGCTCAGTCCAGCCCATGCCGCGCGCGAGCCGCCGGAAGATCTCCTGGTTCGGCAGCGCCTCGCCCGGTGGCTCCTGGCACTTCGCCTGGGCGCCGAGCGTCAGGTGGAAGTAGGACTCGGCCAGATCGTCGAACTCGAGGAAGCTCGCCGCCGGCAGCACCACGTCGGCGAACGCCGTCGTGTCGGTCGGAAAGATGTCGATCGCCACGTTGTACAGGGACTCGCGCGTCAGCGTGCGGTGCAGCCGCGCCTGCTCGGGGCTCGACGCGGCCGGGTTGATGTTCCAGGTGACGAACGCACGTGTGGCGGCCTCGTCCTCCAGGCGCCGGGTCAGGTCCATCTGGCTGAAGCTCGCCGGGTAGTCCGGTGTCTTGAGCCGCGGTGCGTTGACGGTGCGGCTGTCGATGCCCCGGCTACGCCCGCCGTTCAGATAGTAGAGCCCCGCCCCCGGTTTGCCGAAGTTGCCGCGCGCCGCCGCCAGCGCCGCGCACGCGCGGAAGATGTTGCCGCCCTGGCGTTGCCGTTGCAGGCCCTGGCCGAGCCACAGCAGCGCCGGCCCGGCGGCGTAAAGCCTGGCCGCCTGCTCGATCCGCTCGGCCGGCACGCCCGAGGCCACCGCCGCCCACGCCGGCGTGCACGGCTCGAGCAGCGCCTCGATCTCGTCCCAACCCACCGTGTGCGCGTCCAGGAACGCGCGATCGATCAGGCCGTCGCGCCGCAGCACGTGGAGCATGGCGAAGGCCAACGCGGCGTCGGTCCCCGGGCGCGGCTGCAGGTGCAGGTCCGCCTCGGCGGCGGTGGCGTGGCGCACCGGGTCGATGACCACCACCTTCGCCGGCGTCTCCTGCAGCCAGTGCTTGTGGGCGTGCGGCGCGCTGGCCGACGGGTTGGCGCCCCACACCAGGATGCACGCCGTGTCCTTCGCCGTGCGCGGATCGAAGCCGTCGGCCGACGTACCCAGCACATAGCCCAGGGCGACGTGACCCGCGTTGTTGCATATCGAATCCGGTTCCACCTCGGTGGCGCCCAGGCGATGGAAGAAGCGCATGGGGAAGCCGCCCGCCAGCATCGAGCAGGTTCCGGTGTAGTGGGCATGGACAATCGCGTGCCCACCGGTTTCGGCGACGATCGCCTTGAACCGGTCGGTCACGCGGCCGATCGCCTCGTCCCACGGGACGGGGCGGAACTGGCCGCCGCCCTTCGGGCCGCTGCGCACCAGGGGTTGCGTCAGGCGCGCCGCAGGGTCCAGGAACACGCCGTTGTAGGCCAGCGCGCACTTGCCGCACAGCGCGCCGCGCGACGTCGGGTGATCGGGGTCGCCCACCACCTTGCTGATGCGCCCGTCGCGCCGGATCACCGCGATGCCGCAGCCGTCGTAGCAATCGCGCGGGCAGGTCGTCTTGACGATGTCCTTCGGTCCCGGCATGCCATGCTCCCGCTGCTGCGCCGCCAGTCTAGCGGGCCGCGCGGAAAACTACTGCGACGAATTGCGCGCAATCCGTAGGCTGGACCGCCTGCCTTGCCGTCATCGGCGATGATCCTTCACCAATGATGGGGTTCTTCGAAGTGTCCAGCCGGCCGAACAAGCGCTGGCCCAGCACGAGCCGGCAGTCCAACGCGTGCTTCACCGCCAGCCGCTCGCTGTAGCTGGCCGCCATGACGCGCGTCGTCGGGTCGCGGCCCAGCAACCACGCGGGCCACGCGACCGAGACGATCAGCGACTTCAGGCTGCGCGGCGGCAGGTTGACGATCAGCCGGTCGATCTCACCCCGGCCGCACGCGGCCAGGTGCTCGCAGATCGCTTCAATAGGCCAGCCCGGCACGAACCGCGTGCCCGGGTTGGCAGTGGCGAACACCTTGGCGACGAAGCTGGCCAGGTCCTGGCGCCGCAGCGCCCCGAGCACCCCTGCCTCGCCCGGCCATCGGGGGCCACGCCGGGCCGCTCGCTCCCCCATAGTAGGAAAAATCCTATCACAAACCATACGGACTGATCAAGCTCGAATTGAAGCACGAACACCCACGGCTATGTTCGTTGCGAGCGAGCGCGGCGATCCATGCCGATGCTAGATAGCCTCGCTTTCGGCTCGTTGTGATCGTATACGATCGAGGGGTACCGGGTGATGTCAGGGTCCGCTCGACCCGCCTCGACGCCTCGCTCTCCTACCGTAGCGTGGTTTCTGCCCGCAATCATGCGGACTGTTCAACAGGAAAGATCCCCACAAACAACTCCCAATCGGCCTGAACATGAGTCGTTCAGGTCGATTGGGAAACGTTGCTCGCGATTCTGGAGCCTACCCTTTGAAGTGGCCGAGGATCCGCATCAGCTCGCCCACCTTGCGCTGCTGTTCGGCGGCATTGCCGCCCGCGATGGCGCCCTCCACGCAATGGGCCACGTGGTCCGCCAACACCGCCTCCTCGACCCGGCGCAGCGCGGCCGTCACCGCCTGTACCTGGGTGATGACGTCGATGCAGTAGCGGTCCTCCTCGACCATACGCGCGATGCCGCGCACCTGGCCCTCGATCCGGCGCAGCCGGGTGCGGCAGCGCGCGCGCGTCGTGGCGTCCATGCCCGGCCTCCTTGACCGGCGATCCAACGCGCGCTAGATACCCCCCCTGGGTATCCGACGTCAAGGTTACGCCATGACCGATCCGCACGGCATGCATCACGAGCACGGCCATGGACACGCCCATGGCCAGGGCGCCGCGCCGCCGCCGCTCGAGCCCGGCAAGGCGCGCGATCCGGTGTGCGGCATGAGCGTGACCATCGCCACCGCCAAGCATGTGCACCAGCACGACGGTGCCTCGTTCTACTTCTGCAACCCGCGCTGCAAGGACAAGTTCATCGCCGACCCGGCGCGCTACCTGGCGTCCGCGCCGGCGACCCCACCACCGCCCGCGCCAGCGGGCACGATCTACACCTGCCCCATGCACTCTGAGGTGCGCCAGCCGGGCCCCGGCACGTGCCCGATCTGCGGCATGGCGCTCGAACCCGAGGACGTGACTGCAGAGACCGGGCCCAACTCCGAGCTCGTCGACTTCACGCGCCGCTTCTGGCTCGGCCTCGCCTTCACCGTGCCCCTCGTCGTCGTCGAGATGGGCGGCCACGCCTTCGGCCTGCACCTGGGCCCGTGGTCCGCGTGGCTGCAGCTCGCGCTCGCCACGCCGGTCGTGCTGTGGGCCGGCAGGCCGCTGCTCGAGCGCGGCGCGCGCTCGTTCGCCAGCGGCCACCTCAACATGTTCTCCCTCATCGCGCTCGGCGTCGGCGTCGCGTGGGTGGCCAGCGCAGTCGCGACCCTGGCGCCCGACCTCTACCCAGCCACGTTCCGCGCCGCCGACGGCTCGGTCGCGCTCTACTTCGAGGCGGCGGCGGTCATCGTCGTCCTGGTGCTGCTCGGCCAGGTGCTGGAACTGCGCGCGCGCGAACGCACCGGCGGCGCGATCCGCGCCCTGCTCGACCAGGCGCCCGCCACGGCCCGGCGCGTGCGCGCCGACGGCACGGACGAGGACGTCGCGCTCGACGTGGTGCGCGTGGGCGACCGCCTGCGCGTCCGGCCCGGCGAGCGAGTGCCCGCCGACGGCCGGCTCGTCGAGGGCGCCAGCGCCGTGGACGAGGCGATGATGACCGGCGAGTCCCTGCCCGTCGCCAAGACGGTCGGCGATCCGGTGATCGGCGGCACGCTGAACCAGACCGGCTCGTTCGTCATGGTCGCCGAGAAGGTCGGGCGCGACAGCGCGCTCGCCGGCATCGTGCGCCTGGTGGCCGAGGCGGCGCGCAGCCGGGCGCCGATCCAGCGCCTGGCCGATCGCGTCGCCGCGTGGGTCGTGCCCGCAGTCATCGCCGTCGCGGCGCTCGCTTTCCTCGCCTGGTCGCTGTGGGGCCCCGATCCGGCCATGGCCCACGGCCTGGTCGCGGCGGTCGCGGTGCTCGTCATCGCCTGCCCGTGTGCGCTGGGCCTGGCCACGCCCATGGCGATCATGGTGGGGGTGGGGCGTGGGGCGCGCGCCGGCGTGCTGGCCAAGAGCTCCGCCGCGCTCGAACGCATGGCCGGCATCGACACCCTCGTGATCGACAAGACCGGCACGCTCACCGAGGGCAAGCCGCGGTTCGTCGCCATCGAGCCGGCCGACGACGAGCGGCTGCGCCTCGCCGCCAGCCTCGAGCGCGCGAGCGAGCATCCACTCGCCGCCGCCATCGTCGCCGAGGCAGCGCGCCGCGGCCTTGTGCTCGGCGCGGCCCAAGGCTTCGCCGCGACGCCCGGCAAGGGCATCGCCGGCACGGTCGAGGGCCGCCGCGTGCTGGTCGGCAGCGCCGCCTTCCTCGCCGGCCACGGCATCGACGCGGGCACGCTCGAGGCGCGCGCCGAGGCCTTGCGCGCCGACGGCGCGACCGTCGTGTTCGCGGCCGTGGACGGCGTGCCCGGGCTGATCGCCATCGCCGATCCCGTCAAGGCATCGGCCCCGGCCGCGCTGGCCGCGCTCGCACGCCTCGGCGTGCGCGTCGTGATGATGACCGGCGACAACGCGACCACGGCCCTGGCGGTCGCGCGGCGGCTCGGCATCGCCGAGGTGCGCGCCGGCGCGACGCCCGCCGACAAGGCCGCGTTCGTCACGGCCGAGCGCGCCCGGGGCCGCGTCGTCGCCATGGCGGGCGACGGCATCAACGACGCGCCCGCGCTGGCCGCGGCGGACGTCGGCATCGCCATGGGCACCGGTGCCCACGTGGCGATCGAGAGCGCCGGCCTCATGCTGCCTGGCGGCGATCTCGATGCCATCCTGCGCGCCTGCGCGCTCAGCGCCGCGACGCTGCGCAACGTGCGCCAGAACCTAGCCTTCGCCTTCGTCTACAACGCGGCCGGCGTGCCGCTCGCCGCGGGCCTGCTCTACCCGGTGTTCGGCCTGCTGCTCAGCCCCGTGTTCGCCGCCGCCGCCATGGCGCTCTCCTCGGTCAGCGTCGTCGCCAACGCGCTCCGCCTCGGCCGCGCGAGGCTGTAACGCGGCCGCCGCTCGTTAACCCAAGCGACAAGGGCTCGAAAAAACCCGAATTTCCCAGATCCCCGAGCTATTTCGTGACGTGATCAGACAAATATGATAGACGAATCAATGGGTTGCAGGTTATCGGAGTGGCTGGGCATGGAGCTGGTGTCCGTCGTCAGGATAAGTGGGACAGCCGGGGCGGTCTTGTAGCGGAGGCTCTGGCTCATTCTGGTTGATGTTAAGCGGCTTGCCGCTGGTGGTCCAGGCGGCGGTTGTGGATGGTCATCTCCTTGAT
>VGDP01000072.1 GCA_016869675.1 Alphaproteobacteria bacterium | reverse complement strand
GACGACGGTAGGATATCGGGCACATCCCGAAATCCTAACGACCGAGCGCATCACGCGCCAAGCCGAACACCGTGATAATGGTTCCAGCCCGTCTCGCCGACCACAGCGAGTTAACGTGACAATGCTCCCTTCTACGACTTTGTGAATCCCCTTTATGAGTTCATGGCCTAGCGCACCCGCACCATGGGCGGGGCATGCAAAGCGTCGCGGTCCCCTGGCTCGCGAGGCCGAGATGGTGGCATGGTGAGAGGCTGCGCTCCAGCAGGCCACGCGAGGATAGGCACCATGGCCAACGACACCCGGCTTCCGCCGTTGCAGCCTTCGACGCTGCCACGCTACTCGGGCATCCCGACCTTCATGCGCACGCCCTTGCAGGCCGATCCGACGGGACTCGACATCGCGCTGATCGGCGTGCCCTTCGACGGTGGCGTTACCAACCGCACCGGCGCGCGCCACGGGCCGCGCGAGATGCGCAACATGTCGAGCCTGATGCGCGCCATCCACCACGTCACGCGCGTCAACCCGTACTCGCTGTGCCGTATCGCCGACATCGGCGACGTGGCGTTCACCCGGCTCTTTGAGCTGGAGGCCGCGCTGGACGACATCGAGGCGTTCTACCGACGCGTTCACGCGGCCGGCGTGGCGCCACTTACCGCCGGCGGCGACCACTCGATCACCTACCCGATCTTCAAGGCCATCGCCACCGACCGGCCGGTGGGCATGGTTCACGTCGACGCCCACACCGACACGTGGGACGAGTTCCTGGGATCGAAGTTCACCCACGGCGCGCCGTTCCGCCGCGCCGTCGAGGCTGGCGTGCTGGACCCGAAGCGCACGGTCCAGATCGGCATCCGTGGTGCCCAGCACACCGACGCCGGCTGGACCTTCTCGGCCGAAACCGGCATGCGCGTGATCTTCATGGAGGAGTTCACAAGGATCGGCGTCGACAAGGCGATCGCCGAGGCACGCCGCGTGGTGGGCGACGGGCCGACCTACGTCTCCTTCGACGTCGACGGGCTCGACCCGGTCTACGCGCCGGGCACCGGCACGCCCGAGATCGGCGGCCTGACCACCATCGAGGGCCAGGCGCTGGTCCGCGGGCTGCGCGGGCTCAACCTGGTCGGTGGCGACGTGGTCGAGGTGGCGCCGCCGTTCGACCAGACCGGCAACACCGCCCTGGTCGGCGCGACCATGATGTACGAGATCCTGTGCGTGCTGGCCGAAAGCGTGGCCGCCCGGCGGTAGGGCGGCTCGGCGGTCCGCGTCAGGTCAGTCCGTACATGCGGGCCGCGTTGTCGTAGACGATCTTGCGCCGGTCGGCAGGGGATATGCCCTCAAAGGTACGGGCGAGGACCTCCTGGGAATGGGGGAACGTGCCCTCGTCGTGCGGGTAGTCGCTGTCCCACAGCAAGACGTCGGCGCCGGTGAACGGCAGGCAGCGCAGGGTGACCGGATCGTCCAAGAAGGTCACGGCCCCCTGGCGGCGAAAGAACTCGCTGGGCAGCAGGTCGAGCGTGGGGCGGATCCACATGTGCTTCTTGTGGGCCTGCTCGTCCATCACGTAGAGCAGCCAGGCGAGCCAGCCGGCGCCGCATTTGACGACGACGAAGCGCAGGCCCGGATGACGCTGCAACGCGCCCGAGGCGATCAGCAGCGCCACCGGGTTCTGGCCGTCGGCCATGCTCATGGCCATGTGGGCCAGCGCGCCGCCGTGACCGACGTCCTCGCCCCAGTTCTCGGGGTAGGTGTCCACGGCGTTCGAGAACGCGTGCAGGCTCAGCACCACGTTGTGCGCGGCGCACGCCGCCCACAGCGGTTCGTACGCGGGCCGGTTGTAGGGGCGGCGGGCGTTGGTGATGGGGATCTTGATCGCGCGGTAGCCGAGCCTGACGACCCGCTCCACCTCGCGCACCGCCTCGGCGACGTCCTCGACGGGGACGGTGGCGACCGGCGCGAAGCGGTCGCGGTGGGCGCCGAACAGCTCGGCCGCCCGGTCGTTGTAAGCCTTGGCCACCGCGAGCTGGTATTCCGGGTTGCTCGAGTTGTAGAGCGCCAGCGACGTGTTGGGATAGATGACCTCGGCGCTGATGCCGTCGCGCTCCAGGTCCTTCAGCCGCCGCGCGATGTCGCGGCCGCCGATGGGATCGCCGCGGAACTCGCGCTCCTTGTCCTCGGCGGTCTCGCGCTCCTCGGCCAGGTTGAGTCGGCGCGGCCGCTTGCCGTCGACGATCATGTGGCGCTTGCCGTCGCGCACTTCGACGTGCGGTGCCCGGTGGCGCAGGTGCTTGGGCAGGCGCTCGCCGTAGACGTCGGGTGGCTCCTGCACGTGGGAATCGGCGGAAATGTCGGCACTTTGGCTCATGGCACGGCCTCCGACACGGCGCGCGTCTGCATCCAGATTAGCCGCGGCGCCCGTCCCGGTGAAGGTGCTTGACGTCACCCCGCGATGACGACCAATGTCCGCCGCCGATCGGCCAGCCGCCCCCAACGGGCGCCTCACGCCCCCGACGGCCGCGGAACCGGCGCCGGCCCACGCGCGGACCGTTCCATCACCGGGCCGACACGCGAGCCGCCATGGCCGAGTTCAACGAACTATACGCGCGCGCCCAGTACTATGACATCGCGCTGGGCCGGGACATCCGCCGCGAGGTGCGCTTCGTCACGGACCTGTTCCGGAGCCTGACGGGTCGGCCGCTAGGCTCGGTGCTCGAAATCGCCTGCGGGCCGGGCTATCACACCCGCGCGTTCGCCAAGGCCGGCGTGACGGCGACGGGCCTGGACCTGCGGCCCGAGATGGTCGCCTTCGCCGGGCAGCGCGCCCGCGAGGATGGCGTCAACGCGACCTGGATCGCCGCCGACATGCGCGATTTCACGCTGCCCAAGCCGGTCGACGCGATCATCACCATGTACGACGCTCTTGACTGCCTGGCCGACCAGGACGACGTGATCGCCCATTTCCGCAACGTCGCGGCCAACCTGACGCCGGACGGGCTGTACGTGCTGGAGTTCACCCATCCTCACGACACGGGTTTCGCTGACTACGGTTCGTTCCGCTACGAGGGCGAGCGCGACGGCACGCGGGTGATCGTCGAATGGGCGACCAACAACCCGAGCTATCATCCCCTGACCATGATCGCCGACGTCGAGGTCGTGATGCGCGTGATCGAGGGCGGCAAGGAACGCACGTTCGTCGACCGGGCGTCCGAACGCATGTTCACCACGCCCGAGATCGCGGCGGTGGCCCGGCTGTCGGGCGCCTTGCGGCTGGATCGCGCCTTCGGCGATTTCGACCTGGCGCGGCCGCTGGACGCCGGGCCGCCGCCCCGCCGCATGATCCTGGCGCTCAGGCCGGTCGGCCGGTAGCCGCCGCCATGACCGGCGCGGGATGAGCCCATGGCGTTGGTGACGGCGTTGCGCCGCCTTGGAACGGCCGAGGCATCGTACCAGCGCGGCGTCGTGCTGACGGTCGCGACCGCGATCGCCTGGAGCGCGACGGGTCTCATCTTTCGCTACGTCGAGGATGCCAGCGCCTGGCAGGTGCTGTTCTTCCGCGCGTTCGCCCTGACGCTCGGCCTGGGGGTCGCGCTGGCGCTGCATCATCGACGGGGCACCGCGCGGGCCATCGTCTCGGTCGGCTGGGCCGGCTTGGTCGCGGCGGTGTTTCTGGCGCTCGGCAGCGTCTTCTTCATCTTCGCCATCAATCACACCACCATCGCCAACGTGGCGTTCCTGACCAGCTCGACCCCGTTCCTGGCGGCGGTGGCGGCATGGCTGGTCCTGCGCGAGCGCGTCGGCCGGGCGACCTGGATCGCGATCCTGGTCACTATGATCGGCTTGGCCGTCATGGTCGCCGAGGGATTCGCCGTCGGCAGTTTGTTCGGCAACCTGATGGCGCTGGGCGGGGCGCTGGTCTCGGCCGGCTACACGGTCGCCCTGCGCTACGGCCGGCGCGCCGATCTGTCGCCGTGCGTGTTCCTGTCCGCTCTGGTGACGATGGCGATCGCCGCGCCGTTCGTCGGCGCCTTCGAGATCTCGACCCACGACCTGGCCCTGTGCGCGCTGCAGGGCATAATCATCAGCGCCGTGTGCAACGTGGTCTACACTTTCTGCGCGCGCTGGGTGCCGGCGGCGCAGCTCACCCTGCTGAGCCTCTTGGAATCGGTGCTCTCGCCGACGTGGGTATGGCTGCTGTTGGGCGAGGTGCCGACGACCCGGACCCTGGTGGGCGGCCTGATCGTGCTGGTGGCGGTCGCCGGCCAGGCGATTGTCGCCCTGCGTCCTGGCGATGCGGTCGGACGATGACCGTCGATCTGGCGCGGCTCGCGCGCATCCACACGCTGCTGGACGAACTCGCGCCGCTCGACGCGAAGCTGCTGCCCAACGAGCGCGAGATGGTGCGCCATCTGGCGGCGAAAGTGGCCGAGCCCGGTCAGACCGCCTTCGACTATGCCCACGTTCTCGAGGTCGTGCTGCGCAACGTCCGCGTGCGCGAAGGCTTCGCCATGGACGCGGCGCGAACCCCGCCGCGCGTCATCGACGTGACGTCGACAAGAGGGAAGAAGGACTAATCCTTGGCGGCGTCGCCCAAGGCGGCCTTGCGCGCGTCCCAGGCCGGCTTGTCGAGGACCTTGATGCCGTGCAGTGAGATGAGCCGATCGAGCGTCCCGGCTATGCGCTCAAAATAGATGGTGATCCGCCCGGGCTCGGCCTCGGATGGCGCGCCTTCATCATCCCGGATCCGTCGGCGCACGGCCTCGTTGCCTTCGCTGCTCATGACGGCAAGTGCCTTCTGTCCGCCGTGGGTGAACAGCCACAGCCCGTAGAACCGCACAATCCCGCCGTCAAGAGGCGCGCGCTACCCGCCGAACCAGCCCCACTGCCACATGGAGATCAATCCGAACAGCGTGCCGACCAGCAGGCTCGAGCCAAGGTAGGTCACGATCGGGTTCATCGTCTCGCCGCTCATGCGGGTCCCTCGTCGTTGGTGGCCGCACCTTGGAGCCGGAACCCGGTTTCGGCAGTGACAAGCATCACACCGATCGGTCGGCGGCCGGACCCCTTGCATCGATCCAATACAGGCGCGGCCTGTCAGGCAAATCGAAGCAAGGAGCGTGCCGATAACGTTAACGGTGAAGCACGGAAAAAAGTCCGGGGCCGCCGAGCGCGACGTTCCATCGGACGACACCGCCCAGGTTCTGACCGATCGGGCTGACCGCTCTACCCCTCGCGCGCGACGAAGCCCAGGGCCTGACGCGCGGCGCGGCGAACGTGTTTCTCCTTCGGGCGCGCCAACACATAGCGCGCGAGCGCCGCCAGCATGATCCGATCGGCATCGCCCAAGTAGGCCGCGTTGCGCCCCGCGAAACACGCCATCTGCAACAGGCCGTCCGGCCACAGGTCCGGATGGCGGCGGGCCAGCTCGCCCACCGCGTCGCCGAAGGTGAGCGCGTGGGTGAAATCGAGCCAGCCCACGTCGGTTGAGACGGCGTTGTCCCAGCGCCCCTCCAGGCGCGTGTCCCAGCGCAGCAGGTTGTACGCGCCAGCGTACAGCAGGGCGCGGTGCATGTCCTCGGGCTCCATGGTGGACGAGCGCGCCGCCGTCCAGGCCAGGGCTTCGTTGACGCCGAGGCCGATCACCGACGGCGCCACGGCCGCCCGCGGCCGGCCCCACACCGCGCGCGCCGCGGCGTAGCGACGGAACTCGGGGAGCTTGTCTTCGCGCGGCGCCATGACCAAGGCGCGCGTGAGCGCCAGGGCCAGCGGTTCATCGACGGACGGTCCCAGGCGGGCCGACAACTGGTCCGCCTTCTACACGTAGATCAGGGAATGACCGAAGTCGCAGTAGTGGCGCAGAGCCGCCGTTGCCATGGCGTGGTGCAGATCGTTCAGGCGCATGCCCGCGCGCAGAGCACCGCGCACATGGGCGATCGCGCGCGCCTCGTCCTCGGCCTCGATGGCGTCGAGGAAGCCCACCTCGGACCAGGCGCGGGCGCGTCGGGCGTAGGGGTAAGCCTTGTGGCGCAGCGCGTCCCACGCGATGTAGCCGATGGCCTCGGTCAGGCACGCCAGGCGCGTCGTCGCGTCCGCGCCCGCTTCGTCGTACACGGCCAGCCACTCCGCCGCCCCCGCGTAGGCGTGCGTCATGCGGAATTCGAGGCGGTCGTGGGACCACGCGATGGCGTCAACGAGGCCGCTGACCGGATCGGCGCCAGCGCGGTGCAGGCGGGCGAACGCGCGCGCGATGCGCTCGTAGTCGTGGTCGTCGTAGGCGCCGCGCAGGGCGCGGCGCGCCCTGTCGACGCGGGCCGCCGCCGGTTCCTCGGTCAGCGCCACCCACACCGCGCCGTCGACGATCTTGGTGGCGTAGACGGGAAGCGCGTCGAACCCCATCAGGTTCTCGCCGGAACTCAGGTCGAACTTCCAGTTGTGCCAATTGCACGTCAGTATGCAGCCGTGGTCCAGCGTGCCCTCGGCCAGGAGTTAGCCTTCGTGGGGACAGCGGTTCTTACACGCGAGCGGCGCGCCCTCGCGGTGGAACAGGGCGATCTGCTTGCCACCGACGCGCACGACCGCGCGGCCCTTGGCCGCGAGCGCGGCGGCGTCCATGGCCTTGTGCCAGGTTGCCGCGGGGGCCTTCGACGACTGGTTCATCGGCCGATCCTCCGGGGACGCGGACCAACGGCAGTCTAGCCCATGCGGGCGCTGGGCGCACCGTCACGCCATGGGCAATCGACCCTCGAAAAGCGTTATCGGCGGGAAGGCATCGGGCGCCGTGACGGCGTCGATCACCGTCGTGAGCGGGGACCGACGGGCCTCGGCCAGCGCCGCCGCGTAGTCGGCCGGCCGTTCGACGCGCACCCCGTTCAGGCCGCTCGCCCGCGCGATCGCCGCGTGGTCGACCGGCGCGAAATCGACGGCGTCCGTGTGGGCGCCGAACAACACCGTTTCGGCGTGCTTCTGGTAACCGAGATGCTGGTTGTTCAGCACCGTCAGGACGACCTTCAGATCGTGACGGCGCGCCGTTTCCAGCTCGGACCAGACGTGGGCGAAGCCGCCGTCGCCGACCAGCACGTAGACCTCGCTTTCGGGCGCGGCGAGCTTGGCGCCGAGCGCCAGCGGCAGGCCCCAGCCGAGCCCCGCCATGCCGCGCGGCGTGATGAAGCGCGCGCCCGGCCAGGACGCGGTCAGGTAGTTGGCGATCCAGATCGAGGCGTAGCTTGCGTCGGCGACGAAGATGGCGTCGCTCGCGGCCACGCGGCCCAACTCAGCCATCATGCGCTCGGGCCGCAGGGGCGAGGCCTCGGAACCCACGAGCGGCGCCGCTTCGGCGCGGTGGCGAGCCCAGCCTTCCTTGATGCGCGCCTCGAGGCCGGCACGCGCGGCGCGGCGCTTGTCCAGGTCGCGCTGGGTGAGAGCGTCGGCGAGCGCGGCCAGGGTCAGCTTGGCGTCGCCGACCAGCCGTTCGGAATCGTAGTTGCGACCAACCTCTAGGCCGTCGGCGTCCAGGTGGACGAAGCGCGCGCCAAGCGGGAACAGGCGCCACGAATCGGTGCCGTTCTGGTTGGTCCGCGTGCCGACCAGCAGGATCAGGTCGGCCTCATCGACCAGCGGCCTCTGGTAGCGCGCCATGCCGCCCGGCCCCATGAAGTAGCCGATGACGCCGAGGCTCAGCGGATGGGTCTCGGCCACAGCGCCCTTGCCCATGGTCGTGGTCGCCACCGGCAGGCTCGCCACGTCCTGCAGGCGGGCCAGCTCGGCCGCGGCGTCCGACAGGTGCACGCCGCCGCCGGCGACCACCAGCGGCCGGTCGGCGCCGGCCAGCAGGTCGGCGACCTGCTCAATGCGCGCCGGATCGGCGAGCATGCGGTCGAGCGGGTAGCGGCCGAGTTCGGCGCGGCGCGCCTGGCGTTTGACCTGTTCCTCGCCGATCAGGTCGTAGGGGCACAGCAGGACCGCCGGACCCGGCCGGCCGCTGGTCGCCGCGGTGATCGCCATGTCCACGTAGTCGTCGATGCGGTCGGCCGTGTTGATGCGCCGCACCCACTTGGCGCAGCCCTTGAATAGGTCGAGGTGGTCGAGCTCCTGGAACGCGTTGCGGTCGAGCCACGGCCGCGCCACGTCCTGCACCAGAGCCAGCACCGGCACCGACGCGGTCAACGCCTCGGCTAGGCCGGGCACCAGTAGCGTCGCCGCCGGGCCGTTCTGGGCCGTCACCACGCCGATGCGCCGAGCCACGCGGGCGTAGCCATCGGCCATGGCGGCACCGGCGTTCTCGGTGCGGTAGCCGATCTGGCTCAGGCCGAAGTCGGGCCCCGCCAGGTGAATCAGGGACGGGATCGACTGGCCGAACACATGGGTGACGCCGTGGCGCGCCAGGGCGGCGGCGAACGTCTGGGCGGCGGTCAGGTTGGCGGGATCGGCGTAACGGCTCATGGGTGGCATCTCGCTCAAGGGGATCGGTCGCGCGGTCGTGCCAGGCGGAACGCCAGCGGGATCAACAGCACGACCAGGAAGATGCGGGCAACGTGATGGGTGGTGACGAGCGCCGGGTCCAGCCCCAGCGCGAGCGCGACCAGGGCCATCTCGGCCATGCCGCCCGGCGCGTAGGCCAAGACCAGGATGCGCGGGTCCAGGCCGGTCAGCGCGTTGGCGAAGGCAGTGATCAGGCCGGCGATGATCACCAGGATCATCAGCGAGCCCAGGGCCAGCGCCAGGACCCGGCCGACGGTACGTACGGCGACGCCGGCGAAGCGGCAGCCGATGGCCGTGCCGACCACGATCTGGGCGACGGCGACGGACCAGCCGGGCAGCGCCGAATCGGTCACGCCCGGCAGGTGCAGGGCGGCGCTGGCGACCGCGGGGCCGACCAGGGCGCCGGCGGGCACGCGCAGGGCGTTCGCCGCCAGGTAACCGGCCACGCCGCAGGCCGCCAGCACGGCCGCGTCGATGGCGTCGAGCGGCACGAATGGATTGGCCCGTTGGGCACCGTCGAAACCGCCGAACAGGCGGAACGCCGTGGGGATCAGCATGACCACCAGGAAGATGCGCGCCGAGTGGGTCAGGGCGATGGTGCGTTCGTCGCCGCCCAGCGCGCCGCCCATGATCGTCATGTCGGTCAGGCCGCCGGGGGCCGAGGCGAAGTACGCAGTGACAGGCTCGTAGCCCGCGATCCTGCGGTGGTAGATCAGGCTGGCGCCGGTCGCCAGGACGATGAACGGCACCAGCAGGCCCAGGCTGACGGCCCAGGGGCCGGCGCGTTCGATCACGTCGGGGGTGAAGGCGCTGCCCAGCATGACCCCCAGGACGACGATCATGACCGTGCGCAGGCGGTGTGGCAGCGCCACCGGCGCACCGGCCACGGCGGCCACCGTGGTCGCCACCATGGCGCCCATCATCCACGGCAGGGGCAGGCCCAGCCGGAAGAAGATCGAGCCGCCGGCGACGCCGCACGCCAGGGCGATCACGGGCGGTACAAGGGAACGAAGGGCTGGATGGGCCATGAACGGCGGCGTAGCGAGCGTGGAGGGCGAACCTATCCGCTCCCGACCCGCCGACCAAGCTTCGGTCTCAGGGTCCAACGGTCGCCGGGTTGAACAAAAAACGGTCGATGCGCCTGTGTTCGGGCGCGCGGAAGTCGTCGAGGCCGAGCGTCATGGCCTCGTGGCCAAGCGCGGGCTCCGCCACGTATGTGCCGAACAGGCGAGCCCACAGGACGAGGATGGCGGCGAAGTTGCTGTCGGTTTCGGGCTGGCGCGTCGAGTGGTGGACGCGGTGGACATCGCGGGGGGGCATTGTCACGTTAACTCGCTGTGGTCGGCGAGACGGGCTGGAACCATTATCACGGTGTTCGGCTTGGCGCGTGATGCGCTCGGTCGTTAGGATTTCGGGATGTGCCCGATATCCTACCGTCGTCAC
>VGDP01000071.1 GCA_016869675.1 Alphaproteobacteria bacterium | reverse complement strand
CGGCACCGGGCAATCGGCGAGGGCGGCCGCAGGGCGCTGGCGGATGGGGTGGGATTCGAACCCACGGACGGCTCGCGCCGTCTCCGGTTTTCAAGACCGGTGCCTTCAACCGCTCGGCCACCCATCCCGCGCCATTTCGCGCGTGCCGGGCCGTGGCGTCAAACAACAAACGCCGGGCCCCGCCTCGGGGGGCCCGGCGCTCGGTCGGTAACGTGGCGTGAAGGGCGGCGCTAGCTGCCGATCTTCACGTCGTCGAACATGCGCACCATCTTCTCCAGCACCGCCGGGTCGTAGGGCCGGAACATCATGCCCGTCGCCAGCATCTCCATCGGGTTGGTCGGGAAGCCCAGGCCAGCCACCAGCTCCGGATCGGCGATCTGGAACGCCTTCTGGTTGGGGTGGCCATAGCCGTACGCCTCGATCAGGAACTTGCCGGCCTCGGGCGAGATCCACGCGTCCAAGTAGTCGTAGACCAGGTTATCGTCGCCTTCGCCGTCGACCACCAGCGACAGGCCGCACAGCCAGGTCAGGATGCCTTCCTTGGGCACGGCGTAGGCCACGGGCACGCCCTGGCTGCGCAGGTTCTTCACCGCCGAGTTCCAGGCGTACGCCGCGACGATCTCGCCGGCCGCCATGGCCTGCTCGATCTCAGTCTGGTCGTTCCAGTAGAAGCGCGTCAGCTTGACCGACTTCTCGACCAGCGGGCGGACCTCGGCCAGCATGTCATCGGTCATGTTGAACGCCTCGAGCCCGTAGCCCTGGCACAGGCCGGCGGTCAGCACCACGGACTCGCTGTCGATGTTCGACAGCCGGCCCTCGTAGCGCTCGTCGAACAGCATGCACCAGGTCTCCTCGCCCTCGTAGAGATCGGTGCGGTAGACGATCGACGAATTGCCCCAGTCCGCCGGCAGCATCATGATGTTACCGTCGGCGTCGCGGATCGAGTCATGGTCGCGCAGGCCGGGGAACAGGTCATTCCAGTTGGACAGGCGCGAGGTGTCAATCGGCTTCAACAGCCCGGCGTCGGCGATGCGACCCCAGCTCTCGGCGCAGGGGTGCGTGATCGCGGGGCGGAAGCCGCTGCGGATCTTGGTCGCCATCTCCTGCTCGGTGCCGAAGAACGAGAACTCCGGCATCATCTCCTCGCCGTGCTTCTGCACGTACGGCGGGTAGAGCTCGGGCACCTCGTAGCCACTCCACTCGAACACCAGCGGCACCTGGGCGGCGCGCGCCGCGCCGGGCTTGAACGCGGTCGCGACGACGCCGACCGAGCCCAGCACGCCGAGCGCCCGACGGCGCGAAAGCTGACCGGAATACAGCCGGTCCTGGAACTCGTTGAGACCCATTTGGGGCTTATGCACGGTGAAGCCTCCTTCGATCCGGTCCTACGCCGCCATGGCGCTTCCGATGGCGCGTATCACAGGCGTTTCCCGCCGCCCGGTCAACACATAGTCACCGGGGCACGTCACCGGGGCAGGCCGGCGATCGCCTTGGTCAGCGTGATGCGGTTGCGCCCGCCGTCCGTTCATAGCTGACGCGGTCGGTCAGGTGGCGGATCAGGTGCACGCCCAGCCGGCCGATCGGCCATTCCTCGACCGGCGTCTCGAAGTTCGGCGCCGCGACGGCGAACGGGTCGAACGGCACGCCGTCGTCCTCGTAGACGGCGATGACGCGGCCCCCGTCGGCCTCCAGCGCGATGTGGACGTCGTGGCGCGCCGCGTCGGTGAAGGCGTACTTGATCGAATTGGTCAGCAGCTCCTCGAGCACCACGGCCAGGCGGGCGGTCATGGCCTCGCCCAGCGCGCGCTCGGCGCAGAACCGGCGCACGAAGTCCTCCATGGTCGCGACGGCCGCGTCGTCGCCGGCGATCGCGATGCGGGCCCGCGCCGTGTCTCCGTTGGTACGTGAAACTACGACCATGACGCCGCACCATGGACGAGACGAGGTGGAAATTCTACTGTGAACCCGGCTCCACAACGCCAGGAGGCCCGCCCATGACACGATGGTTCGCCGGCGCGCTCGTCGCGGCGCTTGTGATCGGTGCGGGAGCCGCCGAGGCGGCCGATGCCATCGGTCACGTCAAGACCATCCAGGGCGCCGTGACCGTGCAGCGCGACGCGGCCCTGCCGGCGTCGGTCGGCCTGCCGATCATGGCCGAGGACGTCATCGAGACCGGCCCGGACGGTTCCGTCGGCATCACCTTCACCGACGGATCCACCATGGCGCTTGGTCCCGACAGCCGCTTGGTCGTCTCTGAGTACAGCTTTGACTCCGCGGCCTTCACCGGCGATTTCGCGGCCGAACTCAGCGCCGGCACGCTGGTGGTCGACGCGGGCGACATCGCGCGCACGGCGCCCGATGCCATGCGCATCACCACGCCCGATGCGGTGCTCGGCGTGCGCGGCACCGTGTTCGCCGTCAAGGTCGAGCCGCGCTCGTGACGGCGTCTCGCCTCGCGGGCCTCGCCCTGATCGCCCTGCTGGCGGCGTGCGCCCAGCCGCGCCAGGGCACGCTGGTGGTGGTCCTGCCCGAGGACGACGGCTCGGTCGGTCGGGTCGACGTGGCGCGCGGCGACCAGACCGTCACGCTCGATACGGCCAACGCGGCGGTCGGGGTGGACACCGCCGGCGGGCTCGGGCCGGCCGTGCTCGATGGCGCCGCGGTCGAAACCGCGTTCGGCGCCGCGCTGGCCGCGCGGCCGATCCCGCCGCACACGTTCACGCTCTATTTCGAGTTCGACAGCGACACCCTGACCGCCGAATCCGAAGCGGCGTTCGAGCAGGTCTTCGACGACATCCGCGCCCGCGCGCATTACCAGGTCACGGTGGTCGGCCACACCGATACGCTCGCGGAAGCCGCCTACAACCAGGAATTGTCGCTTGGCCGGGCCCAGCAGATCGGCAATCGACTGGTCGTGCGCGGCATACCCGCCGGGACGATCACCGCGTTCGGCCGCGGCGAGAACGACCTGCTGGTCGAGACCGACGATTCGATCGCCGAGCCGCTCAACCGCCGGGTCGAGATCACGGTGCGGTAGGCGGCGCGGCGCCGCTCCAGCGCACCACCAGGAACGTCACGTCGTCGGCCGGCTCGGCGCCCGCCGCATGGCCGTTCACCGCGTCGCGCAGCGCCGCCGCGACCTCCGCTGCCGTGGCGCCGGCCGGCGCCGCCTCAAGCGTGCGCATGACGGCCGGCAGGCCGAACAGATCCCCGTCCGCGTTCTGTGCCTCGGTCACGCCGTCGGTCAGCAGCACCAGCGCATCGTCCGGCTCAAGGCGTCCATGCTCGGTCGGGTAGGGGAAGTCCTCCACGACGCACAGCGGCGGTCTGCCGTCGCTGTCCAGACGGCGCGGCTCTCGGCCGGGCGACAGCAGGAACGGCGCGTCGTAGCCCGCGTTGACCGATTGCAGCGCGCCATCGCGCAGGTCGAGCACGCCCGCGTAGAGGGTGACGAACATCGCCGCCGCGTTCTCGCGCGCGATCTCGGCGTTGGCCCGCGTCAGCGCCGCGCCGATGTTGGCCGGTTCGCGCAGCGCCGCGCTCTTGGCCAGCACTTTGCTCAACGCTATGAACAGCGAGGCGGGAACGCCCTTGCCCGAGACATCGCCGATCATGAAGAACAGCCGGTGGTCGTCGACCAGCGCGAAGTCGTAGAAGTCGCCGCCCACCGCGCGCGCCGGCTCGATCAGGGCGTGGATGTCCACGTCACCCACGATCCGGATCTGGCGGCCCGGGCGCGCCGCCGCATCACCCTGGTCGATGGCGTGGTGACCGAGGATGTACGCCAGCCCTGACGGGTTCAGGCGTCGACCAGTCGGCCCAGGCGCACCGCGGTCAGGCCCTTGGTCGGGTTGCGCGCAGGCATGACCATGACGCAGTTCGCGTAGGGCGTGCGCACCGGTGTCGGTCCGTCGTGGCCGATCACCGTGCCGGCGGCCGGCACGACCTCGAAGCCTTCAAGGATGCGCTCGAAGCGGAACGCGTCGGTCCCGATGGTGACGGCCTCGGTCACCTCGACCACGGTCTGTCGCCCGCCCGGACGCACGCCGCCAAGCCGTTCAATCGTCGCGTCGTCGACCATGCCGAAGTGACGCAGGAACAACATCGCCGTGCGCAGCGCGACGTCCGCGGCGCCCCGCTCGAAGTGCGAACCGCACTCCACCAGCAGCGACGTGGCCGCGCTGCCCATCTCGTCGAATTGGCCGTAGTCACGCAGCCGCCGGCCGGCCTTGTGGCCGCCGTCCAGCACCACGTGCGCCGGGAACCCGACCGCGCGCGCCAGCGCCAGGTTCTTAGGCCGCGTACCGGCCAGCAGCATCGCCGCCTGGGGCAGCTCGGTCGAATGGATGTCGAGCAGATGGTCGATCTGGTCGATGACGGGGCGCAGCGCCCGCGCCCGCGCCAGCTCGCGGCTCGCGCGCGGCCCCTCCAGCGTGGCCGTGTCCCACACGCGGTTGAAGTCCTCGTCGAGGAAGCGGGAGATGAACGGGTAGGCGGGGTCGAAGCTCTCGTAGGCGCCCACGTTGGCGAAGCCGAGCGTCAGGCGGCCGCGTGCGGGGCGCATGCCGGCGTCCAGCAGGCGGGCCACCGCGTGGGCGCCGCACATCTCGTTGCCGTGGGTCAGGGCGTTGACCATGACCCGAGGACCAGGCCGCCCGGAATCGAAGGCCCAGAAGTAGGGCACGCCTGTGTTGCCCGCCTCGAAGCGCTTGACGTCGATCGGGCCGAGCTCGATGGTGGGGTGGTCGCGGTGGTTCATACACCAGGCTCCAGCCCTGCAAGAGTTGGCGGGTTCACCAATTCCTAGTATGTCACCTAGCACAGTTCGCCATCGATTTGGCCTTGGGGGCGGGCCGGCGCCGGTGGGCGGATGGCACCTCGTGTGATGCCCATGGATTTCGAACGGTTCTTCGCGGATCAGCTGGATCGCCTGCGCGCCGAAGGGCGCTATCGGGTGTTCGCCGAACTCGGGCGCCACGCCGGCGCCTTCCCGCGTGCGACCTTGCACGGCCGCGGCGACCTGCGCGACGTGACCGTCTGGTGCAGCAACGACTATTTGGGCATGGGCCAGCATCCGGCGGTGCTGGCCGCGGCCGAGGCCGCGCTCCGCCGCTACGGCGCCGGCGCCGGCGGCACGCGCAACATCTCGGGCACCAACCACCCGTTGGTGGCGTTGGAGCGCGAGCTGGCCGACCTGCACCGCAAGCCCGCGGCCCTGGTCTTCGGGTCGGGCTTCATCGCCAACGATGCGGCCCTGTCGACCCTGGCCGGGATGGTGCCCGGCGCCATCGTCTATTCGGATGCGTTGAACCACGCGTCCATGATTGCCGGCATCCGCGGCAGTCGCGCGGTCAAGCGCATCTTCCGCCACAACGATGTCCGCGACCTGCGCCGCCTGATGGCGGCCGACGACGCCGCCGCGCCCAAGATCGCGGCCTTCGAATCGGTCTACTCCATGGACGGCGACGTGGCGCCGATCGCCAAGCTGTGCGACGTGGCCGAGGAGCACGGTGCCTTGGTCTATCTGGACGAGGTCCACGCGGTCGGGCTCTACGGCCCGCGCGGCGGCGGCGTGGCCGAGCAGCGCGGGCTGCTCGACCGCATCACGGTGGTCAACGGCACGCTGGCCAAGGGTTTCGGCGTGATCGGCGGCTACATGGCCGGTTCGCCGGCACTGATCGACGCGGTGCGCAGCTTCGCGCCCGGCTTCATTTTCACGACTGCCCTGCCGCCCGCTACGGCGGCGGCGGCGCTGGCCAGCGTGCGTCATCTCAAGGTCAGCGGGGTGGAGCGGGCTCGTCATCAGGAACGCGCTGCCCTGGTCAAGCGGCGGCTGCGCGCGGCGAACCTTCCGGTCATGGGCGCCGAGACCCATATCGTCCCGGTGCTGGTCGGCCAGGCTGAACTGTGCAAGAAGGTCTCCGACGCGCTGCTCGACGAGTTCGGCATCTACATCCAGCCGATCAACTACCCGACCGTGCCGCGCGGCACCGAGCGTCTGCGCATCACGCCGACGCCCTTGCACACCGATGCCATGATCGACGATCTGGTGGGTGCGCTCGAAACGTTGTGGCGGCGGTTTGATCTTCGTTCGGCGGCGTAGGATTTTTTCGTTATAGATAAATGGCTTATGCTGTGGCGTTGCGTACCGATATGAAAGAATTGACCCCTGAGTTTCAGCGCCTTGAGCGCGTCGACGATCTGGCCGACGGCGAGGCGAGGGCGGTCGAGTTCGCCGCCGACGAGGCCGAGCGCGCCGCGCTCGCGCGTCGTTTCGGCGTGGTTGCCATCGAACGGATCGAGGCGGTCGGCACGTTGCACCGGTTCGGCGCCGTGGTGCGCGCCGAGCTACGCCTGCGCGCCGCCGTGACGCAGACCTGCGTGATCACCCTGGCGCCGGTGCCGGCCGCGATCGACGAGCCGGTGGTGCTTATGTTCGCGCCCGACCAGGCCGCGGCGCCGGCCGAGGTCGACCTCGACGTGAACGACGACGATCCGCCCGAGCCCATCGTGGATGGCGCAATAGAGCTCGGCGAGACCTTGGCCGAGGCCTTGGGGCTGGCGCTCGACCTGTATCCCCGGGCGCCGGGGGCGACGTTCGCAGGCTGGCCGGCCCAGGGGGCGGACGAACCGGCCCCGGATGCGCCGTTCGCGGTGCTGTCGCGCCTGAGAAAATAGCCGGTATGGCGTCTTGCCGCACCAGCCCGAACTTGATAAAGCTCCGCCAAATGAACCTCTTCGCGTGCCCCTTCGCCTGAAAGTCGAGCCATGGCCGTCCCCAAGAAGAAAGTCTCCAAGTCGCGCCGCGACATGCGTCGTTCGCATCACGCGCTGACGCGCCCGAACGTTTCGGAGTGCCCGAACTGCGGCGAGGTCAAGCGCCCGCACCATGTGTGTGGCTCGTGCGGCCACTATGACGGGCGCGAGGTGATCGCGACCGCCGCCGCCACGACGGCCTGACGCCCGCGACAGCCATTGGACCGCGCCCTTGGTCACGCCTAAGGTCATCGCGCTTGATGCCATGGGCGGTGATCGCGCGCCCGAGATCGTGGTCGCGGGCGCGAACATCGCGCGCGATCGCCATCCCGAGGTGTGTTTCATCCTGGTCGGCGATCCGACCAAGCTCGCGACCCTGTTGAAGCGGTTCCCGCGCCTTGCCTCGGCCAGCGAGGTGCGGGCCAGCGAGACGGCGATCTCCGCGCACGACAGGCCCGCCCAGGCGCTGCGCCAGGGACGGCGTTCCAGCATGCGGCTCGCCATCGACGCGGTGCGTAACGGTGATGCCGCCGGGGTCGTTTCGGCCGGCAACACCGGCGCGCTGATGGCGATAGCCAAGACCGTGCTCAAGACGCTGCCGGGGATCAAGCGCCCGGCACTCGCCGCGGTGCTGCCCACGGTGCGCGGCGAATCCGTCTTTCTCGACCTCGGCGCCAACGTCGAATGCGATGCCGAGAACCTGGTGCAGTTCGCGGTCATGGGTGCCTTGTTCGCGCGCCACGTGGTGGGCATCCGCGAGCCGTCCGTCGGGCTGCTCAACGTCGGCAGCGAGGACGTCAAGGGCCACGACGAGCTGCGTCAGGCCAACGAGATCCTGCACGCCGGCGAATTCCCAATGGATTATCGCGGCTTCGTCGAGGGCAACGACCTGGCGGCCGGGCGTGTCGATGTCATCGTCACGGACGGCTTCACCGGCAACATCGCGCTCAAGGCGATCGAGGGCACGGCGAGACTCTACAGCGAGTTCATGCGCGCCACGTTCCGCCGCTCGATCGTCTCGAAGCTGGGCTACCTGCTGGCGCGCCCCGCCCTGAACGCCCTGCGCAACCGGGTGGATCCGCGCCGCTACAACGGCGGCATGTGCCTGGGTGTCAGTGGCGTCGTGGTCAAGAGCCACGGCGCCACCGACGCGTTCGGCTTCGCCAACGCCATCGGCTTCGCGGTCGACATGGCGGCCCACGGCTTCAACGATCGCGTGCACGCCGAGATCGAGCGCTGGAAGGAGACCCGCGCCGAGTTGCCGAAGGCCGCGGCCTTGTGAGTGTCCGTCGCGCCCGGGTCGTCGGATGGGGAGGCTACCTGCCTCCCCATGTCGTTACGAACGACGATCTGTCCCGTCGCATCGACACCTCCGACGCGTGGATCGTCGAGCGCACGGGCATCCGCCAGCGCCACATCGCCAGCCAGGGCGAACTCACGTCCGACCTGGCGACCGCCGCCGCGCGTCGCGCGCTCGATGTCGCCGGCATGACGGCCGCCCAGGTCGACCTGATCGTCCTGGCGTCCACCACGCCCGACGAAACCTTCCCCGCCACGGCGACCGTGGTCCAACGCAAGCTCGGCATGGACGGCGGGGCGGCCTTCGACATCCAGGCGGTGTGCGCCGGCTTCGTCTTCGCGCTGGCCACCGCCGACGCCTTCATCCGGTCGAACCAGTGCCAGGCCGCCCTGGTGATCGGCGCCGAGACCTTCTCGCGCCTGCTCGACTGGAACGACCGGGGGACGTGCGTGTTGTTTGGCGACGGCGCCGGCGCGGTCGTGTTGCGCGCGGAACCTGGTAACGGCGATGGCGCCGACCGTGGCGTGCTCTCGACCCACATCCACACCGACGGCCGCCACCACGACATGCTCTACGTCAACGGCGGCGTCTCCTCGACCGGCACCACCGGCGTGGTGCGCATGGAAGGCAAGGATGTGTTCCGCCACGCGGTGGCCAAGCTCGCCGACTCGGTCGACGAGGCATTGGCGGCGAACGGGTTGGGGCGTGGCGACATCGACTGGCTGGTGCCGCACCAGGCGAACAAGCGCATCATCGACGCGACGCTGAGGAAGCTCGGGCTCGCCGAGGACAAGCTGGTGCTGACCGTCGATCGCCACGCCAACACCTCGGCCGCCTCGGTGCCTTTGGCGCTGGCCGACGCGGCCGGCGACGGACGCATCAGGTCCGGGCATCTGGTGCTGATCGAGGCGATCGGGGGCGGCCTTGCCTGGGGTTCCGCGGCGGTTCGCTGGTAGCCCCGGACATCAACTAGCACACGACCTGAACCGCGTGCGTCATGTCGCTGATATTGACGCCTTTTCCAAACAACTGTAACGTCACCAGTAAGATCGCTGGGTGGGGGATGGCATGGTCGCGAAGACGATCACGCGGGCGGACTTGACCGAAGCGATCTACCGCGAGGTCGGGCTGTCGCGCAACGAATCGGCCCAGCTCGTGGAAACGGTGCTCGACCAGATCAGCCGAGCGCTCGCCAAGGGCCAGTCGGTCAAGATCTCGTCGTTCGGCAGCTTCTCGGTGCGCGATAAGGCGCAGCGCGTCGGGCGCAACCTCAAGACCGGCGAGGCGGTGCAGATCCTGCCGCGCCGGGTTCTCGTGTTCCGCGCCTCGCACGTGCTCAAGGATCGCATCAACAAGGCGGCGGACGGGCGGCAGCCGTGAGGAAGGAGCTGCCCTTCGACGGCGGGGGCAACGACGACCGCGGGGAAAAGGCGGCTTCGGCGTTCCGGACGATCAGTGAAGTCGCCGACGAGTTGGGCGTGCCGCAACACGTGCTGCGCTTCTGGGAGACCAAGTTCAGCCAGGTCCGGCCGCTGAAGCGTGGCGGCGGCCGTCGCTATTACCGGCCCGAGGACATCGAGCTGCTGCGCCGGGTCAAGAGCCTGCTCTACATCGAAGGCTACACGATCAAGGGCGCTCAGAAACTCCTGCGGCAAGCCACGCGTTCCCGCACCTTGCCGCCGCTCGCCAGCGAGGCGCCCGAGCCGGCGCCCGTTGTCGCCGTTCCACCGCCGCCGCCGCCGCCACCGGCTCCCGTCGGCCTGGGGCCCGAGGAACGGCGCCGGCTGACCGGGCTGCGCGACGAACTGGTCGCCATTCGCCGCCTGCTCGACTGAGCGGCGTGGCCCAAGAGGCGGGTAGGGCGTTCAGAGATTGTCCTTGCCGGGTGTGGGCGCGGCGCGTTAAGCACCAGCCTTCGGCATCGGAGCGTGGCGCAGCCTGGTAGCGCACCAGTCTGGGGGACTGGGGGTCGG
>VGDP01000070.1 GCA_016869675.1 Alphaproteobacteria bacterium | reverse complement strand
ACCACCGGCGCTATCACGAAAGCCCCGGCAACCTCACGCCCGCCGATGTCTACTTCGGGCGCGGCCAGGCCATCACCGCCAGGAGGAAAGCGATCAAGGAGATGACCATCCACAACCGCCGCCTGGACCACCAGCGGCAAGCCGCTTAACATCAACCAAAATGAGCCAGAGCCTCCGCTACAAGACCGCCCCGGCTGTCCCACTTATCCTGACGACGGACAATCAGCACCGCCAACGTCATCTCCGCCGGCTGCCGCCCGTCGAGAACCGCTTCAACGATCTCGGGCGCCAGTAGGGTCAGCCGCAGGACCCGGCTGACGTAGGAAGGATTGATCCGCTCAGCGGCGGCGATCTCCTCGACCGTGCTGTAGACACCAATCTCCAGGAGCTTGCGCCAGCGGAATCCACGGGCGATCGCTTTGACCATGGTGCTGTCCACCCGTAGGCGCGGCGCGCTCCAGGTCGCACCTTCAGGCGCCACGACCATTTTCCGGCCCCCGCGCTTCCGAAGTGCGAAGGGCACGTGAACCGTGAGCGAGCGCCCGGGCGCGCCAATCAACCCTCCGGATCGGCGGGCAGCACGAAGACCTGCCCGGGATAGATCAGATCCGGGTCGCTGATCTTGTCCTGATTGGCCCGGTAGATCAGGGTGTACTTGATGCCGCCGCCGTAGGTTCGGCGTGCGATGTGCCAAAGCGTGTGGCCCGGGCGGATGACGACCACGTCCGATTCAGGCGGCGGCACGAACAGGTCCGAACCGACGAACGCCGAGGCGACGCGGTCGATCACCGTGCCAGCGCCGTCGACCATATCGACGCGCACCTCGTGGGCGGCGGTCGGATCGGCGATCGCGACGGCACGAGCAAGTCCCCAATGGCCGGCGTCGTCGGCACGCGCGTCGGCGATCAGTTGCCCGTCCACGTACACCAGGACCTGCGCGCCCGGCGTCGCTCGACCCGACACCGCCAGATCGCCCAGGTCGGTCAGGTCAATCGCGTCGAGCACGAGATCGCCGGCGCCCGCCAGCCCGACCCCGGCGTTCTGAACCACGCTGGTCGGTTCGGCCGCGTCGACGCTGACCTCGGCCACCATTGTCCCGGCTTCGCCGGTGCCGTCGCCCGGAACGTCGACGACCACCGACTGGGCCGACTCGACCGGCTCGGCGGTCGCGGTATCGGCCAGCAGCGTCAGGGTCTGCGTCCCGGACCCCAGCGGCTGTTCCGGCACCACGACGAATTCGCCGTGCTCGTCCGCCGTGGCGGTCGCCACCGTCTCGCCGTCCGCCTGGACCTGGACTTCGGCGCCGGGCTCGGCGCGACCGGCGACGACCGTCTCGCCTTCCGCGGTCACGATCACGACGTCGAACGTCGGCTCCGCGGCGTCGGCCTCGGCGGTCGCCGCGGCCGCGTTCTGTTTGGTGGTGTCCGCGGGCACGGCGGGCGCATCGGCGCCATCGACCAGGGGTTCGGTCGTGGGCATCTCATCGCCCCCCTGCCAGGCGAGCAAGGCCACGGCGACCACCGCCGCCGCGGCGATGACACCAAGACCGAAGGGCGAGCGCCCCGCCGGGCCGGGCGGTCTGGATTTCCTTGTCATCGTGGCTACATAGATACACGGCCCGGGAAGCGACGAAAAGGCGAAGGATGATCGCCAACTTGTGAACGTTGTTGTCGCGAGCCGATGCTATGGTTCCATCGGGTCGCCGGACATGCGGCGCCATTGATCGAGGGAGGGTTACGCGAATGATTCGTCTTCGCACCGCGCTTCTCGCCGCCGCCACGGCCAGCGTCGCCATGCTGGGTGTCGCTCAGGCCGCCGACGACCCGAACGAGGTGCTGGCCTACCGCAAGCACGTCATGGGTGCGCTGGCCTCGGGAATCAGCAACGTTTTCGCGGTCTTGCAAGGCAAGGCGTCGTACTCGCAGCACTTGGCCAGCAGCGCCAGGATCCTGCACGAGGCGAGCCTCCAGTTGCTCGACGTGTTCCCTGAAGGCTCGGCGGTCGGCGACAGCCGGTCGAAGCCCGAGATCTGGACCGACTGGGCCAAGTTCGAGGAGGCCGGTAAGGCGCTGCAGACCGCCGCGGCCGAGCTGGTGGCCGCGACCGAAGGCGGCGACATGGCGGCGATCGGCGCGGCCGCCGACAAGGTGGGCGATGCGTGCGGCGGCTGCCACAAGCCGTTCCGGGTGCCCCAGCAGTAGCGCGCGCAGCCGGGTCGCTGGACTGGACATGGAGCGGGGTGGGCGGTCTGTCCGCCCCGCTTCCGGTTCCATTGAGGTAGTGTGACCCATGGTCCTTGACCATCTTGCTTCGGGTGTGCGTCGTGTCGTGACAACGCTGGCCGTGGCGCTGGCTTGGACCGGGACCCATGGCGAAACTCGGGCGCAAGACGCGGACGCCGCGGCCATCGAACGCGGCGCCTATGTGTTCAACACGTCGGGCGGGTGCAGTTGCCACACCGATGTGAAGAACGACGGTGCGCACTTGGCCGGGGGCCGCGCGCTCGTTACCCCGTTCGGCACGTTCTATAGCCCCAACATCACGCCCGATCCGGAAACCGGTATCGGGGCGTGGAACGACGCCGGCTTCATCCGCGCCATGCGCGAAGGCGTCTCGCCCGCCGGCGAACACTATTACCCCGCGTTCCCCTACCCCGCGTTCACGGGCATGACCGACCAGGACCTGCTCGACCTCAAGGCCTACCTGTTCACGCTGCCGGCGGTATCCCGATCGAACGAGGATCACGAGCTCGACCTGCCCTTCGCGTGGCGCTTCATGGTCGGTGCGTGGAAGTTCCTGAACTTCGAGTCCGGCCCCTTCGTGCCCGACCCGGACCGCGACGCGGCGTGGAACCGCGGTGCTTATCTGGTCGGGTCCGTCGCCCACTGCGGCGAATGCCACACGCCGCGCGACATGCTGGGTGGGCTCGATCGCGATTTGTGGCTCGCCGGTACGACGGCAGGGCCCGAGGGCGGCGGCGTGCCTAACATCACCCCCGACCCCGAAACCGGTATCGGCGCCTGGAGCGACTCGGCGATCCGCAGCGTGCTCGCGCGCGGCATGCTGCCCGACGGCGATTTCGTCGGCGGCGCCATGGCCGAGGCGGGTGAAGGGTTCAAGCACCTGACGGACTCCGACCTCGACGCCATCGTCGCCTACCTGCGCGCCGTGCCACCGGTGGTCAACCGGATCGGCAAGCCGCCACCCGCCAAGACCAGCAACGAGTGGGAGTAGCGGGATGCAGGAACCCGCACCGCGTTCGCCCTACTGATCGAACAGGGTCTTCCAGATATGCCCGCCGGCCGAGACCTCGGAGTAGCGGTGGCCCCAGATCATGCCGCCGTCGACGACGATGTCCGCGCCGTTGACGAACGAGCCCTCGTCGCTGAGCAGGAACACGGCGGCGGCGGCGATGTCGTCGGGCAGGCCCGCGCGCGGTACGGCCTGAAGCTTGGTGAACGCCGCCTTTAACGGCTCGGTCTTCGCGTCCGCCTCCCCGGGGTCCAGGCCCATGGCCTTGCCGAAGATGCCGGTGACGATCGCGCCGGGCGAGATCGAGTTCACGCGCACGCGGTCCTCGCCCAGTTCCATGGCCGCGCAGCGCGTCAAGTGCACCACGGCCGCCTTGGCGATGGCGTAGACGACCGACGATGAATAGTTCGCCCGGTGCGCCGCGACGGACCCGATGTTGACGATCGAGCCCGAGCCCTGCGCGCGCATGACGGGCGCCACATGCTTAATGTGCGCCAGCGCGCCGCGCACGTGCACCGCCATGGTCTGGTCGTAGCGCTCCAGCAGAATCGTCTCGATGCGCCCTACGGGACCCGGCGCGCCGGCGTTGTTGACCAGCCCGTCGAGCCGGCCGTGGATATCGACCGCAGCCCGGATCGTGCGCGCGGCATCGGCCTCCTCGCCCGCGTCGGCCGGCAGGAACGTGGCGCCGGTCGCCGCCGCCACGGCCTGGCCGAGTTCCGCCCGCCGGCCGGTGAACACGACCCGCGCGCCCTCGGCCGCGAAGCGCTCGACCATGCGCCGGCCGATGCCGGCCGTGCCGCCCGTCACAACGATCACCTTGCCGTCCAGACGCCCGCTCGCCATGTCCCACCTCCCTGTTGACGTCGGGATGCTACCTCGGCCCCCGACAACGCGGGGCTTCCTTGAAGGGGTCGGCGATCTCTGGCACGTTGCCCCGACCCAGCCAGGATTCCGCTCGTGTCCGCCACGCCCCGCCAGAAAGCCCAGGAATCGAGTCACCCCGCCGACGCGACGGCCATGGCGCTGCTGACGGAGGTGCGCAACCGCATCGGGCCGGTCTACGGCAGCGAGACCATCTCGCTCCTGCTCTACGCGCTGGCGCGGCGCGAGCGGCCGCGCAACGTGCTTGAACTCGGCACGGGCCTCGGCGTCAGTGCGTCCATGATCGCTCAGGCGCTGAAGGAGAACGGCGCCGGCCGCATCTGGACCATCGATGACGGCAGCCACTGGCAGGACCGCGCGAAGCTCGCCCAGGCCATCGCGCCTCTGCGCGGCGTGGCGGGTCTCGGGTCCCCCGATGTGGGCGCGCTCGACTATCCCGGCTTCGTCAGTGCCATGACCAAGTCGCTCGGCGTAGGCGGACATCTGACATTCCTGCACGAGCGGCTCGATCTCGGTGTGGACGTCGACTTCACGTCGGCGCGCTGGCCGTTCCTGGCCGAACCGATCGACATGGTGTTCCTCGACATCAACCACACGCCCGAGCCGATCCTCGACACGCTCTACTACGTCCTGCCGCACGCCGCGCCGTGCCTGTCGCTGTTCGTCGATTCGGCGTCGACCAGCGCGGTCGGCTACCTGTTCCTCGAGACGCTGGTCGAGCGGCTCAACCGCGGCAAGGTGCCGTGGCGCTGGATGCAGCGCGCCGACGTGGCGACGCGCCGCCTGCTGGTCGACCTGGTGGCGACGCGGCGCTTCACCCTGGTCCACCTGGTCGAGCGGCTGAACCGGGCGCAGAACTCCACCGCCTGGGTCCGCATCGAGCCGGCGGACCACATGCCGCACCCGCCGGCCGCCATGAAGTGGGTCTAGCCGTGTTCGTCGACACGAGCACCGTCGCCGTTCTGCCCACCCTCGTCTGGGTCTTCGCCCTGCCGCCCGAAACCTACGGCCCGCTCAACCGTGACACATTGGCCGCCATCGACGAGCTCACGGGCCCGCGCCCGCCCAAGGCCGGCGTCTTTCGCACCCAGCAGACCGATCAGACGCTGCACCGTTACGCGGCGCTGGCGCCCCTCGTCGCCGTACTCGAGGGCGCGACGCGGCGCGCGCTCGCCGATCTGGACGTGCACGAGCGGCACTTCGCCATTACGGGCTGTTGGGCCAACTTCGGCGAGCCGGGCTCGGCCCACATGCCGCACCACCACGTCAACAACTACCTGAGCGGCGTCTACTACCTGAGCGCGCCCGAAGGCGGCGACTCGATCACCTTCCACGACCCCAGGCCCCAGCGCGACATCATCGAGCCGGTCTACGACAGCGAAAACGACTTCAACCGGCGCCAGCAGGACGTCAAGGTCGCCACGGGCAACGTGGTCATGTTCCCGACCTGGATCACCCACTCGGTCAAGCCGAGCAGGGCACAGGGCCTGCGCGTCTCGATCGCGTTCAATATCAACTTCGTGGACTTCGCCGAGACGATCGCCCGGCCGCGCTGGAAGGGCATGGCGCTTCGTCGCCCGCCCGATCTCTGAGCCACCCCGGCGAAGTCCGGCGCCGGGCCGCCGTGGAGCCCGAGGATCGCGGGTGATAGCGTGTCGCCCTTGACCCGATGACCGGAGGCGGAGCCGTGAACCAGGTCACGCGCCGCCTGGCGGCGATCCTGGTGGCGGATGTCGCCGGCTACTCGCGCCTCATGGCGTCGGACAACGCCGGCACGCTCGCGCACTTCAACGCGCTCCGCACCGAGGTCATCGATCCCGCGATCGCCCGATACAACGGCCGCGTGGTGGGGTCGGCGGGCGACAGCCTGCTCGTCGAGTTCGCCAGCGCCGTCGAGGCGGTGCGGTGCGCGGTCGAAGTGCAAGCCGGCCTCGCCGCGCGCAACGCGGGGCTGCCCGGGGACTGGCGCATCGACTTCCGCATGGACATCAACCTCGGCGACATCATCGCGGACGGCGACACCATCCACGGCGACGGTGTCAACATCGCGGCCCGGTTGGAGAAGCTCGCCGAGCTGGGCAGCGTCACGGTCAGCCAGGGGATTCACGACCAGGTGAAGGGCAAGCTGCCCTACGCCTTCGTCGACCTTGGCGAGCACAGCGTCAAGAACATCGCCGAGCCGGTGCGCGCCTACCGCGTGACGCCGGAGGATGTGGGCACGGCGTCGAGGGGCTCCATGCCTCGTCGGCGACGACCCGCACGACATGGTCTGGTCGGTGTGCTGGCCATCGTCCTCTTCATCATCGCGGCTGCCGTGGCCGCTTGGTTCGCATCGGGCACGCCGGAATCGACGAGCGGCCCGCCGGCCGTCGCGGTGCTTCCCCTTGCCAACCTCAGCGGCGATCCCGCGCTCGATCCCCTCGCCGAGGGCATGACCGAGGGGCTGATCGCGCGCTTCGCCCGCTCTCCCCTGGTACGCGCGATCGCGCGCACCACGACCGACGCCTACAAGGGCGAGGCGGCCGACATCCGCGCCATCGGCCGGGAGATCGGCGCGCGTTACATCCTGGAGGGCAGCGTCCAGAGCGGCGACGGCACGACCAGGGACGTCGCCCAGCTCATCGACGCCTTGGACGGCAGCCACGTGTGGGCCGAGCATTTCGACAGCACGGTCGGCGACGCGATCGCCGTTCAGGACGACGTGATCGAGCGGATCGTCACGGAACTCGCAGGTACTGGTGGTCTGATCGACCAGAGGCAGTATGACGAGGCCTGGGCGAAGGACGAGAAGCACCTGGGCGAGTATGACTACTCGCTGCGCGGACAGGATCTGCTCAACCAGCACGAGATCGAGCGGGCGATCGCGCTGCTGACCGAGGGCCTCGAGCGACCCCCGGATTCGTCGCTGCTTCGGGCCCGCCTGGGCTACGGCTACCTGCAACGCGCCGTCGAGGGGTTGAACGCCGACGTCAATGCGGATTTCGAAGCGGCTTACCGGCTCGGGCAAGAAGCCGTGCCGGACGCGACGGCGACGACGCTCGCGATCGGTGTCGGCCATGCCTTGTTGTCCGAACTGTCACTGAACTACATGAAGGACATCGAGCAGGCCCTCCGCGAGCGCGAGAAGGCGCTGCAGATTTTCGGCAGCGACTACGGCGCGCGCGTCGAGCTCTCGTATGTGCTGTTGGTGGCGGGGCGACCCGAGGAAACGATCGCGTCGCTCCAGGGCTTGACGCCCGAATGGCCGTTCGCCGATTGGGGCTACACCTACTTGAGCTGGGCCTACTTCGCGACCGGCGACCACGAGCGGGCCATCGCGGCGGCCATCACCAACCCCACGCCGTCGCCGACCTACTCCATGGCTTTCCTTTTGGCGAGCCAGGTGGAACTCAGCCGGCTGGACGAGGCGAAGAGAACGGTCGAGAAGATCCGTTCCGCCGTCCCCGCAGCCTCGCTCGCCATGTTCCGCGCGCTTCACTTCACGCGGACGCCGGGTGTGCTCGAGCGCGAACTCGCCACCCTGGCCAAGGCCGGGCTTCCGGACTAGCAACCCCCACCCCGTCGGGTGGAGCCGGCATGCCGGCGATGCTATGGTCCAGCGTCACGCGAGGAGGGGCCCATGGCGAAGATCAAGGTGAAGAACCCGGTCGTCGAGCTCGACGGCGACGAGATGACGCGCATTATCTGGGCCTTCATCAAGGAAAGGCTGATCCTGCCCTTCCTCGACATCAACCTGGAATACTACGACCTGGGCATCGAGAACCGCGACAAGACCGCGGACAAGGTCACGGTCGACGCGGCCAACGCGATCCTGAAGCACGGCGTCGGCGTGAAGTGCGCGACCATCACGCCCGACGAGGCGCGCGTGAAGGAGTTCAACCTCAAGCAGATGTGGAAGTCGCCCAACGGCACGATCCGCAACATCCTGGACGGCACCGTGTTCCGCGAGCCGATCATCTGCAAGAACGTGCCCCGCCTGGTGCCCGGCTGGACCAAGCCTATCGTCATCGGCCGTCACGCCTTCGGCGACCAGTACCGCGCCACCGACATGGTCGTGCCCGGCAAGGGCAAGCTGAAGATCCGCTTCGAGCCCGACGGCGGCGGCCAGGCCATCGAGCACGAGGTCTACGCGTTCAAGGAGGCCGGCGTGGCGCTGGCCATGTACAACGTGGACGAGTCGATTCGCGGCTTCGCCCGTGCCTCGCTCAACTACGGTCTGATGAAGGGCTGGCCGGTCTACTTCTCGTCGAAGAACACGATCCTCAAAAAGTACGACGGGCGTTTCAAGGACATCTTCCAGGAGGTCTACGACAAGGAGTTCAAGGACCGCTTCAAGGCCGCCGGCATCACCTACGAGCACCGCCTGATCGACGACATGGTCGCCTCGGCGCTCAAGTGGTCGGGCGCATTCGTTTGGGCGTGCAAGAACTACGACGGCGACGTGCAGTCCGACACGGTGGCCCAGGGCTTCGGCTCGCTCGGCCTGATGGCCTCGATGCTGGTCACGCCCGACGGCAAGGTGGTCGAGGCCGAGGCGGCGCACGGCACAGTGACGCGCCACTTCCGCGAGCACCAGAAGGGCAAGGAGACGTCGACCAACCCGACCGCCTCAATCTTCGCCTGGACGCGCGCTCTGGACCACCGCGCCAAGCTCGACGGCAACGAGGCGCTCAAGACGTTCGCCGCGACCATCGAGAAGGTGTGCGTCGACTGCGTCGAGGGCGGGTCCATGACCAAGGACCTGGCCCTGCTCATCGGTCCCAACCAGAGCTGGATGACCACCCAGCAGTTCCTCGCCAAGATCGAGGAGGAGACGCGCAGGGCCCTCGCTTGATGTCAGCGCGAATCGAATCCTTTAGGGGCAGGTCTGGGACCCGCCTCTACGGGCCGAGGCGCGTGCCATGCACCACGACAACGTGATCGACCAGGGCCGGCCGTTCGACTGGGGCCGCACCAGCACGGACTACGCCACGCACCGCCCGGGCCCGCCCGACAGCCTGTTCGAGCAGCTGGCGATGTATGGTGTGGGGCTACTGGGTCAGCGTGTGCTCGACCTCGGCACCGGCACGGGCGTGATGGCGCGCGGGTTCGCCCGGCTTGGCGTGCGCGCCACCGGCATCGACATCGCCGAGAACCAGATCGCCGAGGCACGCCGGCCGGCCGCTGAGCAGGGCCTCGACATCGCCTTCGATGTGGCACCGGCCGAGACGACACCGTTCGCGCCCGCGGCGTTCGACGCCGCCACGGCCAACCAGTGCTGGCTCTACTTCTACAAGCCGCACGTGCTGGCGGAACTCAGCCGAGTCCTGGTGCTCAGCGGCCTGATCGCCACCAGCCACTTCTCCTGGCTCGCCGACGATCCCATCGCGGCGGCCATGGAGGCGCTGGTGCTGCGCTTCAACCCCACTTGGTCGAGCGCCCATTCCGACGGTCAGGTGCCGACCGTGCCTGAATGGGCGGCTGGCCTCGCGTTCGTCGGCATGGTCGCCTACGACGTGGACGTGCCCTTCACCCGCGAGAGATGGCGCGGGCGGGTGCGCGCGTGCCGCGGCGTGGGCGCCTCGCTGCCCGACGACCAAGTCGCCGTGTTCGATCGCGAGTACGTGGCGCTGCTGGAATGCATCGCGCCCGAACGCTTCACCGTGCGCCACCGCGTCGACGCGCACGTCGTGCGGCTCAGGTGACCGCCTTCTCCATGTGCACGACCCACGAGGCCGCGCGGTGCGGATGCGGCTTCACCGCGAAGGTCGCGTAGCCAAAGGCCTCGTAGAGCCGGACGTTCTCCACCATGAGGCGGTTGGTGTACAATCTAATACTGGCCTGTGTTGACATTGACTCGTTGAGGGCCAAGCGGGGGATCCCGAAGAGGGCGAAAGTCTGGCTCATTGTGGCGAACTGAGGAGGTTCGCCGTGACGATGCCCATACCGCTGCGT
>VGDP01000069.1 GCA_016869675.1 Alphaproteobacteria bacterium | reverse complement strand
TTCGTGCCGGCACTTGCCGCGTGGCCGGCTGCGCGCCCCCGACCCGCTGCGCCGGCCACGCTCGCTCTGGAGCTACGGCCGACCGTGCACTAACATACTGCCTGGACCACTCGTTGGGGGCGGGTCAGACGGACGTGAGATGCGTGGGCGCCTCCGCACGGACCTTCTAGCGCTGATGGCGATTGCCGGCCTCTCCGGGCACGAGGACCGGGTTCGCCGGTGGCTGAGGTCGCGCCTCGGCGAGGCTGGAATCGAGGCCCGCGGCGACCGGCTCGGCAATCTCATCGCCACGCTGCCGGGTACCGCCGGCGCGCCGTCGGTCATGCTCTTTACCCACATGGATCAGCTTGGCTTCGTCGTGCGCAAGATCGAACCGGATGGCTTCCTCCGCCTCGAGCGGGTGGGTGGCGTGCCGGAGCGGGCACTGGCGTCGCAGGCGGTGACGATCTGCGTCGGCGCGGCCGGCGATATCGCCGGCGTCATCGCCAACAAGAGCCACCACGCCACCACCGCAGAGGAGAAATACCGCGTCGTGCCCTATGCCGACCTTTACGTCGATGCCGGCTTCCAAAGCGCCGCAGCGGCGCGGGCCGCGGGTGTCGAGATCGGCGCTCCGGTGGTCTACCGGGCGCAGGCCTTCGCGCTGTCGGGCGAGCGCGTCGCCGGGACCGCGATCGATGATCGCGCCGGCTGTGCCGTCGTGCTGGAGGCCGCGCGGCGCCTTGCGGCTGCGCCCGACCGGCCGACGGTGCACGTCGTCTTTTCGGTGCAGGAGGAGTTCAACCTGCGCGGTGCGCTGCCCGTGGCACAGGCGCTGAGGCCCGACATCGCCATCCAGATCGACCTGATCCTCGCCACCGATACGCCCGACATGGGCCATCGTGGCGAGGTCAGGCTCGGCGGCGGTCCGGCGATGAGCCTCTACTCATTCCATGGCCGCGGGACCCTTAACGGAACGCTGCCGCACCCGGCGCTCGCGGCGCTGTTTGCACGCACGGCGGCAACCGAAGCGATCCCGCTTCAACGCAGCGCCCAGGTCGGCGCGCTGACCGACTCTTCCTACGTCCAGCTCGCCGGCGCCGGTGTCGCGTCGATCGATCTCGGCTTTCCCCTCCGCTATTCGCATTCGTCGCTGGAGGTCTGCGACGTCTCCGATCTCGAAGCGCTCAGCCGCCTGCTGGTGGCCGGGCTCGCCCGCATCGGTCCCTCGTTCAGCCTCGACCGGGATGATCCCGCGTGAAGCACTATCTCGGGGTCGATATCGGCACGTTCGAAACCAAGGGCGTCCTCGTCGACGAGACCGGCGAGATCCGTGCCAGCGCCGTCCGGCCGCACAACATGCTGGTGCCGCAGCCGGGCTGGGCCGAGCACCGGCCGGACGACGACTGGTGGGGCGACTTCGTGCACGTCACCCGTACCGTGCTTGGCGACAGCGGTGTCAATGCGGCCAGCATTCGCGCCGTCGGCGCCAGCGCCATCGGCCCCTGCATGCTGCCCCTCGACGCGGATGGACGCCCGCTGATGAACGCCGTGCTCTACGGCGTCGACACGCGCGCCACCCTGGAGATCGCCAACCTGACGGCGCGGATCGGCGCCGAAACCATCTTCGAGCGCTGCGCCAATGCGCTGACCTCGCAGTCGGTCGGCCCGAAGATCCTGTGGCTGCAGAACCAGCGGCCGGAGCTTTACCGGCGCGCGGCGAAGTTCCTCGGCTCGACCAGCTACCTCAACTGGCGGCTGACCGGCCGCTACACCATGGATCACTACTCGGCGGCGGGTTCGACGCCGCTCTACGACGCGGCAGCGCAGGACTGGACCTTCGATCTGGCTCCCGAGATCGCGCGCCCCGATCAGCTTCCCAGTCTTCTGTGGACCACCGACATCGCCGGCGTGGTGAGCCCGGCCGCAGCCGCCGAGACGGGGCTCGCTCCGGGCACGCCGGTGATCGCGGGTACGATCGATGCGGCCGCCGAGGCACTCAGTACCGGCGTGCGCCGGCACGGCGACATGATGCTCATGTACGGCTCGACCATCTTCACGATCATGGTCACGGCCGAGCGGGTCCGCGATCCGCGCTTGTGGTACGCGCCCTGGCTGTTCGCCGGCGAACACGCCTCGATGGCCGGCCTGGCCACGAGCGGCACACTGTCGCACTGGTTTCGCCACCAGTTAGCCCGCGAGCTATCTGCAGAGGGGGCGTTCGCGGCGCTGGCCGCAGAGGCCGAGGCCTCGCCCCCGGGCGCTAGGGGGCTGGTCTTCCTGCCGTACTTCTCCGGGGAACGAACGCCGATACACGATCCCGACGCCAAAGGCGCGATCTTCGGCTTGAACCTCACGCACACCCGCGGCGACGTCTATCGCGCCCTCTTCGAGGGCATCGCTTGCGGCACTACCCACATCGTCGATACCTACCGCGCGATCGGCAAGCCGCCGGCGCGGGTCCTGGCCGTCGGCGGCGGCGTGAAGAACGCGGTGTGGGTGCAGGCGACCTCGGATATCGCCGGACTCGAGCAAACGATCCGGCGCCGCACGATCGGCGCAGCCTACGGAGATGCGTTTCTGGCCGCGCTCGGCGTCGGCGATGCTCGGCGCGAGGACATCGAACTGTGGAACCCGGTCGAGCGCGTGCTGGCGCCCGCGGGTGCGGGCGCGGCAGCCTATCGGCGACAGTATCGCGTCTTCCGCGCGCTCTACGAGCGGACGCGAGAGCTGATGGCGGCGCTTTCCGGCGCGGCGCCGTCGTAGGCGGCGGCCCCGACCTACTTCACCGCGCCGGCGGTCATGCCCTTGATCAGATAGCGCTCGAGCGCCACGCCCACGATCAGAAGCGGCGCGATCGCTGCGGTCGAGAGCGCCGCCATGGACCACCAGTTGATGCCCTGCGAGCCGGTCTGGCTCGCCACCATCACCGGCAGGGTCTTGGCCTCGACGCTGGTGAGCAGCGCCGCGAAGAAGTATTCGTTCCAGCACAGCACCATGGAGAGCACCAAGGCGGCGACCATGCCGGGCAGCGCGAGCGGCAGCACGATCTGGTAGAACGCGCCCCAGATCGACAGGCCATCGACCAGCGCCGCCTCCTCGAGCTCTACCGGGATCGCGTTGAACTGGTCGCGCATGATCCAGATGACGATCGGCAGCACCGTCAGCGTGTAGAGGAGGATGAGGCCGATGCGCGTGTCCAGTAGGTCGAGCTCCTTGTAGAGCACGAGGAAGGGCAAAGCGAGCACCACGGGCGGCAGGATCAACTGCGACAGGAAGAAGAAGGAAATATCCTCGTTGCGCATGAAGCCGAAGCGGTAGCGAAAGCGGGCGAGGCCGTAGGCGGCGAGGCTGCCGATCAGGATCGCCAGGAGCGAGGCGCTGAGGCTGGCGACGGCGCTGTTGGTGAAGCGGCTGAGGAACTCCTCGCGCACGGTCGAGACGTTGTCGATCGTGTCGGGGGAGAGCCCGAGCGAGCGCCAGCCGCGCCAGTCGGGCCGGTAGTCCAGCCACGGAATGAGATGGCCCTGCGTGACGTTGACGGCGGTCTTAAACGAGGTCGTCACGGTCCAGTAGATCGGGAACAGGCAGACGATCGCCCAGACGAGAAGCGCCCCGTAGAGGAACACGCGCCTCGCCCCCAGGCGCGCCAGCCGGCCGGCGCCCGGACGCGGGACGTCGGCCTCGTCAAACCTCGTACTCACGGCGGGCGATGCAGGCTCCACAGTCGATCTCCGTCAGGTCACGTCGCGCGTCCAGCGGTTCAGGAGCTTCAACAGCCCGGTGACAAACAGGATGATCAGGATGAGATAGACGAAGGCGAGCATGGTGCCGTAGCCGACGTTCGAGCGGTCACGGTACTCACGGAAGATGAAGCTCGTCACCGAATCGGTGGCGCCGCCGGGCCCGCCGGCGGTGACGTTGATGATGATGTCGGCGAGCTTCAGCTTGAAGATGATCCGCAACACAATCGCGGTGATCGACACCGGCAGCATTAGCGGAAAGGTGACGCCCCAGAAGGTCTGCCAGCGGCTGGCGCCGTCGACCTCGGCCGCCTCCATCACGTCCTTCGGCAACGCCTGCAAGCCGGCCAGCAGCACGACCATCATGAATGGGATGAACGTCCAGGCGTCCATGACCTCAATGGTCAGCCGCGCGGTCCACGGATTGGCGAAGAAGGCGGGATTGTCCCACCCGACCCAGCGCATGAGGTTGGCGACCGGGCCGAAGCGGTACTCCAGCATCGACTTGCCGATCATCCAGCTCACCGCCACCGGCGACAACATCAGCGGCAAAAGGAAGACGACGCGGAAAAGCTTACGCGCGCGGATCTGCTGGTTGAGCAACAGCGCCAGGCCGAAGGCGACAGTGTACTCTACCAGTACCAGCGCGGAATAGATGACCATGTTCTGCAGTGCGTTCCAGTAATACGCATCGCCGAGCATCTGGCGAAAGTTGTCGAGGCCGTTGAACTGCCGGCCGGCCGTGGAGCTGAGGTTCCAGTCGGTCATAGCGATGGTGAGGCCGAAGAGGGTCGGGAAGATCACCATCGCGACGGTGAAGAGCACTGCCGGCATGATGAAGAGGACGCGCACGCCATCCTCGCCGCGCCTGAGCACCTGGCCGACGCAGAGCGCGACGCCCCAGGCGAGATAGGCGCAGACGACCGGCCGCCAGTTGGCGAAGCCAAACGAGACCACACCCGCGACGTGGAGCGCCTGGACGAGCGCGACGAAGACAAAGAGGGCGCTCGCCGCCGGGACCAGCAGTGAGCCTGCCCACCCATAACGTTTCGGCGGCGGCCGTTCCGGCACCTCCGCCACGACCGTCCGCGTCATCGCTAGGGCGTGCGCCGAGGCGGCCTGCGCGGGCCGCTCCGGCGCAGCGTGGACACTAGTGCCCCGCCCAGGGACGGGGACCACGCGCTTCCCGAAATGCTCCGGGAAGCGCTGGCCACCATGGACGCGGGGCTCAGAGCCCGAGGCTCAGAGCCCGAGGCTCGCCTTGTAGAGCGCGATCTGGCTCTCGCGGCCGATCTGGTCAGTGATCTTCTCCCAGGCGGCGGCGATGTTGTCGGCGCCGCTCTGGGCGTCGAACTGGCCGGCGTAGATCTTCGCAAGCTCGTCCTCGGCTACCGAGTAATACTGGAAGATACCGGGAATGCGCGGCTCGATCGCGGTGTTCGGGTGGTTGTAGCTGTCGGCCTCTGAGGCGAGGTAGTCGGTAATGTAAGCCTCGTCGTAGCCCGCCCCCGTCCACTCGGGGATGTCGAAGTGCGAGTTCCGGTAGGGCTGGAAGCCGGACGGATAGGCCGCCATCCACAACGAAATGTCCTTGCCGCCAAGATGCGCCGCGGCCGACCACGCCGCCTTCTGCAGCTTGGCATCGGCATCGACGCGGGCCATCACATAGACGCCCCAGCCGATGTAGGCCATGTTGGGCGCGAAGTTCGGACCGCTTGCCAGCGTGTCCCATTGGCCGGTCTTCGCGTTGTAGACATCGTCCGAGCCCGGCAGGATCGAGAAACCGACGACATCGCCCACCACCGAGGAATCAGAGGTGCGCGCGTTCGAGCCGATGTCGCCCCACCACGACAGCATCGAGCCGGTTCCGGCGAGGAACTGCTGGAATCCGGTCGTGCCCGGATCGGCGTTCAGCTGGTCGTTCGGCTGGGCGGCGAGAATATCGAGCACGTCCTGGATGGCGCGCACGAAGGCCGGGTTATTGACACGCGGCTTCATGGTGTCGGGATCGAACAGCCAGGCCTTGTCGTCGGGGTGCTTGGCGTAGGCCGTGGCGCGGCTCTCGAGGAAATAGAAGCCGAAGCCGCCCCAGCCCTTGAGCGGGTCGAGGTAGCCGTAGAGTGGTTGACCGTTCAGGCTCTTGCCCTTCAGGAATTTGGACACCTCCTGCACCTTTTGCCAGGTGATCGGCACCATCCACTCGCCCTGGTGGCCCTCGTCCTTCCAAGCCTGCGCCAAACCCGCGTCGGCGAAGACATCGGTGCGGTAGTTGAAGGTGTGGCAGTCACCGTCGATCGAAATACGGTACGTCTTGCCACCCCAGGTGCCGACCGGCGCCTTGAGGTAGCCGACGTAATCGTCCATCTCGATCATCTGCTTGACCCAGTCGGGCATCTCGGAGGCCAGCCCGCGGCCGCAGACGTCACCCTCGAACGGCGCGCCCATCTCGATGATGTCGAAATCGACGGTGCCGGTCGCGATGGACTGCTGCAGACGGGCGTTGTAGTCGGCCTGCGCCAAATCGATCCAGTTGATCTTGGCCCCGGTGTAGGCCTCCCACGGCTTGAGGAAGCCGCGGAACAGGAAGTTGTGGAGGTTCTGGTTGTTGAGGCCCATGAACGTGAGCTCGACACCGGCGAACTCGCCCTGCTGCACGAGCGCCTTCGTCGGGCCGAGGCATAATTCTCCCACCTTCTGCCAGTCCGCGTCCGTCGGCGAGCCAACGCCGACGCCCGGGATCTTCAAGATCTCGGCGCGCAGGCCGCCTTGCGCGAAGGCGGAGCTCGACAGCGCCGAGAGGAGACCGGGCGCGGCCAGCGCCGCAGCGCCGAGGCCGGCGGTTGCACCCCGCATGACGCCCCTGCGGTTGGCCGTCAACTTCAGAAGCCGCTCGTGAGTTTCCATATGCATTGTGTGTCCTCCCAGGTTGCTGTGGCGCTTTGCCAGTCCAAACGGTGCGGTTCGGCGAGCCTTCGGAGCTCTGCCAACCGACGCCATTGGGCGCGTGAGACACTTTCGAACGCGGCAGCACGATCTGGTCCGGCTGCACACCCAAATGTGTTCCGAGCCGTCATCACTATGGATCAAGTCCGCGACGAGTCAAAGCAGAACTGCCGCAGCGTTGCCCAGAGCACAATGGACTCGGAGCGGCGGGTTCGCTACTGCTTCGACCGGGAGGACTCATGGCGCAGGTCGCAATTCGTAACGTCGTCAAGGCGTTCGAGGCCGTGCGGGTGATCCACGGCGTGTCGGTCGACATCGCGGACGGCGAATTCGTCGTCCTCGTCGGCCCCTCGGGGTGCGGTAAATCGACGCTCTTGCGCATGGTGGCCGGCCTCGAGAGCGTGACCAGCGGAGCCATCGCCATCGGCGACAAGGTGGTGAACCACCTCTCTCCGGCCGAGCGCGATATCGCGATGGTGTTCCAGAACTACGCGCTCTACCCGCACAAGACCGTGCGCCAGAACATGGCCTTCGCGCTGAAGCTGCGCCGCATCGACAAGGCAGAAATCAACCACCGAGTGGCGCGCGCGGCGGAAATCCTGGGTCTTACACCCTATCTCGACCGCTATCCGCGGCAGCTGTCCGGCGGCCAGCGCCAGCGCGTCGCGATGGGACGGGCGATCGTACGCAATCCGCAGGTCTTCCTGTTCGATGAGCCGCTGTCGAACCTTGACGCCAAGCTGCGCGTGCAGATGCGCACCGAAATCAAGGAGCTGCACCAGCGCCTGCAGACGACCACGATCTACGTCACCCATGACCAGGTCGAGGCGATGACGATGGCCGACAAGATCGTCGTGCTCCAAGAGGGCCGGATTGAGCAGATCGGCGCGCCGTTGGACCTCTACGATCGACCGGTGAACACCTTCGTCGCCGGTTTCATCGGCTCGCCGGCCATGAACATGCTTGACGGCGTGGTCGATGGCGTCGGTGTGCGGGTGAGCGGAGCGCTGCTGCCGGCGCCTGCGGACGCGCACCGGAATTCGGGTCGCCGAGTGGTCTACGGCGTGCGGCCCGAGCACCTCGAGCTCGCCGACGACGGCTTCGAGGCACGCATCGCTGTCGTCGAGCCGACCGGCTCAGAGACAATGGTGTTCCTGCGCTTCGGCGAGGCCGAAATCGTGGCCCTCTTCCGCGAGCGCCACGATTTCCGGCCGGGCGCGACGATCAGGATCAAGCCGCGCGGTGCGAACGTGCATCTCTTCGATGCGGGATCGGGGGCGCGTCTCGGCGTGTCGCGCCGATCGGAAGAAGGAGCCGAGGCATGCTGAAGGGACTGAGCCCGCTGCTCAACGCCGAGGTGCTCGCGGCGCTCGGCGCCATGGGCCACGGCGATGATCTGATCCTCGTCGACATGAACTTCCCATCCGACTCGATCGCGCGCCAGACCCGACTGGGAACGTTGCTGCGCATAGGCAACGTCAGCGCGGCGGCGGCAGCGAAGGCGATCCTGTCGGTCTATCCGCTCGACACCTTCGTCGCGGACGCGGCGGCACGCATGGAGATCGTCGGCGCCCCGGACGAGGTGTCGCCGGTGCAGCGGGAGGTGCAGGCCGAGATCGACGCCGCGGAGGGCCGCTCCTGGCCGATGATCGGCGTCGAGCGTTACGCCTTTTACGAACGGGCCAGGCAGGCTTACTGCGTCATCCAGACCGGAGAGCGCCGATTCTACGGCTGCTTCGCCCTGCGCAAAGGCGTGATCGCGCCGGATGCCTGACACGTCGAACACCCTGGCCACGCCAACCATGCGCGAAAAGTCGATCGTCATCCTCGGGGTATTCGTCGCCGACACCACTTACCCCGGATTTCCCGGATGACCACGATCTTGTCGGCTCGAAACGGTGGAATTCTGTCATAGTTTCAATAAGTTGAGGCTGCTTTGGTGATGGCGCGATGGACCACCCTTCGGGTGAATCCGATGATGGCACCCTGCGGGTCGATTTCGGCCGTCGCCTGACGCTCGAGTTCCACGGCAGCCGCATCACCTCTGACGCCGGCCTGCTGGCCTAGGGGGACCGGGCGACGCGCTCGGGCTGACCGATCTGGCCGGCAGCGCACTGTCGGAATGCCGCCGTGGCCGGAACACGCGGCATCTGCTGGGCGGGCTGTTGCGGCAGTCCGTGTTCGGGCGCCTTGCCGGCTACGAGGACGTGAACGACGCCGAGCGTCTCACGCATGATCCGGCGATGCGGGCGGTGGTCGATCGTGGTGGCCTGGACCGTCGGGCCACTTCGACTAGCCAGATGTGTGAAATCGCGGCCAATAATGACCCCCTGAGGGGCGGTTTTCGCGTCCAATTCTGACCCCCTCGTAGCGTGTATGTCAGCTTGCCTTCCCTTTGCGGGGAAGGATGGCTGGGGGATGATTGGCGTGGATGTGATCGGTCAGATCCGGCGGGCGTATTTCGAGCAGCGGCGGCCGATCAAGGAGATCGTACGAACGTTCTCGGTGTCGCGGGCGACGGTGCGCAAGGTGGTGCGCAGCCAGGCGACCGCGTTCAAGTACGAGCGGGCTGTGCAGCCGGCGCCCAAGCTGGGCGAATGGGTAGCGATCCTCAACGAGATTCTGGAGAAGGAATCGAAGCTGCCGCGGTGGGAGCGGCGCTCGACCCAGCGCTTGTTCGAGGAATTGCGTGCCCGCGGCTATCAGGGTGCGCACGACAGCGTGCATCGGTTCGTGAGGAGCTGGCGGGCGGAGCGCGCCCGGGTCCCGGCGCAAGCCTACGTGCCGATGAGCTTTGCGCCTGGAGAGGCGTACCAGTTCGACTGGAGCCACGAGACGATCACGCTGTCCGGGCTGCCGCTGACGGTGAAGGTCGCGCACATGAAGCTGTCGCACAGCCGCATGCCGTTCGTGCGCGCCTACTTCCGCGAGACCCAGGAGCTGGTGTTCGACGCCCATGACAAGGCGTTCGAGTTCTACGGCGGGGTCTGCCGGCGCGGCATCTACGACAACATGAAGACAGCGGTGGAGGCGATCTTCGTCGGCAAGGCGCGCACCTATAATCGCCGCTTTCTGCAGATGTGCTCGCACCACCTGATCGAACCGGTGGCCTGCTCGCCGGCGTCGGGTTGGGAGAAGGGCCAGGTCGAGAACCAGGTCGGCAATCTGCGCGACCAGCTGTTCCGCCCCAAGCCGCGGGTCAAAAGCCTGACGGAGCTGAACGCCTGGCTTGCCGACCAGTGCATCGCCTACGCCCAGCGCATCAAGCACCCCGAGTTCAAGGACCGCACGGTCTGGGAGGTGTTCCAGGACGAGCGCGCCAGCCTGGTGCCGCTGCGGGGGCCGTTCGACGGCTTCGTCGAGAAGGCCGTCCGAGCGACGACGACCTGCCTGATCTCGGCGGATCGCAACCGCTACAGCGTTGATGCCCGGGCGGCGGACCGCATGGTGCTGGTGCGCGCCCACGCCGAACGCATCGTCGTGCTGCTCGATGGTGAAGTCGTGGCTGACCACGCCAGATCCTTCAAGCACGAGCAGGTGATCTACAATCCCTGGCATTACCTGCCGGTGCTGATGCAGAAGCCGGGCGCGCTGCGCAACGGCGCGCCCTTCAAGAACTGGGACCTGCCGCCGGCCTTGGCCGAAGTGCGCAGTCTTCTGAAGAGCCACATCGACGGCGATCGCCAGTTTGTCAAGGTACTGGCGGCGGTGCCCGACCATGGCCTGGGCGCGGTCGAGGCCGCCTGTGCCG
>VGDP01000068.1 GCA_016869675.1 Alphaproteobacteria bacterium | reverse complement strand
GCCCGGCAGATCGTAGTTCTCGAGCAGGATGCGGTTCTTCAGGGTCTGGTGCCAGCGCTCGATCTTGCCCTGGGTCTGGGGGTGGTTGGGCGCGCCGCGGACGTGGCCGATGCCCTGGTGCTGGAGCCAGTCCGCGAGATCGCCAGCGATATAGGACGAGCTGCTGCCGGTTCCATGGACACACAGTTAAGCTTGCATGGCCTGCTTCTCAAAATCCACGGGACTGATGTATCCGACGGTCGAGTGCCGCCTCGGATTTGCGCGCAAGCGCGTGGCAACGGTTCTGGCACGTCGAGTTTCCCGCGTTGCGGGCCGGAATCATCACGGCCGGCCTGTTCGGGTTTCTCCTGTCGTTCAACGAACTGTCGCGGAGCATCTTCCTGCGCGGTCGCTCGACCACGCTGTCGCTCTATGCCTGGGGCGAGGCATCCTCACACTCCACGAATGTTCCGCTGATCTACGCGCTCAACACGCTGATCCTCGGCGCGAGCATCGTCGTGGTCGTCGCGATGTTCAATTGTCTGTTCGGACGACGGTGAACCTGCCTCCACCACCGAGAGTCGAAGGAGACCAGAAGAACCTCGTCGGCGCGGACCGGCCCGCGCCATGGAGCGCGCAGTGAACCCGCGGATCATTGCCGATCAAGCGGGCTCAAAGCCTCTGGCCAGATCCCAATCAGTCACGGCGAGCCTCGCAGCCTCGCGCTCGTGTTCGGCCAGGGCGACGAGGTGCGCGTGCACTGTGTCGCCGAGCACTCTTCGCGCCACGTCGGACGAGGCAAAGGCGATGATCGCCTCGGTAAGATCACGGGGAAGTCTGGGGCTGGAGGAATGAGCCACCTCGCCCGATACAGGCGCCGACGGTTCCAGAGCGCGCTCAATCCCCTCGATTCCCGCAGCAAGAATGGCTGCCGCGGAGAAATAGGGGTTGACGTCCGCGCCGGGAAGCCGGAACTCGAACCGTACACCGTCGCTCCCTTCGATGGCCCTGACCATCGTGGTGCGATTGTCCCAGCCCCACGACGCGACAAGCGGTGTGAAGAATCCCGGACGGAGCCTGCGGTACGAATTGACGTAAGGCGCGTGCAGTACGGCGAAGTCGGCGGCGTATGCGAGGAGGCCGGCAAGGAAGCGTCGCCCGATCGGTGAGAGCTTCCCATCCCTGCCAAGGACACCGCCGCCTTTGTTGCCGTGCAGCGAGACATGGAAATGGCTGCCCGAACCGGCTTGGTCCGTGCGCGGCTTCGCCATGAACGTGACCGAACGCCCCGCTTGCTGGGCCGTGGCCTTGACCAGGTGCTTGAAAATCGCGTGGCCGTCCGCCGCTTGCAGAGGAGAGTTCGGTGCCGTGTTGATCTCGTACTGGCCGATGCCGCCTTCGCCCTGAGTGCACACGGCACGGAGCCCGGCGATCGTCATCCCTTCGCGGATTGACTGGAGAAACGGCTCGGCGAAGCCGGTGATCAGGATATCGTTGTCCGCGTGGCGATGGTAGAGGGTCTCGATGGCCCGGTATCCCGAACCATGGGCATCTCGATAGGACGTGGCGAAGGCGTAGAACTCCAACTCGGACGCCACCTGGGCCTCGAAGCCTAGAGTAGCCAAGCGCTCGACCTGACGTCGCAGAACGGCCCGCGGCGCCTCCGCAACTTGCTCGCCGACGGCCGTTTTGGCATCGCAGAGGTAGAACGTCGTACCGGGTTCGATACCGAGGTGGAATCGCGTGCTCGGATCAGGCACGACGACCCCGTTGTGAAAGCCTGTGTGCCAGCCTGTCACGGCGAGATCGCCATAGGGCACGTTCTCGATGCCAGTGACGAGGTGATAGTCGGGCATGGCCATGCCACGGCGCGCCATTTCGTCGAACAGATCGGCGGGTACACGCTTCCCGATCAATCGACCGATGTTATCGGGAATGCACAGAGCAACTAGCGCTTTGCCAGGCGCGTCGCCTCGGCGTTCAGTCAAGCTCGCCCCCGTCGACGAGTATGGACGCGCCGCTCACGAACGAGGCCAATCCCGATGCCAGGAAGACGCATACCTTCGCGATGTCGTCCGGCGTCGCCAGCCGGCCCAGCGGTACAGCGCGGACATAGCTTCGCCTCACGTTCTCGATGGTCGTGTCTTCAAGCGCGGCCTTCGCCGCAACCGCCTCGTCCAAGAGCGGCGTATCGACGCTACCAGGACACACGGCATTCACGCGGACGCCTCTGCCGCCCAACTCCTTGGCCAGGACCTCGGCAAGGCGCATGACGCCGGCCTTTGATGCGCAGTAGGCGCTCCAGCCGGCGGAGCCTTTGATCCCGGCTTGCGAGGCCAGGAAAGTCACCGATCCTCCATCGGTCAGCCGTTGCGCGGCTAAGCGGCCGACGACAAAGCTGCCAAGCAGGTTGACGTCGAGGACGCGGCGAACCTCCGCGATACTTGTCTCCGCAACGCGGCCCAAGGATACAATGCCAGCCGCGTGCACTACGTCGGTCACCGGGCCAAATTCGCTCGCGCGGTCAAAGGCGCGAAACACAGACGTCTCGTCGGTCACATCGCAGGCTATAAGGTCATCTCGGGCCTTGATGTCTACGCCCGAGCAGCGAGCGCCCGCGGCGACGAAGGCCGAAACGACGGCAGCGCCAATACCGCTACCGGCACCAGTGACCATGGCGACCCGACCACGCAACATGCCGCCAACCGTCTCGACGATCGTTGCCGAGGACACCAAGCCCCTCCCTGTCACCCACGAATTTTCGCCTTTTCCTGCTGCAGGTTCAACATGTATACGGGTCGTATGTCGGGACAGCCCAAGGGAATGCCAGTCGCGTGGCACCATTCTTCGCTGGCGGTCAGCCATATCGACCGGGCGATGGCGTTCTATTCCGCTGCTTTCGGCTTCGAAGCGACGTTCGTCGAGCGCGGCATGTCGGACCAGATCGCCAGCATCGCCGGCGTCCCAAACCTCACCTGTGATATCGCGCAACTCCGTTCGGCGGTCTCCGGGCATGTCCTTGAGCTCATTGCATTCCTCGGTATGCCGCCTGGCCATGAGCGGCCGCTTGTTCCCGGAATGGCCCACGTGGCCTTCTTTGTCGACGATCTAGACCTCGCGATCGCTCACGTCGCCAAGCTGGGCGCGGTCCAGTTGGGAGCAGTTACCGCGTTCTCCGACGGCAGTGCGGTCTACTTTCGGGAACCAGGCGGTTCCTTCTTCGAAATGGAACAGGTCAAGAGCGCCGGACAATGAGCAATCGACCCCTGATCGAGCATTTCCAAGCCATGGTTCGCATGCGGCTCTTCGATGAGATCTGCATGGAAGGTTTCCGGTCCAGGGAGATCCATGGCGAGTTGCATACCGGTATCGGTCAGGAGGCCATAGCCGCAGGCCTGGCCGCGGCCTTGGCGTCCGTTGACGCGCTGGTCAGCACTCATCGCAACCATATGCATGCCCTGGCCAAGGGCGTCGACCCCCGCGCCCTGATGGCCGAGATCTTCGAGAAGGAAACGGGTCTTTGTCGGGGCCGAGGCGGTCATATGCACCCGTTCGACAGGAAGACGAACTTTTCGGCGACGGGGATCGTTGGGTCATCGCTGCCGGTCGCCCTCGGTTACGCCTACGCCTTCTGGATCGAAGAACAGCCTAACGTCGGAGTTGCCGTCACGGGCGACGGCGGAACCAATACCGGCGCGTTCCACGAATGCATGAACATTGCGGGCGCGTGGAAGCTGCCGTTCGTCGTCGTCGTCGAGAACAACGCCTATGCGATCTCGGTGCCGATCGCCAGCGTCCTTGCCACGCCGACCATCGCGGAGCGGGCGGCCGCCTATGGAGCCTGGGGCCGCAAAGTGGATGGCCGTGACGTGGAAGCCGTCGCCGACGCTTTCGCCGAGGCCATGGGGCACGCTCGATCCGGCAAGGGGCCTGCGATTCTGGAGGCGACTTGCCAGCGGTTCCAGGGCCACTACGAGGGCGACCACGATACCTACAGAACGCGCGAGGAGAAAAAGCGCATGCGCGCCGAGGACGACCCGATCGCGCTCGCGCGGGGCAAACTGCTGGCGAGCGGCGAGGCTACGGAACCGGAACTGGACGCGATCGTCGGCGAATCCAGGCAACGCTACGGGGCGATGCTGGCCGCGGTGCGCGCCGACCCCTCGCCCCCTGCCAAGGAGTTCCGGCGCTTCCTCTTCGTCGCTTGAGCGAGGACCATCATTGAGCCGCAACCTGAGCTGTTCCCAGATCGTCGCCGAGGCCATCGGAATCGAAATGGAGCGCGACGAACGAATCGTCGTGCTGGGCGAGGATGTGGGCGCCATCGGTGGCGTGTTCGGCGCAACCCGAGACCTGCAGAGGCGGTTCGGTGACAAGCGGGTTCGCGACATGCCGATCTCGGAAATGGCGTTCACCGGCATGGGCGTGGGACTTGCCATGGCGGGCTACAGGCCGATCGTCGAGGTGATGTTCGCGGATTTCATCGGCGCCTGCCTCGAGCAGGTCTACAACGCTATGGCCAAGATCCCCTTCATGTCTGGCGGCACGATGCGGATGCCCATGGTGCTCAAGACGGCAGGTGGCTGCATCGGCTCGGCGGCGCAGCACTCGCAGTGCCTCTGGGGCCTGTTTGCTCATCTCCCGGGCATGAAAGTGGTCACGCCCGGTTCGCCCTACGACTACAAGGGATTGATGGCCTCGGCGCTCGAAGGCGAAGACCCGGTCGTCTACATCGAACACCAGAGTCAGATGTCCAAGAAGGCGGCGACATTCCGGCACGGCGCTGAGGTGCCCGCGGAGCGTTACACGGTGCCCATCGGCAAGGCGGCTGTCGCTCGGCAGGGTCGCGACCTGACGTTGGTGACCCTCAGCGCCTGTGTCGAACAAAGCCTCGAAGCGGCGGAGACGCTCTTTTCCGAACACATTGATGTTGAAGTCGTGGACCTTAGGACGGTCGTTCCCATGGACATCGAGACGGTCGCCGGTTCAGTGGCGCGGACACAGCGGCTGCTCGTTGTGGATGAGGACTACCTGAGTTTTGGGGTATCGGGCGAGGTCGTTGCTCGCGTGGTCGAACTCCTCGGCACCACGGCGGTGAAGCAGGTCGGCAGGCATGGGAACCCAGACGTTCCGGTCCCGGCGGCGAAGACGCTCGAGGACGCCGTGTTGCCGCGGGCGGGTTCCATCGCCAATGCAGTAAGGAGGATGGCGGCCGCGTCTTAGCTCCGCTCAGGCGCGCAGCTCTCATAAACCGCGAACCCACCGACGGTTCAAAGATGCAGGGTCACGGCTTGTAAGGTAGATTGTCTGACGTCAGACAGTGCACACTGGGACACTTCGAAGAACCCCATCATTGGCGACGGAGCATCGCCGCTGAAGCCATGGCAGGCGGTCGAGCCTGCGGATTGCGTGCTGTGACGGTGTCTGTTTGGTTTGTTGCGGCGCGTCGATGCAGCGATCGACGCCCTTTGCCCGTCACACTGGCGCGGTTCGTCCCTCGATCCAGGCCAGCCGCCTGAAGTTGTAGGTGAGGTTGGCGAGGGCGATCTTGGCCTTGGCTCGGGCCAAGCCGACGGTGCGGATCACCAGGTGGAAGCCGCACTTCTCGGCGGCGAAGACGTGCTCGACATGGGCGCGTATCCGGGCCCTCGTGGCGTTGCCCCGCTTGATATGCTCGGGCATCGGCCGGCCGCGCGGCTTGCGCCGCTGCACCTCGGGGAAGAAGCCGCGCCGCTCCATCATCGCCAGGTTCGCCTTTGAGCGATACGCGGTATCCGCCCACACCCCGCTCGCCAGGTTGGAGCGATCGAGCACCTCGCCGAGTTGGCTGCCGTCGTGGCGCGCGGCGTGGGTGACGACGAAGCGACGAACGAAGCCGTGGGCTCGATCGATGCCGAGATGGTTCTTGTAGCCGAACATCGGCACCACGATCTCGCCAAGCGCTTGACGAGGTTGACCGCCGCCGGGCGCCTCCCGCTTGCGCCCGCGCTTGATGGTCCAGCGACCCTCGGTATCGATCTGGGCACGCCGTGCCGGCGACCAGTCGGCCGGGATACCGCCACCCTTGATCGTGTCCTTCTCCTCCCGGGTGAGACGCGGCCGGCGCGCCTCGACCACCGTCGCATCCACGATCTGGCCACCCAGCGCCAGATAGCCCTTGTCCCGCAACGCCGCGTCGAACTGGGCGAATAGAGAATCGAACGCACCGGCACGGACCAGCTGCTCGCGGTAAAGCCAGATCGTCTTGGCGTCGGGCACCGCGTCGTGCAGCGCCAGCCCGACGAAGCGCATGAACGACAGCCGGTCCCGGATCTGGTACTCGGCCTGATCGTCGGACAGCGTGTAGAGCGTCTGCAGCACCAGCACCCTGAACATCAGGACCGCGTCATAGGGCGGACGGCCGCCCTTCGAGCGATCCGAGCGCACAAGCGCCGCCTCGAGCGCGGCCCGGAACAGCTCGAAGTCCACGACCTTCGCCAGCCGCTCCAGCGGATCCCCCGCCGCCCAAAGCCACGCCAGCCGATCGTCCGTGTCGAAAAAACCAGTCTGTCCCGACATCCCCGCCTCCGGCCATCGCCAGAGGCCAGAGAATCAACCCACAACCCTCAACGCCAGGGGTTTTTCGAGACGCCCACCGGGGTCCTTGAAGACCGCAAGGTACCCGAGACGGTCCTCGATGCCGCTGGTGTTCTGCCAGCCAAGGATGATGCCCACCTTGCCTTCCTTGCGGCGAACGCAACGAAGGGGCACTGCTGCTGGAGCGCTCGGCGTTACGCACTCTTGGCGATGAGCGTCTTGGTTCTCTCCGCGTAGTCCTCGAACGCCCGCATGATTTCGGTACTGCTGCGACGCGCGCCCGTCTGGAGATACTCCATGGCCCTGAGCGAAGCTTCGTGGGCCTCGATGGAGGACCCGGTCACGCAGTCCTCCACCACGCGGCAGAAATAGTCGTGCTGATGGCCGTCGACGAACGTGTAGTGGATGCAGACATCGGTGAGCCCGCCGATCAGGATCAGCGTATCGGCCTTCAGACCCTTGAGCAGAATTTCGAGATCGGTGGAGAAGAACGCCGAGTAGCGCCGCTTCGGCACGTGATAGTCGTCGGGGCGCATGCCGATGGCGTCGGCGATCGCCGTGCCGGGTTCGCCGTCGATGCAGTGGACGTCCTCGACGCCGTCAAGCTCGCGACCAAAATCCACACGGTCGCGCCGATGAACCTCCTGGATGAACACCAGCGGAACTCCGCAGGCGCGCGCCTTGTCGACGATCTTGCGTGCCCTCAGGCATCGCTCACGCGTGCCGGGCATGGTCGGGATCCCACTGTAGACTTCGAGGAAGTCGCCCTGCTGAATGTCGACCACGACAAGGACAGGCTGACCCTCGATGAGGTCACGCGGCTTCTTCACCTGCTGCACATCAGCCTCCTGGCATTCAAGCCCGATACAATGCGACGGTAGGAGTAGGTGTTGACCATGGGTTTGTCAACTGCTCTGCGCGAAGAGTATACAAGTTGGGTGACGTCAACGCGGGGGGGGATCATGCGGTTCAAGGAAATTGTCGACTTGGGTCGGGAGCTGTTCCCTGAGATGCCCAACATCGGTGGCCTAGAGGTCGCGTTCTGGCCGATCGAGACGTTCAATGACCTGCGAACCCTGAGCCAGGGCAAGTTCGCCTGCGAATCCAAGATGATGCTGATGCCCGAACATTGCGGCACCCACGTCGACGCGCCGCGGCACTTCGTCGAAGAAGGCGCCCCGGTCGATAAGGTGCCGCTCTCGCAGTTTATCCTGCCCGGCCACCTCTTGGATTTCACGGCGAAGGGGCCACGCGAAGCCATCACTGTCTCCGATCTCGAAGCGGCCGAGCTACGGACGGGGCGAAGCATCGGGCCCGGCACCGCGACCATCGTATGGACAGGGACCGACAAGGACTGGGGAAAGCCCGGCTGGGTGAGCGAACGCCCGTACCTGCCGGTCGAAAGCGCCCAGTGGCTGGCCGAGAGGCGGATCACGCTCTTCGCCACGGACCTCATCGGCATGGATAACCCGGACGAATGGTGGTGGCCAAGCCACAAGGTATGGCTGAGTCAAGGTATCTGCATGGTTCAGCAGCTTTGCAATCTCGACAAGCTTGCCGGCAAGGAGTTCCTCTTCATCGCCCTGCCGCTAAAGATGCGGGGCGGCACCGGCAGCCCGGTCCGCCCCGTCGCGCTCGTGATGTGACGGCTATCCCGCCTTCACCTCGTTGAACATGTCGATGACTTTCTGGTTGGTCGCCGGCGAAAAGGCCCGGAGGAACACGCCCGTTCCCGCTGTGGCTTCCGGGTCCGTGAGGCCGAGGGTCTCGATCTGGGCAGGATCGACCATGCCATAGGCCTTGCGGTTCGCCGCCGCTACACCGAACTCGTTGATCACGAACTCGCCCGCTTCCGGTGTCGTCATCGAATCGATCACGGCGTAGCGTGAGGCTTCGTCGGCATCACCCGACGTGAGGATGGAGATGAGGTCGATCCAGGTCAGCGCGCCTTCCTTCGGCGCGGCGAACGTGACTGGTACACCCTCGTTCTTGAGACTGGAAAATGTTGCCGTCCAGCCCAACGCCGCCACGACCTCGCCCGAGGCGATGGCTTGCGCGAGCGAGGTGCCGTCGTCCCAATAGAAGCGCAGAAGCGGTCGCTGGGCCTCGAGCCTTGCTCGTACCTGCTCGATTTGCTCATCAGTCATGTCAAAGGGATCGGCGATGCCTTCCATCAAAGCCGCCGTCACCACGCTCTCCGGGGCTCCGTCCTTGGCGGCGATGCGTCCAGCATACTTTTCATCCCACAGGATGCCCCAGGAGGGGTTCGCCTCGTAGTCCGGCACAAGGTCTGTACGGACGATCACGGCGGTGGCGCCCCAGCAGAACGGAACCGCCCATTGGGTACCATCGATCACGGCGGGATTGCGCGTCTTGAGACCATCCAGGATGTCCGAGAAGTGGCTGAGCTTGGACGTGTCGATCGGTCGCAGCAACCCGGCGTCGCGCCATTGCAGGACCGACTCCGCACCGGGAGTGGTGACATCCGCTTGGAATCCCAAACGCAGCTTGGCCAGAGCTTCCTCAAGGCTGGTGAACAGCGAGAACTCCGGCGGGGCGCCGAAATTGTCGGCGAACTCCTGGTGGATCGGAGCGCTGTTGTAGCCCTCCCACGTGTAAACTAAAGGCATGGAGCTTGCACGAGCAGAACGGGGCGAGCCCACCCCCGGCAGGATTAGCGTACCTCCGAGACCCAAGAGTTGAGCCGCCCTACGCCGATCCATCGGGGCCCATCCATCTTTGCGCACTGCGTTGTTCATGACGACCTTCCCAGCGTCGAAATCCCTCGCTGCCTGGAGGGCGTGGGGAACTGAACAAAAAATCTACCCTACCCGACAATGCCATGCCAGCCGTTCCTGCCGGTCCGCGCATCGGCGAGAACTTCGCCCGCCAGAGCTGTCAGCCCCAGGGCGTCATCAAGTTCGCGATAGGCGAGCAGGCCAGCATCGGAGGTGACCCGTGATCCGTGGAACTCCAGCTTCAGGCGGCGGTCGATCGGCTGCGCAACCCCGACCAGCTCCGCCGATCGACCGTTGCTCCACCGGCGCACACGCGCCATTCTCAACCACGGACTCTGGCCGCGATTGGATGAACGTCGGGGGTCAGGTCAGCGCGATTCCAATCGATCGAGCATTGCCGTGCCTTCGCCTCAGCACGCGCCGAGGACGGCGTCGAGCTCCCGCCGTTCGGACTCGTTCATGTGCAGGCCGAGCTTGGTGCGGCGCCACAGCACGTCCTCAGCGGTCGCGGCCCATTCGCGCGTGACGAGGTGGTCGAGTTCGCGCGCCTTGAGCCCGGCGCCGAAGGCGCGCCCCAGGTCGGCCATGCGCGTGGCGCCGTCCAGGATCGTCGCCACGCCCGTGCCCTAGGAGCGGCAAAGGCGGCGGACAAGCACCGCGTCGAGGCCCGCATGCGCGGCGAGCATGTGCTCCCGCCACGCCGTGACATTGCCGCCGGGGATATCGCCGCCCGGCAGGACGGCGCCGGCGGTCCAGGCATGCCCGAGCGCCGGAAACGTGGGTGCGAGTTCGGCCAGCGCGTGCTCGGCCAGGCGACGGTATGTGGTGATCTTGCCGCCGATCACCGACGGCAAGGGCGGCGCGCCGGCGCCGCCGTCAAGGCGCAGCACGTAGTCACGCGTCGCCTCTTGGGCCTTGGTCGCGCCGTCGTCGTAGAGCGGACGCACCCCGGCGTAGCTCCAGCGGATCGCCGCGCGGTCGATAGGGCTCTCCAGATAGGCGTTGACCGCGTCGAGCAGGTTCGTGCTGCGGCGAGCTTGATGAGGGCGAGGTAGTTGGCGTCGTGCTTGTCGTAGCGCGTGGCGATGGCACGGAAGTGTTTGAGCTTGTTGAAGAAGCGCTCGACGAGGTTGCGGTAGCGGTAGAGG
>VGDP01000067.1 GCA_016869675.1 Alphaproteobacteria bacterium | reverse complement strand
CCATGGAATAGGCCCGGGCCGGAAGCGTTGTGAGGTTGGCCCTCCAGCGTTCCCCGAAAGCTAGGGGCCGATCCCATCGGCTGGAGCCGCCCCCTTCGGGGGCGGCTCTTTTTTTCTAGGTCCGTCGCGTGGACAGGACCATTCTCGAACGCTTGGCCAAGCCAACCTAGCCTTGGCTTGATGACCCGGCGTCCTTGCGCCGACGGCATTGCATAGGAGGCGGGTACGCCGAAGTACACGCCTTGACGTGGCGCGGGGTGAGTTGTCCTTGGCCGCGATGCGGCTCGAGTTCAGCCGGGGCGCCGTCAAGACATTGCGCAAGCTCGATCGAAGGACGGCGGAGGCAGAAGGACGGCGGAGGCAATCGTCGTGGCGCTCGGGCGAATCGCCGATGATCCGTGCGCGCAGCATGCCAATGTCGAGCGTTTGGTAGGTTTCAAAGACGGCTTCCGCTTGCGGCATGGCGACATGCGCGCCATCTATCGGGTGGATCGAGAAGCGAAGGTCGTCTTCGTTGAGGACATTGCGCGGCGAGACGAGGTTTACAAGCGATGAACCGTAATGCCAGCCGAACAACCCGCGCTACCATGTTGCCGACGGGTCGGTCGGTGCAGGTTAGTGACCCGTATGGACAGGCCCTGCGTTCGGGTCTTGGCCGTCCTTCCGACAAGCTTGTCGTCATGACAGAGGATGACTGTGCGGCTATCGTTCGACGCGCCGAGGACGCGGAAGACGCCACGGCGCTGCGCGCCGCCGTCGCCAGCACGTCGCGTCGGGACTATCTGCCGGCGTCCTTCGTGGCTCGACTCGTTGCCGGCGAGAGCCCGGTGCGCGTCTGGCGTGAGCATCGCCGCCTGTCGCAGCGCACCTTGGCGGCACGGATCGCAGTGGACGTCGGAGAACTTACGCGGATCGAGGCCAACGATAAGCACTGTGACAACGAGACGCTGACAGCCTTGGCTGAAGCCCTCGACGTCGAAATGGACGACTTGTCGTAGGCTGTCGTCAGCCCGTTTGCCCTCAACCTGGTGCGGGCGGGGAGACTCGAACTCCCATGCCTTGCGGCGCCAGAACCTAAATCTGGTGCGTCTGCCAGTTCCGCCACGCCCGCATGTCCGACACGTTCGCGGGCCGCGTGACGGTTGTCCAGTACCGCTTGGAGAAGCGCGCACACGCGGGCCGAGACATGGCGCCGGCGCGAGATGATGTCGGAAGCGTGCGACAGTTCCGCCGTCGAACGCCCGCTCGCCCGGTTTGACCGTCACGCCCGACACAGAGGACGCCGATCATGACCGTCATCAACCGCGAGTCCGGCACCAGCATCGACGAGGTCGCGGACGGCCTCTACCGGATCACGACACCGATCCCGCCTTCGGTCTTTCTGGGCGGCTTCTCGTTCAACCAGTACCTCGTGCTGGACGACGAGCCGCTACTGTTCCACGCCGGGCCGCGACGCACCTTCGATCTGGTGCGCCAGGCGATCGCGGCGGTCGTTCCCGTGGAGCGGTTGCACTGGATCGGCTTCTCGCACGTGGAATCGGACGAGTGCGGCGCGCTCAACCAACTCCCCGCCGCGGCACCTCACGCCCTGCCCGTCTGCGGCCGTGTCGCGGCCATGGTCTCCATGGAGGACCTGGCCGACCGGACGCCGCGTGCGCTCGGAAACGGCGAGATCCTGGTCATGGGGAGGAGGACTTACGCTTGGCTCGACGCGCCCCACCTGCCCCACGGCTGGGAGTGCGGCTTTCTCATGGAACGCACGAGCGGCACGTTCCTGTGCCACGCCCCGTTCACCCAGCCCGGCGATCGCACGCCGGCCCTGACCGAGGCCGATATCCTGAGCCCCAGCGAGGCCATGCGCCACCAGATGGATTACTTCGCCCACGGCCGCGACTATGCGGCTCTGTTCGACCATCTCATCGCCGAACGGCCCACGACCCTGGCGTGCATGCACGGCAGCGCCTGGCGCGGCGACGGCGCCGCCCTGCTCGCGGCGTTGCGTGATTCCCTAGCTGGGAACTAGCCCGCGCGGGCGGTCGCCAGGACCATGGGCCGGTAGTGGTTGAGCCCCGGCGTCGCGGCGCCGGGCACCTTGGCCGCGTCGTCCCAGCGGCGCAGCGCGATCGCCGCCTCGGCGTGGGGACGCGCCTTGAACGCCGCGCGCGCCACGTCGTCGAACGGCCCGCCCTGAAGCCTGAGGCTCAGGATCGACGCCTCGGACAGCACGCCCAGATACCAGGGCTCGGCCGAGGCAAGATAGCGCTTCGCGTCGACATGCAGCCGCACGGGCTCGGCGACCTCGGGCCCGAAGGTGCGCGCGAGCACGGCGCCGCCCGCGTCTTCGTGCCGGCTGTCGAGCCCCTGTTCGGCGCAATCCTCGGGCAGGTCGTGCAGGAAGTGGCCGACGTCGTGGAAGAGCGCCGCGACGACCAGCGGCATGGGCGCACCGGCCAGTTCGGCCGCGTGGGCCGCCTGCAAGGCGTGCTCGAGCTGGCTGATCGGCTCGCCCAGATAGGACTCATCGCCGCGCCGCGCCAGGATGCCGAGCAGATGTTCGGCCGCGTCGCGTTCGCGGTCGGCGCCGGGCAGCCCCGTGTCGGCGTGGCCGTAGCCGAGCTCGCGCGCGAGCACGCGCAACTTGCTGGCGAGGCCGCCGGCATCCGCGTAGCAGCCTTGGAGGTGGCGCAGGCCCCGCCCTGCTTCGTACGCCGCGCGACCGTGCAGGGTGCGCCGGTTGTCCATCACCAGGAGGTCGCCCGGCGCCAGCTTGATGCGCACCATCGCGGCCGGATCGCGCACCAGGCCGATGAAGCGGCGGTAGGCGGCGTAGAACGCGCGCGCCTCAGCAGCCGGCCCCACGGGGCCGCGGAACGAGCGGTCGTTGACGTGGACGACCGTCACGCGGCCCACGCGATCGCACTGGATCACCGGTCGCTCGGAGCGCAGGTCGGCGCCGGCGTCGCTGAACCGGTACGCCACCGGCACGCGCGCCAGCACGTCGAAGGCGGCGCGGTCCTCGCGGCGCAGACGTTCAGCGGCGGCGAAGCCATCGGCCAGCGTGTTGTCGCCACCCTCGTCGCTCTGCGCCAGGCAGTGCAGCAGCTGCAGGCCCGGCACCGGTTCGGCGTAGGGATTGTCGGTGTGCCCGGGGAGCGCGCGCGCCGTGTACGCCAGGTTGTTCGGATCGGGCTTCACCAGCACGTCGAAGTGCCGGCCGTAGTTGGTTTCGCGCACGTACCAGAACAGCTCGGCCGCGCGCTCAACTTCGGCGTCGCGGCACGGCACACCGCCCAGGATGGCGAAACCGCGATCGCGCACGTCGGCGAGGAAGCGGTAGAGGGCGGCCGGGTCGGCCCGCGCCGCGTCGTGATCGTGGTGCGGCAGGGTGTCCTGAAGCATCGCGTCCCACAGCAGCGGACGTGGCACGCCGGATTCCGTCCGCGCGTCGAGCCAGGCGCGCGCGTGGCGGCTTTCGTGGCCGTCGGGCCAGACGGCGACCAGCGCGCCGTCGACGTCGATGGCGACCGACGTAGGCACGATGGCGGGGTCGATCAGCGCGGGATCGAGCAGGTTCTGGCCGCTGCCCGGATCGCGGCAGGCCGCGCACGAGCACGCCGAACGCAAGGACGGTCCCGCCAGCACCAGCGGCGCCCCCCTCAGGCCCTCGATCACCACGCCGTCGCCGGTCACACGGGCCCGCACGTTCCCCATCCCTTCATCTCCTCGCCAGCGCCGCGACCGGGTTGGACGCGGTGACGTATCCGTCGGCGGCGTAGGCCTCGTGGTTCGTTTCGATCTCGCTCTGACGATAGAGGTAGTTCACCATCAGCCCGGCCGATTCGGCCAGACCCTTGTCCGACGTGTCAGCCAGCCAGTTCAGCCGCTCGATGCGCGCGCCGTTGGACAGATGGAAACGCGCCACCGGATCGCGCGGCCGACCGCCGCCTCCCTTCTCGCGCACCAGGTAGCGGGTGCCGAGGCGCATGAGCGGCGCCTCCATTGCGCGCCGGGCCGCCTCGTCGCCGGCCCATGGCCCACCCAGCAGGCGCGCGAGCGCCTCGGCGCCGCTGGCCGCGCCCGTCACCTTCATCAGGGCCTGGGCCTCGGCAGGCTGGAACAGGTCGTGCGTTCCCTCGGCCAGCAAGGGATCGAGCCAGGCGCGGAAGCCGGGAATCGGCGACAGGGTCGCGAAGGTCTGTAGCCTGGGAAAGGCCGTGGCCAGTTCCTCGACCACCCGCTTGATCAGGAAGTTGCCGAAGCTGATCCCAGCCAGGCCGCGCTGCGCGTTGGAAATGGAGTAGAAGATCGCCGCGTCGGCCACGGCGGGGTCGAGCGGCTCGGCGCCTTCATCCAGCAGGGTCTGGATGTTGTCGGCCATGGCCTGGACCAGCGCCACCTCGACGAAGATCAGCGGTTCGTCGGGCATGCGCGGGTGGAAGAAGGCGAAGCAGCGCCGGTCCGAATCGAGTCGGTTCTTGAGATCCTGCCACGAGCGGATGGCGTGCACGGCTTCGTAGGCGATCAGCTTTTCCAGCAACGCGGCCGGCAAAGACCAGGTGATGCGCCGGAGATCGAGGAACCCGACATCGAACCACGACGCCAACAGGCGCCGCATCTCGTCGTCGAGCGCGCGCATGGCCGCGTCCTGACGCGCCCGCGCCATCACGTCGGCGCGCAGGTCGACCAGGAACTTGACGCCCTCGGGCAGCGCGTTGAACTGGGTCAGCAGGCGGAGCCGCGGCGAATCCAGCGCATCGCGGAGTCCGGCCTGCGCGACCGCGGCGGCGCCTTCGCCGGCGGCGTCCAGATAGGCGCGGGCCGCGCGCGTGACCGCTTCGCGATCGGTCGCGAAATCGTGCGCTAGCAGCCCGAGGAACCGGTCGCGCCCGGCATCGTCGAGCGCGAGGTAGAGGCGCCCCAGATCGGCCGCGCGCGCCCGCGCCGAGGCCTCGCCGCCACGCCCTTCGATGCACTCGCGCATGCGCTCGCGCACCCGCTCGAGCTCGCCTTCCGGCAGCGCGGGCTGGAAACTAACGCCCAGCCGGAAGCGCGTCGCGCCGGCGATCTCGCGCCAGCGGTCGCGCAGGCCGCGCAGGGTGCGATCGAACAGCGCGATGGTCGGGCGGCCGGCCATGGGCTCAAGATGCGCGACGGGCGGTGACGCGCGCAAGCGCGGCCGGAATCGCCTCGACCAGGTCCTCGCTGGTCAGGCCCGGCGCGAGCGCCGCCGCCGCCGCGCCGTGCAACCAGGCGGCGGCCGCGCCGGCCGCGAACGCGCCGAGCCCCTGGGCCATCAGGCCGACCGCCATCCCGGCAAGCACGTCGCCCGACCCGGCGGTGGCCAACCACGGCGGCGCGTTTGTGTTGATCACCGCGCGGCCGTCTGGCGTGGCGACGACCGTGTCGGCGCCCTTGAGCAGCACCACGGCGCCGGATGCGGTGGCCGCTGCGCGGGCCCGGCTCAGCCGATCGCCCGCGGCCGTGAACAGGCGGGCGAACTCGCCGTCGTGCGGGGTCAGCAGCACGTGGGGACCGAGGCGGCGGAACAGCGCGGGCGGATCGTCGGCGAAGGCCGTGAGAGCATCCGCGTCGAGAACCGTGGGCCGCCCTCGTTCCAGCACCGCCGCGACGCGCTGGCGCGTCCCTTCGTCCCGGCCCGCGCCGGGGCCAATCAGAAGGGCGTTGCGCCGCGCGTCCGCCAGCGCCCGCGCGAAGCCCGCATCGTCGTCGGCGATGTCGATCATGATCGACGTCTGGTGCGCCGCGTGGACCGGCGCCGCGGCGGCGGCGGCGGCGGTCGTCGCCAGGCCGGCGCCGACGCGCAGCGCGGCGCGCGCCGCCAGACGCGCCGCGCCGGAACTCGTGGCGCCGCCGCCGGCGATCAGGGCGTGGCCGCGCGTGTACTTGTGGTCGTCGGCCCCGAGCGGGCACAGGCCGGCTTCCCACAGGCTCGGGCCGTTGCGCCAGACGCGCGGGCCGACCGCATCGAGCGCGACCTCGGGGATGCCGATGGCGGCGACGATCAGCTCGCCGCACAGGTCACGCCCCGGAAACAGCAGGTGCCCCGGCTTCGGCCGGACGAACGTCACGGTCGTCGCGGCCCGCACGACCGCACCCTGGTGGGCGCCGGTGTCGCCTTCGAGACCGCTGGGTACGTCGATTGCCACGATGGGGCGGCCCGAGGCGTTGGCCGCCGCGACGAAGCGCGCGGCCGCGCCGTCCAACGGGCGCGCGAGGCCGGCGCCGAACAGCCCGTCGACGATCAGGCCGGCGTCCTCGAGCACGCCGCCGTCCAGCGGTTCGACCGGGCCGTTCCAGCGCGCCGACATGGCCGCGGCATCGCCGGCGAGCCGCGCGCGATCGCCGAGCAGAGCCACGCGCACCGGCCAGCCCGCCGCCGCCAGGAGCCGCGCGACCACGAAGCCGTCGCCGCCGTTGTTGCCGGGCCCGCACGCGACGACCGTGAGCATGGGTCGATGGCGCGCGCGAACGACGGCGGCCACGGCGCGCCCCGCGTTCTCCATCAGCGTCAGGCCGGCGACGCCCGCCGCCGTCGCCGCGCGGTCCGCCGCGCCGCACTGCGCCACGGTCAGGAGGGCGGCGGCCGGGTCCCCGACGAGGTCAGCGGGCGCGCGGACCACGGAGCACGTCGGCGCGCATGCGGTGATCGAACGCGAAGTTCAGGCCGTTGCGCCCGGCCGCGAACAAGGCCGCGACCTCGGGCGTCGCCGCGGTCTCGCGCCGATGGCTGTTGTAGCGCGCGCCCACCACCTCGGCGACGAACGCCTCGAAATCCGGATAGCGGTAGGTCTGGTCGTAGACGAAGGTGTGCCGCTCGGCGAAACGCGAAGCCACGCGGCCGATCGCCGCCTGGGCCGTGCGGCGCACGGCGGTCTCGTCGTGGAACGGCTGCATCAGGCGGGCAAGTGTGTTGTCGACCTCGGGCTCGAGCACGACCAGCAGGCCCGTGCCGGGCTTGAGCGCCCGGTGTGCCTCGGCGAGCGCCGTGTCCATGACGTCGCCCGGCACGTGGTGCAGGGAGCTGCCAAACACGACCAGGTCGAGCGAGCCGTCGGCGGCCGGCAGGGCCTGTGCCCGCCCCTCGACGAACTCGACGCCCGGCTCGGGCGCGGCGCGGTTGTCGGCCGCTTGGCGCGGCTCGGGCTCGAGCGCCAGGACGCGGGCGCCCCGGCGCGCGAGGGCGCGGGCCAGATCGCCCCGGCCGCAGCCGACGTCGGCGACGGCCAGGCCGGCGGGCTCGACGAGCCGCGCGAGCACGCCGAGGTCGTCCGATTCACCCCAGTTTTCCATGACCGCATGGTAGCGAAACGGCCATCACGCGGCCAGCACGCGTACCCTCTACGATGAACGGCGCGGTGTAACAGTCCGGGGGCGGCGTGGTAGGCTTCGCCCCGTGAGAAACCTCCTCTACGTGCTGTTGACCCTCGTCGTGCTGACGGCGGGCGGTGTGGCCTCCGAGACGGTGGCCGTGATGGAAGGCCCGGCTAGCGCGGGGGCCGGCGATACACTGCTGATCGGCGACACGCTGGTGCACCTGGCCGGCATCGACGCGCCCGAATCCGACCAAACGTGCACCCGCGACGGCGAAACGTGGCACTGCGGCGAAGCGGCGACCGAGGCGCTGGCCGCCCTGGTCGCGAGCGGTCCGGTGGTCTGCCGCGACGTCGTCGCGCTGAGCGACGGCGTGGCGCGCGGCCACTGCGTGTCCGGCGACGTGGACCTAGCCGAGCGCATCCTTGCCGAGGGTCTGGCCGTGGTGGACGGCGCGACCGACCCCGCCTACGGCGCGGCCGAGGCAGCCGCCCGCGACGCGGGGATCGGCTTGTGGGCCGGCGAGTTCATGGTGCCGTCACGCTGGCGCGAAGTGGCCGGCTGCTCGTGCTCGGCGCGCAAGAAGGCGTACCTGGAAGGGTTTCTGAGCCGGAAGCAGGCGGACGAGGCCGTGACGGCCAACTGATTGTTCGCGTGCCGACCGCGATGGGGCGTCCTTGACTTCGCTTCGTCAGCTTGATATCTACCACGGATAGATATCTCGTTCGTCGATATCAATATTGCAGGTCGGATCATGTCCTCGAACGCGCAACCCAAGGCGACCGCGAAGCTGTTCATGCACGGACGCAGCCAGGCGGTGCGCCTGCCCAAGGAGTATCGCTTCGAGGGCACCGAGGTGCGGGTCAGCAAGGTTGGCGACAAAGTGATCCTCGAGCCCATGAAGGAACCGCCGTTCGACGTCGAGGCGTGGCGCGCCCGGCTGGACGCGCTGGGCGCGAAGGACTTCCTCCCTGACGGCGTCCCGGATGACTACCCTCCGCTAGGCCCGGACGACGACATCTCGTTCAACTAGCCGTCGTGTTCTGCCTCGACACCAACGTCATCGTGTTCGCCCTCAACAGGCGGCGACCGACCATGGACGCGCGACTGAGGGCGGAGATGACGGCGGGTTCCCGGTTGATCGTGCCGACAATCGTGTTGTTCGAACTGCGCCACGGCATCGCGCGCAACGCGAGACGCGAAGCCTCGGCAGAACTGCTCGACAGCTTCCTCGCCGGCGGTTTCGAGATCGTGCCGTTCGATGCCGGGGACGCGCTGGAGGCTGGCGAGATACGCGCCGGTCTTGCCGACGCGGGAACCCCGATCGGCCCCTTCGATGTGCTCATCGCCGCCCAAGCGCGACGGCGTGGCGCTGTCCTGGTGACGGACAACCTGCGCGAGTTCCAGCGCGTGCCGGAACTGATGGTGACCGACTGGGGCGGCTGAACCGCGGGGCGACGGCGCAGGCGGCGGTGGTCGGAGCGAGTGGATTCGAACCACCGACCCCCAGTCCCCCAGACGTGTAACTAGGCGTATCGCGGCCGCGCAACCCCTTCGTCCTCCGACGCCTCTGGTGACGACAGAACCACTGTTTTTCAACGTCTTATCCTTGCTATCGCCTATCGCCGTCGCCTAAAGTCTCCCAAGTCCAAACGCACCTAGTTGCTCATTCGGTGCTAATTCGGGAGATGACCTTGGCCGAACGCAAGAAGCCCGCCGCGGCGACGAGGCAGCGTCTCACGACGCTGTCGGTGAAGACGCTCAGGAAGCACCCGGATCGCGTCGTCCACTACTGGGACAAGGCCCTCCCCTGCTTCGGCGTGGCCGTCACGCCCAACGATGCGCGCAGCTACGTGGTGCTCACACGCGTACTGCGCGACGGGGGCAAGAAGACTGTCCGCAAGGCCCTTGGCAGCGTCGAAGATCTGGATCTTGCAGACGCGCGAGAGCGTGCTCGCGCATGGCTGCGCCTGGCCCACGAAGGCCAGGACCCGGTCGCCATCCACGAAGCTGGGCAGGAGGAGAAGGTCGAGGCCAGCAAAGCGACATTCGAGGCCATGTACAAGATCTTCATCGCGCGCGGCAGGAAGCGGAACGGCAAGGCGAAGCTGCGGGAGCGGGTCGTCGAAGAGTACAAGCGCACGCTGAAGCGTGTCAGCGAGGGCTGGCACCTCGTCGGCGAGGACAAGCCGCTCGTCCCGGCGTGGGGACGGCTGCCCGTCTCGCAGATCACCAAGGCGCGCGTCACCGCGCTGATCGACGCGATCGAGAAGACGCATCCCGCCGCCGCCTTCCACGCGAAGGCGGTGCTGGCGACGTTCTTCAGCTGGTGCATCCGCAAGGACGTGATCGAGCACAACCCGTGCGACGGCGTCGAGGTCGTGTCCATCGAGTCTCGCGATCGGGTGCTGTCGCCGGCGGAACTGACCGACCTGCTGGCGGGCATCGACGCCGCGCCGCAGCCCTTCGCGGACTTCGTGCGCGTGCTGCTGCTGACGGCCCAGCGTCGCAACGAGGTCGCCGGCATGTCGTGGTCCGAGCTCGACAGCCCGAGCAACCCGACTACCTGGACGTTGCCGGGAGCACGGGCGAAGAACGGCCAGCCACACGTCGTGCCGCTGTCGCGCGCGGCGGCCGCCATCATCGCGCGCCAGCCGCGCATCGAAGGCTCGCCCTTCGTCTTCACCGCGACGAGGCGGCGCAAGAAGACAGGTTCCCTGCCCCACCTTGGCGGCTTCAACAAGCCCAAGGACAAGATCGAGAAGGCCATCAACCAGATGCGCGCCGAGCGTGGCGACACGCCCATGGCGCGGTGGGTCCTGCACGACTTCCGGCGCTGCTTCGTGACGCACGTGGGCGAGCTCGAGGACATCCGGCCCTACGTCCGCGCGCAGCGAGCCGAGGGCATTCTCGCCGGCCTCGCGCGCAACGGCGTCGAGGTCACGCCGGCGATCCGATCCATGGTCGCGCTACAGGCGGGCGATGGCGCCATCGCGCCGCACGTCCTCGACGCCGTGCTGAACCACAAGGAGGGCGTGTCGGGCGCGCGCGCAGGTGTAGCCGGCACCTACAACCGCTCGAGCTACTCCGCGGACGCGCGCGTCGCCCTGCAAGCCTGGGCCGACTGGATCGAGTCGCTGGCCAAGCCCGCGGCCACGACGCACGACAAAGTGGTCAGGCTACACGCTGCCGGCTGATAGCCCTGCACGGCGCCGCATCGAAATTCGTGCTGCGGCCTGGCCGGAATACTGGAGGCCGAGGCTGGAG
>VGDP01000066.1 GCA_016869675.1 Alphaproteobacteria bacterium | reverse complement strand
GTGGTGGCGGCGTGGTCGACCGCGTGCGCGGGGCCGAGCGCGCGCTGGCCAAGGTCACCGAGGCCGCGGCCGGCGCGCTCGACGGCGCGGCCCAGGCGCTCGAGCGCTGCCGCATCGAGGGGGCCGAGGCGATGGCGCTCATCGAGGCAGCGGCGCGCGACCTTGCTGAGGAGCCCGCGCGACTCGACGAGATCGAGCGGCGCCTGTTCGCCCTGCGCGCGCTGGCGCGCAAGCTGGGCGTGGCGCCCGACGATCTGCCGGCGACCGCCGACGGGCTCAAGCGCCGCCTGGCGGCGCTGGAGGACGACGATGCGGCCGGCGAACGGCTGGGCGCCCGGACCGTGGCGGCCGAGGCGGCGTTGCGCGCCGCCGCGGCCGCGCTGAGCGAGGCGCGCGACAAGGCGGCGAAGGGCCTCGCCAAGCGCGTCGCGACGGAGCTGGCACCACTCAAGCTCGGCGCCGCCACGTTCCGCGTCGCCCTCGAGGCGCGCCCCTTCGAGCAGTGGAGCGTCGAGGGCGCCGAGCGGGTCGTGTTCCAGGTGGCGACCAACCCGGGGGCGGAGCCCGGACCGTTGCACCGCATCGCCTCGGGCGGCGAACTCGCGCGCTTCATGCTGGCGCTCAAGGTCGTGCTGGCGCGCGCGGCCGAGGCCGCGACCCTGGTGTTCGACGAGGTCGACGCCGGCGTCGGCGGCGCGGTGGCCGACGCGGTCGGCGCGCGGCTCGCGCGCCTGGGCCACGATCACCAGGTGCTGGTGGTGACGCACTCGCCCCAGGTCGCGGCGAAGGCGGGCCATCACCTGCGCGTGGTCAAGGCCGCGCGCGGCGGCCGGGCCACCGTGTCGGTCGAGACGCTCGACGACACCCAGCGCGCCGAGGAGATCGCGCGCATGCTGGCCGGCGCCAGTGTGACCGCCGAAGCGCGCGCCGCCGCCGTGAGCCTGTTGCGCGCGGGCGCGTCGTGACCGCCGAGCGCACGGCGCCCGAACGTCTGACCGAGGACCAGGCCGCCGCCGAGCTGGCGCGGCTGGCCGCCGCGATCGCCCGCCACGACCGGCTCTACCACCAGGAGGACGCGCCCGAGATCTCGGACGCGGCGTACGATGCCTTGCGCCGGCGCAACGACGCGATTGAGGCGCGCTTCCCCCAGCTGGTGTGCGCCGACAGCCCCAACCGGCGTATCGGCGCCGCGCCCGCCTCCGGCTTCGCCAAGGTCACCCACCGCGTGCCGATGCTGTCGCTCGACAACGCCTTCGAGGACGCGGACGTGCAGGCGTTCGACCAGCGGGTGCGCCGCTTCCTCGGGTTGGGCGCGGACGAGCCCGTGCCGCTGGTGGCCGAGCCCAAGATCGACGGCCTGGCCATCGCGCTGCACTACGAGGACGGCCGCTTCGTGCTGGGCGCCACGCGGGGCGATGGCACCACCGGCGAGGACGTGACGCGCAACCTGGCGACGCTGCGCTCGATCCCGGCGCGCCTGAAGGGCCGCACGCCCGCGCGCCTCGAGGTGCGCGGCGAGGTCTACATGGAGCGCGCCGACTTCCTCGCGCTCAACCGCGCGCGCGAGGCGGCCGACGAGCCGGTCTTCGCCAACCCGCGCAACTCGGCCGCCGGCAGCCTGCGTCAGAAGGACATGGCGGTCACGGCGTCGCGACCCTTGCGCTTCTTCGCCTACGGCTGGGGCGACCTGGCCGAGGATCTGGGTCCGACCCAGTGGGCGTGCCTCGATCGGTTGGACGCGCTCGGCTTCACGACCAACCCGGAACGCAAGCTGTGCGCCGGCGTGGACGAGGCGCTCGGCCTGTGGCGCGCCATCGAGGCGAAGCGCGCCAGCCTGCCCTACGACATCGACGGCGTGGTCTACAAGGTCGACCGGCTGGACTGGCAGGCACGGCTCGGCTCGGTCGGCCGCGTGCCGCGCTGGGCGCTCGCCCACAAGTTCTCGGCCGAGACGGCGCGCACCACGGTCGAGGACATCGTCGTGCAGGTCGGGCGCACGGGCGCGCTCACCCCGGTTGCCAACCTGGCGCCGGTCACCGTGGGCGGCGTGGTTGTCAGCCGCGCCACCCTGCACAACGAGGACGAGATCCAGCGCAAGGACATCCGCGTCGGCGACACGGTGGTGATCCAGCGCGCCGGCGACGTCATCCCCCAGGTGCTGGCCGTCGACCTGGACCAGCGGCCCAAGGACGCGCGGCCCTTCGACGTCCCGACCGCGTGCCCGGTGTGCGGCAGCGCGGCGGTGCGCGAGGACGGCGAGGCGGTACGCCGCTGCACCGGCGGCCTGACCTGCCCGGCCCAGGCGGTGGAACGGCTGCGCCACTTCGTCGGCCGCGACGCCTTCGACATCGAGGGCCTGGGCGAGAAGCAGATCGCGGCGTTCTTCGAGGCCGGCCTGGTGCGCGCGCCGGCGGATCTGTTCCGGCTCGAGGCGCGCGACGCCACCGCCGAGCCGAGGCTGGCCGAACGCGAGGGCTGGGGCACGGTGTCTGCCGCCAACCTGTTCCATGCCATCGCTGAACGTCGCCGCGTGCCGCTCGCGCGCTTCATCCACGCGCTCGGCGTGCGGCGCGTCGGCGAGGGCATGGCGCGCGTGCTGGCACGCCGCTATCGCACCTTCGCCGCGTGGCGCTCGGCGATGGACGCGGTGGCCCGGGGCGACGCCGACGCGCGGGCCGATCTGCTGGCGATCGACAAGGTGGGCGACGCCGTGGCTGACGCGCTCGCCGCCTTCTTCGCCGAGCCACACAACGAACGCACGCTCGATGCGCTCGCCGCCGAAGTCACGGTCGAGGACGCGGAGGAGCGGGCGGCGGGCACGACGCTGGCGGGCAAGACGGTGGTGTTCACCGGCACGCTGGAGCGGATGACACGCGACGAGGCCAAGGCGCGCGCCGAGGCCTTGGGCGCCACGGTCGCCGGTTCGGTGTCGCGCAAGACCGACTTCGTCGTGGTGGGCTCAGACGCGGGCTCGAAGGCGGCGAAGGCGCGCGAGCTGGGCGTGACCACGATGACCGAGGATGAGTGGCTGGCGCTGGCGGAAGCGGCGCTAGGCGGACGTCCCCCACCGGCCGGACGAGGCGGAAGGGGGAAATGGCGGGGGACGTCCTAAGGACATTGCTGTCCCTGTCCAGCCATCATCAAGGATCGTGCCCGGAACCCGGCTTCGCGATCGTCGCGTAGGATCTACGCGAAGAAAAACACGAGGATTTTCGACGCTCGACGTGGCGTGGCGGCGTGGTTTGGCGCGGTTAGGCTAGGGCCGGCGAATCGTGCCAATTCGGGAGCCGGCGCGCCCCGAACCGGGCTTTCTGATCCACCGCGGGTCACGCCGGGGACCCTCACAAGCGCCCGTGCTGGCGCATCAGGTCGCACAGGCGGTCGTGGGGCAGGGCGGGGATGGTGATGCCGTCGCGTCCGGTCATGGCGCGGTTGGCGACCATGGCGTCGATCACCGCTTCCTCGGCGGCCTGGACGGTCGCCTCGAACAGCGGGTCGATGTGCACGTCGTGCAGGAAGCTCGCCTGGCGCAGGCCGTCGGTCGCGGCGAGCGTGCCGGGGTTCGCGGTCGAGACGGCGAGGAACATGTCGCCCGAGCCGTTGCGCGCAATCGCGCCGGTGCGGGCGAGGCCGAGCCCGAAGCGTTGGGCGATGCGCCGGAGCTGGGGCGGCAGGAGCGGCGCGTCCGTCGCGACCAGCGCGATGATCGAGCCGCAGTCGACGGGGCGCACCGCGGGCGCTTCCAGCAGGCGCCCGACCGGCACGCCGGCGACGATCAGGTCGCGGCGCAGCCCGTGGTTGGCCTGGGCGAAGACGCCGAGCGTGAAGCGCCCCACGGCGGTCTCGACCGTGCGCGAGGCCGAGCCCGAGCCGCCCTTGAACTCGTAGCAGATCATGCCCGTGCCGCCGCCGACGCTGCCGAGCTCGAGCGCGCCCGGCCGCGCGCCTTCGATGGCGGCGACCACGTGGTCGGGGCGCACGTGCTGGCCGACGATGTCGTTGAGCGTGCCGTCGTAGGTCTCGCCGACCACGCGCATGCCCAGGCCCATCAAGTCCATCATGCGTTCCGGGTCCTGGCTGGTGGCCAGCCAGCGCGCCGCCGCGTCGCGCACGACGCCGACCGACATGCTGTTGGTGATCAGGATCGGGCCGCCGCACAACCCGGCGCTGTCGATACGGTGCGTGCCGGTCAGCTCGCCCCAGCCGTTCAGGTCGTGGGTGCCGGCGAACACCGGGTCGAGCACGCCGGAGCGGCCGCGCGGCAGGATCGCGGTCACGCCCGTGCGCACCGGGCCCCGGCCCAGCACCAGCGGCCCGTCGCCCGCGATCAGGGTGGTGTACCCGACCTCGAGGCCGGGGACGTCGGTGATGGCGTTGCACGGCCCGGGCGCCCCGTCGAACGGGACGCCAAGCGCGCGGGCGCGCGCGAGGCCCGACGGCGTGCGGGCGTGGGCGTCGGGCGGGCTCATGGCGTCATGGCACCTCGCGCAAACGCAAACCGCCGCCCCCTCCGGGGGCGGCGGTTTCCACGTTACGCCAGGACTTGGCGCGGCAACAGGCCGTCTCTCGACCGCGACCCGTGATCGCGGCCCCCCTCACCCTCCCGTTGCGTGCCGCGCCGGGCCCCACCCTCTCCCACGAGGGGAGAGGGGGTTGAGTGCGCGCTCCGTCTCCCCTTGCGGGAGAGGGTCGGAACGAGGGGTGACCCGAATCACCCGAGCCGAGCCGGACGATAGGGGTCCGAGATCCACAGCCCGCGTCGTCACACGCCCGCCTTGACCTCCTCGAACATGGTCGAGATCTCGGCCTCGTGCGGCATGGGCGCCTGGAAGATGCCCGAGGCAAGCAGCGGCTCTGGATCACGCGGCAGACCCAGGCTCTGCAGCAGCTCGTCGCTGACGCCGTCGAAGCCGCCCTTGGTCGACGAACCGTAACCGAAGTTCTCGATCTCCCACGCGCGGCTGCGCGGGTCGAGCACGGCATCGATCAGGTCGTGGGTCATGTCGAGCTTCTCGGAACCCTTGACGATCGACAGGCCGCACACCCAGGTCATCGCCCCTTCCTTGGGGTTCATGAAGGCGACCGGCAGGCCCTGCTTCTTCAGGTTGACGAACGAGGAGTTCCACGCCGCCATGGCGACCAGTTCGCCCGAGGCGAGCCCCTGTTCCATGCTGGTCAGGTCATTGGAGTAGAAGCGCAGCAGTGGCAGCTGCTCCTTCAGCTTGACACGGACCTTCTCCATGTCCTCGCCGGGCCCGAAGTTGAACGGATCGACGCCCACCATGATGGCGGCGACGGCGACACCGTCGATCAGGCTGTCGAACATGGCGAGCCGGCCCGCGTACTTCTCATCCCACAGGATGTTCCAGCTCTCGTTGCCCACGTAATCGGGCGCCAGGTCGGTGCGGTAGAGCACCGAGGTCTGGCCCCAATCGATGGGCACCCATACGGTCTCGCCGCCGATCTCGACCACGTCCATGGTGCGCAGCGAGGGGAAGATGTCGTCCCAGTGGCTCAGCTTCGCGGGGTCGATGGCACCGAGGAAGCCGGCGTCGTGCCACTTCTGCACCTTGTAGGAGCAGGGGAACGTCAGATCGGGCGTAAAGCCGGCGGCCATCTTGGCCAGCGCCTCGTCCTCGTCGCCGAACAGTGAATACTCGGGCGGGCTGCCGTACTTCTCGATGTACGCCGGGATCAGCTCGGGCACTTCGTAGCCGGCCCACAGGAAGAACGTCGGGTGGTCGGATTCGGCACGCGCCGGCCGGCTCGCCAAGGGCACGGTGCTCATGACCAATCCCGCCGAGGCGAGCGCGCGCTTGAAATCGCGCCGCGACAGGCAGCCCGACCAGAGATCCTCCTTAAACTTCGCGATATCGCAAGTCATTTTGGTCTCCCTATGTGTCGCTTGGTTTGGCTGGTCCGGCGGATATGTATCGGTTATCGCCGGACGGCGTTCAGACTGTGGGCAAACGCTACCATGGGTCCCCGGTCATGCCAATCGGCCGTAGCGGCGCAGCAGGTCCTTCACGCGATCGTGCGGCAGGGCCAGCACCGTGTTGCCGTCGCGGCCCACCATGGTCTCGTTGGCGACCATGGCGTTGAGAATCGCTTCGTCGACGGCCTGGATCACCGCGTCGAAGAACGGCCCGATGCGGCCCTCGGGCACCATGGCGAGCGCCGCCTGGCCTTCGTTGGCGCGCAGCGCGGCGGCGTTGCCCGTGGCGAAGGCCAGGAAGATGTCGCCCGAGCCGTGGCCCGAGACGGCGCCCGACCGGCCGACGCCCAGCCCGATGCGGCGCGCCAGGCGCTTGAGCTGGTGGGGCAGCAGCGGCGCGTCGGTCGCCACCACCGCGATAATCGAGCCGGTATCGTCCTGCCAGCGGACCGTCTCCTCCGGGATGTGGACGCCGATGGGCACGCCGGCGATGGTCAGCTGGTGGCGCATGCCGAAGTTGGCCTGGACGAAGGCGCCCACCGTGTAGTTACCGCCCGAGGCCCTGAGGCGCCGCGACGCGGTGCCCGAGCCGCCCTTAAACTCGTAGCAGATCATGCCCGTGCCGCCGCCGACGCTGCCCTCCTCGATCGGCCCGCCGCGCGCGCCGTCCAGCGCCGCGAACACATGCTCGTCGCGCACGTGGAAGCCGTTGATGTCGTTGAGCAGGCCGTCGTACGTCTCGCCCGCCACCGGCAGGCCCCAGACGTCGATGAAGCTGGGGTGATGGTTGACCATCCAGCGCAGCGTCGCATCGCGGGTGACGCCGCAACTGTGGGTGTTGGTGATGGTGATCGGGCTGCCGAGCTGCCCGGCTTCCTCGATCCAGATCGTGCCGGTCAGCTCGCCGTTGCCGTTCAGGCTGTGGTAGCCGGCGAAGCACGGCGTCACCAAGTCGGCGCGGCCGCGCGGCAGGATCGCGGTCACGCCCGTGCGCACGGGACCTTGGCCGACCACTAACGGGCCGTCGCCGGCGATCAGGGTGGTGTAGCCGACCTCGACGCCGGGCACGTCGGTGATCGCGTTGGCCGGGCCGGGCTCGCCGAGCAAGGGGATGAGAAGCGCGCGCGCGCGGGCCTTGCCGGACGGGGTCGCCAGGTGCGGGTTGCTCATCGGGCTTTCGCTTTCTCCAGGGTGGCGCGGGCGGACGCAACCAGTTCGCGCCGCTCGCTCGCGGTCACGACCCGCTGGCGCACGACGGCGCCGCCCTGCTTGAGATCGGCGAACAGGCCGGCCGGATCCTCGTGGAAGTGCAGGAAGGCGACGGAGCCGCGGTAGAAGATGCCGGGCCTGCGCTCGGTCAGGCCCGGAAGGGCGCGCAACGCCGCGAGCAAGGACTCGATCGACGCCAGGCTCGCGGGTCCGGCGTGTTTCACGGCCCCTCGGCGATGGGCCGCGTCGCCCGTTCGAGCCAGGCGAGCGCGGCACCATCGAGCTGCGGCGCGACGATGGCGCGCACGGCGCGGTGATAGTCGTCGAGCCAGCGCGCCTCGGTCGCGTCCAGCATGGCCGCGTCGACCAGCGCGCGGTCGATCGGCGCGTGCGTCAGGGTCTCGAAGGCGCGCATCGGGCGGCCCGTTGCGCCGACGCCGTCCTCGATGACCACCACCAGGTTCTCGATGCGGATGCCGAACGCGCCGGTCTGGTAGTAGCCCGGTTCGTTGGACACGATCATGCCCGGATCGAGCGCGACCGTGTTGGGCACCTTGCTGATGCGCTGAGGCCCTTCGTGGACGCCGAGGAAACTGCCGACGCCGTGGCCGGTGCCGTGGTCGTAGTCGAGCCCCAGGTCCCATAGTGGCCGGCGCGCGAAGGCATCGAGCTGCGAGCCCGACGTACCGGCGGGAAAGCGCGCGCGCGCCAGCGCGATGTGGCCCTTGAGCACGGCCGTGAAGGCGCGGCGCATGGCGTCGTCCGGCGTACCGATGGCGATCGTGCGCGTGACGTCGGTGGTGCCATCCAGGTACTGGCCGCCCGAATCCACCAGGAACAGCGAGCCCGGCTCGATCAGGCGGTTGGTCGCGGGCGTGGGGTGGTAGTGCACGATGGCGCCGTTCGGCCCAGCGCCGGGGATGGTCTCGAAGCTGGGGCCCCGGTAGTGCTCGCCGCCCTTGCGCATGTCGTAGAGCTTCGCAGCCGCGTCCATTTCGGTCAGGCCGCCCTTGGGCGCTTCTGCCGCCAGCCAGGCGAGGAACCGGCTGAGCGCGGCGCCGTCGCGGCGGTGTGCGGCGCGCGTGCCGGCGATCTCCACGGCGTTCTTGCGCGCGCGCGGCAGGGCGCACGGATCGGGCGCCTCGACGATCGTGCCGCCCGCCTCGGCCACGCGGTCGAACAGCCACGCGGCCATGGTCTTGGGATCGGCGAGCACGGGTGCGGCGCGCGCCGCCTCGGCCAGGGTCGCGGCCAGGGCATCGGGCCGTCGCACGGTGACCTCGGCGCCCAAATGTTGGCGCGCCTCGGGCGCCAGCTTGCGCGGGTCGGTGAACAGGTCGACCCGGCCGTCGGCGTGGACGATGGCGAAGCCCAGCGGCAGCGGCGCGTTGGGCACGTCGCCGCCGCGCAGGTTGAGCAGCCAGGCGAGCGACGCCGGGTCGGTCAGCACCGCCGCGCCGGCGCCGGCGCACGCGATCGCCTGGGCCACCTCGGCGCGCTTGTCGGCGCCGAGTCGCCCGGTGAAGGTCTCGTCATGGGCGACGACGGGCGCCAGCGGCGGCGGTGGCTGGTCGGTCCACACGGCGTCCAGCGGGTTCGGCGTCGCGGGCGCCAGGCGCCCCCCCGCCTTGGCCGCCGCCTTGGCCAGGCGGTCCACCTCGGCCTTGGTGTGCAGCCAGGGATCGTAGCCGAGCGTCCGGCCGCGGCCCAGGCGCGCCCCAATCCAAGTCTCGGGTGGGTCGTCGGTCAGGTGATGGCGCTCGAACGCGGCGCCGTCCACCTGCGCCTCGGCCTGCAGGGTGTAGCGGCCGTCCACAAAGATCGCCGCCGCGTCCGCCAGCACCACGGCGACGCCGGCCGAGCCGGTGAACCCGGTCAGCCACGCCAGGCGCCGCGCGCGCGCCGGGAAGTATTCGCCCTGGTGCTCGTCGGCGACCGGCACCAGGAAGCCGTCGAGACCGCGCCGCGCCAGCTCGGCGCGCAGCGCGTCCAGGCGCGCGGCCGTCGCGTCGTGGTCGGGCCGCGCCGGTTCGGCCATCACATCCTTGAGCGCCAGCAGTTGATCGCGCAGGGCAGCCGACGGCTCGGGCACCACCAGCCGGGTCCATGCCGCGGGGTCGTGGCCTTCGGCGGCGGCCAGCACGCCGGCCACCAGCGCGCGCACGTCCGTCACCGAGACGCCCGCGTGCTCGGCGCGCAGCAGGCGCGCCAAAGCCGCGTCGCCGCCATACCCGCTGGTCACGATCCGGCCTCCCCGCTGATCGGGACGCGCCCTACTCGGCCGCGCGGCGGTTGCCGTCGCGCGGCCCGAAGTCGAGCACGTTGGCCTGGAAGAAGGTCAGCGGCGTCGCGACCCGGCGGGCGAGCGGCCCGACGCCGAAGCGGGGCGAGTTGAGCGCCTGCTGCTGACGCTCGACGATGTACATGTCCTCGATCTGGAAATCGAGGCTGTCCATGGCGTGGCACGACAGCGTGTCGGTCGCGATGACGCGCTTGGCCGTCCTTGCGCACGTGGCCGTGGCTCGAGGTGCCCGAGGGGCGGCTCCGCTGCTCGGCGCTCAACAGCTCGGCGCGCGGCATCATCCAGGTGCGCAGCTCCAGCGCGCAACGCTCGGGCCCGACCGGCTCGATGACGTAGGCCGAGAAGAAGATCGACGAGGCCAGCACGCCCGAGTTGGGGAAGAACTGCCAGACCACCGGGTGCCGACCTCTGGTGTCGACGCCGGGGATGCGCTGGTAATCGGTCTGCTGGCGGCTTGGCGATTTGCCGTGGCTGATGAACACCCAGTGACGCCCCACCGCATCCCAGTCCTGGTCCATGGAATCCGGGCCCTTGAGCGTCTGATCGTGCAGATAGCTCAGGTGGTAGCCGTCCATGGCGTTTTCGCAGAACAGCTTCCAGTTGACCGCGATCTCGTAGCGCACGGGGCGCTTCTCGGCGAGGTCGGCGACCCGGTGCGGCCACATGCGCGTGGTCTCCATGCCGGCGAGCCAGCTCTCGAACGTCTCGGCGTGGGGGTCGGGGTTGACGAAGATCAGGTCGCCCAGCACGCCGAGGCCGCCCCGGTGCAGCCCGAGCCCCCGGGTGTCCAGGTCGGGGAACAGCTCCTTGCGCTTGGGCAAGCCGCGCAGGCCGCCGTCCAGCTCGTGGGTCCAGGCGTGATAGCGGCAGACGATGCCGTGGTGCTGGTTGCCCGAGCCCTTGAGGATCAGGGTGCCGCGATGGCGGCAGATGTTGTGGTAGGCGTGCAGCGTGCCGTCGGCGCCGCGGATCACGAACATGGGGAAGCGGCCGATCTGCACGACCCGGTAGTCCCCGGGCTGGGGCGCGTCGGTGGTGACGCACGCGCAGGTCCAGACGTGGGCGAACATCTCCGCTTGCTCGCGCTGGTACCACTCGGGCGAGCGGTAGGCGGCCGGCGGCACCAACTGGCGGGCGATCTCGGGCTTCGGCTGGACGGGGCGGGCCATGGGATCCTAGCGGGGATCGGGTCTGTATCCACCTTACGGTATCCAGGCCGCCGGGGCGATCCCCTCGGACGATCGCTCGCTCCAGAGCAACATCCGATCGGGCGGAACCGCCCAGGCTCCATCCGATGGGATAAAGTTGCTCGCGATTCAAGAATCGAGAGCGGCTTGCCCGATCACGTGGTGATCCCACGTGATCGGTCTCCGCTCTACCATCGCCGCCGCCCTTCCGTAGCGGGAACAGACACGAGCGATGGTATCCGAGGCACCACGAGAGAGCCGCCGGGCGAGCCCGCCTGGCCGCGCGATGTGTTCGCGGCGCTCAAGGCCGCGGATGTGCGCCAGGTGGCCTACGTGCCCGACGCCGGCCACGCCGCGCTGATCCGCTGGGCGCACGCCGACCCAGCCATCACGGCCACGGTGTTGACCACCGAGGAGGAGGGTGTCGCCCTGGCGTGCGGCGCGTGGCTCGGCGGCCAGCGCGCGGTGCTGCTGATGCAGTCGAGCGGGGTCGGCAACTGCATCAACACGTTGGGACTGGTGGCGAGCTGCCGCTTTCCGTTCCTGGCGATCGTGACCATGTGCGGGGAGTGGGGCGAGTTCAACCCGTGGCAGGTGCCGATGGGCCAGGCGACC
>VGDP01000065.1 GCA_016869675.1 Alphaproteobacteria bacterium | reverse complement strand
CTCATCTCCGGTCCCTTCGGTCCCTACGATGAGCCAGAAATCCTCCACTACCAAATCCCCTCAATCCGTCCCACAGGCGCTGACGTCAGACAGTGCACGCCGAAACCAACCCGCGCTTCCACGCGCTGATCGCCGCGTTCAAGGCCAGGACAGGCTGCCCCTTCATCGTCAACACGAGCTTCAACGTGCGCGGCGAGCCGATCGTCGCGACGCCCGAGGACGCTTTCCGCTGCTTCATGGGCACCGATCTCGATCTCCTCGTCGTCGGCAACTGCCTGATGGCGAAGCCCGACCAGGACCCCGGCCTGCGCTTGGACTACAAGGACCGCTTCGAACTCGACTGACGGGCCGTTGAAGGCTGACTTACTCAGGCCTTCGAGCCCGGGCGGGCACGGGCGATGGTCCGGCTGAGCAGGATCACCGGCGCCAGGCCAACCGCGACGATGGTCAGCGCTGCGCTCGACGCCTCCGACAGCCGTTCGTCCGCCGCCAGGTTGTGCGCCTGCACCGCGAGCGTGTCGAAGTTGAAAGGCCGCATGATCAGTGTCGCCGGCAGCTCCTTCAGCACGTCGACGAACACCAGCAGCAGCGCGGTCACGGCGCTGCCGCGCAGCATCGGTACATGGACTTGGCGCAGCAGCCGCCACGGCCCCGCCCCCAGCGACCGACCGGCGCCGTCGATCGTCGGGCTGAGCCGCGCGAAGCCCGCGTCGACCGCCTGCAGCGCCACCGCCAGGAACCGCACCAGGTAGGCGAAGACGAGGGCCGCGACGGTGCCGGTCAGCACGAGCCCTGTCGAGACGCCGACGTGCGCACGCATCCAGGCGTCGAGCGCGTTGTCGAACGCGGCCAGCGGCACCAGGATGCCCACCGCAATGATCGAGCCCGGCACCGCGTAGCCGAGGCTCGCGACGCGCCCCGCCAGCGCGGCCCGCGTCGAGGGGCCCGAACGAGCCGCCGCGCCCAGCACCAGCGCGCACGCCACGGTCACCAAGGATGCGATCGCCGCCAGGGTGAAGCTGTTGGCCGCCAGGCGCGCGAAGCGCGGGCCGAACTGGGCGTCGCCGTCGAGCAGCGCCATGCGCGCCAGCACCACCGCCGGCACGACGAAGCCCAGCAGCAGAGGCGCCACGCACGCCACGGTCGCCGCCCAGGCCCGGGCGCCTCGCAGGCGATGGCGCCGCAGCGGCCGGTAGAGCCGCGCGGCCTGGTCGAACCGGCGCGCGCCGCGGCTCGTCCGTTCGAGCGTCAGGATCGCCAGCACCACCAGCAGCAGCAACGCAGCGAGCTGGACCGCCGCGATCCGGTCGCCCATGGCGAACCAGACCTTGTAGATGCCGGTGGTGAAGGTCGGCACCCCGAAGTAGGCGACCGTGCCAAAGTCGGCGACGGTCTCCATCAGCGCCAGCGCCGTGCCGGCGACTATGGCCGGCCGCGCCATGGGCAGCGCGATGCGCACGAAGCAGCGCCATGGCCCCTGCCCCAGCGTGCGGCCCACGTCGAGCACGCACACCGATTGCTGCAGGAACGAGGCGCGCACGATCAGGTAGACATACGGGTAGAGCACGAGCACGAGCATGGCGATGGCGCCGCCCAGCGAACGGATCGGCGGGAACCAGTAGTCGCCGTGCGCCCAACCCGTGGCGGCGCGGATCCACGACTGCACCGGGCCAGCGAATTGCAGCAGGTCGGTATAGGTGTAGGCAATCACGTAGGCCGGTACCGCCAGCGGCAGCACCAGCGCCCATTCCAGCACCTTGCACCCCGGAAACGAGCACATGGTCACCAGCCACGCGGTGCCCGTGCCGATCGCCATCACGCCCAGCCCGACGCCGAGGACCAGCCACAGCGTGTTCACCACCATGGCGCCGAGCACCGTCTCGGCTAGGTGCCGCCAGGTCGCCGACCACGGCGCCAGCAGGTGCCCGATCACCAACGCGACCGGAACGATGACCAGCACGGCGATCGCCAGCGCCAGCCACGGCAGCACCCGGCCGCCGGGGCGCGCCGCGGGCGGGCGCCGGGCGTCGATCGCCGTCACGGCTTGGTGGGCGCTGGAACGTCGAGGCGCCCATCCATGACCGACGCCGCGTCCTGCCCGCCCAAGGTTCGGTCGCACGCGAACACGTAGTCGGCGAGAACCTTGGCTCCGGGCGGCGCCGCGTCCGGCTCCACCCGATAGACGTTCCGCGCGACCGTGGCGGCCAGCGCGGCGGTTCCTTCGCCCATGGCCTTTTCGTAGGCGGCCACGCGGCCCATGAACGCCTGCGTCATCGCCTTGACCCGTCGACCCACGCCCAGATCGCCCACGCCCATCTGGCGCAGGTTCTGGTCCATGTCGGCGAACATGACCTCGAACACGGCCTGGCCCAGCGCGGTACCCTCGGCGCCGGCGGCGCGCAGGCGACGCAACACCAGGAAGCAGTGCAGCACGATCATGTCGAACCGGCCATCGACCGTATCAGGGACGCCGAGGTCCCGGTAGAAGGCGGGCGACCGGGCCTGCTCGACCAGCGCCGTGTACAGGGCATGGGCACGGTCGCGTCGGGCCGCGCGGGCGCGCCATCGCCCCAGAATCATGGTCCGCTCCAGTTGACCGGCGCGGGCTCCAGGGTCCAGATTCCGCGCTCATGACACGTACGCATCGCCGGATCGCCGCCTGGGCCCTGGTCGCGGCCACGCTCGCCGGAGGTTGCGCGCCCATCGTGCGCAACCGCGGCCATGTGCTCGACGAGGATGCCCTGCAAGCCATCGAGGTCGGCATTGCGACCCAGGATGACGTGTTCGAGGCGCTGGGCAGCCCGTCCTCGGTCAACACCTTCGGCGAGCCGACCTGGTACTATGTGAGTGCGCGGACCGAACGCACGGCGTTCTTCGAGGACGAGTTGATCGAGCAGAGCGTCGTCGCCGTCGTGTTCGACGAATCGGGAACGGTCGCCAGCGTCGACCGCTACGGCGTCGATGACCGTTGGGACCTCGCGCTGGTCGAGGCCGAGACGCCGACCCACGGCAAGCAGCTCGGTGTCCTGCAGCAACTCCTCGGCAACATCGGCCGGTTCTCCGGCAGCGAGACGCCCGACAACCCGGCCCGGCGTCGGCCCTGAGCGACCGGTCACGGTGCTGGCGGCGCCCTCGCCTTACGCGAGAACCGCCAGGATCAGCAGGGCGACGATGTTGATGATCTTGATCATCGGGTTGACCGCCGGGCCCGCCGTGTCCTTGTAGGGATCGCCGACCGTGTCGCCGGTCACCGCCGCCTTGTGGGCGTCGGAACCCTTGCCGCCATGATGGCCGTCCTCGATGTACTTCTTGGCGTTGTCCCACGCGCCGCCGCCCGAGGTCATGGAGATCGCGACGAACAGGCCCGTGACGATGGTCCCCAGCAGCGCGGCACCCAGCGCCGAGAACGCGGCGCCCTGGCCGCCGATCGCCAAGATGACGACGTAGAGCACCACCGGCGCCAGCACCGGCAGCATCGAGGGTACGATCATCTCCTTGATCGCCGCGCGGGTCAGCAGGTCGACCGCCTTGCCGTACTCGGGCTTGGCCATGCCTTCCATGATGCCCTTGATCTCGCGGAACTGGCGGCGCACCTCGACGACCACCGCGCCGCCGGCCCGTCCCACGGCCATCATGCCCATAGCGCCGAACAGGTAGGGCAGCAGGCCGCCGACGAACAAGCCGATCACCACGTAGGGGTCCGACAGCATGAACGACACGTTCAGGTGGGCGAAGTAGTGCCCCAGGTCCTCGGTGTACGCGGCGAACAGCACCAGCGCGGCCAGGCCGGCCGAGCCGATGGCGTAGCCCTTGGTCACCGCCTTCGTGGTGTTGCCCACGGCGTCCAGCGCGTCGGTCGTCTTGCGCACGTCCGCCGGTAGGTCCGACATCTCGGCGATGCCGCCGGCGTTGTCGGTGACCGGACCGTAGGCGTCCAGCGCCACCACCATGCCGGCCAGCGCCAGCATGGTCGTCGCCGCCACGGCGATGCCGAACAGACCAGCGGTCAGATACGACGCCACGATGCCGGCGCAGATCACGATGACCGGCAGCGCGGTCGACTCCATCGACACGGCGAGGCCCTGGATGATGTTGGTCGCGTGCCCCGTGGTCGAGGCCTGGGCGACGCTGCGCACCGGCCGGTAGGCCGTCGACGTGTAGTACTCGGTGATCCAGACCAGCAGGCCGGTCACCGCCAGGCCATAGAGCGCGCAATAGAACAAGTGGCGGCCCTGGAACACCGCCGATTCCGCCGTCATCTCGGTCGAGAAGCCGACCAGCCAGCCGATCACGATGCCGATCAGCACCGCCGAGATCACGGCGGTGGCGATCAGCCCCTTGTAGAGCGCCCGCATGATGCCGTTGTCGGCGCCCAGCCGGACGAAGAACGTGCCGACGACCGAGCCCAGGATGCACACGCCGCAGATCACCAGCGGCAGGATCATCATGCTGGCGCGCACGTCGCCCACGAAGAAGATCGCGGCCAGCAGCATCGTGGCGACCACGGTGACCGCGTAGGTCTCGAACAGGTCGGCGGCCATGCCGGCGCAATCGCCCACGTTGTCGCCCACGTTGTCGGCGATCACGGCCGGGTTGCGCGGGTCGTCCTCGGGGATGCCGGCCTCGATCTTGCCGACTAGGTCGGCGCCCACGTCGGCGCCCTTGGTGAAGATGCCGCCGCCGAGGCGCGCGAAGATCGAGATGAGCGAGGCGCCGAAGCTGAGCCCGACCAGCGCCTCGAGGATGGCGCGCAGGCCCTCCTCGGTCGCGACGTCCTTCCAGCCGAGCAGCACCGCGTAGTAGCTGGCGACTCCGATAAGGCCGAGCCCGACCACGAGCAGGCCGGTGATGGCGCCCGCCTTGAACGCGATGCCGAGCGCATGGGCGAGGCCCTGGCGCGCCGCCTCGGCCGTGCGCACGTTGGCGCGCACCGAGACGTTCATGCCGACGTAGCCGGCCAGGCCCGAGAGCACCGCGCCCAGGAAGAAGCCGATGGCCACGTGAAGGCCCAGCAGCACGCCCAGCACGATGCCGACGACCACGCCGACTATGGCGATGGTCATGTACTGGCGGTTCAGATACGCCCGCGCGCCCTCCTGGATGGCCCCCGCGATCTCCTGCATGCGCACCGTGCCCGCCGGCGAGGCCAGCACCGAGCGCGTGGCGTAGGCGCCGTAGAGCAGCGCGACGATGCCGCAGACGATGGTCAACCAATGGGCGCCAGTCATGGCCTTAATCCTTGATTTTGCAGTGGGTTACGGACCGACACTCAAACTCCCCCGCAAGCGTCGGCCGAAGATGACGGCGGAACATGCCAAAGAAGCCTTGCGAACGCAACACAGGGACGCCTGAAACACCTACCCCCTGGCCAGGTTGGCCAGGACGATCGCCCGGTAATGATACGAGTTGACGCCGCCGCCGTTGTACCGGCGCGCGGCTTAGGGCCAGTCGCACTCGAACGTGGCGCGGTCCGGCGTGGCTACGTGGGAAGCCTTGGCCCCTTTAAAATACTGGGTCGGCTCATAGGTCTTGGTCGTCGCCCGGTGCCACGTGGTCTGGTTGGCCACAATGTCGACGGTCCCGGCGGCGAGCGCGCTGGCCCGGTAGTCGCTCAGGTATCGGCCGTCGTCGGCCGGGTACTTGCACGCCCGCAACGGTCCCGATCCTCGCTCGACGATGCGGTCGTCCGCGCGGCCGCCCGGGGTCGCGCCGGTGACGAAACGATCAAACTTGTCGCGCAGTTCGGAAATCGCGCCCGCCACGTTCCGCGCCGGGTCGCTGATCGGTCCGGCGATCTCCTCGACGCGCGGCGGGTGGTGGAACAGCGTGTGCTGGCCGACCCCATAGCCGCGCGAGGTGATGCGGTCAAGCCGTGCCAAGTCGTTGTGGTCGAGCCCGATGACGGCGAAACGGTCGTCGTCGCCGGCGCGGGGTTCGTTGAACTGGCGGAGCCCGCTTTCCTGGCAGAACATGGCAATCAGGAACGGGATCGGCGCGCGGTCCGACCGCAGCGCCGCCACCTGCGCGCGGATGGCCGCGTTGGCGGCCTTCGGGTCGGGGGCCGATGGCAGCTTGGGAAAAGCCGGATCGGCGGCCATCGCGGCCAGACACGCCGCGGTCGCCTGGTCGAGCCGGCCGGTCACCTGCACCGACCGCCCGGCCCGATAGACCTTGACGTTGACCGGCCCCGAACCGTCGCTGCCCGCGTCGTCGCCGTCGAGCAGGTCGTGCTGCAGCGCCTTGACCGCCCGCGCCGTGCCATCGCCAAAACGGTCATCGATCGACGCCCGCAGGTAGCCGGTGCGGCGCAGATCGGTCTGGGCCTCCTTGATGGCGGCGGTCTCGCCCGTCGTGCCCTGGCCGAGCTCCAAGCCCACACGCACATAAGCCGGCTGGCTCATGGCAAGGCCGCCATGCTGTCCCAAAGGCGGCTATTGTACCGGCCAGGTGCCGGACGGTTCCACCACGATAGTGTCGGGTCGCGCGACCCCGATCAGAAGTGAGCCCAGCCGGCGCGCGTCGGTGGTGGGATCGGGCGGCCGGCGGCGTCCAGCAGGTTGATGCCCTGCCCCGCCACCATGCGGCCGATGGGTGTGACGCCCACACCTGTACGGGCCCCCAACGCCAGGATCGCGTCCGTCGCGGCCCCGGGCGCCGTGAACAGGAGCTCGTAGTCGTCGCCGCCCCCAAGGACATCGGCCATCAGGGCCGGATCGTGCGCAATGGCTGCGCGCGCGGCCGCCGACAGCGGCACGCGGTCGACATGGACCTCGGCGCCGAGCCCCGAGGTCTCGCGGATGTGTCCCAGGTCGGCGAGCAGCCCGTCGGACACGTCGATCGCGGCGCTGGCCAGCCCGACCAGCCCGGCGCCCAGCGTCAGGCGCGGTTCGGGCAGGTGATAGCGCCCGGCCAGGAACGTCCGGTCGGTCTCGGCGAGCGCCGCGAGTTCGCCGCGCAGCGCGCGCAGGCCCAGCGCGCCGTCGCCCAGCGTGCCGCTGACCCAGACCGTATCGCCGGCCCGCGCGGTGCCGCGGCGCAGCGCGCGCCCCACTGCGACGGTGCCGAGCGCCGTGAGCGACAGCACCATCGGCCCGTCGTGCGCGGTGGTGTCGCCGCCGACGAGGGTGATGCCGAAGGCAGCCTGGTCCGCCGCCAGGCCGGCCGCGAAGTCCGCCAGCCAGGCCTCATCGAACGGACGCGGCAATGTCAGCCCCAGTAGGTACGCCCAAGGCGCCGCACCCATGGCCGCCAGATCCGAAAGGTTCACGCGCAGGAGCTTGCGCGCGACCAGCGCCGCTGCGTCGTCGCGCAGGAAGTGCACGCCCGCCGCCATGACATCCTTGGTCAGGACCAGGGACCGACCGGGTGGGGGATCGAGCAGCGCGGCATCGTCGGTCAGGCCCAACGCGCCGGGCTCGGCCGCCGCCAGCGGCGCCAGGTAGCGCGCTATGGCCGCGAACTCGTCCATCCCGGCGTGGCCCTACGGGCTGGGTGCGTCGGTCGCGAACTCGGCGGAACGCAGCGTCTTCGCCAGCCGGTCGAGCACCGCGTTCACGAGACCCGCCTCGGTCGCCTCGAAGAACGCGTGGGCGATGTCCACGTACTCGTTGATGACGACCCTGGCGGGCACCTTGGGCCGCGCCAGCAACTCGAAGACGCCGGCGCGCAGGATGGCGCGCAGGATCAGCTCAATCCGCTCCGGCCGCCACTTGGCGCCGAGGGACGCCGCGATCATCGCGTCGATCGTCGCCTCCCGTTCGACCGTGCCGCGCACGATGTCGGTCATGACGAACGGATCGGCGACCAGCTGCTGGTTCTCGTCCAGCGCGGCACCGGCACCGTCACGGGTCGCCCCCGCGAGCGCCTGGTCGGCAGTCGCCGCGCCCATGGCGATCTGATAGAGCGCCTGGACCGCCGCCAGCCGCGCCGCCGTCGCTCGCGCGCCGCGCGCCGCGCCCGACGGTGCGGCGCCGTTCATCAGGCGCGGCCCTCGCTCAGCCGCGCGCGCACGGCGATCATGGCCAGGCAGGCGCGCGCCGCCTCGCCGCCCTTGTCCTTGTCCTTGGGGTCGGCGCGCCGGCGCGCCTGATCGCCGTTCTCGCACGTGAGCACGCCGAAACCGATGGCCGCCTGATGACGCACGGCCAGGTCGTTGAGCCCGCGCGCCACCTCGTTGCACACCACGTCGTAGTGGCTGGTCTCGCCACGGATGACGCAGCCGAGCGTGACGAAGCCGTCGTAGCGCCCACCCTCGATCGCCATGGCGACCGCCGCCGGCAGCTCGAAGGCGCCGGGAACCACCACGTGGTCGTGCGACGCGCCGCCGGCCTTGAGTGCCGCAGTCGCGCCGGCCAGTAGCATCGCGCCGATCTCGCGGTAGTAGCGGGCCTCGACGATCAGGACGTGGGGTCCCTTGGTCATGACGTGCGTACCTCCTGCGCCGGCGCCGCCACCAGCTGCGCGACGTAACGGGCGAACATGTCGATCTCGATGTTGACCGGGTCGCCCACCACCCGGTCGCCCAGCGTGGTGACGGCCAGGGTATGCGGGATCAGCGCCACCGCGAAGTGGTCGGGGCCGACGTCCGTGACGGTCAGGGACACGCCGTCCACGGCGACCGAACCCTTCTCGGCGATGAAGCGCGCGAGCGCCGGGTCCAGACGGAAGGTGACACGCACCGAATCCCCGTCGGCCGCGCGCGACGCCACGGTCGCTTGGCCGTCCACGTGACCGGTCACCATGTGTCCGCCCAGCTCGTCGCCGAGGCGCAGCGCGCGCTCCAGGTTGACGCGCGAGCCGACGCACCAGGTGCCGAGCCCGGTACGCGCCAGCGTCTCGGGCACCGCGTCGAAGGCGAGCCAACTTGGGCCCTTGTCGACCACCGTCAGGCACGCGCCGGAGCAAGCGATGGACGCGCCGATCGCGATGTCGTTCGTGTCGAACGCGGTGCCGATGGTAATGCGCGCGCCCGCGTTGGCGTGCTCGATGGCGCGCACGACGCCCACGTCCGTGACGATGCCGGTGAACATGGCGCGTGTTCTACTCGCCCGCGCGCAGCCGCGCCAGTAGGTCGCCGTCGACGGTCTCGATCGCCTCGAGAACAAGGCGCGGCGCCTGCTCAATGTTGTCGATGCCCAGGTCGGCAACGGCGGCACGCCCGTCGCCCCCGAGAACCCTGGGCGCGATGGTCCAGGCGACACGATCGACCAGGCCCGCCGCGAGGAACGAGGTCGCGACGCGCGGACCGCCTTCGACCAGCAGCCGGGTAATGCCTCGTCGGGCGAGCGCAGCGAGCACCGCCGCGGGCGCGAGCCGGCCGTCGACGCCCGCCTCGATGGCCACGAGCTCGACGCCCAGGCTCTCGAGCGCCGGCGCCATGACACCGGCGCGGCACACGAGCCAGACCGGCGTGGTTCGCGCACCGCGCGCGAGCCGCGAGTTGGCCGGCAGGCTCGCCGCGCCGTCGAGCACGACGCGGACCGGCGAGCGATCGGCGAGTCCCGGCAGCCGGCACGTCAGCTCGGGATCGTCGGCCAGCGCGGTACCGATGCCGACCAGGATCGCGTCGTGGTTGAGCCGCAGGTCGTGGCCGCGTTCGCGCGCCGCCGGTCCTGTGATCCAGCGGCTGGCGCCGGCGCCGGTCGCGACCCGGCCGTCGAGCGAGGCCGCGACCTTCAGCGTGACCAGCGGCCGGCCCATGGTACGGTGGAGCAGGAACCCGGCGTTGACGGCCCGCGCCTCGGCCTCGCTGAGCCCGACTTCGACGGCGATCCCGGCGGCTCGAAGCCGTGCGACGCCGCCACCGTTGACGCGCGGATCCGGATCGCCGAGCGCCACGACGACGCGGCGCACGTCCGCGTCGACCAGGGCGTCCGCGCAGGGCAGCGTCATGCCGTGATGGGCGCACGGTTCGAGCGTGACATAGACGGTGGCGCCGCGCGCCGCCGCGCCGGCGTGGGCGAGCGCGACCGTTTCGGCGTGGGGCCGCCCGCCGGGCCGGGTCCAGCCGCGTCCGACCACGCGGTCCCCGGCGACGATGACGCAGCCGACCGCCGGGTTCGGCCAGACGCGCCCCAAGCCGCGCCGGGCGAGGCCCAGCGCGGCCGCCATGTGCGCCGCGTCCGGGGCGTCAGTCCTCGGCGCGATCACTACCGAGCTTGCCCACGAAGTCCTCGAAGTCCTTGGCCTCGCGGAAGTTGCGGTAAACCGAGGCGAAGCGCACGTAAGCCACGGGATCGAGCGAGGCCAGCGAGTCCATGACCATCTCGCCGATCACCTGGCTCGGCACCTCGGGCTCGCCCAGGCTTTCGAGCCGGCGCTGGATGCTGTTGACCAACCGTTCGATGCGTTCGGGCTCGACCGGGCGCTTGCGCACGGCGATGGCGATGGAGCGCTGCAGCTTCTCGCGGTCGAAGGGCGCGCGCACGCCGTCCTTCTTGACGACGACCAGTTCGCGAAGCTGGACCCGCTCGAACGTGGTGAAGCGCGCGCCGCACCCCGTGCAGTGCCGCCGCCGACGGATCGAGGCGCCATCCTCGGTCGGGCGCGAGTCCTTCACCTGCGTGTCTTCGTGTCCACAGAAAGGGCAACGCATCGATCGAAACCCCCGACCGGGTCAGGACAGCTTGGCGACGCGCCGGGCGTGGCGGCCACCGGCGAACGGCGTCTCCAAGAACACGCGCAGGCAATCCTTGGCAACCTCCTCGCCGATCAGGCGGGCACCGAGGCACAGCACATTGGCGTCGTTGTCGGCGCGCGTGACGCGCGCCGAGACCGCATCGTGGCACACGGCCGCGCGGACGGCGCGGTTCCGATTGGCCGCGACGCTCATGCCGATGCCGGAGCCACAGACAAGAACGCCGCGTCGCGCCCGTCCGGCAATGATGGCATCCACCACGCGCTGGGCGAAATCCGGATAATCGACCGACGTCGCGTCGTGGGTCCCGAGGTCGTCAGCGGCGAAGCCCAGGCGCTCGAGTTCGGCGACGAGAACGGCCTTGAGGTCAAGGCCCGCGTGGTCCGACGCGATTGCGATCGTCTCCGTCATCGCGCGCCGCCCTCCCCGCCACGCCTGTTACGCTTCGTATCATACGACAGGGTTGGCGACTACAGGGTGACTCGAAACAACGCCTGTACGTAGGTTGTATTTGCAAGTGACCTGCCCCCCGACGTTCATCCATTTGCGGCCAGGGTCCGTGGTTGAGAATGGCGCGTGTGCGCCGGTGGAGCAACGGTCGATTGGCGGAGCTGGTCGGGGTTGCGCCGCCGATCGACCGTTGCGGCGAAGGTGGCGGCATAGGCTGCTGGCGTGAGGTAGCCGAGGGCGGAGCGGGGCCGCCGGGCGTTGTAGTCCACGACCCGTCCGGC
>VGDP01000064.1 GCA_016869675.1 Alphaproteobacteria bacterium | reverse complement strand
GCTGCGCTATCCCGACCAGCTTCGCCGGTCGACCGCTACCATCCAGACCGCAGAAGCAGTAGGAAAACCAAGGGCTCTCACAAAAAAACGAGGGACCGGAGGGGACCAGGTCATGCGCTCGCACGTTCTGATCGCTCGAAGGGCGGCCGGCCGCCGTACGACGCGGTCCTGATGTTCAAGGTTCTGGTGCTGCAGACGCTCTACACGCTGTCGGACGAGGCGGCCGAGTGGACGTTGCCGGGACGACTGACTTAAACCAAAAAGCCCCTGGCAAACCCGGGGCGGTTCACCGCTTCAAGACGACGCCATCGAGTGGGCGACCCGTTCTTGTCCTGAACCCTGGGCCGTGGGAACAGCGGGCACCACGCGATTAGGAGCGAGCCATTCGGACACTTCAAAGAGTCAGCCACTGAACACATTCTCAAGCGGACTCTAACCCGTAACCACAACAATTGCCGAGCAGGTACCCCTTCCTTGGCGGCGATAGCTATGCGGGAATGCACAATCAAAATACATAGAATCACCTTCGGCCAATAGCGTGTCCTCGCCGTCTACGTTCACGGCAAGCTGACCATTGATCACGTAGATGATCTCTGCGCCTGAATGTTTATGAGGCTCAGTCGCTCCCGACTGTGGTTCGAACTCCGTGTAGTAGGCCTCCATTTTTCGATCGCTGACAGGGTAGTCCAGGCTCTCGAAGAAAAAGGAAGGGTTCTCGGCGCCTGGGCGATCCGGCAGGCGCAATCGGTCCTTTTTTCTGACGACGGCTACAGTCGGCTCTACTTTCAAATCAACAAAAAAATGTTCGAGGCCTACGCCGAAGACCATGGCTATTTTAAGCAGCGTCGGAAGTGTCGGAAAAAGCTGCCCCCGCTCGATCTTCGACAACATGCCCGATGACATGCCGGTGTGCTCACCGAGCTGTACGAGCCCGAGGTTCTTCTTGACGCGAAGTGCTCTGATTTTTGGCCCTATCCGATAGCTCTCAAGGCCGGCGGCCAAGGTTTGCGAGAGCATGAGCGACCTCCCTATTTGCACCTATTTGCATGTCGATCAAAAATCATACAGGAATTGTCCCCCAGAGAAAAACATATTTCTCGTATATAGAATGTTCTTGCAATTCAAACCATTTATCGCTAAATGAACCCCTGGGCGACTGCACGAGGCCGCGTTCGAGACGGCCGACTGAGGCCGCCATTAATGGCAAGGAGCAATAGCCATGATGTTGGGACTTGGAAGGCTCGCCGCTGTTGCGGCGACGGTGGTCGGTGTAGCCGCTGGCAGCGCAAGCTCGTACGCCGGCAACAAGGACATCGTCGACACCGCAGTCGCCGCCGGTCAGTTCAAGACGTTGGCTGCGGCACTCACTGCCGCAGGTCTTGTGGATACCCTGAAGGGCCCTGGACCGTTCACCGTCTTCGCTCCCACCGATGGCGCTTTCGCCAAGTTGCCGGCGGGCACGCTCGACACGCTTCTCAAGCCTGAGAACAAGGCTCAAATGACCGCGATCCTTACCTACCATGTCGTTGCCGGCAAAGTGATGGCCGCCGACGTCGTCAAGTTGCAGGAAGCCAAGACCGTAAACGGCACGATGGTCACTGTGAAGGTCGATGGCAGCACCGTGATGATCAACGATGCCCAGGTTACGGCCACGGATGCCGAAGCGTCGAACGGTGTCATCCACGTGATCGACACCGTTCTGCTGCCGCAGACGAAGTAGCCAGCTCCGCAATATAAAGTACGGACTGTCTTTGTTACCAAAAGCAGAGGTTGCCACCTGCAGCCACAGCAGGTTGCCACCTTTCCAGACCGTAAGATCTCAACCTATGGAGAATGTAAAATGTTCACTTCTGCAAGAGGATTAGTTGCTTTTTGTTGGGATTTCGTGTTCAGCCACGAAGTGAGTCCACTTCGTCACATTCCTGATGTCGCCATCCGCCATTACATTCTGCAGGCCCTGGGCTTTATGTGGGCCGTTGCCTTTGCGGTGGCGACTGGGAGTTACACGTTCTTGGCCTTCAGCGTGATCGGCCATACAGTTCTAATCGCGGCTGCGGCTATCACGGTGGCAACCTGGACAGCAGCCGCCGTGAAACCTCAGCTATTCACCTGGAGCTTCGGTCGCGGCGCTGACGGCGAGCACGAGTAAGTGTTTATTTTGGCGATGCACAAGTTGACCCGTGAGGACGTAAGTGGTCATTGCGCCACGCTGAAAGAAATCGATTTGAAGCGGGATTCTCAGCTCAAACTCGTAGCTTCTTGTTTCGGCGTGTCTGTCTCAAAGTTGCGCTGGGGCGATAGATCGTGCGTGTATTGATTATCGGCGCCAGCCGGGGGATCGGCTTGGAAACAATCCGCCAAGCCCTCGATGCCGGTCATGATGTGCGCGCCTTGGCACGATCCGCTGCCGCAATCGCGACCTCAAATCCTCGCCTCGAAAAAATGCGAGGTGACGCGTTGAAAGCCGAGGATGTAGAGGTGGCACTTGCCGGGGTGGACGTCGTGATCCAGACCCTTGGCGTTGGACTGGGAGACTTGTTCCGGCCTGTGCACCTGTTCTCGGATGCGACCCGAGTGCTGATCGCGGCAATGAAAAGACGAGGTGTCAAACGTCTGATCTGTGTGACCGGTTTCGGAGCCGGTGATAGCTGCGCGAGAATCAACTGCCTTCAGCGGTTGCCGTTCCAGATCGTATTTGGCCGCGCTTATGACGATAAGAGTATACAAGAAAAATTGATCAAGGAGAGCGAGCTCGATTGGACGATCGCAAGGCCTGGAGTTCTGACCAGTGGATCTCAGACCGGCCGCTACCGGATTCTCGTCGAGGCCTCCCAGTGGCGCAATGGGATCATATCACGCGCGGACGTCGCCGAGTTCCTCGTTCGACAGATCGGGGATAGGGCGTGTATTCGCAAAACTCCTGTGCTGATCAACTGACGATTGGACTTTTAGGGGATCAGCGTGGAGTCACACCTTTCGATACCGGTGGTGTATTTCGATGGCTCCTGTCCTCTGTGTCGGGCAGAGATCAGATACTATCAACGTAAGGATCAAGACCGCGCGCTCTGTTTCTTTGATGTTTCTGAAACTGGCGCCGTACCTCCGGATGGAGTTACCCAAGAGCGCGCAATGAAGCGCTTCCATGTCCGCGCGAGCGATGGGAGTGTTCTCTCCGGAGCGGCGGCGTTTGTCGAGGTTTGGACTCGTTTACCCAAATGGCGGTGGGCGGCGAGAGCCGCATCGGTGCGGGGTGCGCTGGGCGCTCTGGAGTTGGGCTATCGAATATTTCTGCCGGTCCGGCCTTTCATCTCACGGGTCTTTGGGCAGTTTCTTAAGCTGCAGTCGGTTTTCGAGGGAGCAAAGCCTCGGTGACTGACCGTTGCCAACAATACGGCGCGACTGTCCACAAATCTGACCTCGGGTCGTTTCCCCAGGCTGGAGTGGCAGTAATATTCGGTGCGAGCGGCGGAATCGGAGGGGCATTGGTCGAGGCCGTCCAGGCCGCAGGAAGGTTCGATAATGTCATCGCGTTCAGTCGCGGCACTTCGCCATCGATCGACTTGCTAGACGAGGGCAGTCTCGAACGCGCTGCGGTGTTTGCTGCCGCTCGGGGCGAACTTCGCCTCGTGATCGACGCGACGGGATTTCTTCACGATGATAGACAGGGGCCGGAGAAGAGCTGGCGGCAACTCGACGCGGTCAATCTCGCTCGATCCTTTGCGCTGAACGTGATCGGGCCGGCGCTGATCATGAAGCATGTGCTGCCGCGGTTGCCGAGGTCGGGCAAAGCCGTCTTTGCGACGCTGTCGGCCAGGGTCGGAAGCATCGGCGATAATCGGCTGGGTGGCTGGTACTCCTACCGGGCCTCCAAAGCCGCTCTCAATCAACTGGTTCGGACAGCGGCTGTTGAATTGGCCCGTCGATCTCCAGAAGCACTTTGCATCGCCCTGCATCCCGGCACAGTCGCCACAGCGCTATCAGCTCCCTTCGCCGCCACTGGCTTGGATGTGCACCCTCCTCCGACGGCGGCCCGACATCTGCTCGCTGTCGTCGATCAACTCGCCGCGGATGCCAATGGCGGGTTCTTCGACTGGCGCGGCCAGCCTGTGCCGTGGTGATCGCGTGGCTCGAATGCGTCGCAAGGATGAACTGCCGACCAAGATCTGTGTCGTTTGCAGTCAGCCCTTCGTCTGGCGAAAGAAATGGGCGCGCGACTGGGCGAATGTGAAATTCTGCTCGGAGCGCTGCCGCGCTGCGCCGCACCGGGCCACGTCGCAACGTGGACGCACTCCATCATGACTGTCTTGAGAATTATTCTCGGCGATCAGCTCTCTGGACCTGTCCGCGCTGGACGACCTTGATCCATTCCGTGACGTTGTCCTGATGATGGCGGTGATGGAAGAGAATACCTACATCGAGCATCACAAGCAGAAAACTGTACTGGTGCTTGCGGCGAGGCGCCACTTTACCGAGACGCTCCGCCAGGGTCCCGTCGCCGCGTTGAACTCTTCCTGCATGGGACCCAGCGCGCGGATGGGACCCATCGCGGCCCCCCCTGCCGCGCACCCAGCCAGTGGCAAATCCGGCCGTCCGCCGGGGCACGAACCGGTCCCATGGTGCTTACTGGGTGATTACTGAACGGCTTCGCCTGGATCGAGAGGATTGCCCTTTCTCCACCTACGCCTTTGATTTTGAACCATGATTTACCAGATACCCGAGCTGTTTCGTGACGTGAGCCGCCAAATCTGATGAAAGAATCAATGGATTGCAGGGGATCGGGGTGACTGGGCATGGAGATGGTGGCGGGTGAACCGCACAGAACTGATCTGAGGGTTGCTTTCGACCGCCGCCTCAAGCTGGAGTTCCACGGATCACGGGTCACCTCCGGTGCAGGTCTGCTCGCTTATCGCGAACTTGATGACGCCCTGGGGCTGATAGCTCTGGCGGGCGAAGTTCTCGCCGATGCGCGGACCGGCAGGAACGGCTGGCATGGCATTGTCGGTTAAATGGTGCCCCTGGTCCGACTCGAACGGACACTCCCTTGCGGGAAACAGATTTTGAGTCTGCCGCGTCTACCGGTTCCGCCACAGGGGCACGGGGGCGCATCATAGCCGCCGGGCGAGGCGCCGCAAGGCGCGCGAGCCGCGCTTCGACGTCACGGATCGTCGCGGTCAGCCGGCGCCGCGCCGGCGCAGCACGCGGTAGGCGATCAGCAGCACGATCGCGCCGATCACGGCGAGCACGATGCTGCCGAGATTGAGCCCGTCCACCGCGCCCCAGCCCAGCGCGCTGCCGATGAAGCCGCCGAGGACGCCGCCGGCCGCGCCGATCAGCCCGGTGACGACGATGCCGCCGGGATCGTCGCCCGGCAGGATCAGCTTGGCCAGCGCGCCGGCGACCAGGCCGAGCACGACCCACTACAGGAAGCCCATCGTTCCCTCCTCCGCCTCGATCGAGACCCGGAGGCAACTGTAGCGCCCCGGCCCGCGCCCGGCCATCGCCGCGCCGAGAGGACCGGTTCCGTGCTTGACTCGGGGCCGATCCTGCACCGAGATCGGGGCATGGTCGCACTCGCCCACGCGCTCGCCCCGTCGCCGTCGCCCGCCGCGCTGGTCGATCTGGAGCGCTGGCCGATCGCCGACCTGGATACGCCGACGGCGCGCGCCGTTGTGGCGACGGCACGGCGCGCGCTCGAGACCACGGGGCTGTGCCTGCTGCCCGGGTTTCTGACCAAGCCGGCGCGCCGGGCCATGGCGGCCGAGGTGGAGGCGCGCGTGGGCCACGCGCACCCGCGCGACGCGTGGTTCGGGCTCGGCACCGGGTACCGTGGCGCGAACGCCAGCGCCGACGGTCGTTCGTCGCGCTACGCCATGCGCGCGCTGGCGTGCGACCGGCTCGATCCCACGGGGCCGCTCCGCGCCCTGTTCGGCTGGGATGGGCTGACCGATCTGGTCAGCGCCCTGGTCGGCGAGCGGCTCTATCCATCGGTCGATCCCCTGGCCTCGCTCAGTGTCACGATCCTGGGCGCCGGCGACGAGCACGGTTGGCACTACGACGAGAACGACTTCGTCGTCAGCCTGCTGCTGCAGGACGCCGACGACGGTGGGCACTTCGAGCTCGTGCCCGGCAGCCGCGACCGGACGGACGCGCGCGCTGTCGAGGACCGCGCGCTGGCGGGCGAGGCCGGGGGCCTAGTGCGCCCCACGGTCGGCGCCGGCACGCTCAGCCTGCTCCGCGGCCGCCGTTCGCTCCATCATGTCAGCCCGGTCGAACGCGGGCGGCGGCTGATCGCCCTGTTCAGCTACGACCGCCGGCCGGGCATGGTATTTTCCGACGGCGTGCGCTCGGGCGCGTTCGGGAGGGTGGCATGAACCACGGGACAACGACATCGCCGGCGGCGTTGAAGCAGGCCGCGTGCGCCGCCGTCGACGCGATCGCGGCGGATCTGCTGGCGGTCAGCCACGGCATCCACGCCGAACCCGAGCTCTGCTTCGAGGAGGTGCGCGCGGCGCGCCGCCTGTGCGCCGCGGCCGAGGCGCGCGGCGTGGTCGTCGCCCGCCCGGCCTACGGCCTGGAAACTGCGTTCGAGGCGGAGTTCGGCCCCGCCGGCGCGCCGCGCGTCGCCCTGCTGGCCGAGTACGATGCCCTGCCCGAGATCGGGCACGCCTGCGGCCACAACCTGATCGCCACGGCGGCGCTGGGCGCCACGCTGGCGTTGGCAGCGTTGGGCTATCGCCTGCCGGGGCGCGTGCGCTTCCTGGGCACGCCGGCCGAGGAGGGCGGCGGCGGCAAGGAGCTGATGGCGCGCGCCGGTGCGTTCGAAGGCGTCGACGCGGCGCTGATGATCCACCCGGCCGGCATCAACCTGGCGACCACGCCGACACTGGCCATCGGCCGGGTCGACGCGGTCTACCACGGGCGGACGGCGCACGCCTCGGCCCAGCCGTGGGAGGGCATCAACGCGCTCGACGGCGTGATCACCGCGTACAACGCGATCGCCGCGCTGCGCCAGCACATCCGGCCGACCGAGCGCATACACGGCATCATCACCGACGGCGGCGTCAAGCCGAACATCGTGCCCGAGCGCGCGGCGGCCGAGTTCTACGTGCGCGCGGCCGATGCTGGTGCGCTGGCCGCGCTGAAGGTCCGCGTCGAAGGCTGCCTGCGCGCCGGCGCCGAGGCGACCGGCGCGCGGCTCGACCTGCAGTGGGTCGGCGTCGACTATCTGGACCTGCACACGAGCTGGCCGCTGGCCGAGGCGTTCCAGAGGAACGCCGAGAGCCTGGGGCGGACGTTCACCCCGCTCGAGGACCTGCCGCCCGGCTGGGCCGGTTCGACCGACATGGGCAACGTCAGCCACCGGGTGCCCTCGATCCACCCGCTGCTGGCGGCCGCGCCGCCCGACGTGGTGATCCACAACCCGGCGTTCGCCCATTGGGCGGGCAGCGCCATGGGTGACGCGTGCGCGCTGGACGGCGCCAAGGCGCTGGCCATGACCGCGCTTGACTTCATGACCGACGCGGCCTTGCGCGCGCGCACCGCCGAGGTCTTCGCCGGAACCCGATCGGCAGCCGCCGCGTCCTGACGCCGGCTCAGTGGAAATCGCGGCTGACGGGGCCGAGCGCGGGCCCGGCCGCCGCGGGCCGCGCGCCGCCGGGCGGCACCGGGTCCTGGCCGAGCGCGGCGTGGCGCAGGAGCCGCAGCCGGCCGGTCAGGTCGTCGAGCCGGTCGACCAGCACGTGGATGACCAGGCCTTTGCGTTCCAGCGTGCCGCTGGCGCGCAGCAGCACCGAGCCTAGGGTCGCGCGGCGGAACCGCTCGAACACGTCGGGAAAGATCACCAAGTTGGCGATATCGGTCTCGTCCTCGAGGGTGGCGAAGATGATGCCGCGCGCCGTGCCCGGGCGCTGGCGCACGGTGACCAGCCCGGCGACGGTGACGCGCCGGCCGGGCCTAAGCCGCGCCAGGTCGGCGCACGGCACCGCGCCCTCGCGCGCGAGGCGCGCGCGCAGGAACGCGACCGGGTGCCGGCGCAGGGACAGCCGGAGCGTGGCGTAGTCCTCGACCACCTCCTCGCTCTCGGCCAGGGGGCGCAGGCGCACCGCCGCCTCAGCGCGCGCCGCCGCGACGAACAGCGGCAGTGGTTCGGGATCGAGCCCGCGCGCCGCCCACACGGCCGCGCGGCGGTCGAGCACGAGCGAGGCCAACGCGTCGGCGCGCGCCAGCCGCTCGACGACCGCAACACCGAGGTCCGCGCAGCGGGCGAGATCGGCCACGTCGGCGAAGCCCGCGCCGCGCGCCGCCACCAGACGGCGCCCGTCATCCTCGGCCAGGCCCTTGATCTGGCGCAGGCCGAGACGGAGAGCGAGGGCGCCGCCGCGCCCCGGCTCCAGCGTCGCGTCCCACCCGCTCAACCCCGCATCGGCCGCGCGCACCTCGACGCCGTGGTCGCGCGCGTCACGCACGATCTGGGCCGGCGCGTAGAACCCCATGGGCTGGCTGTTGAGCAGCGCGGCGGCGAAGGCCGCCGGCTCGTGGCGCTTGAGCCAGGCCGAGACGTAGACCAGCAGGGCGAAGGACGCGGCGTGGCTTTCGGGGAAGCCGTACTCGCCGAAGCCGAGGATCTGCTTGAAGCAGCGTTCGGCGAAGGCGGGGTCGTAGCCGTTGCGGATCATGCCGTCGATCAGCTTGTCCTTGAAGCCCTGGATCAGGCCGGGACGACGCCACGCCGCCATGGCGCGCCGGAGCGCATCGGCCTCGCCGGGCGTGAAGCCGGCGGCGAACATGGCGATCTTCATGGCCTGTTCTTGGAACAGCGGCACGCCCAGCGTCTTGCCCATCACCTCCCGCAACGCCTCCGACGGGAACTCGACCGGCTCGAGCCCGGCGCGCCGGCGCAGGTACGGATGCACCATGTCGCCCTGGATCGGCCCCGGGCGCACGATCGCCACCTCGACCACCAGGTCGTAGAAGCAGCGTGGGCGCAGCCGCGGCAGCATGGCCATCTGGGCCCGGCTTTCGACCTGGAACACGCCGAGCGAATCGCCCCGGCACAGCATGTCGTAGACCGCCGGGTCGGCGTCGGGCACGGTGGCCAGATCGAGCGCGATGCCGCGGTGCGCGCGCACCAGGTCGAACGCCTTGCGGATCGCGGTCAGCATGCCGAGCGCCAGCACGTCGACCTTGAGGATGCCGAGTGCGTCGAGATCGTCCTTGTCCCACTCGACGACGGTGCGCTCGGCCATAGCGGCGTTGGCCACCGGCACCACCTCGTCGAGCCGGCCGCGCGTGATGACGAAGCCGCCGACATGCTGCGACAGGTGGCGCGGAAAGCCGATCAGCGCGCGCGCCAGGCCGAGCGTGCGGCCCAGGTGCGGGTCGGCCGGGTCCAGCCCGGCCTGGCGCACGTCGGCCGGGTCGAACGGCTCGCCGTACCAGCGCCCCGAGGCGGCGGAGGCCAGCGCGGCGACCGCGTCCTCAGACAGGCCCATGGCCTTGCCCACGTCGCGGATCGCGCTGCGGCTGCGGTAGCTGATCACCGTGGCGGCCAGCCCGGCGCGATCGCGGCCGTACTTCGCGTAGACGTACTGGATCACCTCCTCGCGCCGCTCGTGCTCGAAGTCCACGTCGATGTCGGGGGGCTCGTTGCGTTCGGCCGAGACGAAGCGCTCGAACAGCAGGTCGAACTTGTCCGGGTCGACCGCGGTGATGCCCAGGCAGTAGCACACCGCCGAGTTGGCCGCCGAGCCGCGCCCCTGGCACAGGATGCCGCGGCCGCGCGCGAAACGGACGATGTCGTAGACGGTCAGGAAGTAGGGCGCGTAGCCGAGCCGCGCCACGAGCGCGAGCTCGTGCTCGAGGATCGCGCGCACCCGCGCGGGCACGTCGCCGCCATAGCGTTGCGCCGCGCCGCGCCAGGCGAGCTCGCTGAGGTGCGCGTTGGGGGTCAGCCCGGGAGGCGACGCCTCGTCCGGGTATTCGTAGCGCAGCTCGTCGAGGGAGAAGCGCGATCGCGCCGCGATCTCGAGCGTCGCGGCGATCGCGTGCGGGTGCTCGGCGAACAGCCGCGCCATCTCGGCGCCCGGCTTCAGGTGCCGCTCGGCGTTGGCGTGCAGGCGGAACCCGGCGGTCTGGATCGTGCATTTCTCGCGGATGCAGGTCAGCGCGTCCTGCAACGGCCGACGCTCGGGCCCGTGGGCGTGCACATCGTTGGTCGCCACCAGCCCCACGCCGTGGGCGCGCGCGAGCGCGGCGAGCCGCGCGACGCGGCGGGCGTCGTCGCCGCGCTGGAGGTGGTGGGCCGCCAGGTAGCAGCGGTCGCCGAACGCCTCCTTGAGCGGGGCCAGCCCCGTGGCGTCGAGCGCGACGACCAGCAAACCGTCGCCGTGGGCGAACAGATCCTCGCGCGCGAGGAAGCACTGGCCCTTCGGCGCGCGCCGGTTGCCGAGCGTCAGGAGCCTGGCGAGCCGGCCGTAGGCGGCGCGGTCGGTCGGGTAGGCGAGCACGCCGGCGCCGTCGGTGAAGTCGAGCCGGGCACCGACCACCAGGCGCAGCCCCGCCGCCTTGGCGGCGACGTGGGCGCGCACCACCCCGGCCAGGCTGTTGCGGTCGGTGACGGCGAGCGCCGCGAGCCCCAGTTCGGCCGCGCGCACCGCCAATTCCTCGGCGTGGGACGCGCCGCGCAGGAAGCTGAAATTCGTCGTGACCTGCAACTCAGCGTACGCGGTCATGGTGCCGTCCTTAGCCCGTAGGGGCAGGTCCCGGACCCGCCCCTACAGCCCCGGTGATTGATGGGATTCTCCCGGTCGAGATACCACCGGATCGGGTTCGTCGCGATGTAGGCCCTGATCCGATCCAACGCCTCGTCACGGCGCACGACATGCTCGTGATAACCCCGCTGCCAGATGGCGCGACTAGGTGTGCGACAGCGCTCGTTGATCCGGCGCGCGGAGAACGCTTTGAACGCACCCACGACGTCGGAAAGTGTGTGACGGGCGCCGCCGCGGTCGGGGATCAACCCGGTCAGCCCATGGACATGATTGGGCATGACGACAAACCCATCGAGAACGACCTCGGGAAAGTGCGACGGCAGGTCGGCCCAGCACCTTTCGACGATCCGACCGAAGTCGTTCGGCTCCATGACGCCGTCGGCGACCTGGCCGAACAGGCAGGCTCGGCGATAGGAACAGGCTGTCACGAAGTAAGGCCCTGGCTGCGCGTGGTCGTGGTGCGGCAGGTGCAACGGGCGTCGACGCCTGACCGCCGCGCCTGCCGATGCCGTAGGGGCGGGTCTCAGACCCGCCCCTACAATCCGTTGGTGACGGTTCGTCACCACCCCCGGCGCCTCAGGCGAACAGGCCGTGCAGGAACCACGCAGCGCGCGCGCCGCCGCTGCCGTAGGGGCCGTGGCGGTAGAGCCAGAAGCGTCCGCCGTCGCGGTCCTCGACCCGGTAGTAGTCGCGCGTCCCGGCCGCGCCGCCGCGCCACCATTCGGGCGCGATGCGCTCGGGCCCGTCGGCGCGGGCGACGCGGTGCAGCTGGCCGCGCCAGCGGAACAGCACGGGCGGCGCGTCGGGCAGCGCGGCGACCGCCTCGACCGGCTCGGGCCGCTCCAGCAGGCGCGCGGGCCGGGCCGGGCGCTCGGCCGGCACGGCATCCGCCCAGCGGACCGCGGCGGTCGCGGGCACCCGGCGCTGC
>VGDP01000063.1 GCA_016869675.1 Alphaproteobacteria bacterium | reverse complement strand
ATCCATCCATCGGCCGAGAGCGTCGCGCGCACGGCGGCCGAATTCCACAAGACCAACGCGTCCAAGGGCGATCTGGAATGGCGCGCGCTGCTGCGTGCGCTCGACCGCACGGACCCGTCGTTCCGGCAGTAAGGAACTACGTCCTGTAGGACGTGCCGCGCGCGCGTTCGAGTTCGCGCACGATGCTGGGCCATTCGAAGCCGGTGCGCGCGTGGCCCTGGGGGCCGAGGACCCTCAGACCCTGCTCGATCGTCTTGCGCCGCACCTCCTCGGGCGGCACGCAGAGACGCGCCCCGCCCGCCATGCCGTCCACCTGGTAGCGGCACGCGGCCTCCAGCCGGTGCATCCAGACGAAGGCCTCGGCCACCGTGGCGCCGACGCTCATCAGCCCGTGGTTGCGCAGGATCATGATCTTGCCGTCGCCCAGGTCGGCGATCAGCCGGTCCTGTTCGCCGGTCTCCAGCACCACGCCTTCGAAATCGTGATAGGCGAGGAAGCCCATCAGGATCAGCGCCTTCTGGCTGACCGGGAGCAGGCCGTCCGCCTGCATGGCCACGGCGATGCCGGCGCGCGTGTGGGTGTGCATCACGCAGTGCACGTCCGCGCGTGCCCGGTGGATCGCGCCGTGGATGATGAAACCCGCTGGGTTGAACGGGTAGTCCGACGGCACCAGCAGGCGGCCTTTGTGATCGACCTTGAGCAGGCGCGAGGCGGTGATCTCGCCGAACATCATGCCGTAGGGGTTGATCAGGAACGCGTCCTCGCCGGGCACGCGCACCGAGATGTGCGTGCTGGATAGGTCCGACCAGCCGTAGAGGTCGGTGAGCTGGTAGGCGGCGGCCAGATCGACCCGCGCCTGCCATTCGGCGTCGGACACGGCGGGCGCTTTGCGTGCGGCGGTGGTGCGGGCCATGGGCGGTTCCTTCCTCGGCCGTGGTCCGCGTACGTTAGCGCGCCGACCGGATGGCGCGCCACACGCGCTCGGGCGTCGCGGGCATGTCGACGTGGCGCACGCCCAGGGGTGCCAGCGCGTCCACCAGGGCGTTCATGAAGGCGGGGCATGCGCCGATGGTGCCCGCCTCGCCGCAGCCCTTCACCCCCAGCGGGTTGCCGGTGCACGGCACCTCGTTGAACGCGAGGTCGATCATGGGCAGGTCGTCGGCGCGCGGCATGGCGTAGTCCATGAAGCTGCCGCTGAGCAGCTGGCCGCTCGACGGGTCGTAGACCGTGTACTCCAGCAAGGCCTGGCCGATGCCCTGGCCGATGCCGCCGTGCACTTGGCCGGCGACGATCAGCGGGTTCAGGATACGGCCGAAATCATCGGTCACCGTGTAGCGCACGATGGCGACCGTGCCGGTTTCCGGATCGACCTCGACCTCGCAGACATGGCAACCGTTGGGGTAGGCGTTGGCGGTGCGCCGGTAGAAGAACGATTCGTCGAGGCCGGGGTCCAGATCGGGCGGCAGTTTGGCCACGTTGAACGACGCCTTGGCGACCTCGACGATGGTCAGCACGCGATCGGTGCCGACCACGCGGAAGACGCCGCCGGCGAAATCGATGTCAGCTTCGCTCGCCTCCAGCAGGTGCGCGGCGATGCGCCGGCCCTTGGCGATGACGCGATCCGCCGCGCCCCACAGCGCCGGCCCGGCGATCTGCAGGAAATGGGAGCCGCCGTTGCCGCTGCCGGCCTCGGCGATCACGTCGGTGTCGCCCTCCAGCACGCGCACCCGGTCGATGGGGACGCCCAGGCGATCGGCCGCGAGTTGGGCGTAGCTGGTCTCGTGACCCTGGCCGTTCGAGATGCTGCCGACGATCAGGGTCGTGTCGCCCGAGGGATCGAACTTGACACGCGTGGTGTCGCCGGTGACATAGCCGGTGATCTCCATGTAGTTGGCGACGCCGAGCCCGCGCAGGCGCTGACGCCGGTGCGCGTCGGCGCGGCGCTGGGCGAACCCGTCCGCGTCGGCGCGGCGCACCGCGTCGTCCAGGTTCGTAGTGAAGGCGCCGCTGTCGTAGACCGAGCCAAACGCCGTGCGGTACGGGAACGCCGTATCCGGCACGTGGTTGCGCCGCCTGAGATCGGCCGTATCGCGGCCGAGGTCGCGCGCCGCCGCGTCGACCACCCGTTCCACCATGTAGGCGGCCTCGGGCCGGCCGGCGCCCCGGTAGGCGTCCACCGGCACCGTGTGGGTGAACACGCCGTGGACCTCGGCGTGGATCGCCGGGATCGCGTAGAGCCCGCTGAGCGTCCGCGTGCCCGATGTGGTCGGCGCGCCCAGGGCGTAGCCCGAGAGGTACGCGCCGAGCCCCGCGACCGTGCGCACGCGCAGACCCAGGAACCGGTGATCGGCGTCGAGCGCCAGCTCGACCGTGCTGACTAGATCACGGCCCTGGGTATCGGCGAGGAAGCCTTCCGAGCGTTCCGCGACCCACTTGACCGGCCGTCCGACCACGCGCGCGAGCCACACCACGAGGGCCTGGTCGGGGTAGATCATGCCCTTCATGCCGAAGCCGCCGCCCACGTCGGGCGTGATCACGCGGATCGTGCGTTCCGGTACGCCAAGGATGCCCGCGATCACCTCGCGGTGAACCTGCGGCCCCTGGTTGCACGTCCACAGGGTCGTCCGTTCGGTGCCCGGGTCGTACGCCGCCAGCGCCGCGCGGGGCTCCATGGCGTTGACCACCACCCGGTTGTTGACCAGCTCGACGCGCGCAACGTGCGCCGCGCCCGCGAACGCCGCCTCGGTCGCGTCCCGGTTGCCGATCTGCCAGTGAAAACAGACGTTGCCGGGCGCGTCGGGCCAGACCTGTGGCGCGCCGGCCGAGCGGGCGCCCGCCGTATCGACCACGGCGGGTTGCGGTTCGTAGTCCACGATCACGGCCTCGGCCGCGTCGCGTGCCGCCTCGGGCGTCTCGGCGACGATGGCGGCCACCGTCTGGCCGACGTGGCGGACCCGGTGCCGTGCCAGCAGGGGGAAGAACGGGCAGAACGGCCGGCTGCGATCGACGTTGCGGATGTCGACGTTGGTCGGAATGCCACCCAGGCCGGCGGCCTTGACGTCGGCGCCCGTCATCACGGCGAGCACACCGGGCATGGCCCGCGCCGCGCCGACGTCGAGGTGACGGATGATCGCGTGCGCGTGTGGGCTGCGGGTGAACACCAGGTGCGCCTGGTGCGGCAGCGCGACATCGGCGGTGTAGCGCCCGGCGCCGGTGAGGAAGCGGGCGTCCTCGCGGCGGCGGACCGGCGTACCGAAGCCCAGGGTCATGGCGCGATCCTCGTGGCGTGGGGTCCTGTTCGTATAGGGATCGGCGGCGGCGCCGACAACTCTCGCGCCCGTGTCACGACGCGCGGGCGCGCAGCCGCGTGCGGTGCCAGGTGTAGAGCCCGCTGGCCACGATGATGCCCGCGCCCAGGAAGGTGAGCGCGTCGGGAAAATCGCCGAACACCACGAAGCCGAGCGCGACCATGCACGGCAGTTGCACGTAGGCGAAGGGCTGCAGCAGCGACGCCGGCGCCGCGGTCAGCGCCTGGATGATGCAGAGGTGCGCCGCCGTGCCCAGCAGTCCGACCAGGGCCAAGAGACCCCACTGCTGCCACGTGGGCGGCACCCAGACGAAAGGCACCACAATGCTGAGCGCCACCGCGCCGACGGCGCCCGAATAGAACAGCGTCGTCGCGCCGGTGTCGATGGTGGACAGCACGCGCGTCGCGATCTGATAGCTGGCGTAAAGGCACGCGGCGCCCAGCGGGAAGGCGGCGTACCAGTCGACCGTGGCGATGCCCGGCCGCACGATGATCAGCACGCCGACAAGACCGGCGATGACGGCCGACCAGCGGCGGATGCCCACGGCCTCGCCCAGCACCACGGCCGACAGGATCGTGACGATCAGGGGCGCGGTGGAGCCAATCGAGTTGGCGTCCGCCAGCGGCAGATGGGTGTAGGCGGTCAACGCGCACAGGGTCGAACCGACCAGGAACGCCGAGCGCGCGAGCTGCAACGCCGGTCGCCGCGTCCGTGCGAGCGCCACAAACCCGAGCCGCAACGCCGGCGCCAGGCCGAGCGCCAGGAACAGCACGTAGCGCGCCCAGACGATCTGCAGCACGGGGATGTCGCGACTGAGCCACTTGGCCGCGGCGTCCATGAACGAGAAGAGAACCACCGTCGCCAGCATCAGCACGATGCCGCGGCCGTGCCGCGCCGCGCCCTCGTCCGCCGTCATGCGGTGGATCCATCCGTCGTTGCCCGGGCGCTTTATGCGCGCCGGCGGCCGACGCGTGCAACAGCCGCATGACGGGACCCCCGGTTTGGACTAGACTTTGTCCTGAGAGCGAGGGGGAAGCGGTGCTGCGCGCACGTAAGGAACCGCTTGAGGACCGATCAACGGTAGCGCCGGCGCCGGCACGGGTCGACGCGGATCTCGTGGTTCATGCCGACGTGGTCGGTGCCCTGGCCCTGATCGTGGACGGCACGGTCAAGGGCGCTGTGCGCGCCGATAGCGTGCTGATCGGCCCGCGCGGGCGGATCGAGGGGCGGGTCGACGCCCGGGCTCTGCGCATCGATGGCACGGTGCTGGGCGACGTGGTGGCCGAAACGGTGGCCTTGGGCCCGACCGCGCGGGTCGTCGGCAACGTCACCCACAGCGCCATCACCGTGGCGCCAGGCGCCGAAATCGACGGCCGGCGCCCTTGGCGGCCGCCGGGCCACGTGGCTCGGGGTTAGAGGCGTTTTGGTCGCGGTACGTTGGGAGGCACAACAACCACAACAACCAAGGGAGCAACACCATGTTCACCAAGACCAGTCAACGCGGCGATGGCCCGGTCCCGGGCCACGAGCCGGTCGAGCGGGCGCTTGCGCCCGTGCGCTCCGGGGTCAACCAGGCCGGGTCCCTGATCAGCGCGGAATTGAAAATTGTTGGAAACCTGGACAGCAACGGGGATCTGCGGGTCGACGGCACGGTCGAGGGCGATATCGCCAGCCGTTCCCTGACCGTCGGCGAAGGGGCGCGGATCGACGGCTCGATCGCTGCCGAGACGGTGCAGATCAACGGCACGGTAAGCGGCCACATCAAGGGCGGCAGCGTGATCATCGCGCGCACGGCCCGTGTCACGGGCGATGTTACTTACGTCACACTGGCGGTCGAGGAGGGCGGCGTGCTGGAGGGCCAGTGCCGCCGGGCGGAGACCAACAACGTGGCCAAGCTGCGCGCGCCGGCGATGCCCAAACCGGCCGAGCAAGCCGCGGGGCACTGAGTCCGGGGCGAGACCACGGGTTTCCGGCGAGGGTCGGGCCTCTCCGGGCCGTAGTTGGAACGGGGCAGTCCGTTGGCACTCCGGCCAAGGGTGCGTGCCGGTGACTTCCGTCACTGATCGCCCCGCGACGACCCTTTATACGTGTGGGCGTCGGTGCGCCCCGTCCCAACGCGAGCCGCAAGAGCGGCCAATCTGCGGACAGGGATCATCGGGTCTAGTATGATTGGGTCCGTCTCGGTGGGTTCATGACGATGGTCATTCGGGGTCTCAGAGCCCTGCTTCGCCGCTTCGCGCGGTCGAAGGCCGGCGTCACGGCGGTCGAGTTCGCCCTGGTCGCGCCGCCGTTCCTGATGCTGCTGTTCGGGACCCTGGAGGTCTCGATCATGTACTTCGTCGCCACGACCATGGAGGGCGAGGTCCAGGTGGCCGCGCGGCAGATTCGCACGGGCAACGTGCAGGCGTCGGCCAACCCGGTCGAGGCGTTCCGCGACCTCTTGTGCGAGAACCTGGGCAACCTGATCGCCTGCGACACGGTCGCCATCGACGTGCGCACGTTCCCGAGCTTCGGCGAGTTCGACCGGCCGCCACTGCTGGACGAGGACGGCAACCCACAGAACGAGAGCTTCGACCCGGGTGAAGGCGGCTCGGTCGTGCTGGTGCGCATCGCGTACCGCTACGCGGTCTACGCGCCGTTCCTGAGCGAGTTCATCGGCACCGGCGGCGGCTTCTACGAAATCTATGCCGGCGCCGCGTTCCAGAACGAACCTTACGACGGCGCGCTCGAGGAATGATGACCCCCGCCCGTTTCCCCTGGCGTCGGTTCTGGCGCGACATCCGCGGCGTCGCCGCGTCCGAGTTCGCCCTGATCCTGCCGGTCATGATGGTGCTGATGCTGGGCAGCGTGGAAGTCGGCAACGCCCTGCTGCTGCACCGCAAGGTGACCTCGGCGACCCAGACCGGTGCCGACCTGGCCGCCCAGGCGACCGCCTTGGACGATGCCGACATCGCCAACCTGTTCGAGGCGATGGATGCGATCCTGGCGCCGTTTCCCACCGAACCTGCCGGTATCATCCTGCAGAGCGTCGTGGATGACGATGGTTCCACGGTGATCGACTGGATCGACGTGCAGGGTGGCGGCGGTGGCGCGGGCGCGGCCGGCGACGAGCTGGACGTGCCCGACGGGCTGGTCCTGCCCGGCGCCAGCGTCATCGTGGCCCAGGTCAGCTACGACTACACGCCGGTCTTCGCGGACCTGATCGTCAATTCCTTCACCATCAGCGACACCGCGTACTTGCGGCCGCGCCGCGTCACGGCCGTCGTGCGCGAATGACGCGCCCGCCGGCACGCGCCCCGGGCGCGCGCGTCGACCACAGGGGGCTAGTAGCAGAGCGTCAGCACCGCTTGGCACCAAGGCCGGCGGCCCGACGGGAGGCGGGCAAAGAGGAACGAACCGTTCTTCCTGAAGAGGATCCTGCCGGCCTTCGTGAGGCGGCCCGGCTCGCGCGTGGCGGCGATTGCGCTGCGCTCAAGGATCTTCCAGAATGCCTTGGTAGCGGGGTGCTGCTCGCGCCATCGCGTCTTGATCTCGTCCGCCTGCTCGTCGGTGATCCTGACGCCGTAGCCCCGGGCCATCGTCTGAAACGCGCCGACGCCTCCCTGGTAGCCGAGCGCGAGCTCCATGACCTTGCCGAGCTGGCGCTGGTCCTTCGTGACGTCGGCGGCCTCGAGGCCATAGGCCCGGGCGTAGGTGAGCTTGTAGAGGTCAGCGCCTTCGCCCTCGTCGAAGGCCTTGAAGGCGTCGAGCTTCCAGTTCTCGCCGGCGAGCCACGCCAGCACGCGGCCCTCGATGCTGCTGAAGTCCGCGGCGACGAGGTCGTGCCCTGGCCCGGCGACGATCATGGCGCGCAGGCAATCGCTGATGACGTTGAGTGGGGCGCCGTGCAGGACGTCGATGTGCGCGAGCAGGTCGTCGACGGACAGGCGGTTCACTTACAGCAGCATCACCAGTGCAGTGACCAGGGCCACCAGGAGTGTGATCAGCGAGCCGACGACCACTATGATGTCGCGATTCTTCCGGGCTTGGATGCGTCCGTGGTAGAAGTGCCTGTTTTCGGGAGAAGTAATCGGCCACCGCGGCTCTGCTCTACGGTCGGACGCCTTGCTGGGTGAGCTGATTTTCTTCTCGTTCGTCTCGGTCATGATTTCCTCCTGGGTTTTACAATTCGAGCCCTGGGGCGCGCCGCATCGCGGCCTCCCAGAGCCGAAGTTCGCGTGTGGGGTAGAGCACCTTCGCACCAACCTTGATCCAAGGTGGGCCCTTGCGCTGCGCCGCGCAGCGCCAGTTGCGAAGCGTAGCCATCGCCACGCGGCCGCGCCAGCGCGCGGAACAACGCCGTGGCCCTCGTGACCCTGCTCGAACACCGGCGATCGAACGCGTTCGTGTCATGACCGCCATCGAGCGCGACGTCCTGGAGCGCATCGGCGGCACGGCGATGCTGGCCTTGCGCCTGGTCGTGCCGCGCAACGGCCCGCGCATCCTGGAGAAGCTGGAGTTCGAGAACCCGACGGGCAGCATGAAGGAACACATGGCGCTGGCCATGGTCGAGGCCGCCGAGACCGACGGCTGTCTGTCGCCCAGCGTATCGGTCGTGGAGTACACCGGCGGCAGCACGCGCGTGTTGCTGGCGCTGGTCTGCGCGGTCAAGGGGCACGCGCTGCGCATCGTGTCGTCGGATTCGTTCGCCCGCGAGAAGCTGGTGCACATGAAGGTCCTGAGCGCGCGCCTGGACGACGTGCCCAGCGAGGGCGGGCGCATGACCGCGGCGCTGACCCGCGCCATGATCGAGGCGGCACGCGGCATCGCCGCCGAGACGGGTGGCTTCTGGACCGACCAGTTGAACAACACCGATCAGCTCGGCGCCTATCGCGCGATGGCCGAGGAAGTCTGACGTCAGACCGAGGGCCGCCTCGACGCCTTCGTCCAAAGCGTCGGCACCGCGGCTTCCTTGCGCGGCACCGCCGAGACCCTGCGGACGTTCACGCCTGGGCTCCGCGTCGTTGCCGTCGAGCCGGCGGAGTCTGCCGTGCTGTCGGTCGGGCCCTCGGGCGCGCACGGGATCGACGGGATCGGCGCCGGGTTCGTCGTACCGCTGTGGCGCGACGGCGTCGCCGACCGGATCGAGCGCGTCGCCACGGCCGAAGCCAAGGCCATGGCCCAGCGCCTGGCGCGCGAAGAGGGTCTGTTCGCCGGCACGTCGACCGGGGCCAACGTCATCGCCGGTCTGCGCGTGGCCGAGGATCTGGGGCGGGACGCCACGGTCGTCACGATCGCGTGCGACAGCGGCATGAAGTACCTGAGCCGGCTGGAGCTCTGACGGGCGCGCGGATCAAGGGCCGCGGCGGTGGCGCGCCTTGCCGCGCCATCCCTGGCCCTGGCGCGGGCCAGGCCCGCGCGTCGAGCGCGCGGGCGCCACGCCCGGCCGGTCGAGTCCGAGGTCGGCGGCTTCGAGCCGGCGGATTTCGTCGCGCAGCCGCGCCGCTTCCTCGAACTCGAGCTCGGCGGCGGCCGCGCGCATACGCTTCTCCAGGTCCGCCAGGGTCGCCTTGAGGTTGTGCCCGACCAGGTGCGTCGCACCCGCCGCACCAGTGTCCACGGTGACGTAGTCGGCCTCGTGGATGCCGTCCAGGATGTTGCCAATGGCCTTGCGCACGCTTTCGGGCGTGATGCCGTTGCGCACGTTGTAGTCCTCCTGCTTGGCGCGCCGGCGGTTGGTTTCCTCGAGCGCGCGCTTAAGCGAGTCGGTCATGGTGTCGGCGTACAGGATGACGCGACCGTCGATGTTGCGCGCAGCGCGGCCGATGGTCTGCACCAGCGACGTGATCGAGCGCAGGAAGCCTTCCTTGTCCGCGTCAAGGATGGCGACCAAGGCGCATTCCGGGATGTCGAGGCCCTCGCGCAGCAGGTTGATGCCGATCAGCACGTCGAAGGCGCCGAGGCGCAGGTCGCGGATGATCTCGATGCGTTCCAGCGTCTCAATGTCCGAGTGCAGGTAGCGCACGCGCACGCCCGCTTCGTGCAGGTACTCGGTCAGGTCCTCGGCCATGCGCTTGGTCAGCGTGGTGACCAGCACGCGCAGGCCCTTGCGCGCCACCTCGCGGCACTCGGCCAGCAGGTCGTCCACCTGGCTGGCCACGGGGCGCACGATGCATACCGGGTCGATCAGGCCGGTGGGGCGGATCACCTGCTCGACGAAGACGCCACCGGTGCGTTCCATCTCCCACTGTCCCGGCGTGGCCGAGACGAACACCGTCTGCGGCCGCATGGCGTCCCATTCCTCGAACTTGAGCGGGCGGTTGTCGACGCATGCCGGCAGGCGGAAGCCGTACTCGGCCAGCGTCGACTTGCGCTGGAAGTCGCCGCGATACATGCCGCCGAGCTGCGGCACGGTGACGTGGCTTTCGTCCACGATCAGCAGCGCGTTCGCGGGAAGGTACTCGAACAGGGTCGGCGGCGGCTCGCCGGGCGCGCGCCCCGTCAGGTAGCGCGAGTAGTTCTCGATGCCGGCGCAGGTTCCCGTCGCCTCCATCATTTCGATGTCGAAGCCACACCGCTGGCCGAGCCGCTCGGCCTCGAGCGGCTTGCCCAGGCGCTCGAACTCGGCGACGCGCTCGCGGAGATCGACCTTGATCAGCTTGATCGCCTGCTCGAGCGTCGGGTGCGGCGTCACGTAGTGGCTGTTGGCGTAGACCTTGACCTCGCCGAGCATCGCCGTGGTCTGTCCGGTCAGCGGGTCGAACTCGACGATCGCCTCGATCTCGTCGCCGAACAGGCCGATGCGCCAGGCGCGATCCTCCATGTGGGCGGGGAACAGCTCGACCGAATCGCCGCGCACGCGGAACGCGCCGCGCGTGAACGCCGTGTCGTTGCGCCGGTAGTGCAGCTCGACCAGGCGGCGCAGCAGCGTGTCGCGGTCGATCGCCTCGCCCAGGCGCAATGAAAACGCCATGCTCTGGTACGTCTCGACCGAGCCGATGCCGTAGATGCAGCTGACCGAGGCGACGATCACCACGTCGTCGCGCTCCAACAGGGCTCGGGTCGCGGCGTGGCGCATGCGGTCGATCTGCTCGTTGATCGACGCGTCCTTCTCGATATACGTGTCGGTGCGCGGCACGTACGCCTCGGGCTGGTAGTAGTCGTAGTACGAGACGAAGTACTCGACCGCATTGTCCGGCAGGAACGACTTCATCTCGCCGTAAAGCTGGGCGGCTAGCGTCTTGTTGGGTGCCAGGATCAGCGCCGGCCGGCCGGTGCGCGCGATCACGTGGGCCATGGTGAAGGTCTTGCCCGACCCGGTGACGCCCAGCAGCACCTGGTCGCGCTCGCCGCCGTCCACGGCGCGCGTCAGTTCGTCGATCGCCTGGGGCTGGTCGCCCGCCGGCGCGAAATCCGAGGCCAGCCGGTACGGACTGGACTGATCCGCCCGCGCGAGCGCCGTCGTCGCTGTCGCCATGGCTCTTATATAGGCCCTGGGCCGGGCCTAGGGAACCCGCCCCGGCACGGCCGCTGCATAGCTGGGGTTGAGCGGGGGGGGCGCCGGTAACGGCGCGGCAAGGGCTTGTCGCGTAAGACAGTCTGGTCCATGGCGCGGCCTGGGTCGTGCCGTGGACGGGACTGCGCCATCATGGGACAGTGCGTCATGCCGCCGACGGATGGGGTTCTCACGCTCGATTCACCGCCTGCCAAGAAGCCCCGCGCCGTCATGACGGCGCCCGCGACCACGCCGTTCTTCGTGGTCGGTTCGCAGTGGTCGGGCACGACCATGCTGCGCCTGATGCTGAACAAGCACCCCGACCTGTGCGTGCCGCACGAATCGGGCTTCATCGTCGAACTGGCGCGTCGGGCCGGGGAGTTCGGCGAGCCCGAGCGATGAGATCGGATTCCCGGACGAGTGGCTTCTCGGAGAGGGGCTCGAACAACTCTAGGCAGTTCCTCGCCGGCGTCTCCGAGTTCAGCCAGTAGCGTCGGATCGCACGGCTTTCCGCCGGCAAGTAGGCCGACGCGGCGGCGTCGAGGCTGACCCCACCGTGGGTTCCGTAAGTAGTTCAAGCGGCATCCAAACTTCACGATCCGCTGGGGTCTCGGTTTGACCTGACCCCCGCGACTTCCTCCATCTGAAGCTAGAGTCCGGTATCCCAGGAGGGACCGGACGGATGAAGCGATCGAGGTTCACGATCAGCGCATCCGCCTGCACGGCATCGACGCGCCGGAGAACGGGCAGATGTGTCAAGATACCCAGGGCCAGTCCTACCGTTGCGGCCAACGTGCCGCGCTCGCACCAGATGACCTGATCGGTGAACGTCCCGTGGACTGCGATCCCAGAGACGTGGATCGGTACGGGAGGATCGTCGCCGTCTGCCGTGTCGCGGGTGTCGATGTCGGCGAATGGATGGTCGCCCACGGCTGGGCACTCGCGTACCGCGATTACTCGCTTGACTACGTGGACGAAGAGGATGCGGCTCGCGACTCACGCCTCGGCATGTGGGCGGGGACGTTCATCGCGCCGTGGGACTTCCGACACGGCACGGGCAACAGCACGACGACGACCGCGATCGGCGAATGCCTGATCAAGGGCAACATCTCGTCGTCGGGGGAGCGCATCTACCATGTGCCCGGTGGGCAGTACTACGTGTCAACGGCGGCGGGATATTGGGCCACTGTGGCGGAGCAAGAAGGGGCCACGCGGTGTTTGCAGCTTGTCCCGGTAGTCCATGGGAGGGACCCGCGCGCGGCGCGGCGTGCCTCTCGATGGGCT
>VGDP01000062.1 GCA_016869675.1 Alphaproteobacteria bacterium | reverse complement strand
GCCGACACCCTCTACACGGGCACGGGTTTGCGGCTGCAACGCCTCGACTCGGACATCGCCGAGCACGTGGTGGGAACTGCGCTCAATGATGGTATCCTCACACTTAGTTTGCATGATGGGTTTATAGTTGATGGGCAATACGATCAGGTGCTAATTGATACCATGATTAATGTATTTCATAAACTTAATTTAGTTTCTATACCACAAATTACGTAATAATGCTTGTTGTTAATATAAAAAATATTATTGTAACAATGTGCATTATTGTCATTTTGAGATGTTTTAACGGTAATATTTGCTTTATTATCTATTCTTCATCATCCATACTCCTCCATTACTAATAACATTTCGATCTATGGTGTATGTATCATTATTCAACATAATGTTGATCTAAGTTCATGAACTGATGATAATTGAATCATGAAACCAGTTTCTACAGATACTCAGTCGTTGCGCCTTAAGACTAAAGTGGTTTCAATGCCGATGATGACTTTTCGCCCGAGTTCAGCTGCTCACATTCGTGCCACCCCCCATGGCCCCCGCCCCCCCGATGCCGGCCCAAGTGCAGCCCAAGGCTCCGACGCGCGCGGACCCGTTTTCGGACCAAACCCGCGCCCTCGTGCTCGATAGCTTGCGACAACGAGAGCGCCAAGAACCACCCCCGCTGGGCCAGGCATCTCGAACTCTCGTCAGTAGGGATATGGTGGGGATCAAGAAACAAGGGCTCAGCGAGCATCCCGCTAAGCCCTTGATATACAATGGTGGGCGCGACTGGGATCGAACCAGTGACCCCTACGATGTCAACGTAGTGCTCTCCCGCTGAGCTACGCGCCCACGTTGCAGGATCACGGGCGCTCTTACCATCGGCCCCTTAGGGGCGCAAGCCCATCCCGCGCGGCGGTTCAGGTCGCGAGCAGGCGGTCGAGTTCGTCCACCAGATCGCGCAGGTGGAACGGCTTTCTGAGCACGCGGGCGTTGATATCGGGCATCGCGCGCGCCTGCAGGGCCACCGCCGCGAATCCGGTGATGAACATGACGTGAATACCCGGTACCGCCTGGGACGCACGGCGCGCGAGCTCGAGCCCGTCGAGCCGCGGCATGACGATGTCGGCGACCAGCGCGTCGAACGCGCCGGGCTTGAGATGGTCGAGCGCCTCGACGCCGTCGGCCACATCGGTCACGGCTGCGCAGCGACCGCGCCAGCACCGCGCGCAAGCGCGTTTTCGTCCTCGGCCAGCAGGATCTTCGCCATGACTTCCCCGAGCGGGCCCGAGCGCGGGCGCCGTGTCGCAGTCTCGTGGCGGTTGGTTAACCGTGTGTGAACGCGCGGCGCCGTGACAGCCGCGCGCGGATCGTCTAAACCCGCTCCATGGGCAACATCCGGCGGACCGACACACACAGCGCGCACGAGGCGCCACCCTTCCGCTTGGCGCGGCCGACGGCGCGGATCGCGCCGCTGGTCGTCTGCTCGCCGCACAGCGGCCGGCATTACCCCGAGGCCTTCCTGGCGGCGTCGCGGCTGAGCCTGGCGGCGCTGCGCCGGGCCGAGGATGCCTTCGTCGACGAACTGTTCGGCGACGCGCCCGCGCTGGGCGCGCCCCTGCTGGCCGCGCTCTATCCGCGCAGCTACCTGGACGTCAACCGCGAGCCCTATGAGCTGGACCCCGCCATGTTCAGCGGCGCTGTGCCGGCCTTCGTCAACGGCGCGTCACCGCGCGTGCGCTCGGGCTTCGGCACCGTCCCCTGTCAAGTCGCGGGCGCCGGGGCGATCTACGACGCGCGTCTGCCGTTCGCCGAGGCCGAGTGGCGTCTGGCCACGCTCTACCGGCCCTACCACACCGCGCTGACCGATCTGATCGCCCAGGCACGCGCGCGCTTCGACCCGGTGATCGTGCTCGATGCCCACTCGATGCCGTCGAGCGGCGGGGTGTTGGGCGACCAGCGTGCGGCCAACCTCGCCGACGTCGTGCTGAGCGACCGCTTCGGCCAGAGCTGCGGCGAGGCGATCGTCGCCCACGCGGAGCGTTACCTGCGTGGAGCCGGCTATTCGATACGCCGCAACGACCCCTACGCGGGAGGCTTCACGACCGAGTACTACGGCCGGCCCGCCGAGGGGGTGCACACGCTGCAGATCGAGCTCAACCGCGCGCTCTACTGGGACGAGGCGCGCCACGCGCGGCACGACGGCTTCGACCGCCTGCGCGCCGACATGCGCGGGCTCATGGCGGCGCTGGCCGCCGTCGTCCGACCGGCGCTGGCGGCCGAGTAGCCGACTACCAGGGCGTGCCGTCCTTGTGGCGGAACACCGGCTGCGGGCCGATATCGTGGCCCTCCAGATCGTCGTCCGGGTAGTGGTAGATGTCGCCCGGCGAGCGGTCGCCGATCTCGAGATAGAGCGCGTCCCAGGTCGAGCGGTTGACCAGGTGGTGGCCGTCGGCCACGCCCGCCCGGAAGCCCGCGGCCTGGCCCGCGCGCAGGACCTGCTCGCCGCCGTCGGTGATCAGCACGACCTCGCCGTCCAGGACGTAGACGAATTCGTCCTGCTCCTCGTGCCAGTGGCGGTGGGCCAAGGCCGAGCCCGGCTCAAGCCGGGTCAGGTTGACGCCGAACTTGCGCAAGCCCGCCGCATTGCCCAGCCGGCGGCGGTAGCGGCCCTTGACCACATCGCGCAGCGGCGCGGGGTAGACGGTGCCCCCTTCTCAGCGATGGTCGCGGGGTCGACGGCGGGAAGCTTCAAGGACGGCATGGCGTTCCTCTGGATGCGGTCGGCGCAGCTTAGCGCCGCGCGCGCCGCACGACACGCGAGTCCGCCTCACAGGACACGCAAGGCTGGCCCGTGGCGGGACTCGGTTTGTATGCAGGGCGCGTTGACAGTGGCTTGGCCGCGCGTCTAGCGTCGGCGCGCCGGGGAGGTGTCCATGACGGTCGTAGCGGCTTATCCGCGCGCGGTGCGCGAGATCGAGAACATCTGGATCCCGCTGGCCGGCGGCACGCGGCTGGCCGCCCGGGTCTGGCTGCCCGAGGACGCCGAGCGCAACCCGGTTCCCGCGGTGCTGGAGTACCTGCCCTACCGCAAGCGCGACGGCACGCGCGACCGCGACGACCTGACCTATCCCTATTTCGCCGGCCACGGCTTCGCGGGCGTGCGCGTGGACATGCGCGGCAACGGCGATTCCGACGGCCTGATGTTCGACGAGTACACCAAGCAGGAGCACGACGACGCGCTCGACGTGATCGCATGGATCGCCGCCCAGCCCTGGTGCACCGGCAAGGTCGGCATGATGGGCATCTCGTGGGGCGGCTTCAACGCGCTGCAAGTGGCGGCGCGCCGTCCACCCGCGCTCAAGGCGATCATCACGCTCTGCTCGACGGACGATCGCTACGCCGACGACGTGCACTACATGGGCGGCTGCCACATCAACGAGAACCTGGGCTGGGCGTCGACCATGTTCGCCCTGTCGTCGCGGCCGCCCGACCCGGCGATCGTGGGCGACCGCTGGCGCGCCATGTGGCTGGAACGTCTCGACAACACGGTGCTGCTGGCCGACCGCTGGACCCGGCACCAGCGGCGCGACGCCCAATGGAAGTACGGCTCGGTGTGCGAGAACTTCGCCGACATCACGTGCGCGGTTTACGCCATGGGCGGTTGGACCGACGGCTACACCAACGCCATTCCGCGCCTGCTGGCCAATCTCAAATGCCCGCGCAAGGGGCTGATCGGGCCGTGGGCCCACAAGTACCCACACTTCGCGACGCCGTTGCCCCGCTTCGGCTTCCTGCAGGAGGCCGTGCGCTGGTGGGACCACTGGCTGAACGGCAACGACACCGGCATCATGGCCGAGCCCATGCTGCGCGCCTGGGTCCAGGACAGCGTGGCACCTGCCAACAAGTACGCCGAACGGCCGGGACGCTGGGTCGCCGAGGCCGCGTGGCCGGGCGCCACCGTCAAGCCGCGGCGCTTCGCGCTCAATCCGGGGCGGCTCGACGACAAGCCGGGGCCCGAAGCGTCGCTGACCGTGCGCTCGCCCCAGGATCTCGGCACGCTCGCCGGCGAATGGTGCCCCTATGGCGTGGTGCCGGACCAGGCCGAGGATCAGCGCGCCGACGACGCGCGCGCGGTGTGCTTCGATTCCGACCCGCTGCCCGACCGGCTGGAATGCCTGGGCGCGCCGGTCGCGCGCCTGACGCTGGCGGCGGACAAGCCCGTGGCCATGGTCGCGGTGCGCCTGTGCGACGTGGCGCCCGATGGCGCCTCGACCCTGGTGACGTATGGCGTGCTCAACCTGACTCACCGCGACAGTCACGAACACCCGACACCGCTGGAATCCGGCCGGCGCTACGCCGTGCGCGTTCAGCTCAACGACATCGGGCACGCGTTTAAGCCGGGGCACCGGCTGCGCCTGGCGGTATCTTCCACGTTCTGGCCGCTGTGCTGGCCGTCGCCGGATGCGGCGACGCTTGACCTGATCGTCGGCGCCAGCGCGCTCGAGCTGCCCGTGCGCGGGCCGAACCCGTTGGACGCGACGTTACCTGAGCCGCCACCGGCGATGACGGCGCCACTCACACGGCGGACCACGATCGAGACCGGCGGGTCGATCCGCCGCATCGAGCGCGAGGCCTCGACGGGAACGACCACCATGGTCGTCGGCATGACGCGTGATCGCTCGCGCCTCGACGCGATCGACCTTGAGATCATGGAAACGCCCCTGCAGCACTGGAGCATCGTCGACGGCGAGCCGCTCTCGGCCAAGGGCGACATCGCCTACACCACCACGCGCCGGCGCGGCGACTGGTCGGTGCGGGTCGAGACGCGCACGGTCATGACGGTCACGGCGGCGGATTGGGTGATCGCCGCCACGCTCGAGGCGTTCGAGGGCGAGCGGCGGGTGTTCTCGCGCACCTGGGATACGACGATCCCGCGCGATCTGGGCTGAGGACCGTCATCATGATTATCGTGAAGTCGTTCCCGCGCAAGATCCGCCAGAAGCATACGGTCTGGATCAAGCTGGCGGATGGCTGCCGCCTGGCGGCGCGCGTCTGGATGCCGGCCGACGCGCCCAAGAACCCGGTGCCGGCGATCCTGGAGTACATCCCCTACCGCCAGCGCGACGCGACCGCGCTGTCGGACGCGCTGACCCATCCCTATTTCGCCGGGCACGGCTACGCCTGCGTGCGCGTGGACATGCGCGGATCCGGTGATTCCGACGGCATCCTGCACGACGAGTACCTAAGGCAGGAGCACGACGACGCGCTCGAGGTGATCGCGTGGATCGCCGCGCAGCCCTGGTGCACCGGCAAGGTCGGCATGATGGGCATCTCGTGGGGTGGCTTCAACGCGCTGCAGGTGGGAGCGCGCCGGCCCCCCGCCCTGAAGGCGATCATCACCGTCGCCTCGACCGATGACCGCTACGCCGACGACATCCACTACATGGGAGGCTGCATGGTCGACGATCAGGTGGTGTGGGCGGGCACCATGCTCGCCTACAACTGCCGGCCGCCCGACCCGACCGTGGTGGGAAAACGCTGGCGGTCCATGTGGCTCGACCGCCTGGCCCACAACGAACCGTGGCTGATCCAATGGCTCGATCACCAGCGCCGCGACGCGCAGTGGCGGCATGGCTCGGTGTGCGAGAACTACGCCGACATCACCTGCGCGGTCTATGCGGTGGGCGGCTGGGCCGACGGCTACTCCAACGCCATCCCGCGCCTGCTGGCCAATCTCAAATGCCCCCGCAAGGGACTGATCGGGCCGTGGGCGCACGCCTATCCGCACAAGGCGAGACCGGGGCCGGCGATCGGCTGGCTGCAGGACGCGCTACGCTGGTGGGATCACTGGCTGAAGGGCGCGGCGACCGGGATCATGGACGAGCCCATGCTGCGCGCCTGGATGCAGGAGAGCGTGCCACCGTTGGCCCAATACGACGAGCGGCCGGGGCGCTGGGTCGCCGAGCCGGCGTGGCCGAGCCCCAATGTCACGCCGCGCGCTTACGCCATGACGCCTGGCGCGTTGGTCGCGGCCGGGACAGGGCGGTCCAACGTCACGCTGACCGTGGACTCGCCTCTGGCGACCGGTGCCTACGGCGGCGTGTGGTGCCCCTACGGGTTCGATTCCGAGATGCCCACCGACCAGCGCGGCGAGGACGGCCAGTCCATCGTCTTCGACACGCCGCCGCTGACCGAGCGGCTCGAGATCCTGGGCGCGCCGGTGGTCACGCTCGACGTGGCCTCCGATACGCCGGTCGCCATGGTCGCGGTGCGGCTGAACGACGTGGCACCCGACGGCGCCTCGACGCGGGTGACGTATGGCGTGCTCAATCTGACCCACCGCGACAGCCACGAACACCCGACACCGCTGGTGTCGGGCCAGCGCTATCGGGTGCGCGTGCAGCTCAACGACATCGCCCACGCCTTTCCGGCCGGGCACCGTATCCGCGTCGCCGTGTCGAACCAATACTTCCCGCTGGCGCTGACGCCGCCCGAGCGCAACACCCTGACGCTCCATCCGGACGGTTCGTCCCTGACCCTGCCCGTGCGGGCGCCGCGCGCCGAGGACGAGCGCCTGGCGCCATTCGAGCCGCCCGTGAGCTCGCCGCCCCTGCCCGCCGACGAGATCGTGCCCGCCAGCCGCTGGCGCCAGGTCGCGCACGACCTGGCGACGGGGACGACGACCGTGCGCATCGAGCGCCGGCGCGGCAAGCACCGGCTGCGCGACGTCGACCTGACCTACGGCGCCGGCTGCAGCGAGCGTTTCACGATCCGGGAAGGCGACCCAACGTCCGTTTCGCTACGAACCGAGTGGACGATCGCGCTGGAGCGGGATGACTGGCGGGTGCGCTCCCAGACCATGCTGGCACTAGCGGTCACACGGACCGAGCTGCTGGTTTCGGCGACGGTCGAGGCGTTCGAGGGCGACCGGCGCGTGTTCAGCCGTACGTTCGACCGGGCCATAGCCCGCGACCTCGTGTAGGGCCGGAAGTGACCCGAGGACAGGCTTCCGGGCTACGCCGGGATGTGCATAGTATGGCGCCAAGCTGCCTCAGAGCGGCGTACGTGTGGTGCAGGGAGGGCGTTGGTCGGATGGACCGGGACTGGGGCGCGGCCCCGCCTAGCACGGTGATGTTCGCGTCACCGTCGGCCGGGGCGATCTGAAGCGCCATGTGGGTCTACACGGCGCGGCGCCTCGGCCTTGCCATCGTCATCATTTCGGTGGCGATGGCGATGTTGTTCTTCATGATCTACCTGGTGCCCGGCGATCCGGCCTCGATCGCGCTGGGCCCGCGCGCCACGCCCGAGATGAAGGAAGCGCTGCGCGCCAAGATGGGGCTGGATAAGCCCGTGGTCGTCCAGTTCTTCAATTTCTTCGTCAACGTGCTGCGCGGCGACCTGGGCGTCGACGTGTGGAGCAACCGCAGCGTCTCGATCATCGTGGTGGAGTCGCTGCCCTACACGCTCGTCCTGACCGCCGTGGGCCTCGGCTGGGCCATCCTGCTCGGCGTGCCCATGGGGTGCTACTCGGCGATCCGGCGCAACACCTGGCTCGACAAGATCAGCGGCGTGCTGTCGGTCAGCGCGATCGCGGTGCCGTCGTTCATCGTCGCGCTCTACTGTCTCTTGCTGTTCGCCGTGGAGTGGAAGGTGCTGCCGGCAATCGGCGCCGGCGAACAGGGCGATTACTGGGACCAGTTCACCCACCTGATCCTGCCGTCGTTCGCGATCGGCCTCGGCTGGGTCGGCTATCTGGCGCGCCTGGTGCGCGCCTCGATGCTTGAGATCATGGGCGAGAACTTCATCCGCACGGCGCGCGCCTTCGGCCTGGCAGAACGCACCATCGTCTACCGCTACGCCCTGAAGCTGGCGATCCTGCCGACCGTCGCGTTGATGGGCGTCGGCGTGGGCAACCTGTTGTCGGGCGCGGTGTTCGCCGAGATCGTCTTCGCGCGCCCTGGTATCGGCAAGCTGGTCTACGACGCCGTGATCACACGCAACTACCCCGTGGTCATGGGCGCGGTGCTCGTGACCACGGCGCTGTTCGTCCTCTGCACGTTACTGGCCGATCTGCTGGCCGCCTGGTTGGATCCCCGTGCCCGCGCAGCTCTCTGACACCCTGACCACCCCGGCGGCGGCGCTGCGGCGCGAGGGATTCCTCGGCCAGGCGCAGCGCTTCAGCCGCGATCCACTCGGCATGCTGGGGCTGATCCTGGTCACCTTGATCATCCTCGCGGCCATCTTCGCCGACATCCTCGCGCCCTACGGACCGGCGGCGATCGACGTCAAGGCACGGCTGGCGGCGCCGACCTTCGAGCATCCGCTGGGTACTGATCAGCTCGGCCGCGACGTGCTGAGCCGCGTGCTCTATGGCGGGCGCATCGCGCTGGAGGTCGCGCTGGTCTGCATCTCGGTCTCGCTGGGCCTCGGCCTGGTGCTGGGCATGCTCGCGGGCTACGGCCCGCGCTGGCTCGACAACGCGCTGATCCTGATCTTCGACGCGGTGCGATCGTTCCCAGTCATCATGTTCGCGCTGGCCGTCGTGACCCTGGTCGGACCGAGCCTCGAGACCATCGAGCTGATCATCATCGTCACCTCGATCCCCGGCTACGCGCGCATTGTGCGCACCCAGACGCTGTCCCTGAAGAACAACGAGTTCATCCTGGCCGAGCGGTCGCTGGGCGCTGGCATCTGGCGGGTGCTGAGCGTCCACATCATGCCCAACGTGATCGGCCCTCTTCTTATTCTGGCCAGCATGGACGTGCCGGTGGTGGTGACCATCGAGGCCGGGCTCAGCTTCCTCGGCCTCGGCGTGCGGCCCCCGACACCGTCGTGGGGCAGCATCCTGAACGACGGCTATGCCTTCATCCGCAACACGCCGTGGCTGGTGATCGCCGGCGGCGTGCCGCTGATCCTGACCACGCTCGGGTTCACGTTCCTGGGCGAGGCGCTGCGCGACATCTTCGATCCCAAGCTGCGCAAGGGTTGACGCCGGTGGATTCGGTCCTGTCGCTGCGCAATCTGACGGTCGACTTCGACACGCCGCGCGGCATGGTGCACGCGCTGCGCGACGTCAGCATGGACGTGCCGCGCGGCAAGGTGGTCGGCATCGTGGGCGAGTCCGGTTGCGGCAAGTCGACCCTGATCGGCGCGGCCATGGGTCTGCTGGCTAACAACGCGGTGGTGCGCGGTGGCCGCGCCCTGTTCGAGGGTACCGACGTGCTGACCATGAGCGCCACGGATTTGCGGGCGATCCGCGGCCGGCGCATCGCCATGGTGTTCCAGGACCCCATGACGTCGCTCAACCCGGTGCTGTCGATCGCTCAGCTCATGACCGACATCCAGTACCGCGACCGCGCGACCAGCGCCGAACAGAAGCGCGCCCGCGCCATCGACATGCTGCGCCAGGTCGGCATCCCGGACCCCGAACAGCGCATCGACCACTACCCGTTCCAGTTTTCGGGCGGCATGCGCCAGCGCATCGCCATCGCCATGGCGCTGTTGATGAACCCTTCGCTGCTGATCGCGGACGAGCCAACCACGGCGCTCGACGTGACGCTTGAGGCGCAGATCATCGCGCTGCTGCGCGAGCTGCACGGCAAGTTCCACACCTCGATCCTGTTCGTGTCGCACAACCTGGGGCTCATCGCCGAGCTGTGCGACGAGGTCGTGGTCATGTACGCGGGCGAGGTGGTCGAACAGGGCCCGGTGCGAGCGCTGTTCCACGACGCCCGCCACCCCTACACCCGGGCGCTCCTGGAATGCGATCCGGCGCGCATCGCGCAATCGACGCGCCAGCTGCCCACCATTCCCGGCGAGGTGCCGAACCTGATTCACCTGCCCGCCGGTTGCGTCTTCCGACCGCGCTGCTCCAAGGCGTTCGATCCTTGCGGCCGAAATGCTCCTAACCCACGGCCCGTCGCCGAAGGCCACGCGACCCGCTGCTACCTGTTGGGCGATGGCTGAGCTCCTGACCGTCCAGGACCTGGTGGTCCGCTTCCGCACCATGGGTCTGTTCAAGGCCCTGGTGCGGGGTGTGCGCGACCCCTTCATCGACGCGGTGCTCGGCGTGTCGTTCGCCATGAAGAGCGGCGAGACCTTCGGTCTGGTCGGCGAGAGCGGCTCGGGCAAGACCACGCTGGGCCGCGCGATCAACGGCCTGGTCACGGCCCAGGCCGGCAGCATCCGCTTCGACGGCCAGGAGGTCCTCGACCTGGGCGAGAAGGCGCTCAAGCCCATCCGCCGGGACGTCGCCATGATGTTCCAGGATCCGGTCGCCTCGCTCAGCCCGCGCCTGACCGTGCGTTCGCTGCTGACCGAACCCTTCCGCATCCACGGCCTGCACGACCGGGACCTGAACGGCGAAGCCCGCCGCCTGCTGGGCCTAGTCGGCCTGAACGAGTCGTTCTTCGGCCGCTATCCGCACGAACTCAGCGGCGGCCAGGCGCGGCGCGTCGGCGTGGCGCGCGCGCTGTCGCTGTCGCCCAAGCTGATCATCGCGGACGAGCCGACCGCGGGCCTCGACGTCTCGGTCCAGGGTGAGGTGCTGAACCTGATGGCGCGCCTGCAGCGCGAGCTGGGCCTGACCTATCTGGTCATCACCCACAACCTGCCCGTCATCCGGCACATCAGCGACCGCATCGCCATCATGTACCTAGGGCGGTTCGTCGAGACCGGCCCGACCGGCACGGTGTTCCGTCGACCCTACCACCCCTACACCAAGGCGTTGATCGCGGCAGTGCCCGAGCCCGACCCCGACCGCCGGCGCGAGATCATCAAGTTGACCGGCGAGGTGCCCAGCCTGGCCAAACGGCCCAAGGGCTGCGAGTTCCATACCCGCTGCCCGTTCGCCCAGGTGAAGTGCCGTACAGAGACACCGCAGCCGCAGCAGATGGCCGACGGGCACTGGGTGCGCTGCCACTTCCCGCTGGCCGCGCCCACCGCCGACGCCGCCTAGGCGGGATCGGTCACCGCCCGTTAACCTTGGCCGGTGTACGTGGTGGGACCGCCGTGGTAACGTGCGCGCGGCCCGGTTTTCCGGGACAGCCAGCAGGACGGAACCAAACCCAGGACACTTCGTAGAGGACGCGATGAAGCTGACGCTTTCCCTGATCAAGGCCGACGTCGGGTCGATCGGCGGGCATACCCGGCCGTCCGAGCGCATGCTCGACGTGGTGCGCAAGGAGGTCGCGGCCGCGATCAAGAAGAAGCTGCTGATCGACGGTTTCGTCTCGCACACCGGCGACGACATCGCCATCGTCATGAGCCACACCCACGGCGAGGGCGCCGACCCGATCCACAAGTTCGCCTGGAACGCCTTTATCAAGGCCGCCGACGTGGCGAAGAAGTTCGGGCTCTACGGTGCCGGCCAGGATCTGCTGGTCGACGCGCCCTCGGGCAACCTGCGCGGCGCCGGTCCCGCGGTCGCCGAGATCGAGTTCGAGCATGCGCTTAAGTCGCCGCGCGCCGCCGAGTCCTTCATGGTCTTCGCGGCCGACAAGTGCGGCCCCGGCGCCTATAACCTGCCGCTCTGTCTGTGCTTTGCCGACCCCATGTACTGCGCCGGCCTGATGCTGCCGCAGATGATCAAGGGCTTCCGCTTCCACATCATCGACATGGACAACACCGAGGGCGACAGCCTGATCCAGCTCGACGCGCCCGAGGACGCCTACAAGATCGCCGCGCTTCTGCGCGACAATGAGCGCTTCGCCATCGACCGCATCGAATCGCGCACCTACGGCTTCACCGCCGCGTCGATCTCGGCGCACCGGCTGCACAACATCTCGGGCAAGTACAGCGGCAAGGACGATCCCATCGCCATCGTGCGCAACCAGGGCATCTTCCCGGCGCCCGAGGAGATCGTGCTGCCCTTCGCCAAGGTGCACTACGTGGGCGGCGACGCGCGTGGCAGCCACGTCATGCCCTTGATGCCGGTGGCGCTGAACACGCCGGTGGCGGGCGTCTACTGCCTGCCCATCATCAGCTGCATCGGCTTCTCGGTCGATCGCGCCGGGCATTTTTCGGACCAATACATCGACTTCTTCGGCGATGTGGCGTGGGACGACGCGCGACTGCGCGCCCAGCAGAAGGCGCTCGAGATGCGCGCCCAGGGCTGGTCTGGCGCCGCCATGCTGCCGTACGCCGAGCTCGAGTACTCGGGCTTCCGCGATACGGTCACCGGCCTGGTCAACCGCTTCAAGTACCGCGAGGAGAAGGGCGGCAAGGGCAAGAAAAAGTAGCCCTCGCGCATCGGACCTTGGGGAAGGGGCGGCGGTGGCCGCCCTTTCTGTTCTTCGGCTCGCGCGAACGCGCGTTGATGTGACGCACGGCCGGCGCGAAGACTGCTCGGCTAGAGCAACGTCCGATCAGCCCAAACCACCCAGGTTTGGACTGATCGGAAAAGGTTGCTCGCGATTCAATAAGCTGGAGCGGCTTGCCCGACCACGTGGGATCGCCGTGCAATCCCACGTGGTCGGCCCCTGCTCTAGGTCACCGACTCATAAGCACGCAT
>VGDP01000061.1 GCA_016869675.1 Alphaproteobacteria bacterium | reverse complement strand
CCGGTCGCCGATCGGTCCGTCGAGCAGGCCGGGCAGCGCGCCCAGCGCCGCCGCCACGCCGGCCAGGGCGAGCGGTACCAGGGCGATGCGCAGGCGCGGCCGGGTCAGGCTGCGCGCCGTGGTCAGGCGCCACGCCCATGCGGCGCTCACGACCACGGGCACCACCGCGGCCCACCCCAGCGCCACGAACAGCAGATCGGCGGCGGCGGCACCGGCGCGCCCGGCCAGGTTCGACGCCTCGAGCCACGTCGCCACGTTGAACGACGGGTCGGCGGCGTCGAAGGTCGCCAGCGCCACGGCCAGCCACACCGCGCCGAAGGCGAGGATCGCGCCGGTCGTTTCAGCCAGGCGGGCACGCAGGAAGGTACCGGTGCCGGCGGGCAGCAGGTCGTTCAGGGTCATGCGGGTCGCGGTACGCGCCATGATCGCCGTCCTTCGCTCAGTCGGTCAGCGCGGCGGCGCCGCGCCGCGCCGCTTCCGCCATGACCGGCGCGTCGTGCACGAGCGCGAGCCGCACGTAGGCCGCGCCCAGGTTGATCCCTTCGGGGCCCGTGTGGCTCAGGTACGCGCCGGGCAGCACGCGCACGGCCGCCGTGGACCACAGGCGTCGGGTCGCCGCCTCGCCGTCGCCGACATCGAGCCACAGGAAAAATCCTCCGGCGGGGCGGTAGTAGCCGAATCGGTTGCCCAGGATGCGGCCGACTGCCTCGAAGCGGGCGCGGTAGCGCGCGCGCATGGCCTCGACATGGGATTCATCCCGCCACAACGCCGTCGCCGCGGTCATGATCGCGGCGGGCGTGCCGGAAGCCGAGTAGTTGCGCAGGTTGCGCACCGCCGCCATGACCGTGGGGCAACCGGCGACGAAGCCCGAGCGCAGGCCCGGCGCGCTGGACCGCTTGGACAGCGAGTGGAACACCACCACGTTGGCCAGGCTGCCGGTGGCGGCCGCGACCTCGAGCCCGCCGGGCGGCGGCGTGGTGTCGTAGACCTCGGCGTAGCATTCGTCGACCGCGAGCACGAAGTCGTGGGCGCGCGCGAGCGCGATGGCCTTGGCCAGATAGTCACGGCTGGCCACGGCGCCTTGCGGGTTGGACGGCGAGCACACGTAGAGCAGGGCCGTGCGCGCGAGCAGCACGGGGTCAAGCGTGTCGAGATCGGGCAGGAAGCCGGTCGCGGCGGTCGCCGGCAGCATGACCGGTTCGGCCCGCGCCGCCACCGCGCCACCCTTGTACACTTGGTAGAACGGGTTGGGCATCAGCACGGCCGGGCGCGCTCCCGCCTTGCGTTCGGGCACCACGGCGAGCGGCAGCATGAACAGGCCCTCGCGCGTGCCCGACAGCGGCGCGATCTGGGCATCCGTGTTGAGCATTCCCGCGGGCAGCGCGTAGCGCCGCGTCAGCCAGTCCGCGATGGCCCGGCGCAGCTCGGGCGTCCCGGGAACCGGCGGGTACTTACCGTAGCCGTCGAACCCGCCCGCCAGCATGTCGCGCGCCATCGCGGGCGCGCCGTCCTTGGGCTCGCCGACCGCCAGGTCGATGGGATCGAGCCCCGGCGCGGGCGCCACGTCCTTCAGCAGCGCGGCCAAGCGCGGAAATGGATAGTCGCCGAGGCCGGCGACGGCGTCGTTGAGCATGCTCCCCCGCACGATTCCGTACGCGTCCGGATATTAGTCAGGAAAATCCTTTCATGGGAATAGCTTGAAGTACGAACTTCGACTGTCGGCTCAATAGCGTTGCGAATCGGCAACACTTTGCCCGGCGGATCGGCCTCGGACCCGATGTGGGATTTATCCTGTCATGCCGCGAGCGCCGGTTTGGGCAGGTCGGCCAGCGCGCGCTCGGCCGCGGCGCCCAGGCGCAGCAGCTGGCCTTCGCGGTGGGCCCGCTGCACCAGCATCAGGCCGACCGGCAGCGCCCGCCCGCCGCACGGCACGGTCAGTGCGCACCCCGCCAGCCAGTTGACCGGCGCGGTGTTCCACAGGCTGAGCGCGTTGGCCCGGCTGTACGCTTGGTCGTCGGCCAACAGCGGCGCGATCGCCGGCGGATCGACCGGCACGGTCGGCGCGATCACGGCGTCGCACCCGGCGAGGCGGACGGCCAGCGCCGCCGCCAAGCGCTTGTAGCCCTCGTAGAGCTCGTAGAGATCGCGGCCCGTGGCCGTGGCGCCCGCGCCGATGCGCTCGCGCACCATGTGAAACACGGTCTTGGGATCGCGCGCGATGGCGTCGCGCCACAGCGCTTCGCACTCGGTCGCGGCCAGCACGCCATGGCGGGCGCCGAGCTCGCGCGCGGCCACGATCTCGGGCGCCGGTTCGCGCGCGATCGTCGCCCCGGCGCGCGCCAGCGCCTCGACCGCCGGCTCGAAGGCGGCGCGCACGCCGTCCTCGACGCGCTCGAGCATATGGTCCGTCGGGACCACGAGACGCGTGCCCTTAAGCATGGCGCCGGCGAGATCCGCCGGCGGCCGGTGGGCGAGCACGGCGTGGAGCGCGTTGGCGTCCGCCACGTCGCGCGCGAGAGGTCCCAGGGTATCGAACGTCGTCGAGAGCGTCATGACGCCATCGATCGGCACCAAGCCGGCGGTGGTCTTGAGCCCGACCAAGCCGTTCCATGCCGCCGGGATGCGCACCGAACCACCGGTGTCGCTGCCCACGGCGGCCGCGGCGAGGCCACGCGCCACCGACACGGCCGCGCCCGAGGACGAGCCGCCGGGCACGCGCGCTGTAGCGGTGTCGAACGGATTGGGAGGTGTTCCAAATATTGGGTTTATTCCCAATCCCGAGAAGGCGAACTCGGTCAGGTTGGTCTTGCCCAGGCACACCAGCCCGGCGCGGCTGCCGCGGGCCAGGATCGGCGCGTCGCGCGACGGCACCCGATCGCGAAACAGCCCGGAGCCGCCCGTGGTGGGGTGGCCGGCGCTGTCGATCAGGTCCTTCCACGAGATCGGCACGCCGTCGAGCGGACCCCGGCGCGAGCCGGCTTTCGCTCGCACCCGTGCGGACTTCGCCTCGGCCAGGGCCCGGTCTGTTGTCCGGCACAAGTAGACCGCGTGGTCCGCGTCCAGCCGCTGGATGCGCTCCAGCATGTGCTCGGTCAGCGCGACCGGATCGAGCGTGCCGGCGCCGATCGCGCGACCCTGCTCGAGCGCCGTCATCCGATGCCAATCGGCCATGCCTGCACCCTCCCCTCGTTGCGCGCCGTCATCATGGCGCGGCGAGGCTGTTACAGCCAGCCGCTCGCGCGGTACCACGCGGCGGTCGCGGCGAAACCCTCGGCCAGCGCGATGACGGGCCGCCAGCCCTCCAGCGCGGGGCCCTTCGGCCGCCAATCGCGGTGCACGAGCTCGCGCGCCTTGCCCGGCCCGAAGAAGGGCGTCGCCCCCCAAAGCCGCGCCAGACCGGCGCCGTGGCCCACCGTCACGAACAAGGCCGGCGGCACGGCGAGACAGCGCACCGGCCGGCCGGCCGCTGCCGCCATGATCGCGGGCCAGGAATAGCCGGGCCCGCCATCGTCGATCTCGACCGTGCCGGTCTGCGGGTTGCGCAGAGCGTGGGCGATGGCGCCGGCCAGGTCGGCGGCGTGCACCAGGCTGGCGCGGACACTGCCGACCACGGGGACGACCGGCAGCCGGGCGGCGCGGAAGATCGCGAGCGTGGCGCGATCGCCGGGGCCGTAGACCGCGGTCGGGCGCAGCACGAGCGTGCCGTCCGGCGCCGCGGCCAGGAACGCGCGCTCGCCCGCGGCCTTGCTGGCGGCGTAGTCGGAAAGCTCCAGTTCGCGCGCCGCCAGCGTCGAGACCAGCACCGCGCGACGCACGCCGGCGTCGCGCGCGGCGGCGGCGACACGCCCGGCGGCCTCGGCATTGACGCGGAAGAACGCGGCCCGGCCACGCGCCCGCACTAGGCCCGCGAGGTGCACGAGCGCGTCGGCGCCCGTTGCCAGGTGCGCCAGCGCCGCCGCGTCCTCGAGCGAACCGGGCACGACCGCGATCGGCCGCCCCAGCCACGCGGCGTGGGCGGGTGGGCGGCGTGCCAGCAGGCGCACGGACCAGCCTTCGTCGAGCAGGCGCGGGACCAGGTGGCCGCCGATGAACCCGGTGCCCCCGGTCAGGGCCACCGTCGGGCGGTTCACGACGCGGCGTACCTCGGCGGGGCGTCGTAGTCGCCGGCCAGGAAGCGCGCCCGCGCCTTGGTGCGGCTGAGCTTGCCCGACGAGGTCTGCGGCAGGCTGCGCGGCGGCACCAGTACGACCGCGCAGTCGATGCCGACGATCTCGTTGACGACGCCGGCCACGGCGCGGCGCAGGCCTTCGCGCGCCTCGGGCTCGGTCAGTCGGCACTGCACCAGCACGACGACCCGCTCGCCGTCGGACTCGTCGATCGAGAACGCGGCGGCGTCGCCGCTGCGCACCTGGGGCACGTGCTCGGTGGCCCATTCCAGGTCCTGCGGCCACAGGTTGCGGCCGTTGACAAGGATCAGGTCCTTGACCCGCCCCGTCACCACGATCTGGTCGCCGAGCCAGTAGCCGAGATCGCCGGTATCGAGCCAGCCGTCGGCGCCCAGCACGCGCCGGGTTTCCTCGGGCGCGTTGAAGTAGCAGCGCATGACGCTGGGTCCGCGGGTGTAAATGCGCCCCACGTGCCGGGGGCCGAGCGGGTCGCCGTCCTCGTCGCGCACCTCGAGCGCGTGGCCCGGCAGGGGCACGCCGCACAGCACGAAATCGCGCATCCGCCCACTACTCTTCGCCGGTTCGGCGCGGCCCTCGGCCAGCGCGTCCAGGTCGATCGGGTCGGTGCGCACGCCGCTGCCCAGCGGCGCGAAGCCGATGGCGAGCCCGGTCTCGGCCAAGCCATAGCTCGGCACCAGGGCGTCGGCGCGGAAGCCGCACGGGCCGAACGCCTCGACGAAACGCGCCATGCTGCTCGGCCGGATCATGTCGCCGCCGATGCCGGCGCCGCGCCACGAGGATAGATTGAGACCTTCGATCGAGACGGTCTCGGCGCGCCGGGCGCACAGCTCGTAGCCGAAGGTCGGGCTGAACGACAGGGTGCCCCGGTTGCGCGTGATGAGGGACAGCCACAGCAGCGGCCTACGTGCGAAATCGCGGGTGGCGAGGTAATCCACCGACATCTGGCAGCCGACCGGGGTCAGCACGAAGCCGACCAGCCCCATGTCGTGGTAGAGCGGCAGCCACGACGTGCAGCGATCGCCCTGGACGATGGCGAGGCCGTGGGTGGCGATCGCCTCGATGTTGTGCAGCACGCCCCGGTGCGTCATGGCGATGCCGAGCGGGAAGCGCGTCGAGCCGGACGAGAACTGCAAGTAGCAGAGGGTGTCGCCGGTGACCGCCGGCAGCGGGCCCGAATGAGCGGGGCGCGCGGCCAAGTCGGCCACGGTGCCGACGAAGCGCATGGCGCGCTCGGCCGTCGCCTCGCGCAGGTAGACCAGCAGTTCCTCAGGCGCGAAGGCGGCCACCGCCGTGCAGCCGTCGATCTGGCGGCGGATCTGGTCGACATAGGCGTCGCGCCGGCCGAACGACTGGGGCAGCGGCAGCGGTACGGGCACCAGCCCGGCGTACTGGGCGGCGAAGAAGGCGCGCATGAAGTCGCCGTTGGTGTCGGCCAGCAGCGCCACGCGATCGCCCGGCTCCAGGCCGCACGCCCGCAGTAGGCGTGCCAGGTCCACCGCCTGGTCGCGCAGCAGGGCGTACGGCAGCCGCTCGACCAACTCGCCCCGGGCCGAGTAGAAGTTAAGCCCGGTTTCGCCACGCGCGGCGTAATCGAGCGCCTCGGTCATGGTTTCGAAGGCGCAACGACGAAACGGGAGCCGCGTGTTGGAATGGGGCGTGGCTTCGGACATGGTGGCGCCGGCGAGCGGGTCCCGGCTCAGGCAAGGCGGATGATCAAGGGTTGTCGGTAGCAAAAAAACCTAGCCCCGGCAAGGACGACACCGCGCGCGATCCGGCGTCGGCGCGCGTCTGGGTGTTGATTGGCGACAAGGCGGGCGACAACGCCCAGGTTCTGGCCTTGGCGGCGGCGCTGGGCCGGCCCTACCGCGTGGTGCGCCTGACGTACAACCGGGCGTATCGGCTGTGGAACGTGGCGCTGGGCGCGCGGCTTGTCAGCCTGGATTGCGAGCGCTCGGACGCGCTCGAGCCGCCCTGGCCCGACCTGGTGATCGCGGTGGGTCGGCGCGCCGTGCCCGTCGCCCGCTGGATCAAGGCGCGGTCGGGCGGTCGGACGCGGCTGGTGCACCTGGGCCGGCCTCGCGCGCCCTATCGCTGGTTCGACCTGATCGTGACGACGCCGCAGTACGCCGTGCCGGCGCGCGCTAACGTGATGCACCTGCCGCTGCCCCTGGTGGCCGAGCGCGCCCGGCACCCCGCGACCCGGCCGCCGGGCCAGCATCTAGTGCTGCTGGTCGGCGGCGACAGTGGACCCTGGCGCCTGGACGCGGACCGCGCGCGCGCGCTGGCGCGCCAAGCGGCCCAGCTTCCCCGCGCGGCGGGCGGACGGCTGACCGTGGCGACCAGCCGGCGCACCGGCGCGGCCGCGACCGAGGCCCTCGCCACGGCGCTTCCGCCCGAGGACACGCTGCACGCCTATGGCGAGCCAGGCGTCGACTACGACACGATCCTGGCGACAGCCGACGGCTTCGTCGTGACCGCCGACAGCGTCTCGATGATGGCCGACGCGGCGGCGACCAGCCGGCCGTTGCTGCTGGCGCGGCTCGACCACCACCCCGACCCGTGGCAACGGCTGGCCGCCGCCACGCGCATCCTGCCCGGTTACGCGTGCGCAGCGGACCTGGGGCTGGTCGCGCGGCCGCGCGATCTGATGGCCGTGGCCGACGCGCTTGTCGCCGCCGGCCACGCGCGCTGGCTTGACGACAATTCGGACCTCGCGCCCGTCCTGCCCTACGATGGCGCCGCCGCGCGCGCGCGCGTCGTCGCGCGGGTGCGTGCGCTGCTGGACGGAATGGAACGGTCATGAGCTATCGCGGCCTGACAGTGCTGGTGGTGGTGCCGGCGCGCGGCGGCAGCAAGGGCATACCGCGCAAGAACCTGGCGCGGCTGGGCGGGCTGAGCCTGGTCGGCCACGCCGCGCGCACGGCGCTAGCATTGTCCTTCGCCGACCGCTGTGTGCTGAGCACCGACGACGACGCGATCGCCGCCGAGGGCCGCGCGCACGGGCTCGACGTGCCGTTCCGGCGCCCGACCGAGCTGGCGACCGACACGGCGGCCGGCGTCGATGCCTGGCGCCACGCCTGGCTCGCGGCCGAGGTGCACTATGGGATGGGCTTCGACCTCTCGGTCTATCTTCAGCCGACCACGCCGCTGCGCGAACCCCACGAGGTGGAGGCGACGGTGCGCGCCGTGGTCGAGGGCGGCCACAAGGCGGCGGCGACGATCAGCCGCGTGCCCGGGCACTTCGCGCCGCACAAGATCCTGACCATGGACGCGGACGGCCGGCTCGGCTTCTCCCTGCCCGAGGGCGCCAAGGTGGTGGCGCGCCAGCAGGCCCCGGTCACCTGGTACCGCAACGGCCTGGCCTACGCCGCGCGCCGCGCCGCCGTGGTCGATGACCGCCACATCGTCGAGGACGACTGCGTCGGCGTCGTCATCGACCGCCCGCTGGCCAACATCGACGAACCCATCGACTTGGTCATCGCCGAGGCGCTGCTGCAGCAGGGCGGATGACGGTCCGCGAACCGACGCGATGCGGATTCTCATCCCCTACCCTTGCGGGAGGGGGTAGGGGGAGGGGTCGCCAGAATCCGGGCGATGCGCGCTTGAATTGCCTCGACGACCCCATCGATTCCCGTCAGCACGTCGCCGGTCCAGAACCGCATGACGACGAAACCTTGGCTTTCCAGCCACGCACTGCGCGCCGCGTCGCGTTCTGCGGTGTGTTGACCGCCATCGACTTCGACGATCAGTCGCGCCGGCAGACAGACGAAATCGCCGATGTAGCGCCCGAGCGGTACCTGACGGCGGAACCGGACGCCGAGGATCCGCTTGCGGCTGAACTGTCCCCAGAGCTTGCGCTCTGCGTCGGTCATGGCGCTCCGCATGTCGCGTGCCCGCGAACGTGCGATCACGGACGGCTCCTCATTGGACCTTCCGGGGCGACAGGATCGCTGCCTAACGCTCAGAATCGCTGCCTAACGCTCAGATAGGTCGACACGGCCTCCCGATCGACCTGCAAGTCCAGATGCTGCACGTCCTCGAACCGGACCCAATGGAGGGACTCGGCCTCGAGGCACCGAAGCTCCCCACCCCATGCCTCGATGGCGTAGTAGTGCGGGCGTCGATTCTCGGTCGATCGGTGGATCCGTCGGCAGACCAGACGTGGCTGGTGAGCCTCGACACCGAGTTCCTCGCGAAGCTCGCGCGCCAACGCTTCGGGGATCGTCTCGCCGGGATCGACATGCCCGCCCGGCAGGGCGAGCACGCCCGGCGCGACGGGTTTGTCGCACTTGCGGCGCACGGCCAGCACCGCGTCGTCCCTGACGATGATGAACGCCACCCAGTCCAGGGCTGGCGGGCGGCGGCGGCGCACCCCCCTATCCCCTCCCGCGAGGGGAGGTGGTTCTTGGGTGCCTGTCGGTCCGGTCCTCGCATCGTCGAAGTCTTGGACCGGATCGTCGGGCCGTCAAAGCCCGCCTAAACGGACGTTTCACGGGGCCTTACGCTCCCCCAGTCCGCGCCGCCTCGGCCGCGGGCCGTTTCCCCTCGGCCCCATCCTGTGCTAGGGGATCGGCCGGGCCTGCGCGCCGCGCGGCCGACCCCATTGTCCTGGTGCCCGTGACTGCCCCGGCTCTCATCATTCCGGTCGAGACCAAGGTCCGCGAATTCGACGCCAAGCTTCTGTTCAGTTGCGTGGCGGCCGAGGCGGGCCATCGTGTGGTGTTCGGCTCGCAGCGCAACATCCACCTGCGCATCGACAGCCTGCCGCGCGGCGTCTACCTGACCAAGGACGTACGCGCGAGCAAGCTGCGCGTGTTCGACATCCTGGGCGACCTGGGCACCGCCATCGTCGGCTGGGACGAGGAGGGGCTGGTGCGCTACCCCTCGGCGCACTACTTCAAGATGCGCGTGTCGCCCGAGGCGCTGGCCCGCGTCGCGCTGTGGTTCGCCTGGGGCGCGGAGGACGCCGCGACCATGCGTACCTTCCCGGCGTTTCCCGGCACGCCGATCCATACCGTGGGCAACCCGCGCGTCGACGTGCTGCGCCGCGAACTCCGCCCCTACTACGACCCCGAGGTGAACGCGCTGCGCGAGCGCTTCGGCCGCTTCGTGCTGATCAACACGAACTTCGGCCATTCCAACCACTTCCTCGCGAAGTACACGGTCAGGACCGAGGAGTTCAAGGAGGAGATGGGCGAGAAGGACACGAGCTGGGACCGCGACCTGGCCGTGCACCGCGACGCCATGTTCCGCCACTTCCAGGCGATGATCCCGGCGCTGGCGCGCGCCCTGCCCGGAACGACGATCGTGGTGCGCCCGCACCCCTCGGAAGGCGACGAGGTTTGGCGCGCCGCGGCCGCCGGCGCTGCCAACGTCCAGGTCGTCCACGAGGGCAGCGTGCTGCCCTGGCTGCTGGCCGCCGACGTGCTGGTGCACAACGGCTGCACCACGGCGGTCGAGGCGTTCCTGCTGGACCGGCCGGCGGTGACCTACAAGCCGATTGTCTCGGAACGCTTCGACCGCCACCTGCCCGATGGCTTGAGCGTGGAGGCGCCCGATCTGGACGCGCTGGTCGGCGAGGTCGAGAGCTTCGTCGCCGGGCGCGACGTGGCGGCGGTCGCCGCCGCGCGCCGGGCGTTGCTGGACCGCCACATCGCGCCCCAAGGCGCCGATCTGGCGGCCGAGCGCGTGGTGCGCATCGTGGGCGAGGCCGGCGTCGAGCCCACGCGCGGGCGCGCCGCCCTGGCCGGCCAGCTGAAGGCCAAGGCGCGCGCCGTGCAGAAGCTGATCAACACCTACGTGCCCGGCTCGAAGAACTGGTCGGTCTACGAGAAGCGACGCTTCGCCGCCACTGGCCAAGCCGAGGTCGAGGACCGCATCGCCCGCTTCAGCGCGCTGCTGGGGCGCTTCGGCGCCGTGCGCGCCCACGCCCTGGCCGAGGACGTGTTCGAGATCACCACCTGAGCCCGGCTTGCCGGGGCCAACCCCTTAGCGTAGAGTGCTTTTTTCGCTAAGGACGGCCATGACCGCGAAGCCGATCTACCTGATCGACCTGGCGCACGACAGCAAGCTCGGGCTTTCGAGCGACACCATGCCGCTGCAGCTCGGCCTGGTCGCGGCCTACGCGCTGCGCGAGCTAGGCGAGCGTATCCGCGTCGAACTGTTCAAGTTCCTGCCCGACTTCGAGGCGGCGATGGAGCGCGAGCCGCCGTTCATCCTGGGCGTCTCCAACTACATCTGGAGCATCGACCTGGCCATGAAGGTGGTCGAGGTGGTCAAGCGCTGGTTCCCGGACGTCATCGTGGTTGGCGGTGGGCCGAACTACCCCGACGAGTTCGAGGACCAGGTCGATTTCCTGCGCCAGTACCCGCAGTTCGATCTCTACATCTACAAGGACGGCGAGGTGCCGTTCGCGGCGCTGGCCGGCTTCCTGCTGGAACACCCGGATCGCCGCGCGGCCCAGGTGGCCAAGCTGCCGAGCTGCCATGCGCTGGTCGACGGCGAACCCTGGTTCGGCGCTACCGCGCCCCGCGTGCGCGACCTGGCCAGCCTGCCCTCGCCCTACCTGACCGGCCTGATGGACAAGTTCTTCGACAACCGGCTGGTCCCGACCATGCAGACCAACCGGGGCTGCCCGTTCACCTGCACCTTCTGCACCGAGGGCGGCAGCTACTACAACAAGGTGTTCAAGACCTCGCACGACCGCAAGATCGCCGAGGCCGACTTCATCCTGGCCCACGTCAAGCACACGCGCACGCTGCGCGTGACCGACTCGAACTTCGGCATGTTCGAGGAGGACCAGGCGTTCTGCCGCCACCTGGGCGAGATGCAGGCGCGCACGGGCTACCCCGAGTACATCATGTGCTCGACCGGCAAGAACCGGAAAGAGCGCGTGCTCAAGTGCAACGAGCTCCTGAACGGCGCCATGCGGCTGACCGCGTCGGTGCAGTCGCTCGACCCGAAGGTGCTGGCCGCGACCAAGCGCGACAACATCTCGCTCGACGCGCTGATGTACGTCTCGGACGAGACCAGCGACACCGACACCCACGCCTACTCCGAGCTGATCCTGGCGCTGCCGCACGATTCGGTCGCGCGCCACGAGGCCAGCATCGACGGCCTGATGAAGATCGGCATCGGCAACATCACCCAGCACCAGCTGGCGCTGATCCACGGCACCGAGCTGAACAGCCGCGCGACGCGGACGACGTACGCCTACCGCTCGGGCTTCCGCCCCATCCAGCGCTGCGTCGGCCGCTACGCGTTCCTGGGCGAGACGTTCGTCTCGGCCGAGGTCGAGGAGATCGCGGTCGAGACCAACACGCTCTCGTTCCACGACTACATGGACCTGCGCCGGCTCTACCTAACGGTTGGCATCTTCTACAACGACCGGGTGTTTGGCGAGATCCACGCGCTGCTGCGCATCCTGGGGCTGTCGACGTTCGCGTGGATCAAGTCGATCCACGACGACATCGCCCGTCTCGGGCCCGGCCTGACCGCGCTCTACCAAGGGTTCAGCGACGACACGGCGGGCGAACTGTGGGCCACGCCGCAACAGCTCGCCATCGACGTGGCGCGCGACGTCGACCGCTACACGGTCGGCGAGATCGGCGGCAACATCATCTACAAGTACCGCGCCAAGTCGATCGTCGAGTGCTTCCCCGAGCTGCACGCGACCGCGTTCCGCTACCTGCGCGCCTATCTGGCCAAGGCGGGCATGCGCGAGGACGAGGCGGTCGACGAGCTGGAACGCTTCTCGCGCCTGCAGAAGCTGGACCTGCTGGACACCCGGATCGAGACCGAGGCGACGTTCTCCTACGACATCCTGCGGCTGATCCAGGATTCCTCGTACGCGCGCAAGGGCGGCACGCTGGACGATCTGCACCACCCCGTCACCCTGGCGGTCGCCCACACCGACAAGCAGAAGGCGACCATCGAGCGCGAGCTCAAGTTCTACGGCGCCGACATCCCGGGCCTGACCATGCTGATCTCGCGCTATCCGGTGAAGCGCTTCTGGCGCCGGGCGCGCTATCTCGATCCCGCCGCGGCGCTGTGGCAGCGCGAGCGCCGGCTCGAGGTCGTCGGCGCCTGACCGGTTCGCCGGCCATGAACGCTGCGTCGCCGGCGGCACTCGCCACGTGCCTGCCCACGGACGCCGAGATCGAGGCGACGCTGGCGCCGTTCGTGATGGCGCGCATGGCCGAGCACGACCCGCGATTCGTCGCGCGCCGCGCCTGCCAGGTGCGCAAGTACCGCTACCGGCGCGCGCGCCGCGTGCTGCTGGGCTGGCTGCCCGAGGGCAAGCGCACCCAGGCCTATGTCGAGCAGAGCTACTACAGGACCTTCGCCGAGCGCCCGTGGCCCGAGACCCACGGCGCGACCGAGGACCCCAAGCCGACGTGGGCCGCGTATGGCGCCGAGCGCCTGGTGGTGCGGCGCTACGGCCTGGGCCGCGTGCACCTGCTGGCCATGG
>VGDP01000060.1 GCA_016869675.1 Alphaproteobacteria bacterium | reverse complement strand
TCGTTCCAGTAGCGGCGCGCCATCGCCGATCGTCGCTCGGGGTCAGCGGACAATGATCTCTCGCGGGACCTGGGTCAGGTGATCGTGCACTTCGCCCAGCATTCTGACGTGCGCGAATGCAGCTAAGTGTGAAATCGCGCCCAACTGTGACCCCACCATCATATGGTGCTGAGTCATTGATGGAAGTGTCGAATCGAGTGCCCGGGTGGGGCTACGGTTGGACGCGAAACGCGACCCCACCTGAATCAGCTTTTCTCCAACGAACGCAACCGGTTACGAAGCTTAAGGGGTGGGGTCAAAGTTGGGCGCGATTTCACACCTGGCGAAATGGAAGCCTTCGCACCGTTCCAGGGCGGCCTCTGGAAAATGTCGGCTAGTGTCTCGGCTATGGACGAGGGGGGACCAGCTCAAGCCGTCAGTGGAGCATGTCGTCCTCGAAGGGGAACGTCGAGAGCACATGGCACGGCCCATGCTTCACGACGACCATCTCCTCAAGTTTCACACACTCGACGCCATCCGCGCGCCCGATGCAGCTCTCGATTGCGATCACCATGTTCTCCTCGAAGACGCCGTCCTTCTCCACGTGGGCCGGCCAGTCCCGGGCGAAGGGGATGTGCGGCCACTCGTTGCCCATGCCCACACCGTGGGCCACGGCGTTGTACCGCCGAGCCCAGAACTCCTCGGGCACGGGCCACGACTTCTCGGTGTACTCCCGGAAGCTCATCCCGGCGCGGATCAGGTTGATGTTGTGGGCAAGGTTCTCGAGCGCGGCCCGATAGAGCCGCCGCTGCTCGGCCGATGGACGCCCGGGCGGGCAGAAGAACGTTCGCGATACGTCGGCACCATACCCGAATGGGCCGATCATGCCGGTGTCGATGCCGACCAGTTCTCCCGCTCGGATGACCTTGTCACCGCACTCCTGGCCCCACGGGTTTGTCCTGCCGCCCGACGCCAGCGCCGAGTAGTCGAACCACTCGGCTCCCTGCGCGATGCATGCGTGGGTGAATTCGGCCCAGAGTTCCTGTTCCGTCATGCCCGCCCGCAGACTCTCGCGCAGGCGTGCCAAGCCGCCTTCCGCGATCGAGACCGTCACGGCCAAGCAGAAGAGCTCGTCCTCGGACTTGATGGCAGCCGCGCGATCGACGAGCTTCTCGGCGTTGACGATCTCGATGCCGTGGCCGATGAGCGCGACGACGAGTTCAGGCTCCGCAATGTCGAGCGCCAGCCGTCTTGAGCCGCTACCCCAGGCGCGTACGAGCGCCGCGATCTCGCCCGCCCACTTGCGAGACTGGTCCTGATACGAGTCACCGGCCAGGAAGTACGCCGTCACGGGCGGATCGCGGTACTCGCCCACGAATTCTGGTTTCGTACCGAACGCGTACATCTCCCAATCGTAGAGCACGGCCCCGCCTTCCGCGGGGACGTAGACCGCACGGACAGGCGAATGCATGTTGGAGATCTGCGCGTACCGGGTCCCGGTCGCATAGCGCAGGTTGACGGATCCGAACAGCAACGCGCCCGCGCAGTCCGCCCGGATGATCTGGTCTTGCAGCCGTCGGTACCGGTAGCGCGTGAGACGCGCCATGTCGGGCGTCGGTTCATGGTCCTTGAGCGTGCGACCTAGGCAACGCCTCACAAACCCTATGTGCGCCGGGTCTTCCTGCCAGGGTGCTGGAGTTTCGCACGCTTCCGTCATGGTCGGTTCCTCGCGTCGTGGAAGCAGCGATCAACGCCTCGTTCCCGTGGACCGGCGAAGGTGCGGCCCAACATCGCGCGGTGTTCGTTCGACGGCCCACGCTGACCAGGATAGGCCCGATCGAGAAACCTCGACGACCGCTCCGGGAGACGGCGCAGAGAGACAGACCCCGGCCAGACATCGAGAACTTCTCCACCTCAGGTTCCCTTGACGTGCTCCCTGTTAGCACCTTCGCTTGATGCGAGGGCTCGCCGGATGCGTACAACACACGGTCCGCCCACTCGAGATCTTTCACCCGCGTGGGCGTGCACGCCATGAGGGCGCGCTGGCCGGCGATCGACCCGTTGTAGCGGCGGACCTGGGGCCATGTGGTGCCGCAGTTCGCGTTGCCGCCGACAAACTCCTATGAAGATCTACACGACCAACGCGGGAAGCGCCTGCACCGCAGTCTGCGCAAACAAGATTTTGGGCTCGTTCCCCCACCAATGAGGCCTCGATGAAATTGTTGTTCTCGGCGATCTGCTACGCCGGGTCCGTTGACGCCGACCGGGTGCATGGACCGCCGTCCAGACGGCAGTTTCCGATCCTGTTCGCGGATCGCTTTGCAGCCTCAACGCATTGAGGCCGCAAAGCGTGTCGCCCCACGACATCGCGCTGTCTCACCCCACTCGAACGTCAGAGTGTCAGGTCAACCGAAATCCCCTCAGGATCGTATCGTTGTTCGGACGGTTGCCGGGAACGATGGTGTCGCGATAGAGGACCGCCGTCGCCTCGTGCGTGACGAACGTGTAGGCGCCCGACAGCTCCATGAGATCCTGCATCCGGACGTACAAAGGATGCCGCTTCGCCGCGTCCATCTCGGACGCCGCCTGCTCATGGAGCGAGTCGAATTCCGCGTTGCACCAACGCTCCCAGTTCCAGATGCCCACCTGGGCGCATGTGAACCAGACGGTCGCCCACGAGGGGTCCGGCGCGCTGGCGTAGCGCAGAAACATGATCTGCAGCTTCTTCCAGTCGTCGCCGTCGGCCTCCTGGCCTTGCGACCAGTAGTCGCCGCTTTCGTAGGCGAGGATCTCCGCCCTGATTCCGACCTCGGCGAGATGGCTTTGCATCACTTGGGTCGCGGTCACCCGATCGGTCTGGTTGAGAACGGTGATGGTCGTCTCGAAGCCGTCGGGCACGCCGGCCTCGGCGAGCAGCGCCTTGGACTTCACCACGTCCCGCCCCTCGATCAGGTTGGCGTCGCGGTGGCCGATGAGGCCCGGCGCGACGATCCCGGTTGCGCGTGGCGTCTCACTGAAGAAGGCCGCCTCGATGATCTCGTCGACATCGAGCGCGTGCTGGACGGCCTGGCGAACGCGGATGTCCTGGAACTTCTCGTGCTCGACGTTGATGCCGACCCAGTAGTACGTCTCCGACGGGCGCACCTGAAGCACGCCGCCCGCCGGCGGGTTGGCGCGCAGCTCGGGAAGCGAGCTCACGGCGACGTTCGTGTAGTCGAGCTCGCCGGCCTCGAACGCCAACTCCGCCGTCTTGTCGTCGCCGATCGGGATGATGTGGACCTCGTCGAAGGGCGTCCGTTCGCCGTAGTAGTGCTCGTTGCGCGCCAGGACGATACGCTGATTCGGAAGCCACTCCTTCAATGCGAACATGCCCGAACTCGCCGGCACCTGGGCTTCGAACTTGCCGCCGGCCTGTTCGACAGCGGCCTTCGAGACGATCGAGCCGGCGCTCCACGGGAGTGTCGTCGTGAAGAGAGGCGCGAACGGCCGGCTGAGCACGATGACCCCGCTACGGGCTCCCGTGATCTCGACGTGGTCGAGCGCCGCCCAGTCGCTTTGATACGGTGAACCCAGCTCTTCGCTCGCCATGCGTTCGAAGGAGTACTTGACGTCCTCGGCCGTCATCTCGCCGAAGCCGTCGGTCCACGCTATGCCTTGCTTCAACGTGAACGCGACGTGCGTGGCATCGACCTGCTCGATCGATTCGGCGGCATCAAGCTCCCATTCCCAACGAGTCCCTGACTTGTAGTTGATGAGCCGGCTGTAGATCGCGTCGGCGATGACACCGTCGGTTTCGCGCGTGCGCAGGAACGCCGGATCGAGGTTGGCGACGTCCATGTAGGAGCGGATGCGCAGGATCCGCCTGTCTTGAGTTCTCGCTGCCGGAGCCGCTGCAGTTGCGGCGGCCAGGCCCGCAGTGACGGCGAGCGTGGCGCGCCGAGTCGTCCTGATCGTCATCGCTTCGTCCTCCCAAGCTGGAACGTTTCGCCTTCTGGAAGCTCATGCCTCCTCCGCAACGATGCAGACCCGATCGCCGCGCTTCACGTGGGCAAGCCACGCGAGCCCATAGATGAGCCCCTTCGTGGTCGCGCGTACGGGCACGGGCGGCGCCATCGGCTGATCGATCCGATAGAGATGACCGATCGGCTCGCCGACCTCGATCCGATCGCCGAGTTCGACCGCCGGCTCGAAGAGACCGGCACCCTCCGCGATCTGCACCCCGTCGACGCCGGGCACCCGCATAAATCGCGTTGCCTTGTCCGCTGGCGGAGCAGCATCGCCCGGCACCATGCCGAGGAAAGCCATGACCCGGCGAATCCCCGCCTCGCACATGGCCACGATTGCGGGATCGACCGACGCGGCGCCGCCGGACTCGGTGGAGATGTAGGCGCAGCCGCGCCGCGCGGCGCTTTCCGACATGTCGCCGCCGAGCGACCCCGAGACGATGGTCAGCGGAGCGCCGAACGCCTTGGCGACCTCTTGCGTGAATCGCCAGTGGTCGTCGCTGCCACCCTCGAGCAACCAGAGAGACGGCAGGAAGCGACTCCACCGGCCTCCCGCATGGAGGTCGATGACGACCCGCGACATCGGCAGCAACACGCGATCAAGGTACGCGGCCAGCATCTGCGCGAAGGTGCCGTCGGGATCGCCAGGAAAGCAGCGATTGAGGTCCTTCCCGTCCGAGGGGGCCGTACGTCGGCAGGCCTCGACCGCCGGAAAGTTGAGCGCGGGAATCGCGATCACGCGGCCTCGGATTTCACCGGGCTCGAGGGCGTGCAAGAGACGCATCAGCGCCACAGGACCATCGACCTCATCGCCGTGCGTGCCGCCCAGGAGGAGCAGCGTCGGCCCATCGCCGTTGCGCAGGCAGACGACGGGAATGAGCTCCGTCTGCCAGCCGGTCACGAAGGCGCTTTGCACCAGGCGCAGGTTGCCTACTTGCTTGCCGTCGCGCTCGTAATCGATGTTCGTCGTGATCGAACCGAAGGCGCTCAATCAGTCCTCCCAACCGAGTTTGCCGACGTCGTTCATGGAGCCCTCCCGTCGATCACACGTGAAGCGTACAACACGACCCGCGAGCAAGTCGATGCAGGCTATCGCCCGAGGATCGACGCCACGGCGGTCGCCAGCACCTGGCAGCCGAGGGCGAGATCGGCGTCGGCCGTGTCCTCGGCGAAGTCGTGGCTGATGCCTCGGATCGATGGGACGAACAGCATGGCCGCGGGCAGCCGGCGCGCGAGGATCTGGGCATCGTGTCCGGCGCCGCTCGGCATCCGCCGCCACTGCCCCGGCGCATGGCTCTCGCAGGCGGCGGCGACGTGGTCCTGCAGGCCCTCGTCCATCGCGGTGGGCTCCATCCCGTCGTCGTAGCCCGCCAGGATGACGCGGCAAGGACCTCCTCGATCGTGGTCGGCGATCAGGGCCTCGATGTGGGCCTCCATGCGGCGGAGTTGGCCCGCGTCGGTATCGCGGACCTGGAGATACAGGCTCGCCCGGCCCGGGATGATGCTGGGGGCGCCGGGGTCGAACGCCATCCGACCGATGGTCCATACGCTGGCCGGGCCGGCGACGCCGGCGAGGCCCGTCTGGGCGGCATGGGCGAACCGGATGGCGGCGGCACCCGCGTCCTTGCGCAGCGCCATCGGCGTGGTGCCCGCGTGGTTCTGCTGGCCCTCGAATGTCAGGTCGAAACCTCGCGCCCCGACGATGTGGGTGACGACGCCGAGCCGCTTGCCCTCGGCCTCCAGCACGCCGCCCTGCTCGATGTGCGCCTCCATGTAGCCGCGATAGCGCCCCGGCTCGAGCCGCGCCTTCGACCGGCCGGCGAGCCCGGCGCCGGCGATGGCGGCATCGACACCGGCATCGCCGACGACATCCTCGCCGCAGAAGGACGAGGAGCCGAGGAAGCTCCAATGCGTCCCCTCCTCGTCGGCCCAGGAGGCGACGTCGATGGCGAGATCCGGCAGGGCCCGGGCGACCTCGAGCGCCGCCATGACGCCATAGGCGCCGTCGAGCCAGCCGCCGCGGGGCTGCGTATCGGTGTGCGAGCCAAGCAGAACAGCGGGGCCCGCGTTGCGCGACCGGCCGATGACGTTGCCGACGCCGTCGATCGTCGCTTCCAGCCCAGCCTCGGCCATGCGGCCCGCGAGCCAGCGGCGGGCCGCCATGTCGACCTCCGAGAAGGTCGGGCGGACGACGCCCGTGCCCGTGGCGCCGAAGGCGCGCAGCGTCTTCAGGTCAGCGATCAGCCTGGGTCCGTCGATCTTCGGCATGTCGAGCACCTCGAACCGCACGGCGCGGCCCCTCGCGATAACGTCCCCATGGCGCGCCTGACCTTCTAACCGACATTTCCCAGATAGGCGGCCCACCCGCCTCTGATTGTCGGCAGAATAGCCCGGCTTTGGTCCTCTCGGTAAGGGGGAGGCGGGTAGCGACAGCGTCCGTAGCGGCAGGATAGTCGGCTTGACCGATATGCAGCACCCCAGACGTGCGATTATGGCCTGTCTCGTCACAGTGCGGGCGCACTTCGCCTGTCGCCGGCTTCGCGCGCCCGCTTCCTGCCGTCAGCATGGTGTCGGCTCTCGTGGTCGCAGATCGTCGATCATGTCGAGGATGCGCCGGAACAGGTCACGCGGCACGGCGACCGCGGCCATCTGGAAGACGGCGTAGCGGGCGTGGGCGATCACCTTCGCGCCGATCTTCACCACCTTCTCGCGGATGGTGGTCAGCGACCAGCTTTCCATCTCCTCCGGCAGGACGAGCGTGCGCAGGAAGTTGGCGGGGTTGTAGGCCAGCGCATGAAGCTGGAGCCGCACGGCGTTGGCCTTCATCGTGCCGCAGGACAGCCGCGTCCACTTCACCGCGTTCTTGCCCTCCTTGATCCACGGCTCCGCCGTGCCGCGCTGGTTGTAGAAGGCGACGATGCGGTTCGCAGGCCGGGTCAGGTTGGTGACGCTTGAGCCGCGAAGCGGATCAAGGCCGACACGGGGATACAGTTCGCCGGGATGCCATTCCACCTTGGCGACCACGCGCCGCTTCCGGCTCCATGATCCGGCCTGATAGCCGAAGCTGGCATGGAACCGCTGGACATGCCGGGGCGGACGGCCGACGGGGCGCTTCAGCAGGGGCCGCGCCGCGTCCTCGGCGATGCGCAGCGGCAGCGCCGGCAGGTGGCCGGTCTCGGGCTGTCGATCGCGTTCGATCCCGCGACCGACTAGGTCGCCGTGACGTTTCCGGCCAGCGAGATCGTCGCCGTCTTCGGCGGAGCCGACGGCGCTCTACACGGCGTCGTCGCCACACCCAGGTTCGGCCTGCGCCACCCGTGCGGCATCGTGCTCGATGGCGGCGGGGAACACTGGCTCGTCACCGGCCATGAACGCGGGTTCATGCGAATCACCACGGCTGACCTGAGCGCCGCTGTGGTCGCGCCGGAGCCGCGCTGGTGGGGCCACAGCCACAGCGCGCTGCTCTGATGCGCCCCTACTCGGCGGCGGCGCGGCCGGCACCGTGGGCGCGGAACGCGGCGATCACCGCGTCGGTCGAGCGCAGCGCGCCGTTCTGCAGATACTCCATGGCGTTCAACGACGCCTGGTGCGCCGCCAGGGACGAACCGGACACGCAATCCTCCACGACGCGTACGACATAGTCGTGTTGGTGCGCGTCGACGAACGTGTAGTGCACGCATACATCGGTAAGACCGCCGATCAGCACCAGCGTTTCGGCCTGCAGCCCCTTGAGCAGGATCTCGAGGTCCGTGCCGAAGAAGCACGAGTAGCGCCGCTTGGCGATCACGTAGTCGTCGGGGCCGACCTTCAGGATCGCCGCCACCTCGGTGCGCGGGTCGCCGTCCAGGCAGTGGATGCCTTCGTCGCCGTCGAGCTCGCGGCCGAAGTCCACGAGCGTGCGCCGGTGCACCTCCTTGAAGAACACCACGGGGATACCCGCCACGCGCGCCGCGCCGACGATCTCGGGCGCGCGCAGGAACCGCTCGCGATAGCCCGGCATGCGCGGGATGCCCACGCGCACTGATGGATCGGGCGAGGTCGGCGGCGGCATGAAGCTGCTCTGCTGGATGTCGACGACGACCAGCACGGGCCGGCCGACGATCAGCGGGCGTGGCGTGACGGTGGTCATGATGGACCCTCCTGACCAGAACACTCGACCGCCGAGCGTATCAACCATCCCGACGATCGGCAAAGCGCGCCTGACCGCCCGCCACTCGGGCTCTTGGTGTAGGCTGCCCGGCCCGATGACGAGACCGGAGACACCGGTGATCCGCGAACCGCTGACCATGATTGCCTGCCCGGACATCGCCGGCCAGGTGCGCGGCAAGGGGTTTCCCACCGCCGAGCTGGAACGGCGGCTAGAACGCGGCGTCGGCTGGGTGCCGACCAACATGCAGATCACCGCGTTCGACGTGATCCCCGACACGCCCTACGGGCCGCGCGGCGACCTGTTGCTGCTGGCCGACCGCGACACCGAGGTGCGCGTCGACTTCGCCGACGGCTCGCCCGTCGAGCATTTCTTCCTAGGCCGCATCCGCCACACCGACGGCTCCCCCTGGGCGTGCTGCCTGCGCACGCTGCTGGACGACGCGCTCGGCCGCCTGCGCGCCACCACGGGGTTCGACCTTCTGGTCGCCTTCGAACACGAGTTCCACATGGTCGGCGGCGATCGCTGGACCGGCACGGCCTATTCGCTCGACGGGTTCCGCGCGCACCAGGCTTTCGGCGAGACCTTGGCGGCGGCGCTGCGCGCCGGCGGGCTGGCCATGGACTCGTTCCTGCGCGAGTTCGGCCGCGACCAGTACGAGGTCACCGTGGCGCCCCGGCTGGGCCTGCGCGCGGCCGATGACTCCGTGGTGCTGCGCCAGCTCACGCGCGCCACCGCACGGCGCCTCGCCCAACAGGTCAGCTTCTCGCCCATGCGAACGCCCGATGGGGTGGGCAACGGCGTGCACCTCCACATGAGCTTCGTCGACGCCGAGGGCCGGCCGCGCACTCATGATCCCGCGGGCCCCGGCGGCCTGGCGCCCGCAGCGGGCGCGTTCGTCGCCGGCGTGCTGCGCCACCTGCCGGCGTACACGGCGCTGACCGCCGCCGGCATCGTCTCCTACGCGCGGCTCACGCCCAACCGCTGGAGCGCGGCCTACAACAACTTGGGCCTGCGCGACCGCGAGGCGGCGGTGCGCATCTGCCCCGTCGACGAACGGCCCGGCGCCGACCCGGCCGGGCAGTTCAACATCGAGTTCCGCGCCGCCGACGCGACCGCCAGCCCACACCTGCAGCTGGCGGCGATCGTGCTGGCGGGGCTGCGCGGCATCGCCGACGGTCTGGCCGTGCCGACACCGACCCACGAGGACCTGACCGCGCTCGACGCGGCGACGCTCGCCCTGCGCGGCATCCGCGCGCTGCCCGGCTCGCTCGAAGCCGCGCTCGACGCCTTCGCCGGCGACGCGACCGTGCGCGGCTTCTTCCCGGCCGAGCTGGTTGACATCTACCTGCGCCACAAGCGCGGCGAGGTCGCCGTCATGGCCGGCAAACCGGCGGACGAGCTCTGCCGCGCCTACGAGCGGGTCTACTGACCGGGCGGCGCGTCGCTCGGCGTTCGATCACGCTGCCCCGGCGCGGCGCGGGCTTCGGGCTCGCCACCGTCGGTGGCGCCGCCTGGTCGGGCCGCGCGGGTAACGCCCCCGGACCCGGCTGCCATTCCGGTACGTTGTCGTACGGGCCGCCTGGACCCCGCGCCGCGTCGTCCCGCCGCGCGACCTTGTTACGCGCCCGCTGCACCTCGCGCTCGTTGTGGCGCGCGTGCCGGGCGTGGCGGTGATGACTGAACACGCGCCGCCGCCGCGCGCCCGCGTGCCCGATCGCCACCAGGATCAGCGCCGGCACCAACACCACGATGGCGTTGATCGCCGCGATCAGCTGGAACGGCTCGGGCCCGTGCCGCAACAGGCGCGGGTCGAGCAGGCCGTTGTCCAGCACGGTCTGGACCAGGTTGATCAGGCCGAAGAACAGCCACAGCAGGCTGATCGCTCGCAAGAACCGCATGGCGGCCCATCCCTCGCGTCCTCGGGCGGTGGGCACCGACGGCGCACCGCCCCGACCCCACCATGCCCGACCCCACCATGCCCGACCCCACCATGCCCGACCCCACCATGCCCGACCCCACCATGCCCGACCCCACCATGAAAGCCCCGTCGGCGTTGCCGAAGGCTGAATCCCGGTGCGGCCCGCCGTCCTCACCACACCGGCATGGCACCGATGGCGGCGGCCGCGATCAGCATCATGGCGCACGGGCGGAACAGCCGTTCGGGCAGCACGCGGAAGGCGTGCGAACCGGCCCAGATCATGCCGCCGTGAACCGGCGCCAGCGCCAGCCGGTGGCCAAGGTCACCACCGCCGCCAGGATCGCCAGCGCGATGATCCAGCGCAGCAGTTCCATGGGCGGAACCTTCAGGCCCCAGACGCCGAACGGGATCGCCCCGGCTGCCAGCCACGCGACACCACGGCCGCGCCGAACCCGGTGTAGCCGCGCACCAGGCCCGCCAGCGCCGCCGCCACCGCGCAATCACCCGGCCCGGCGCGATGGCCGCGTGCGCGCCTCTCCGCTAGAGTCCGGGCCTCGAACGAGGGAGGACACCATGGCGCGCGCCATCAGGATGCACCAGCACGGCGGCCCCGACGTGCTGCGCTGGGAGGAAGTGGACGTGGCCAGGCCCACCGGCGCCCAGGCGCTGGTGCGGCAGAGCGCGGTCGGGCTCAACTTCATCGACGTCTACCACCGCACCGGGCTCTACCCGGTGCAGCTTCCCTCGGGCATCGGGCTCGAGGCCGCCGGCGTCGTCGAGGCGCTGGGGCCCGACGTGCGCGACCTCAAGGTCGGCGACCGCGTTGCCTACGCGGGCGGGCCGCTCGGCGCCTACGCGGATCGGCGCCTGGTCCCGGCGGGCCAGCTCGTGGTGATGCCCGAGGGCGTCGACGACCGCACCGCCGCCGCCATGATGCTGAAGGGCATGACCGCCGAGTACCTGCTGCGCCGCACGGTCACGGTGAAGCACGGCGACGCGATCCTGGTGCACGCCGCCGCCGGCGGCGTCGGGTTGATCCTCTGCCAGTGGGCCAGCACGCTGGGCGCCACGGTGATCGGCACGGTCTCGACCAGTGCCAAGGCCGAGCTCGCCAAGTCCCACGGCTGCCACCACCCGCTGATCACGACCGAGGGCGATTGGGTCGCGCGCAGCCGCGAGATCACCGGCGGCAAGGGCGTGCGCGTGGTCTACGATTCGGTCGGCAAGGACACGTTCCTGCGCTCGCTCGATTGCCTGGCGCCGCGCGGCATGATGGCACTGTTCGGCCAGTCCTCAGGCCCGGTCGACCCGGTCAACCCGGGGCTGCTGGCGGCCAAGGGCTCGCTGTTCCTGACGCGCCCGTCGCTGATGGCCTACAACGCCACGCGCGCCGAGCTTGCGGACAGCGCCGCCGCCCTGTTCGAGGTGGTCGCCGCCGGTAAGGTCCGGATCGAGATCAACCAGACCTACCCGCTGGCCGAGGCGGCGCGGGCGCACCGCGATCTCGAGGCGCGCAAGACCACCGGCTCGACGGTCCTGCTGCCCTGAGGCCTCATGCCGCTCCGGCGCGGATCGCGGCGCAGCGCTTGGCGATGAACTCGACGAGCGCCTCGTCGATGGCCGGGTCCAGCGGCGGCGGTTCGTAGGTACGCAGCAGTTCCTTCCAGCGCGCGTTGGCGCGCACGGCGGCATCGCGGGCACCCTCCTCGGACCATTGCTCGAAGGTCTTGGTGTCCCACAGGGCAGGGCGCCACAGCGCGGTCTCGAAGGTGTGGCGCGTGTGCGCCGTGCCCAGGAAGTGCCCGCCCGGCTCGATCTCGCGCAGCGCGTCCAGCGCTTGGCCTTCCTCCGAGACGTCGAGCCCGCGCGCGAAGGTGGCGAGCGCGGTGCACAGGTCGTTGTCCAGCACCATCTTCTCGAAGCCGGTGGCGAGGCCTCCGTCGAGCCAGCCCGCCGCGTGCCACACCATGTTGGCGCCAGCCAGGAAGGTGGCGTGCAGGGTCAGCGCGCTTTCGTACGCCGCCTGGGCGTCGGGGATCTTGGACGCGGTGACCGCGCCGCCGGCGCAGTTGACCGGCACGCCCAGCCGGCGCGCGAGCTCGGAGGCGACGGTGATGCCGAGCAGCGATTCGGGCGTGCCGAACGCGGGCGCGCCGGTGGCCATGGCGATGGTGCCGATGAAGACCCCCATGGTGCACGGCGTGCCGGGCCGGATGATCTGCACCAGCGCGAGCCCCGCCATGGCCTCGGCCAGTTGCTGGGCCAGCGCGCCGGCGATGCCCACCGGCCCCATGGCGCCGGCCAGGATGTAGGGCGAGACCACCACGGCCTGGCCGGCGCGCGCGTAGACCTTGAGCGAATCCATCATGGTGGCGTCGAGCACCAGGGGCGAGTTGGTGTTGACGCCGCCGTAGACGACGCTGTTGCGCGCGACGAAGTCATCGCCGAACACAATGCGCGCCATGGCCATGGTGTCCTCGGCGCGCGTGCCGGACGTGGTCGCGCCGATGATGGGGCGGTCGGTCAGGCGGAACTGCGCCGGCACGTACTCCAGGTGCCGCTCGGGGATCGGCAGGTCCATCAGCTCGACCAGCAGGCCGTCGGCGTGGTGCAGGCCGTCCAGCCGGTGGCTCAGCTTCATCAGGTCATGGAAGTCGCGCGTGGTGGCATAGCGTCGGCCGCGGTCCAGGTCGTGGACGAAGGGCGCGCCGCCGGCCGGCGCCAGCACGCAGGCGTTGCCGCCGATGCGCACCGACTTGGCCGGATCCCGCGCGTGCTGGATGAACGAGCGCGGCGCGCTGGCCTGGATGATACGCCGGCACATGCCGCGTTCGAAGCGCACGCGCTCGCCCTTCACGTCGGCGCCGGCGTCGCGCAGGATCGCCAGCACCTCCTCATCGCCGCGGAACTCCATGCCGATCTCGGCCAGGATCGTGTCGGCGTTGCGCTCGATCAGCGCCAGGCTTTCCTCGGACGCCATGCGGAACGGCTCGAACGCGCGCTCGATGAAGGCTGCACGCATCGCGCGCGCGCGCGGGCGCGCGATGCGTGCAGCGTGGCCGCCACCGCGCGTGCGGCGCGCCGTGATCTGTCCTTCGGTGGGTTCCATCGGCGTCCCCCGTCCTGGCACCGCCGGGACTGTACGACCGATCGCGGCCCCGCGCCCACGCCGCCGGGGCCGCCCGCTCAGGCCAGACCGGCGATCGCCCGGGCGGCGAAACGCTCGGCCACGCCGTGCTGCACGGCGATTGTCGCGGCGTCGAGCCCGAAGCCGTCGAGACGGGCACCAGGCGGACGATGGCGATCAGGTCCCACAGGGACAAGCGGTCCCACGCGGCCGCGGCCGCGCACGCCCGGTACGTCGCGGTGAAGGCCTCGGCGGCCGCCTCGCCGAACGCCCACGCGAGCGCGAGCCGGGCGTTGCCCACGTCGGCCAACGGATCGCCGACGGCCGCGTCCTCCCAATCGAGCAGCGCGGCGATGGGGCCGTCGCGCCAGATCACATTGCCCGCACAGCCCTTCGGGATCGAGCGCGTGCAGCCGCGCGAGCGCCTCGGCCATCGTGCGCGCCACGCCGATCGGGTCGTCCGCGTCGAGGCCCGTCACACCGCGTCAGACATCGGCGAACGCGCCCGATTCGTCGAGCCGCATCAGCCGCGCGCCGTCCAGATCGAAGTACCAGCCGTGCAGGGTCAGCGTGCCGGCGGCCAGGCGCTCGGCGATCCAGGGGAACGTGCGCAGGTTGGCCAAGCTGACCTTGACCGTCTCGTGCTCGCAGGCGCGCTGGCGTTCGGCGCCGGTCGGCGCGCGTTCGACCGCGCGCACCCGCGCCGGCTCGGCGATGGTCATCCACGCGCCGACGAAATCGTCCGACCGCCCGGCGAGCGGCGAGCCGTCGAGCAGCGCCTGCACGCCGCCGCAGCCGGCGTGGCCCAGGACGATGATGTGCTCGACGCCCAGCACGCGCACGGCGAACTCGAGCGCGGCCGAGGTGCCGTGATAGCGCCCGTCCGGGTTGTAGGGCGGCACCAGGTTGGCGACGTTGCGCACGACGAACACGTCGCCCGGGCCCGCGCCGGTGATCAGCAGCGGGTCGACGCGCGAATCGGCGCAGCCGATCATCATGACCTTGGGCGCCTGGCCACGGTGGGCCAAGGCGTCGAAAAGCGCGCGGTTCCGCGGGTAGACGGTCTCGCGGAAGGCGCGAAAGCCGTCGATCAACCCTTGGATGGTGCGCAACGGCATCGATGTCGAAATGGATGGTTTCGTCTCGTAGACGTTCCTCGAAGCTCTAGTATCGTAGGCACCATGATCCGCCTAGTTCGTTCAGTGACCTGCCCCCCGACGTTCATCCATTTGCGGCCAGGGTCCGTGGTTGAGAATGGCGCGTGTGCGCCGGTGGAGCAACGGCCGATCGGCGGAGCTGGTCGGGGTTGCGCCGCCGATCGACCGTTGCGGCGAAGGTGGCGGCATAGGCTGCTGGCGTGAGGTAGCCGAGGGCGGAGCGGGGCCGCCGGGCGTTGTAGTCCACGACCCGTCCGGC
>VGDP01000059.1 GCA_016869675.1 Alphaproteobacteria bacterium | reverse complement strand
AGTGCGGACGACATCCGGTTGAAGGTATCGACGAGGGCGCCGAGTTCGCGCGTCCCACCGGCCGCGGCGATCTCGACCCACTCGCCGCGCTGCAACCGGAGGGCCGCGTCGGACAAAGCCCTCACCGGGCGGAGGACCAGCCGGATCGTCGCGACGTATCCGGCGACCAGGACGACGAGGATCGCGACCAGGAGCGCGCTGGAGATCTCGAGCCTCCTTTGCATGTCCGCTTCGAGACCGGCCGTGAGGGTGCGCATCCGACCGGTCGCCCCGGCCGTGAACTCCTTGATCGGCGCCATGATGTTCGCCTTCGCGACGTGGTACTGCTCCCCATGGAGAAGCCGGACCGCCATCTCGCGATCGGGGGGCTTGACGATGGCGAAAACCCCCGTTCCGTCGTCGAAGCGCCCCCTCACCGCGTTCATCGCAATCCGCTCGAGCGCGATGAGCGCTTCGCTCTCCTTCTCGGCCTTCTGGAGAAGCGCGAACTCCTGCACGCTGAACCCTGCGTCGATCATGCGGCTCTGAAGCGCGGAGGCGGCCGCCTTCGCGCTGGCCTCGTGATCGGCGGGATTGAGAACGAGGTCCCAGTAGACGGCTTCGTACCCGATCGGCCGCGGGGCTTCGCCGCTCCGGATCGCTTGGATCTGATCGAAGAATCTCATGAACTTCTCGTCTCCCGTGACGGCGTAGGTGCGCGCCATCCGGGTCAGGTCGTCGGAGCTCTGCCGCAACTCGTCGGCGAGTTGCTCGGAGACAAACCGTTGCCTTTGCGCCTCGATCAGGCGGAGAGCGTCGCGCTGCTTGAGCAACGAGTTCCCGAGGAGGAGGATCGTAAGCAGGCCGGTCGCCCCAAAGACGAGAGCCAGAAGGGCTCTCAGTCGCATGGCAACACCCCATGAGTTATCCAGTTTGGATGTTAGTGCCTAGTCGGTCTTGGCTGCAATGCCGGGGTGGCCGGCGAAGCTGGTCCGGGTTGCGCAGCCGGCCACTGCAGGGCCTCCGGCGCCGGCGGTCTGTAATGCAGTGATGAGTGAGGCCGGACGGTGTTGTAGTGGCGTCGCCAGCCCTCGGGCATCATGGCGCGGATATAGGCGAGCGCGTCGGCTTCCGAATCCGCGAATCCGGCCGCGCGCATCTTGGCGTTGTTGGGTACCCAGGTGCCGCCGCCCGACATCGCGGTGGTGCCGCCGATGACGGCCGTCTTCTCCAGGACGACGATGCGCGCGCCGCCCACCGCGGCGGCCAGCGCCGCGGACAGACCGGCCGCGCCCGTGCCCAGCACGACGATGTCCGAGTCCATGTCCCAGCGCGGGGGTGCTGCGGTTTGATCGGCGGCGGCCATGGCCGTGCTCCTCGGGCGATCCGGCTCGGCGGACGGGCCTGTCCGACCCGACTCCCCTGCGGCCCATCCGCCCTCTATAGTTCGTCGCGTCGCCCGGCCGCAAATTCGTCGCGTTGGCGCTCTCGCGCGGCGGGTCATGCGTCCGGCAGCGATCCGGTCCTTGATCTGGTTGATGTCCATGGTCGTGCCCCCCCCTGTTGCGGCGGTTTGCGGCCTCGACCCGCCCAGCGCCTGAGCGGGCGATCAAGACCGTCGATACTGACAGCGCGATGGCGCACAAGGCCTAGTCGCTCGGACAGGGCGCGGGCACTCGGCACAGACCCCCGCGGCTCTTCCGAGCACGATCCTGGTCACCAAACGATGCCATCGTTGACACTAACTGATCGCTCAGTCAATATCGACTGCGCATCGCACCTTCACGCGGATCGTATCGGTTCAACATACGGCGATTGGCACCATGGAGCGCTTGAACACGGCACGGCAAGAGCCGACAGACAGGCGCCGGGCCCGGGGTGACGAAAGCAGGAAATCGATCATCGAGGCCGCGATCGACTCGATCGCGCATCTCGGATTGAACGCCACGACGATCGAAACCGTGGCGGAGAGAGCCAGCGTGTCGCGCTCCCTCGTTCTCTTCCATTTCAAGTCGAAGAACAGACTGCACGCCGCTGTGCTGAACCACATCGGCTCGCAGTTCAGTCAGGGCTGGGAGGAGATTCTCGCGAGGGCCGATATGCCGGCTAGGCAGCGTCTCTTGGCGCTGCTTGACTACGATGTACGGTTCGCCTTGGCCCACCCACGACACTTGGCGGTCTGGCAGGCGTTCTGGGGCGAGGCGAGAGGGAGCACGCTCTATCGCGAGATCGAGTTCCCGAGGGATCAGCGCTACATGAATGACATGCACGCGCTGCTTCTGACCCTCGCCGAAGAGGGCGGCGTCGACAAGGCGGACGTTGCCGTCTTGATCAAGGGACTAGAGGCGTTGCTGTTCGGCCTTTGGTGGCAGGCGCACATCAGCCCTCAACCAGATCACGAAGCAGTCGGCATTCGTGCGGTGCGGACCTACCTGGCCGCGGCTTGGCCTCGACACTTCGCCGCGCGGTGATCGGGCCGAGCCGTCGGATGTAGGGGGCGGCGCGACCACATGGTGATCGCGTGACCGAAGCGGCAGCGTCACAGGACACGGGGAGGGCTAGAGATGGATCGGAGTACACTTGATGCACGGTGTCGACTGCAGAAGCTCGACCGTCGAGCTCTCAATGCGATCCTGGCGCCGCTCGGGTTGGCGTTGGCCACCATCCCGATGCTGCCAAGGCCGTCACGCTCAGCACCAGAACTGACCTATTTCACGTGGGCCGGGTACGAGCTTCCGGAACTCCATCCCGGCTATGTGGCGAAGCACGGCAGCTCCCCCAACATCACGTTTTTCGCGGATGAAGAGGAAGCACTCCTCAAGCTCAGGGCGGGATTCGCCGCCGACATCGCACACCCCTGCAACACGAGCGTCGGACGCTGGTTCGACGCGGGCGTCATCAAACCGATGGATCCCGGTCGGCTGGAGTACTGGAACGACTTGATTCCTGCGCTGAGGGATCTGCCCGGCTCGGCGGTGGACGGCAAGCCGCTCTTCATCGCCAACGACTGGGGAAGCCACTCCGTGGCCTACAGGACCGATCGGGTTGATCCGGAGCGCGCCAATGAGTTGGGCTGGAACCTCCTGCTCGACGAGACGCTCAGGGGCCAGATTGGCATGTGGGATGCCTTGGAGGCGGCGATCGCGTTCGCGGCGATTGTGCTCGGCATCAAGGACACGACCAATGTGACCGACGAACAAATCAAGGAGATGAAGTCGGTCCTTGTGCGCCAGAAGGAACTGTTGCGCACGTACTGGGTATCCGAGACGGATGCCGAGACGATGATGGCGTCGGGCGAACTCGCGGCGAGTTATCTTTGGAGCGCGCCGGTGTTCCGCCTGCGGGAGCAAGGCGTTCCTGTCGAGTACATGCTCAACCCGCCGGGTGGAATCATCTCTTGGGTTTGCGGCCTCGTCATGACGACGACAGGCCAGGGTGATGAGCAGGCGGCCTACGACTTCATAAACGCGTGGACCTCGCCGGAGGCGGGAAAGTACCTCGTCGAGGTCTACGGCTATGGCCACGCCAACCGACTGACCTACGACGTCGTGGCTCCTGACATTCTCAAGGCTATGGGTCTCTCAGGAGACATCTCAGAATACCTGGCTCAATCGACGCCGTTCCGGTCCTGGGACAGCGCCCTGGTCGAGCGCTATGCGGGCATGTTCGAAGACGTCAAGACGGGAGTCTGAGGCCGGACCACACGGAAAACCGCGCGACGCCGGCCAAGACCGTGACTAGACGCGCGCGACACAAGCCAGGCCTCGGTTCCTATGGAGATCGCCGGACCCTCGCGAAGGAGATGGGCAGATGCTGAACACGGTACGTTTGGCGCGGGAGCAACGGAACCTCTCGGCGGTCATCTCGGACGAGATCCTCGAACGCCTGGGCCGCGACACGGCCAGCGCCCGAGGCTTGCCGAACGCTGCGTTCGTCGATCCTGCGTTTCATGAACTCGAGAAGGACCTGCTGTTCCCGCACACGTGGACGTTCGCGGCCGCGGCGAGCTTCGTTCCCAATCGGGGCGACGTCCTGCCACTCAAGGTCGCCGGTCGGCCGGTGATTCTCGTGCGTGGCAACGACAATGCGATCCGTGCCTTTCACAATGTCTGCCCCCATCGGGGGGCACGGTTGGTGACCGAGACCCAGCGCAAGAAGGTCGTCCTCACGTGTCCCTACCATGGCTGGAGTTTCGGTCTCGATGGAGGTCTCAGGGGTCGGCCGCACTATCACGGTCCTGGCTCACACCAGCCGGCGGGCGACGAGGGGCACGACGAGGCGTGCCTGTTCCCGATCAGAAGCGTCACGTGGCACGACTGGGTCTTCGTGAATCTGGATGGCCAGGCTGAACCGTTCGAGACTTACATCGCCCCTGTCGAGAGAGAGTTCGTTGGCAGCGACCTGTCCGTGTTCAGGAGGTCCGAGCCAGACATGCACTTCGAATTCGCGAGCAACTGGAAGCTCGTCGCCGAGAATTTCTGCGACTTCTATCATGTGTTCATGGTGCATCCCGCGCTCGACATCGCCATGGCCGACACGACGCGACGCGCAATGCGGCCGAATGGCCGGCACATGTTCAACGGCTATGAGTTCGCAGGAAGCGCGACGGGCATCGCGCCCGACGATGCGACACTCGGCCTGCCGGTGCAGCCGGGGCGCTCTCGTGAGAATGCCCAGAGCATGGTGTTCGGGCTGATCTTTCCCAACGCCGTGATCAACGTCTATCCGGAAAGCCTGCAGTTCGTGCACTTCGAACCGATCGCCACTGACCGCACCATCATGCACATGTGGTTCTACTACGTGGATGGAGCCGCGTCGGCGCCGGAGCATGCGAACGCCCGCGCTCGGATCTTCGAGTCTTGGGCCCAACTCAACGCGGAAGACGAGGGAATCTGCCGACAGCTGCAGGAAGGACGCGCGTGCGAAGCCTACGACGGTGGAAGGATGGCACCATACTGGGACGCGGGCACCATACACTTCCACCGGCAAGTTGCCTTGGCCATGCGACACGACGACGTGCCGAGGGATCCAGGGTCGTCCTGAGCATCCCGACGTGCGACTGTCGGAGGGTCGTGGCGCATGCAGTCCACCACACGCCGTTTTCTCGGTCGGGCCGGTGGGGTCGCGTCGTTGCGAGCTAGACTCGGTCGCATGCCAGAGGCGCGGTGCGGCTCTAACGTCGTGTACACCCGACAACTGCGATGGCCCCAGCGTGTAGCGGACGACCCTGATCCAGCAAGCGAGGGACCGATGAGTTCGCACCAAGGCCTCCCCGTCGCCGAAACTTGGTTCTCGATCGAACCCGCGGACGAGAACGGCGTGCGCCGTGTGAGAGAGATTCACGCCCATGAGTACGGCGCGGGGAGCATGTGGTTCGTCGAAGGTCGGGATCGCTGCCTGCTGGAGGAGACGGGTTTGGGCGTCGCGCCGCTTCGTCGATTCCTCGAGACCATCACCGCCAAGCCTATCGTGGCCTTCGCGTCGCTTGGCTACTATGACCATGCGGGCGGCCTGCATCAGTTCGATCACCGCCTGATCCACAGTGCCGACGCGGGCCGCGTGACGAACCCCACGAGACTGAACACCGCGGCTGAGCGCTACATGAACAGCACGCTACGGGCGCTGCCCCAACAGGGGTTCGACCCCTCACGCTGGGTAACGCCAGCCTCGCTGCCCACCCGGCTCTTGGCGGACGGCGATGTCATCGACCTGGGCGACCGCGCCTTCGAGGTGGTGCACCTGCCAGGCGTCACGGCTGGTGCCTGCGCGCTGTTCGAGCGAGCGCGTGGCGTCCTCTTCACGGGAGAAGTCCTGGTCTGGGACGGCGACTACGTCTACGACGGCGAGCCAGCCGACGTCTCCGATGACGCGGACCGCACGTCGTTCCGGACATTGATAGCTCGTCTTGGGGCGCTGCCGGCCGCGGCGGTCTAACCGGGCCATTTCGGGCGCGGCGACGTTGCCGAGATGCGTGCCGCCATCTCGCGTTACCTCTCGGGCGCAACCGCAGCGAAGGGCCCCAATACCTATGCCGACGCTCACCCCTAACCATGCAGACGGTTGGACATCGGGCTGGTCCCAAGCGGGCGGAGCGAACTATGCCCCGTGACGCCAAGTTCGATGTCCTGTTCGAGCCCGTCAGGATCGGTCCGAAGACGGCGCGCAACCGCTTCTACCAAGTGCCGCACTGCAACGGCATGGGCCGCACGTTTCCGTCGAGCATGGCTGCCATGCGCGGCGTCAAGGCCGAGGGCGGCTGGGCCGTGGTGTCGACCGAGCAGATCGACATCCATCCGACCGGCGACATCACCCCCGCGACCGAGGGGCGGCTGTGGTCCGACCAAGACATTCCCTATCTCGCGCGCATGGTCGACGCGGTCCATGAGCACGGGTCCCTGGCCTTGATCGAACTGGTTCACAACGGCAAGTGGGCGGCTAATCTCTACAGCCGCGAGATCCCGCTGTTCCCGACCCACATGCCGGTGGTCATGCACAACGCCCCCGTCCAGGCGCGCGCCATGGACAAGGCGGACATTCGCGCCTACCGGCGCTGGCATTTGGACGCAGCTCGGCGTGCCGTGGCTGCGGGCTTCGACATCGTGTGCTGCTACGCCGGCCATAACCTGTCGCTCGCAGGTCACTTCATGCTGCGCCGCTACAACTTCCGCACCGATGAGTACGGCGGGAAGCTGGAGAACCGCGTCCGCTTGTTCCGGGAATTGATCCAGGAGGCAAAGGACGCGATCGGTGACCGTACGGCCATCGTTGCGCGCTTCGCCGTCGACGAGATGCGTGGCGCCGACGGCATGGAGTGGGACAAGGAGGGGCGCGAGATCGTTGAGATGCTGGCCGAGCTGCCCGACCTGTGGGACGTCAACGTGGCTGAGTGGGACAATGATTCGGTCACCAGCCGCTTTGGCGAGGAGGGTAGCCAGGAACCGTTCATTCGGTTCGTCAAGACGGTGACCACAAAGCCTGTGGTCGGCGTCGGCCGGTACACGACACCGGACCGGATGGTTTCGCTGATCCGCAGCGGTGTGCTCGACATGATAGGAGCCGCGCGGCCCTCTATCGCCGACCCCTTCCTGCCAAGGAAGATCGAGGAGGGAAGGATTGCAGACATCCGCGAATGCATTGGCTGCAACATATGTGTCGGCTGGGATACCTCGATGGCTCCCATGCGTTGCACTCAGAATCCGACCAAGGGCGAAGAATGGCGGCGCGGCTGGCATCCGGAGCGCATCCCCGCCAAGTCCGACGAAGGTGCTGTCCTGGTGGTTGGTGCTGGACCTGCCGGCCTGGAGGCCGCGCTCGCGGCGGCTCAGCGCGGATACCGGGTCACGCTCGCTGAGGCAGCGGAGGAGTTGGGCGGTCGCGTCCGGCGCGAATCTCGCCTGCCGGGGCTGAACGCGTGGGGCCGCGTGCGCGACTACCGCGTCTGGCAGCTGTCGCAGATGAGCCATGTCGAGGTGTTCCGCGCAAGCGCCATGACGGCCGAACAGGTGCTCGAGTTCGGCGCGCGTCACGTGGCCATCGCGACCGGGGCGACGTGGCGCCGTGACGGCTATGGCCGCGCCCACCAAGCGCCAATCCCGGGTACCGACTTGGCTTGCGTGTTGACGCCCGACGACGTCATGGACGGTTGGCGACCCAAAGGGTCGGTGCTCGTCTATGACGATGACCACTACTACATGGGCGGCGTCATCGCGGAACTGCTTGCCAAGGAAGGCTTCAAGGTAGCGCTCGCGACGCCCGAGTCCCGCGTCTCCATCTGGACTCAGCACACGCTTGAACAACACCGCATCCAGGCGCGCCTGCTCGGGCTGGGAGTCGAGATCGTCGTGACCCACCGCCTGACGGAGATCAGGGCCGGTGCCGTGTCGTTGGCTTGCACCTACACGGGTCGGCCGCGGGAGCTGCAGGCCGACGCGGTCGTGATGGTGACCGCGCGGCTTCCCGTCGACGCGCTCTACCAGGATCTTGCGGCCGATCCAAACAGGCTGGCGGCCGCCGGCATCGCGGCACTGCGAAGAATTGGCGACTGCCACGGACCAGCGACCATTGCCGCCGCTGTCTATGAAGGTCACCGCTTCGCCCGCGAATTGGGCGAGGTGCTACCGGATGTACCTTTCCGGCGCGAGTTAACCGGGTTGTCCAGAGACTTTCGGTTGCCTTGACGCGCTGGTTCAAGATCGGATCAGAGAACTTTCGAAATCAGATTTTCTTCCGCCGCCAACTTCTATCGCGACAACGCTCTCCGCCTCCGGGCGGCACCGACGAAAACCCCAGTATCCGCGCGGTTCACGCACCAGAGCTGTTGACCGAGTGTGATCGGCCCCCATCGAGTGGTCCAGGTGGAATGTTAGTTCAGAGTTGGCCGTAGCGCTCGTTGGAGCGTGGCCGGCGAAGCCGATCGGCGTAGCGGGTCGTGTCCCTTGGAGTGGTGTAGGAGCTGTGGGTAAGTAGCCCGTCGGAGCGACCGCGAGAGTCTGGCGCAGACGGGCTACTTATCCACAGCGGCGGTCACCGCGGTGTTCTTCGGTAGGGTTGGGTTGCGAGACGCAACACTGACCAGGAGATCACCACGATGACCGAGGACATGATGAGCCTGCGAGCGCTGCTGGAGAAGAGCTCGGACGCGGAGTTCTTGCGCGAGATGGTGGGCTTCACCGCGCAGCGGCTGATGGAGCTGGAGGTCGAGGGTCTGACCGGGGCGGCGCATGGCGCGCGCGATCCGGGCCGGCTGAACCAGCGCAACGGCTACCGCGACCGGGTGTGGGAGACGCGGGCCGGCACGGTGGAGCTCAGGATCACGAAGCTGCGCAAGGGCAGCTACTTTCCCGGCTTCCTGGAGCCGCGTCGCATGGAGGAGAAGGCGCTGGCGGCGGTGGTGCAGGAGGCCTACGTGCAGGGCGTGTCGACCCGCTCGGTGGACGAGTTGGTGCAGGCGATGGGCATGTCGGGCATCTCCAAGAGCCAGGTCAGCCGGCTGTGCGCCGAGATCGACGACAAGGTGCGGACCTTCCTCGATCGGCCGCTGGAAGGCGACTGGCCGTATGTCTGGCTGGACGCGACCTACCTGAAGGTGCGCGAGGCCGGCCGCATCGTCGCGGTCGCGGTGATCGTCGCGGTCGGCGTCAACGCCGACGGCCGGCGCGAGGTGCTCGGCCTCGACATCGGCCCGTCGGAGGCCGAGACGTTCTGGACCGAGTTCCTGCGCAAGCTGGCCCGGCGTGGCCAGCGCGGCGTCAAGCTGGTGGTCTCCGACGCGCACGAGGGGCTGAAGGCGGCGATCACCAAGGTGCTCGCCGCCCCCTGGCAGCGCTGCCGGGTGCACCTGATGCGCAACCTGCTGGCGCATGCCGGCCGCCAGGGACGCGGCGTGGTCGCCGCCTTCATCGCCACCGCCTTCGCCCAGGAGGACGCCGAGGCGGCCAAGGCGCAATGGCGCCAGGTCGCCGACCAGCTCAGGCCGAAGGTGCAGAAGCTCGCCGCCATGATGGACGCGGTCGAGGCCGACGTGCTGGCCTACATGAGCTTCCCGACGGCGCATCGGCCGAAGCTGCACTCGACCAATCCGATCGAGCGGCTCAACGGCGAGATCAAGCGGCGCACCGAGGTGGTCGGCATCTTCCCGAACGAAGCGGCGATCACCCGCCTGGTCGGCGCCATCCTGCTCCAGCAGAACGACGAATGGGCGGTGCAGCGCGCGCGCTATATGACGCTGGAAACCATCGCCCCGTTGAGCGACGATCCTATCGTCAAGCTGCCCGCCGTGGCCGCCTGACATAACCGGCCCAACCCGCCGGAGAGCACGCGATACCCCGCGCTCTTACACCACGCCTTGGGACACGATCTTCGGCGCGCCATAGATGGGCATCCGCGCTTGCTCGCGACAAGGTCGTGGGGTGTCCCCAGGCGCCGAAACGCCACTTCGAGATGAAAGCCCAACCCTCGTCGATCGGCGACGAATCACAACGCCGTGCTTACCCGGTGCTTACTGGACCCGAATGTGCACCAAGCTGAACTAGCGCTAAGCCGTTGAAAAAGAATGGTGCCCAGGGGCGGATTTGAACCACCGACACGCGGATTTTCAGTCCGCTGCTCTACCAGCTGAGCTACCTGGGCGCGCCGCGAAGCGAGGCACTTATTAGGCGAATCGCCCGGCCCTGTCCAGGGCCGGCGGCGGTCCCGCCAGGTCGGCAACCGGCCGTTTCCCCTGCGTGCTTCGTGGCGCGCGTCGCCGCGCGCACCTCAGCACGGACAAGGCTTACGCGGAACGATCAAGACTCCGCTGGCCCCGAGGTGGCCGCGCGGCGGCCCACGACGGGCGAATGGGCGCTGATCGAGGGGCGACAAAGCGATCATCGTGGCGTTTCAGGGTCATCGCCGCTCGCCCCTTCGTCCTTCGCCTCGTCGGCGGCGCCGGGCATGGGTGAGCTGACGACGTAGCTTTCGGTAAACCAACGCCCCAGGTCGACCATGCGGCAGCGCTTCGAGCAGAAGGGCGTCGTCGCGGTGTCGGCGGGCCGACTGCAGATCGGACACGGAGCGGCGTCTTGCGCCGAAGGTTCGCCGTCGGTCATGGCGTGCCCACGCTAACCGTGAAGCGGTCGGCCGGCCAGTCCGTCGCGCGCACCGTCACGGCGCGTCCGAACGCGGCCTCGAGCGCCGCGATGCCGCCGGTCGCCTGGTCGTCGAGCGCGGCGGCGACGGCAGGCGCGCACGTGAGCCCGAGCGCGCCGTGCGCCGTGGCGGCAGCCCGCGCCAGGGCACGCGCCGCGCGGTCGGCGATACCGGCGGGCGACGCGGCGTAGGCCGCCAGCGAGGGGCCATCGCGGCTCCGCGCGATCTCGACCAGGCCGAGCGGCGAGAACCCGTGGCAGGCGCTGACACGGGCATCCTCGGCCAGGCCGGCGCGCAGGCGGGCCATGACCGCGTCGCGTTCGCGCCGCGTGGCCAGGCCGATGAAATCGACCACGATTAGGCCGCCCTGGTCGCGCAGGCGCAGCAGCGCCGGCAGCCGCTCGGCGGCCGCCAGATTGGCGTCGAACGGCCGGGCCTCGCCCGCGTCCACGTCGACGGCGGTCAGGGCGCGAGTCTCGTCGACCGCCAGGCCGCCGCCGCCCGGCAACGGCACGACGGACGACGACGCCTCGTCGAGCGCCGCTTCGATGCCGAGCGTCTCGAACAGGGCGCCATCACCCACCGTGACGGCCGCCTGGCTCTTGTGCGCGGCGAGCCAGGCTCGCACCTCGGCCGCGAGCGCGAAGCCCTCCACGCGCACTGTGGCGATGCCCGCGTGGGCTGCCAACGCCGCGCGTGCCGCCGGCTCGGCCGGCGCCAGGCGGCGCGGCGGGCCCCCGACCGGTTCGGCTTCGGGAGCGCGGCGGACCTTGGCGCGCTTGCCGCCCGCCCGCGCCGCGCCGACCGTGACGGCGATCCAGGCACCCTCGGGCGGCGGCGTGCGCGCGCTCTTGAGGAACCCCTCGCCGCCCGCGCCCAGGTCGACGAACAGGCCGCACATGGCGGGCACCGCGCGGCCGGCGCGCGCGACCCAGGTTTCGCCCGGTTGCGGGTCGGCGGATCGCCGCTGATGCACCACCTCGAACACGCGGTCCCCGGCCAGCAGCGCAGTGCGCCGAAGTCGCGGGGTCGCGTCGATGGCCAGCGCGTCGATGGCCGTCACGGCCAGCGCAGCCCGGCCGCGCGCAGCAGATTGACCGTCTCGGGCAGCGGCAGGCCGGCCACGGCGGCCGGCTGACCGTTGACGCCCAAGACGAACGCCGCCGCGAAGCCCTGCAAGGCGTAGCCGCCGGCCTTGTCCGCCCAGCCGCCGTGGGCGACGTGGGCGTCGATCTCGGCCGGGGACAGGCGCTTGAACTTCACCTTGGTGGTCACCACGCGGCCGAGCCGGCGGCCGTCCGGGGCGATGACGCACACCGCCGTGTGCACGGCGTGCTGGCGACCCGACAGCAGCGCGAGCGCGCGCCGGGCCGCCGCCTCGTCGGTCGGCCTCGGCACCTCGCGCCGGCCGCACGCCACGACCGTATCGGCGGCCAGGACGATCGCGCCGGGCTGACGCGCGGCGACCAGATTAGCCTTTTCCCAAGCCAGGCGAATCGCCAACGCGCGCGGCAGCTCGCGCGGGCTCGGCGTTTCATCGACCGACGCCGGGTCGATCGCGTCGACCACGATCCCGACCTGGGCCAGCAGGTCACGTCGGCGCGGCGAGGCCGAGGCGAGCACGAGACGGGGCGGCGTCGGCGCCACGATCAGACCTTGGGCGAAGCCGGATCGCCGAACCGCTCGGTGATCCGCTTCCAGATGTGGTCGCGCACCTGGCGGTAGGCGTCGAGCCGGATCGCCCGGCTCCCCTCCACCACCGTCGGGTCGAGCGTCGGCCAGTACTCGACCTCGCACGCGATCGAGCGCGTGACCTCGAGCGCGCGGTGCTGGGCGTCGGGCGCCAGGGTCACGACCAGGTCGTAGGAGAAATCCTCGAGATCGTCGAAGGTCTTGGGCCTGTGGTCCGCGATATCGATGCCGATCTCGTCGAGCACGGCGACCATGAACGGGTCGGCTTCGCCGCGCCGCGCCCCAGCCGAATCCACGTAAACAGTGCGGCCGAACAGATGCTTCATGATCGCCTCGGCCATGGGCGAGCGCACCGCGTTCATACTGCACGCGAAGAGCACGCTCTGCGGCGGGTCGGCCACCGCCTAGCCCCGGATGTGCAGGACGCAGATCAAGGTGAACAGGCGTCGAGCCGTCTCGTGGTCGATCGCGACCTTCGACGCCAGCCGGTCGCGCAGCGTCTCGGAACCCTCGTTGTGCAGGCCGCGCCGGCCCATGTCGATCGATTCGATCTGCGACGGCGAGGCGGTCTTGATCGCCTGGAAGTAGCTCTCGCATACCGTGAAGTAGTCCTTGATGATGCTGCGCAGCGGGGTCAGCGGCAGCGTCACCTCCTCCTGTAGTCCGTCGTTCTCGTCGCTGATCGCGATGACCAGAATACGGCCGTCTCTTAAACTGATATGGACGTTGAACGGGCCTTGATAACTTGCTGCAGGAACGAATTTATTTTCCTCTATCAGATCGAAGATGGCGACGGCGCGTTCGTGCTCGACCTCGGCGCTGCGCCGGACCACCAGGCGCTCGTCCAGGGTGATCTTGGCGATCCGGTTGGCCGCGTTCGGGGTCTCGCTCTCAGCCGCCATGGGCCGGCACCAGCGACGAACTCCACGGTTCGCCGATGTCCTCGAGCCGGACGTCGAGCCGGTCGACCTCGACCCGCACCGCGCCGCCGCCCGCGAAGTGCAGGGTGACGTGGCCGGGCTCGTCCTCCTCGCCCGTCGACAGGGCCAGGAGCTCGAGCGGCGCGCGCGATGTCTGGCTGACGCCACGGTGGCGCACGGCGGCGACGCCGTTGATGGTCATCGCGCACTTGACCTGGCGGATCGCGGCGCCGGCCGGCGGCGCGCGGTCCTCGTGTCGGAAGCGCACCATGTAGCCGCCGAACCGGCCTTCGCCCTGCCGGTACATCAGGTTGGGCAATTCGACCAAGGCGTCCTGCAGGATGGCCGAGATCATGGCCAGATCCTCGGCGTCGATCGCCCGCAGCTTGAGGTGCTTGCGCTTCACGGCACGGGCTCGCGCACGATCATGGCGCCGCAACCGACCAGCTTCTCGACCAGACGCTCGTAGCCGCGGTCCAGGTGGTAGATACGGTTGACCAAGGTCTCGCCTTCCGCGACCAGGCCGGCGATCACCAGGCTGACCGAGGCGCGCAGGTCGGTGGCCATGACCGGCGCGCCCTTGAGCGACGCGACACCCCGGACCGTCGCGGTCGAACCGCGGATGACGATCTCGGCGCCCAGGCGGGCGAGCTCGGGCACGTGCATGAAGCGGTTCTCGAAGATCGTCTCGGTGATCACCGAGGCGCCCTCGGCCGTGGCCATCAGGGCCATCATCTGCGCCTGCAGATCGGTCGGGAAGCCGGGATAGGGCAGCGTTGTCACGTCGGTGCCGACCAGTCGGCCGTCGGCGCGGCGCGCGCGCAGACCCCGCGCCGACGGCTCCAGCGCGACGCCCGCCTCGGCCAGCGTCGCCGCGACCGTCTCCAGATGATCGAGCCGGGCGCCCAAGAGCTCCACGTCGCCACCGCTCGCCGCCGCGGCCATGGCGAACGTACCGGCCTCGATGCGATCGGGGATGACCGCATGGCGCGCACCCGCCAGCGCCGGTCGGCCCTGGACATGCAGCGTGTCCGTACCGATGCCCTCGATCGTGGCGCCCATGGCCACCAGGCAATGGGCCAGATCCGTGATTTCGGGTTCGCGCGCGGCGTTGGTCAGCACCGACTCGCCCTTGGCCAGTGCGGCGGCCATGAGCAGGTTCTCGGTGGCGCCGACCGAAACCACGGGGAAGTGGACGTGGCCGCCCCGCAGCCCGCCCGGCGCCTCGACGATCGCGTAGCCGTCGCGCAGCTCGATGGCGGCGCCGAGGTGCTCGAGCCCCTTGAGGTGCAGGTCGATGGGCCGCGTGCCGATGGCGCACCCGCCGGGCAGCGACACCTCGGCCCGGCCGCAGCGCGCGACCAGCGGCCCCAGCACCAGCACCGAGGCACGCATCTTGCGCACCAGGTCGTAGGGCGCGGTGGTGCTGGCGATGGTCGCAGCGTTCAGGACCAGGGCACGGCCATGGCGGCCGTCGGCCTCGGGCTGTTCGTC
>VGDP01000058.1 GCA_016869675.1 Alphaproteobacteria bacterium | reverse complement strand
GGATCCACCCGAACCGCACCGACCGCATCATGTGACCGCTCAACCCGGATCACGGACAGAAGCATGTACCTCGCCAAGGACCACAACCCTCTTGTCCCCTACCGCCCAATGACAGAAGGCGTCCAAGTGATGAGCCTGTTACGCCGGAGGAAAGGCCTCCGTGCTCGTCGAACAACACGCCGCTAGCCCTGAGGTGGCCTTGCGAGCAACCCACGGAGGGCGGCAAGGGTTACGACTCCTCGTTCGTGTCCCACTCGGTGCGTTCGGGCGGCGGGCGGCGGCGGCCGGGGCGTACCTGCACGGTCTTCGCCTTGACGACCCGGGCGATCGGGTTCCGCCGCTTGGGCGCCGCCTTGGCGCGACGGGACTTGGCGCGGCGCTTGCGCGGCACGGCGCCCTAGCCGCGCCGGCGCGGCAGCAGGACCCAGGTGTCCAGGTCCAGCAGCACCGCCGGGTGGTCCTTGCCGTCCGCGCCCTTCAGCGGGAAGTCGGCGCACGGGTGGTTCTTGGTCGCGACCGTGCGCACGCGCAGCGCGCCCAGGTCGGCCCGGCCGGACAACGCCGCCGACTCCAGCACCTCGGACCAGGCGTAGACCGTGTCGCCGGCGACGCACGGCGCCACGTGCCGGCCGCCGTTGATCGCCGCGAGGCGGAAGGCGTTGGCTAGGCCGTTGAACGACAGCGCGCGTGCCAGGCTGATGACGTGGCCGCCGTAGATCAGCCGGCGCCCCAGCTTTGACGTGCCCTGCCGGTGCTGGTCGAAATGCACCTTGGCCGGGTTCTGGTAGAGCCGCGTCGCCATCATGTGCTCGGCTTCCTCGATGGTGACGCCGTCCACATGGTCGATGCGTTCACCCGGCGCGTAGTCCTCCCACAAGGCGTTCGAGCCGCTGACCGCCGTGTCGTAGGCGAAGCCGTCGAGGCCGTCGGGCAAGACCAGGGTCTCAGGGCCGACGCGCGCGGCCAACTCGGGCACGGTGGCCACGGGCGCGGGCGACAACGCGTCGCGCTTGGCCACCAGCACCCAGCGCACATAGTCGAGCACCACCGCGCCGGTCTGGTTGCGCCCGACGCTGCGCACCCAGACGACACCGGCCTGGCCGTTCGACGCCTCGCGCAGGCCGATCACCTCGCTCTCGGTGGCCAGCGTGTCGCCGGGGAACACCGGGGCAAGCCAGCGGCCCTGGGCGTAGCCCAGGTTGGCCAGGGCGTTGAGCGAGACGTCGGCGACCGTGCGGCCGAACACGACGTGGAACGCCAAGAGGTCGTCCACGGGCGCGGCGCGGTAGCCGAGCGCACGCGCCGCCGTGGTGGCGCACGGCACGGGGAAGCGCGAACCGGTGAACGCGACGTAGAGCGCCGCGTCGCCTTCGGTCACGGTGCGCGGCACCGCGTGGACCAGCCGCTGGCCGAGGCGGAAGTCCTCGAAGAAATGGCCGACGCGCGCCTTGGCTGGGGATGGGCTCACGCGCCGAGCGCCTCGATCGCCTCGGCCAGCGCGATGGTGCGGCGGGCCTGTTCGACGTGCAGGTTCTCAACCAGCCGGCCGTCGACCACGACGACACCCTGGCCGGCGGCACACGCCGCGTTGTGCGCGTCGATGACGCGCCGCGCCGCCTCCACCGCGTGGCCCGAGGGCGCGAAGGCCGCGTTGGCCGGCTCAATCTGGCTCGGGTGGATCAGGGTCTTGCCGTCGAAGCCGAGCTCGGCGCCCTGGCGGCAGGCGCGGGCGAAGCCCCCGGTGTCCTTGAGGTCCAGGTGCACGCCGTCGACGATCGCCACGCCGAAGGCGCGCGCCGCCAGCAGGCAGATCGACAGACTGGTCAGCATCGGCACGCGGTCGAGTGTATGGCTGGCGTGCAAGTCCTTGCTCAGGTCCGACGTGCCCATGACCATGCCAGCGAGCCGGGGCCCGCCCGAGGCGATGCGTTCGGCGTGCAGCACGCCCAGCGGTGTCTCGACCATGCACCAGATGGACAGGTCCGCCGGCGCGTCGTGCACGTCGAGCATCGAGGACACCTGGCGCACCACGCCCGGCCCCTCGACCTTGGGCAGCAGCATGCCCTGGGCGCCGCTGCCCGAGACCGCCAACACGTCCTGGAAGCCCCAAGGGCTCGAAAGCGGGTTGACGCGCACGATGATCTCGCGCCGGCCGTAGCCGCCCTGGCGGATCGCCTCGACCACCAGCTTGCGGGCGTCGCGCTTGGCCTCGGGCGCCACGGCGTCCTCCAGGTCGAAGATCACCGCGTCGGCGGGCAGGTCGCGCGCCTTCTCGAGCGCCCGGGCGTTGGACCCCGGCATGTAGAGCATGCTGCGGCGTGGGCGGATGTTGCGCGGCATACGCGTCTCCTGGTGGCTTCGTGGCGGGCCGTACTATACGGTCCGCCGGTCCGGTCACAAGCGGAGCGGAGCGTGTCGATCCTGTCCATCCAGTCGCACGTCGCCTACGGCCACGTGGGCAACGCGGCGGCGGTGTTTACCCTGCAACGGCTGGGCCACGAGGTGTGGCCGGTCAACACGGTCGAGTTCTCGAACCACGTGGGCCACCCGGACTTCCGCGGCCGCGTGCTGCCGCCCGACTTGGTCGCCGACGTCATCGCGGGCGTCGCGGGCCGCGGCGCGTTCGCCCGGTGCAAGGCGGTGCTGTCGGGCTACCTGGGCGACGTTGCGCTGGGCGAGATCGTGCTGGGCGCCGTGGCCCAGGTGCGCGCGGCGAATGGCGCCGCGCTCTACGCCTGCGACCCGGTGATCGGCGACGTCGGCGTGGGTTCCTACGTGCGCCCCGGCATCGCCGAGTTCTTCCGCGACCGCGCCGTGCCGATGGCGGACCTGCTGTTCCCCAACCAGTTCGAGCTGGACGCGCTGACCGGCCGGCCGGTGCGCAGCCGCGCCGACGCGCTGGGCGCCGCGCGGGCGCTCGTCGCGCGCGGCCCGCGGATGGTGGCGGTCACCTCGTTCTACCCCGAAGGCCAGGCGAGCGTGATTGAGGCGATGGCCGTGACCGCGAGGGACGCCTTCGTCGCCCGCATCGAGCGCCTGCCGGTCACGGTGCACGGCACCGGCGATTGTTTCGCCGCGCTCTTTCTGGCGCGCTGGCTGGAGCGCGAGGACGCGGCGCGCGCGCTCGGGCTCGCCTGCGGGGCGATCCACGGCGTGCTGCGCGCGACGCCCACGGGCGGCCTGACCGAGATGGCCCTGATCGAGGCCCAGGCCGAACTGGCGGCGCCGAGCCGGACGTTCCCGGTCGAACGGATCGCCTGACGCGCGTTCAGCTCGCCAGCTTGCGCGCGCCCTTCAGGTAGCGCCGGTCGAGCTCTTCGGCGATCTGCACGGCGTTGAGCGCGGCGCCCTTGCGCAGGTTGTCCGACACCACCCACATCAAGAGCCCGTGCGCGACCGTCTTGTCGGTGCGCAGGCGCGAGACGAACACGGCGTCCTCGCCGGCCGCCTCGACGGGTGTCGCGTAGCCGCCGTCCTCGCGCCGGTCGAGCACGACGACGCCGGGCGCCGCGGCCAGCGCCTCGCGCGCCTCCCGCGAGGTGATCGCGCGCTTGAACTCCACGTTCACCGCCTCGGAATGGCCGACGAACACCGGCACGCGCACGCACGTCGCCACCACGTCGATGTCGGGATCGAGGATTTTCTTGGTCTCGACCACCATCTTCCACTCTTCCTTGGTCGCGCCGTCGGGCATGAACACGTCGATGTGCGGGATCGCGTTGAACGCGATCTGCTTGGTGAACTTCCTGGGCTCCTGGTGCTCGTTGACGAACAGCTTGCGGGTCTGCCCGAACAGCTCGTCCATGCCGGCCTGCCCGGCGCCGCCGACCGACTGGTAGGTCGCGACCACGACGCGCTTGATGCGCGCGATGTCGTGCAGTGGCTTCAGCGCCACGACCATCTGGATGGTCGAGCAGTTGGGGTTGGCGATGATGTTGCGCGCACCGTAGCCGGCGATGGCGTCCGGGTTGACCTCGGGCACCACCAGCGGCACGTCCTTGTCCATGCGGAAGTAGGACGTGTTGTCGATCACGACGCAGCCCTGGGCGCCCGCGCGCGGCGCGTGCTCGGCCGAGACCTTGGCGCCTGGTGAGAACAGCGCGATGTCGGTGCCCGTGAAGTCGTAGGTCGCCAGGTCCTCGACCACCAGCGTGGCGTCCTCGCCGAAGCTGACCTCGCGCCCGACCGAGCGCGACGAGGCGAGCGCCACGACCTTGTCCGCCGGGAACCGGCGTTCGGCCAGCGTCTTCAGCATCTCGCGCCCGACCGCTCCGGTGGCGCCGGCGACCGCAACCTTGTAACCCATGGCTTCTCTCCGTCGGGTTCGCCTAGGCGGCGAGCCCCTGCAGGACCTCGACGATGGCCGTGCCCATCGCCTCGGTCGAAATCTTGGTCTTGCCCGACTGCATGATGTCGCCGGTGCGCAGGCCCGAGTCCAGCACCCGACCCACGGCGCGTTCGATCATATCCGCGTCGTCGTCGCGGCCGAAGGAGTAGCGCATCATCATGGCCAGGCTGAGGATCGCCGCCAACGGGTTAGCGATTCCTTGCCCGGCGATGTCGGGCGCCGAGCCGTGCACCGGCTCGTAGAGCGCTGCGCGCCGGCCGTCCCGGTCGGCGGCGCCGAGCGAGGCCGAAGGCAGCATGCCGAGCGAGCCGGTCAGCATGGCCGCCTCGTCCGACAGGATGTCGCCGAACAGGTTGTCGGTGACGATGATGTCGAACTGCTTGGGCGCGCGCACCAGCTGCATGGCGCAGTTGTCCGCGTACATGTGGCTCAGCGCGACGTCCGTATAGGCCTCGTCGCGCAGCTTCTGCACTTCCTCGCGCCACAGGATGCCGGATTCCATGACGTTGGACTTCTCGGTCGAGCACACCTTGCGACCGCGCTTGCGCGCCAGCTCGAAGGCGACCGCCGCGACGCGCCGGATCTCACCGGTCGTGTAGACCTGGGTGTTGACGCCACGGCGCGATCCGTCGGGGAGCGTCTCGATGCCGCGCGGCGTGCCGAAATAGACGCCGCCGGTCAGTTCGCGCACGATCAGGATGTCGAGCCCGGCGACGACCTCCTCCTTGAGCGTCGAGGCGCCGGCCAGCGCCGGCAGGCAGATGGCCGGGCGCAGGTTGGCAAACAGGCCGAGCTCCTTGCGCAGGGCCAAGAGCCCGCGCTCGGGCTTGCGGTCGAACGGCAGCGCATCCCACTTGGGCCCGCCGACGGCGCCCAGCAGCACCGCGTCGGCCGCCTTCGCCTTGGCCAGCGTCGCGTCGGTCAGTGGCACGCCGTGGGCGTCGATCGAGGCGCCGCCCACCAGGTCTTCGTCGCAGGCGACGGCGAAGCGGCGCTTCGCCGCGACCCACTCGAGCACGCGGCGCGCCTGGCCGACGACCTCGGGTCCGATGCCGTCGCCGGGCAGCAGCAGGACGGTGCGGTTGGCGGGCATGGCTAGGCCCCCTGGCCGTAAAGCCAGGGCTGGCCGCCGCGCTGGCGCGCCTCGAAGCCGTCGATGGCGGCGCGCTTCTCGAGCGTGAGCCCGATGTCGTCGAGGCCTTCCAACAGGCAACGCTTGCGGAACGGGTCGATCTCGAAGCGGTGCGCCGTGCCGTCCGGCCCGGTCACGGTCTGCGCCGCCAGATCGACGGTGAAGACCGCGTTCGAGCCCTGCTCCGCCTGGGCCATCAGGCCGTCGACCACGGTCTTGGGCAGGACCACCGGCAGGATGCCGTTCTTGAAGCAGTTGTTGAAGAAGATGTCGGCGAACGAGGGCGCGATGACGCAGCGGATGCCGAAGTCCAAGAGCGCCCAGGGCGCGTGCTCGCGGCTGGAGCCGCAGCCGAAGTTCTCGCCGGCCACCAACACGCTGGCCTTTCGGTAGGCCGGCTTGTTCAGCACGAACGCGGCGATCTCGGCGCCGTCGGGGCGGAACCGCATGTCGTTGAACAGGTTGCGCCCCAGGCCGGTGCGCCGGATCGTCTTGAGGAACTGCTTGGGGATGATCATGTCGGTGTCGACGTTGATCATGGGCAGCGGCGCGGCCACCCCGCGCAATGTGGTGAACTTGTCCATGGCGGGCTCCGTTCGGCCCCGGCGCTTCCGTGCCCGGGCCGCGGAGCATATAAACCCCGTTCCAGGCCTTGCCAAGGCGTTCCCGGGGCCGCAGGAGGCCTTTCGGCCGGCGCGGCGGGGCCACGAAGGTTGAGCGACCGATGCGGCCACGGGCGATCCTCTTCGATCTCGACGACACGCTGATCTCGGCCTACGGGCGGCCGCGCGAGGCGTGGCTCGACGTGGCGCGCGAATTCGCGGCCGACCTGGGCGACCTGACGCCCGAGGTGGTCGCCGAGGCCGCGCAGGACTTCGCCGTCCAATTCTGGTCGGACGCCGAGCGCCACCGCTACTGGCGGCAGCGCATCGACGAGGCCCGCCGCCAGGTCGTCGCCGGCGCCTTCGCGCGGCTGACGGCGCAGGGGTTGAGCGTCCCCGGCGCGGACGTCGGGCATCGCCTGGCCGACCGGTTCACCGCCTATCGCGACGAGCGCATGGCGCTCTACCCCGACGCGCACGACGTCGTCGATCGCTTGCGCGGCCTCGGCGTGCGCCTGGCCGTGGTCACCAACGGACCGGGCCCTGCGCAGCGGGCGAAGCTGGAACGTTTCGCCCTGACCCATCGGTTCGATCACGTGCAGATCGAGGGCGAGCACGGGTTTGGCAAGCCCGAGGAGCGCGCCTACCGCCACGCGCTCGCCGCGATGGGCGCCGCGCCTGAGCACACCTGGATGGTCGGCGACAACCTGGAATGGGAAGTCGCGGCGCCGCAGCGCCTTGGCATCCACGCGGTGTGGGTCGATCCCGAGAACAAGGGGCTGCCCAAGGGCTCGCCCATCGTGCCCGACCGCACGATCAAGGCGCTCGCGGAACTCCTGCTCGGTGTGGAGTGACGGGTTCTCGAGGGTCGCGGGGCCCCGCCTGTCATCCCCGGGCCGCCCTGAGGAGCGGGTTCTGAGTGCGTCGAAGGGCCTACGTCGCGAAGGACGAAACCGGGGATCCAGGGGCAAAGGCTCCAACCGCGGCCCTGGACTCCCGGTTCGCCGCTTGCGCGGCGCCCGGGAGTGACAGCCGGACGGGTGGTGGCGCCCCTAACAGTCGGGAGGCAGGTCCCGGATCATGTCGAGCGCCGGGATCTCCAGCCCGCCGCGCGTCGTCCGCAGCTTGCGTTCGACGATGCGATAGCCGTGTGCTTCGTAGAAGGGCTGGCCGGTCAGGCTCGCGCCGATGCGAACCCGCGCATGGCCCTGGGCGCGGACGGCGTCCTCGGCCAGGCTCAGCAGCCGCGTGCCGATGCCGCGCCGCTCGTAGCCGGGCGCGATGTAGACCGCCTTGACCTCGTCGCCCAGTTGGCCGCTGAACCCAACCACGCCCGCGCCCTCGGTCTCGGTGACCCAAAACGCCTCGCCCCCCGCCATCGCCGCGACGTAGCCCTCGTCGGTCAGGACGCCGATCCAACTCACGACCTCGGCCAGGGCGTAGGCCGCGATGCCGAGCCCCAGGATCGAGGCCTCGTGGACACGATGGATCGCCGGGGCGTCCTCGGGTCCCGCAGCGCGGACGGAAAAGGAGACTGGGGCCCTAGCCGGCGAAGGACCGGACATCGGTCAACCGCCCCGTGACGGCGGCGGCGGCGGCCATGGCCGGGCTCATCAGGTGGGTGCGCCCGCCGCGGCCCTGGCGGCCCTCGAAGTTGCGGTTGGACGTGGAGGCGCAGCGCTCGCCCGGCTCCAGCCGGTCGGCGTTCATGGCCAGGCACATGGAGCAGCCGGGCTCGCGCCACTCGAAGCCGGCCTCGACGAACACGCGGTCGAGCCCTTCCTGCTCCGCCTGGCGCTTCACCAGGCCCGAGCCGGGCACCACCATGGCGCCGACGCCCTTGGCCACGCGCCGGCCCTTGGCCACGGCGGCGGCGGCGCGCAAATCCTCGATGCGGCCGTTGGTGCAGCTGCCGATGAACACCCGGTCGATGGCGACCTCGGCCAGCGGCGTGCCGGGGACCAGCCCCATGTACGCGAGCGAGCGTTCCATGGCCCGGCGCTTGCCGGCGTCGGCGACGCGGCCGGGATCGGGCACGCGGCCCGAGATGGGCAGCACGTCCTCGGGGCTGGTACCCCAGGTCACCTGCGGCTCGATGGCGGCGGCATCCAGCGCGATCTCGGTATCGTAGCGGGCGCCATCGTCGGAGGGGAGCGCGCGCCAGTTGGCCAGCGCGCCGGCCCAGTCCTTGCCCTTGGGCGCCATGGGCCGGCCCTCGAGATAGGCGAACGTGGTCTCGTCGGGCGCCACCAGGCCGGCGCGCGCGCCGCCCTCGATGGTCATGTTGCACACGGTCATGCGCCCTTCCATCGAGAGCGCCCGCACGGCATCGCCGGCGTACTCGATGACGTGGCCGGTGCCGCCGGCCGTGCCCATGCGGCCGATGATCGCCAGGATCAGGTCCTTGGCGCCGATGCCGAAGCCGGGCGCGCCCCCGACGGTCACGCGCATGTTGCGCGCGCGCTTCTGCATCAGCGTCTGGGTCGCCAGCACGTGCTCGACCTCGGAGGTGCCGATGCCGAAGGCCAGCGCGCCGAACGCGCCGTGGGTCGCGGTGTGGCTGTCGCCGCACACGATGGTCATGCCCGGCTGGGTCAGGCCCTGTTCCGGCCCGATGATGTGCACGATGCCCTGGCGCGCGTCGTCCATGGCGAAGTAGGGCACGCCGAACGCGGCGCAGTTGGCCTCCAGCGTCTGGACCTGGATGCGCGATTCCTCGTCGACGATACCCTTCGAGCGGTCGGTGGTCGGCACGTTATGGTCGGCCACCGCGAGCGTGGCGTCCGTCCGGCGCACCGGGCGCCCCGCCACGCGCAGGCCCTCGAACGCCTGCGGACTGGTCACCTCGTGCACCAGGTGCCGGTCGATGTAGAGCACGCACGTGCCATCGGGTTGGGCATCCACGACGTGGGAGTCCCAGATCTTGTCGAACAGGGTGCGGGGAGCCGCCATGGCCGACGCGGGTCCGGCGATCAGGAGCCGGCCGTCTCCGTCTTCGCCTCGGCGGCACGGTCGTCGCGCTTCTCGGCGATGCGCGCCCGCTTGCCGCTGCGGCCGCGCAGGTAATAGAGCTTGGCCCGGCGCACGTCGCCCCGGCGCACCACCGCAACGCTCTCGATGCGCGGGCTGTACAGCGGGAACACCTGCTCGACGCCTTCGCCGTAGCTGATCTTGCGCACGGTGAACGAGGAGTTCAGCCCGCGGTTGCGCCGGCCGATGCACACGCCCTCGAACGCCTGGATGCGCTCGCGCGTGCCTTCGACGACGCGCACATTGACGCGCAGCGTGTCGCCGGGTCCGAACGTGGGCATCGCCTTGCCCGCCGTCAGCTTGGCGACCTGCTCCTGCTCGATCTCGCTCAACACGTTCCTGGCCATGGCCGTCATCCCTTTGTCGAACCGTTCTCCGCGCCGTCGCGGCGCCGGGCGGCCAGGTCGGGCCGCCTCTCGCGCGTCACCCGCCGGGCCTCCGCCAGGCGCCAGGCGCGGATCCTCTCGTGGTGCCCCGACAGCAGCACCTCGGGCACCGCGCGCCCTTCGAAGACCTGCGGCCGCGTGTACTGCGGATACTCCAGCAGGTCCTGCTCGAAACTCTCCTCCGCCAGGCTGGCCGCCGCGCCCACCACGCCCGGCAGCAACCTGACGCACCCGTCGATGAGCGCGATCGCCGCGGGCTCTCCTCCCGACATGACGAAATCGCCCATCGCGATCTCCTCCAGCGCGCGGGCCTCGACGATACGCTCGTCGATGCCCTCGTACCGGCCGCAGACGATGCGGACCTGCGCAAGACGGGCCAACTCCCTCACCCGGCGTTGGGTGAGCGGGCGGCCGCGCGGCGTGAGCAGGATCCGCGCCTCATCGGTCCCCGGAGGTGGGCAGGTGGCGTCGAGCGCCGCGGCCAACACGTCCGGCCGCATGACCATGCCCGGTCCCCCACCGAAGGGGCTGTCGTCGACAGTGCCGTGTTTATCGCGCGCGAAGGCGCGAATGTCCACTGAATCCAGTGTCCACAGGCCGGCCGCCAGCGCCTTGCCCGGCAGGCTGACGCCAAGCGGCCCGGGAAACGCCTCGGGGTGCAGGGTCAGGACGACTGCGTGCCAGGCCATGGTCATGCGTCCCCTTCGTCCAGCGCCGCCGGGTCGATCACGACGCGGCGCGCCGCCAGGTCGACCACCGGCACGAACGCCCTGGTGAACGCGACGGCGTGGCTGGCGCGGCCCGCCACCGCGATCTCCAGCACGTCGCCGGCACCGTGGTTGACCACGGCCACCACCGTGCCGACCACCCGGCCGTCGGGCGTTTCGGCGTCGAGCCCGATCAGGTCGTGGTGGTAATAGGTCTCGGGCTCGGTCGGCGGCAGGGCCGCGCGCGGTACGTAGAGCCGGGTACCGCGCAAACGGGCCGCGGCGTCGCGGTCCTGGATGCCGCGGGCGCGCGCGACCACGCCCTTGGCCTCGACGCGCGCGAGCGTGAGGGCCAGCGCCGGCCCACCCGGCCCGGCATGGACCGGACCGTAAGAGACGATATCCTCGGGGTTGGCGGTGAAGGGCATGATCCGCATGGCGCCGCGCACACCCACCGGCGCGCCGACGACGCCGACCTCGACCCAGTCGGGTTGCGCCGGGGCACGGCCCGGCGCGCGCACGGGCGCGCTGGGCCTGGGCGCGCTAGGCCTGGGCGCCCTCGGCCGGCTTGCCAGCGGCCTTCTCCGCGGCCTCGGCGGCGGCCTTCGCGGCCTCCTCGGCCTTCTTCTTCGCCTTTCCGGTGCCGGTCTTGAACTTCGGCATGGGGATGATCGACGCCTGGCCCAGGAAGCGCGCCACGCGGTCGCTCGGCAGCGCGCCGCGCGCCAGCCAGAAGCGCACGCGCTCCTCGTTTAACGTCACGCGCTTGCCGCCTTCCTTGGGCAGCAGCGGGTTGTAGAGCCCGACGCGCTCGATGAACTTGCCGTCGCGGGGCCCGCGCGAATCGGCGACGACGATGCGGTACGTGGGCTGCTGCTTGGCGCCCATGCGCATCAAGCGGATCCTGACGGTCATCGACTGTCCTTCGGCAATACCGGCGGGTACCATCCAGGTTTCCCCTGGGCGGCCCGCGAAAGGCCGCCCTTCTCCCTCATTCCGGCTCCGCCGTCAAGGGGCGAGGCCGACGGGCGGCGCCTCCGCCGCCGCTTGCCACGGCCTCCGCCAGGTGTTGGAATCGCCCGGAACGGTCGATCGGAGGGTGCCATGGCGGTCACGACACGGGACGTGGTGATCAGCGCCGACGCCCACGTGGGCGAGCCCGAGGCCATGCGCCGGCGCTTGCCGAAACGTTACCGCGACCGGCTGCCGGAGTTCGGCGTCGACGACAAGGGGCACCTGGAGTTCCTCGTCAAGGGCAAGCGGCGGCGCACCAAGCGCGACCTGGACCCGGTGACCGCCGAGGACCTGCTGCGCGAGTTCCGCACCGACCCGTCGCAGGGCACCGACCTGGACCGCCGGCTCCACGACATGGCGCTCGAGGGCGTCGACGCCCAGGTCATCTACCCCAACGTGGGCCTCGCCTGTTCGCTCGGCAACGAGCCGGCCGGCTACTACCACGCCTGGGCGCGCGCCCATAACGACCATGTGTGGGAGTTGTTCGGCCCGCACCGCCAGCGCTTTAAGCCGGCGGCGCTGCTGGCCGTGGACGACGCGCGCGCGATGGTCGCGGAGGCCGAACGCTGCCTGCGGCTCGGCTTCGAGACCCTGTTCCTGCCGGCCAACGTGCCCTGGCAGCCCTATCGCCTGCCCATCTACGACCGGCTGTGGCGCCTGGCGGCCGAGGCCGGCGTGCCGATCAGCTTCCACATCTTCAGCGGCAACGCCGGGCTCGGCTCGGACTTCGCCTTCGTCGGCCATGTCAGCGCGGACCGCGCGGCGCGCGCGCGCGCGCTCGCGGCGCGCGAGGCCAAGACCGGCGTCAAGGAGATGACCGGCATCACCAGCCTGGGCGTCGCCTCGGGCATGGCGCCGATCGCCGAACTCGCCGGCGCGGGCGTGCTCGCGCGCCACCCCGATCTCCGTTTCGTCGTGGTCGAGTGCGAGTGCGGCTGGCTCGCCTGGCTCCTGCAGATCCTCGATCAGATGCAGGAGAAGCGCTACCACAACATGCTCAGGCTCGACCTTAAGCCCAGCGAGTACTTCTTCCGCCAGGGCGCCGTGACCATCACGGACGATCCCGTGGCGCTGAACAACGTGGCCTTCACCGGCACCGACTGCCTGATGTGGGGCAACGACTACCCCCACGACGAAGGGACGTTCCCGACCAGCCGCCGGCAGATCGACGCGATCCGCCGGGCGCTCGGCCCGAAGCGGGCCCATGATGTGCTGGCCCGCAACGCGGCTCGTGCCTACGGCTTCGACCCGGCCTGGCTCGCCGCGAACCGCGCCGAGGTGACGCGGCACGCGGCGTGAGTTCCGGGGAACGCTCCGTTGTCTTGGGGGCCGTTCGCGCTATGATCGCGGGGCGATCGCTGTAGGCTTGATGTTTCGGCACGGTCCGCGCGACGATACGCGGGTCCGACGAACGGGAGCGGATTGCAGAGAGCTCCGGCGCCTCGTTTGGAGAGAGGTGACGCCCCATGGCGGATGATCTTGTTCGCTGCGATCCCCGCATCCTTTCCGGAAAGCCGGTCATTGCCGGCACACGGATTTCGGTCGAGCTCATCCTCGAACGACTCGCGGCTGGCGAGACGATCGAGCAACTGCTCGATGCCCACCCGCAATTGACCCGGGCGGGAATTCAGGCCGCCTTGGCCTTCGCGGCGCGTGCCTTGCGCGCCGACGTGATCTACCCAAACGAACCCGCGAGCGCATGAGGTTCGTGGTGGACGAGGGTGTCGATCGAGCGATCGTCCTGGGCCTGCGCGCGGCCGGACATGACGTCGTCGCCATGGCCGAAACGGGCAACGGCGCGACCGACGAGGAGGTCCTGACACTCGCCCGTGATCGCGACGCGATCCTGCTAACGGCCGACAAGGATTTCGGCGATCTGATCCATCGCCAGCAGGCTCTCCCGTCGGGCATCGTCCTGCTTCGGCTGGCGGGTTTGTCAACCCAGGCGAAGGCCGACGCGGTGCTCTCCGTGGTTCGCGATCATGGCTTGGGCTTGCGTGCCTCGTTCGCCGTCGTGAGCCCTGGCTTGGTGCGGATCAGGACGGGCGCGTAGCTGGGAGACCGATCTAGCGGTTTCACAGAGCCGCCCCGCCTGATTGGTCGCTGCTCATTGTCTGCCTCACCGTGACAGCGCTTGACGGCAGACGTTCGACTCAACACCGACTGATGCCATGCCGCGCTCCTACCGCGGCCAGCCCTGGGGCGCGTCGAACGGCAGGTTTCGCATGAAGCCCTTCTTCCCCAATTTCCGCATCTTCTTCATCATCGACGTCATCTCCTGGTACTGCTTCAGGAGCCGGTTGACGTCGGCGACCGTGGTGCCCGATCCGGCGGCGATGCGCCGCCGGCGCGAGGCGTTGAGCAGGTTGACGTTCTTGCGCTCGGCCCTGGTCATCGAGCCGATGATCGCCTCCTGGCGCCCGAGGATGCGCCCATCGACGCGCGCCTCGGCGAGCTGGCGCTTGACCTTGGCGATGCCGGGCAGCATTCCCATGACGCCCTCGACCCCGCCCATCTTCTTGAGCTGGCGCAGCTGCGCTGCCATGTCGTCCAGGTCAAAGCCGCCCTTCTCGAGCTTGGCGGCGAGCTTCTCGGCCTCCTCCTGCTCGATGGTCTCGGCCGCCTTCTCGACCAGGCTGACCACGTCGCCCATGCCCAGCATGCGGTTGGCGATGCGGTCGGGGTGAAGGGGCTCGATCGCGTCGATCTTTTCGCCCACGCCGATCAGCTTGATCGGGCAGCCGGTGACGCTGCGCATGCTGAGCGCGGCGCCGCCCCGGCCGTCGCCGTCCACGCGGGTCAGCACGATGCCCGACAGAGCCAGGCGCCCCTTGAACGCGGCCGCCACGTTGACCGCGTCCTGGCCGGTCAGCGCGTCGACCACCAGCAGCGTCTCGCGCGGGTTCGCGATCACCGCGATCTCGGCCGCCTCGTCCATCATGGCCTGGTCGATGCCGAGCCGGCCGGCGGTGTCCAGGATCACCACGTCGAAGCCCTCGCGCCGCGCCGCGTCCAGCGCGCGCCGGGTGATCGCCGCGGGCCGCTCGCCCTCGACCACGGGCAGCGTGGCGATGCCCGCGCTAGTGCCAAGCGCGGCGAGCTGGGCCTGGGCGGCGGGTCGGTAGACGTCGAGCGAGGCCATCATGACCCGCTTCTTCTCGCGCGTCTCGATCAGGCGGGCGATCTTGGCCGCCGTGGTGGTCTTGCCCGAACCCTGCAGGCCGACCAGCAGCACCGGCACCGGCGGCGTGGCCGCCAGGTCCAGCGCGGCGCCCGGCCCGCCCAGGATCTCGACCAGGTGATCGTGGACGATCTTGATCACCATCTGGCCGGGCGTGACCGAGCGCAGCACATCGTGGCCGACGGCGCGCTCCTTCACCTTCGCGACGAAGTCCTTGACCACGGGCAGCGCAACGTCGGCCTCGAGCAGCGCGATGCGCACCTCGCGCAGCGCCGCTTCGACGTCCCCCTCGGACAACGCGCCGCGTCGCGTCAGCCGGTCGAAGATCGCGCCCAGACGGTCGGACAGGGACTGGAACATGGTGGTCCTTGGGTTGCCGGTCGGCGTCCTATATCGTCCGGATCGTGCCCGAACGGAAGCCCCGAGGAGCCCGACCATGCGCGCCGTCGTTCTCGCCGTCTTCGTCCTGCTGGTACCGCAACTCGCCGCCGCCACGATGCCGGCGACCCTCTACAAGGACCCGTGGTGCGAGTGCTGCGCGGCCTACGCGGACTATCTGCGCGGCCACGGCTTCGACGTCACCGTGATCGAGACCGAGGCGATGGACGCGCGCCACGCCGAGGCCGGCACGCCAGCGGGCTTCGAGGGCTGCCATCTGACCATGATCGAGGGCTACGCAGTCGAGGGCCACGTGCCCGTCGGCGCCATCCGCACGCTGCTCGACGAACACCCCGCGCTGGCCGGCATCAGCCTGCCGGGCATGCCCGAGGGCTCGCCGGGCATGACCGGCGTCAAGCAGGCGCCGTTCGTCGTCTATGGCTTCGGTGGCGCGGGCGAGCCGGAGCTCTACGTCACCGAGTGATCGGCCGTCATGCAGGGCGCGAATCCTCTCGCCCTTCGTGGGCCGCTGCGCGGCCCCCTCAGGGCCAGCGGCGGAATGGCCGACCGAGCGACCGGCAACGAGTCAGGCGAGGTCGGCGAGGAGATGACCTTCAAGTCGAAGGCATCCAGCTGGCATTTCCCATTGAGCGGGCTATTCTGCCGTCAATCGGG
>VGDP01000057.1 GCA_016869675.1 Alphaproteobacteria bacterium | reverse complement strand
CGAGCGTGCGGCGCACCGGCAGGTGGGAGCGCTCGATCAGGCGGATGATCTCCCTTCGCCCGCTCTCTCGAACCGGTGGCGTTCGCGGGCTCAGTCTCGGAGGCGGGGTACCTCATGTGTCGTCTCCCCCATCCCCGCCGATGCTTTTTCTAAGGAGACGGTTCTCCGGCGTCAGATCGGCGACCAGCTCCTTCATGTCGCGCATCGCGCGGCGCAGGTCCTTGACCGCGCCCGAGCAGGCCTGGCGCGCCGTGTCCCCGGCGAGCCGCTTCTTGCCCGCCTCGAGGAACTCCTTCGACCAGCTGTCGTAGAGGCTCTCCGCGATCCCCTCGCGCCGGCACAGCTCGGCGATGCTGTCCTCGCCGCGCAGCCCGGACAAGACGATCCGGATCTTCTCCTCGGCCGAATACGGCTTGCGCGTCCGACGGCGGATGTCCCGCACCGTCTGCTCCGCCTCGGACGTCAATGCTTGCGATTTCTGTCTCATCTCCGGTCCCTTCGGTCCCTACGATGAGCCAGAAATCCTCCACTACCAAATCCCCTCAATCCGTCCCACAGGCGCTGACGTCAGACAGGCTGGGCATCCTCAAAGCCACCGACGAGGTGCTCGATGTAACGCCGAAGGGGCCGAGGCACTGACGCCAGGACGAATGACCTTGGGGCGGCTTCGGCCGCCCCTTTCGTTTCCACGGCCCTGGGCTGCCCGTTGGCGAGCGTGCCGAGGTGTCGGGTCGCCGTCGATCCTGGGGCGCTGTAGCGCCGCCTAGCCGTTGCCCCGATTGTGCCCCCTGCTGACCCCATGCTGACCCGATGGATCGAGGGCATGAATGGAAACGTCTAAGTACTTAAAATATTGGGGCGAGTGAGCGGGATCGAACCGCCGACATCCAGAACCACAATCTGGCGCTCTAACCAACTGAGCTACACCCGCCACCGCCGATTTCTCTACTCTCGGCGCCCGCGTCCGGTCAAGCACGGGACGATTGCCGGCCCTCAGGCGGCAAAGCATACTGCCGCGTTGCGGCTTCGTGGGGGACGGCTCATGGCCGACGACGACCTGCTGGCACCGGGCTTCACGACCGACCCCTATTGGTGGGACGCGGCGCCGAGGCCCTCGGCCAACACCGAACCCAGCGCGCCCGCGGCGACCGACGTCGCGGTCGTCGGCTCGGGCCACACCGGCATGGCCGCCGCGCTGACGCTGGCGCGCGCCGGGCGCAAGGTCACGGTGTTCGAGGCCGACGCCCCAGGCTATGGCGCCAGCACACGCAACGCGGGCTACGTCGGACGCACGCTCTACTCCAAGTTCTTCAAGCTGGAAAAGACGTTCGGCACGGCCAAGGCGACCGCCCTGGCGCGCGAAGGCAAGACCGCGCACGACTACCTCGTCGACCTGATCGAGCGCGAGCAGCTGGCCTGCCGCTATGTCAACTGCGGCCGCTTCATCGCCGCCGAGACGCCGAAGCACTACGACCACATGGCGCGCGAGTTCGCGGCGCTGGCCCGCCACGTGCCGACCGACGTGACCATGGTGCCTCGCGCCGAGCAGCGGAGCGAACTGGCTTCCGACCGCTATCACGGCGGCGCCGCGCTCAACGGCACGGGCGCGGTTCACCCGGGCCTGTTCCACAACGAACTGATGAACCGTGTGCTGAGCGCCGGAGCGGCCGTACTGGGGCACACGCCGGTCACCGACATGCGGCGCGAGGGCGACAGCTTCGAGGTGACGACGACACGTGGCCGGGTGCGCGCGCGCAACGTCGTGGTCGCCACCAACGGCTACACGGGGACGGCGACACCCGCCATCCGGCGCCGCATCGTGCCCGTGGGCGCCTACATGATCGCGACCGAACCCCTGGGTGCCGCGCGGGTGGCCAGACTGCTGCCCACGCTCCGCACCATGATCGACACCAAGATCAACATCTACTGGGCGCGCATGTCGCCCGACGGCGAACGCATCCTGTTCGGCGCGCGTACCGGCATCGACGACGGACCGCTCGAGACCAAGGCGCGCAAGCTGCGCGCGCACATGGCCGAGGTGTTCCCTGAACTGGCCGCGATCAAGGTCACCCATTGCTGGACCGGCAACATGGGCTTCACGTTCGACCTGCTGCCGCACCACGGCGTCATCGACGGGGTCCACTACGCCGCCGGGTTCTGCGGCGTCGGCATCCCCATGGGCAGCTACCTGGGCCACAAGACGGCGCTCAAGCTGCTCGGCGAGCGCGACGCGGCGACGGCGTTCGACGATCTGCCGTTCCCGACCCGGCCGTTCTACAACGGCAACCCGTGGTTTCTGCCGCCCATGCTGGCCTACTGGGGCGTGCGCGACCGCATGGGCCGGTAGGACATTCGCGCAGACGTGTCGGTTCCCCCGGTTCCCGACGTTTCGGTCGTCGTACCCGTCTTCAACGAAGCCGGCAACGTTCGGCCGCTGACCGCCGAGATCACGGACGCGCTCGGCCAGCGCGCCGTCGAGATCGTGTTCGTGGACGACGGCAGCGAAGATGGCACCGCGGCCGAGATCGCCGCGTGCATCGCGGCCGACGGCCGGGTGCGCCACGTACGCCATGCACGCCGGGCCGGGCAGAGCGCGGCGATCGTGACCGGCGTGCGCGCGGCACGCGGCGCCATCGTCGCCACGCTGGACGGCGACGGTCAGAACGACCCCGCCGACCTCCCAGGGCTGCTCGATGCGCTGGGCGACGACCCGAGGCTCGCGCTCGTTGGCGGCGTACGGCGCGGCCGGCGCGACACCCTGGTCAAGCGCGCCTCGTCGCGCATCGCCAACGGCGTCCGCCGCCGGCTGCTGAGCGACGACGCCGAGGACACCGGGTGCGGCATCAAGGCGTTCCGCCGCACGGCCTTCCTGGCGCTGCCGCCGTTCGACCATATGCACCGGTTCTTGCCCGCCCTGTTCCTTGCGGCGGGCTATCAGGTGCGCTATCGCGACGTCCGCCACCGACCGCGCCGTCACGGACGGTCGAAGTACGGCCTGGGCGATCGCCTTTGGATCGGCCTGGCCGACCTGGTGGGGGTGCTGTGGCTGCGCCGCCGGTTGCTGCCCCCCACTCCTGTCGAGGAGGACGCGCATGGACGCTGAGGACATCTGGCTCGCCGTCGGCTTCATGGGCCAGGCGCTGTTCGCCATGCGCTTCATCGTCCAGTGGGTGAACAGCGAGCGACGGCGCGAGAGCGTCGTGCCGGTGGTGTTCTGGTATTTCTCGCTGGCCGGCGGCGCGACCCTGCTGACCTACGCGATCTATCGCCTGGACCCGGTGTTCATCACCGGCCAGGCGCTCGGGCTGCTCATCTATTCGCGCAACCTGGCCTTGATCCGCGGAGCACGGCGCCGCAACGCAGGGAGTGTCGAGCCTTCGTGAGACACCCGCGACTGGGCGGTCTCGGCGCGGCCGCGCTGCTGCTGCTGATCCTCGCCGTCGTGGCGCTGGTCGCCCGCCCGCCCCTGCCCGTCAGCGAGGCGCGCTACCTGAGCGTGCCGTGGGAAATGTGGCTGGCCGGCGATTGGCTTGTGCCCCGCATGAACGGCCAGCCCTATCCCGACAAGCCGCCGGTCGTGTTCTGGGCAACCCTGCTCGGCTGGTCGGTGGCCGGCGTGAATGAGACGTGGGCGCGCCTAGTCGCGCCCCTCTTCGGCGTCGGCTGCCTGGCGATGGTCGGCTGGCTTGCGCGCCTGTTGTGGCCCGAGGTCCCAGGCGCGCGCACCTTGGCGCCGCTGCTTCTGGTCGCGGCGCCCCTGTTCCTGCTGTTCGCGACCGTCGCGTTCTTCGACGTGCCGCTCGCGTTCTTCGTCCTGAGCGGAATGGTCGGCACGGTGCTCGCATGGCGTGGGCGACCATGGGCCGGGTTCGCTCTGGTGGGCGTCGCGCTCGGGCTGGGTATCCTGACCAAGGGACCGGTCGCGCTGCTGCACATTCTGCCGGTTGTGATCCTGGCGCCCCTGTGGGCCGGGCGCGGCACGGTGCGCTGGCCCACGTGGTATGCCGGCGCACTGGGCGCCCTGGGCATCGGCGCGGCGATCGCGCTCGCCTGGGCCTTGCCCGCCGCCGAACGGGGCGGCGACGCCTATGGCGCGGCAATCCTCTGGGGCCAGACTGGCGGCCGCATGGCCCAGTCCTTCGCCCACGCGCAACCCTGGTGGTGGTACGTGCCCTGGCTGCCGCTGCTGGTCTACCCATGGGGTTGGTGGCCGCCGCTGTGGCGCGCGGCGCGCGAGGCGGGCGGCGCGCTGCGGGCCGATCCGGGCCTGCGCCTGTGCGCGGTCTGGCTGGTCGTGCCGTTCATCGGATTCTCACTGATCAGCGGCAAGCAGCCCCATTACATGGTGCCGATGCTGCCGGCGCTCGGCCTGATCGCGGCGCGCCTCGCTGTCGAGACGGCGCCACCGCGCCGGTGGGATCCCGTCCCGGCGTTGCTGCCCCTAGGCGCCGCGGCGCTGCTCGGACTTACGGTTGCGGTCATCGGCGTCCCGGCCGGGCTGGTGTCGGACCGATCCGCCGCGATCGTCAGTAGCCTTTCGGCCCTAGGCCCGGGGATCCTGGCGCTGGGCCTCGCCGTGATCGCCAGCTTGCGCTGGCGGACCCGCGAGCAGGGCCTCCCACGGCTCGTAGGCATCATCGCCGTGGCGTACGTCGCCGTGCATGCGGGCTTCGCCGCCGATCTGCGGGCGCGCTTCGACCTGGCACCGGCCGCTCGTTACATGGCCGAGGTCCAAGCCAGGGGCCGACCCTTCGCGCACCCGTCGGGCTACGAGGGCCAATTCCAGTTCGCCGGCCGTCTGACCCGGCCGATCGTGGAGGTCGACGAACCAGCGCTCGATGCCTGGGCGGCCGAGCACCCCGACGGCGTCGTGATCAGCTACCCCCGCGCCATCGACCGGCTACCGGTGGCGCCAGACGCGCTTTACCCGTACCGAGGCCGCTGGCTCGCCGTCTGGCCGGCTGAGGCCCTGGCCGCCCACGGGTTCACCGCGCTCAAGGGCGAGTGACGCTCAGCCGCGCCCGAAGTGCCGCGCCAGGCGCTCGACCGCTTCGTCGAGCACCTCGTCGCGCTTGCAGAAGCAGAAGCGCGCCAGATGCCGGGGCGCCTCTCCGGCGTAGAAGGCGCTGACCGGGACCGCCGCGACTTTGGCCTCGGTCGTGATGTGGCGGCAGAAGTCCTCGTCGGTGCCGTTGAAACCGAGCGGACGAAAGTCGGCGCTGATGAAATACGTGCCGCCGGACGGCAGCACCTGGAAGCCGATGCGTGCCAGCCCGTGTGACAGGCGGTCGCGCTTGGCCTGCTGGTCGGCCGCGAGCCCGAGGAAGTAGCCGTCGTCCTTGGCCAGGCCGAAGGCGACGCCGCGCTGCAGGTTGGGCGCGGTTGTGAAGGTCAGGAACTGGTGCGCCTTGGTGATGGGTTGCAGAAGCGCCGGTGCTGCCGTGACCCAGCCGACCTTCCAGCCGGTCAGCGAGAAGATCTTGCCGGCCGACCCGATGCGCGCCGTGCGTTCGCGCATGCCGGGGCGGGCCATCAAGGGCGCGTGCTGGCGCCCATCAAACACTAGGTGCTCGTAGACCTCGTCGCACACGGCGACGGCGTCGTGGCGGACCAGGAGCGCCGCCAGCGCGTCCAGCTCGGCCGCGTCGAACACCTTGCCGCACGGGTTCATGGGCGAGTTGATCAGGATGGAACGCGCGCCTTCCGCCAGGTGCGCCGCCACCACGTCCATGGGAACCGACCAGTCGGGCGGCGACAGAGTCACCACCAGGGGTTCGGCGCCGATCAGGCGGCAGATCGGGATGTAGCTGTCGTAGAGCGGCTCGAACAGGATCACGCGGTCACCCGGGTTGAGCACGCCCATGAGCGCGGCACCCAGCGCCTCGGTCGCGCCCGAGGTCACCAGCACCTCGCGCTGCCAGTCCACGTCCAGCCCGTAGAAGCGCCCGTTGTGCCGCGCGATCGCCTGGCGCAGCTCGGGGATGCCCATCATCGAGGGGTACTGGTTGGGCCCGTCGATCGTTGCCTCGGCGGCGGCGCGGCGCACGTCCTCGGGTCCATCGATGTCGGGGAAGCCCTGGCCAAGATTGATGGCGCCCGCCTCGCGCGCCAGCCCCGACATCACCTCAAAGATCGTGGTGCCCAGCGACCCGAACACTCGGCTCATGTCCTTCACGGTCGCCTCCTGCCGCGCCCGGCCCTCTTATGGCTGCCCCGCCGCGCGAGGGGCAACAGGCATGTGCCTAATCCCTAGGCAGCTCTGCCCGCGCAAGCAGCAAGAAGGGCTGCCCACCGACGCGGTCATGGCTATAAAATTATTGTTTTTCGATGACTTAAGGTCTTGGACCGATTTGGCACGCGATGTGCCATGAACCCGCGAGAGAGCGGCAGCCCGCCGCTGTCGTGTCCGGAGGTTCAGGGTGAAGAAGCTGGAAGCCATCGTCAAGCCGTTCAAGCTCGACGAAGTGAAGGAGGCGCTGCACGAGATCGGGCTGCAGGGCATGACGGTGACCGAGGCCAAGGGTTTCGGCCGTCAGAAGGGCCACACCGAACTCTATCGCGGCGCCGAGTACGTCGTCGACTTCCTGCCTAAGGTCAAGATCGAAGTCGTGCTTGACGACAATCTGGTCGAGCGCGCCATCGACGCGATCCAGAACGCGGCGCGCACCGGCCGGATCGGAGACGGCAAGATTTTCGTCCTGCCCGTCGAGGAGGTCGTGCGCATCCGAACCGGCGAACGCGGCAGCGACGCCGTCTGAGCCCTACCGACACGCCCAACGTCCCAGGAGAACCCATGTCCGACGTCAAGAAGGTGCTCGACCTGATCAAGCAGAACGACGTGAAGTACGTCGACTTCCGCTTCACCGACCCGCGCGGCAAGTGGCACCACCTCGCCCATCACGTGTCAACGGTGGACGACGACCTGTTGACCGAAGGCATCATGTTCGACGGTTCGTCGATCGCTGGCTGGAAGGACATCAGCGAATCCGACATGACGCTGATGCCCGATCTGGCCACCGCGGTTATTGACCCGTTCTCCGCGCAGCCGATGCTGATCCTGACGTGCGACGTGCACGAACCGTTGACCGGCCAGCCCTACAGCCGCTGTCCGCGCTCGGTGGCCAAGCGCGCCGAGCAGTACCTAGCCTACAGCGGCATCGGCGACACAGCCCTGTTCGGGCCCGAGCTCGAATTCTTCGTGTTCGACAGCGTGCGTTTCAAGGTCGAGCAGAACCTCTGCCTCTACCACATCGATTCCGAGGAAGGCCCCTACAACAGCGACCGTGAGTACCCCGATGGCAATATCGCCCATCGGCCGGGGCCGAAGGGCGGCTACTTCCCGGTCGCGCCCGTCGACCACGAGGGCGACCTGCGTTCCGAGATGGTCACGGTCATGGCCGACATGGGCGTCGACGTCGAGAAGCATCACCACGAGGTGGCGCCCAGCCAGCACGAGCTGGGCATCAAGTTCTCGACCCTGGTGAAGTGCGCTGACAATGTACAGGTCTACAAGTACGTCGTGCACAACGTCGCGCACTCGTACGGCAAGACCGCGACGTTCATGCCCAAGCCGGTGATGAAGGACAACGGCTCGGGCATGCACTGCCACCAGTCGATCTGGAAGAAGAACAAGCCGCTGTTCGCCGGCACCGGCTACGCCGACCTGAGCGAGACCGCGCTGTTCTACATCGGTGGCATCATCAAGCACGCCAAGGCGCTGAACGCCATCACCAACCCGACGACCAACAGCTACAAGCGGCTGGTGCCGGGCTACGAGGCGCCGGTGCTGCTGGCCTACTCGTCGCGCAACCGCTCGGCGTCGTGCCGCATTCCGCACGCGGCCAGCCCGAAGGGCAAGCGTGTCGAGGTGCGTTTCCCCGACCCGGCGGCCAACCCCTATCTCGCCTACGCGGCCTTGCTGATGGCGGGGCTGGACGGCATCGAGAACCGCATCCACCCCGGCAACGCCATGGACAAGAACCTCTACGACCTGCCACCCGAGGAACTGAAGGACGTGCCGACCGTGTGCGGCAGCCTGCGCGACGCGATCGCCGCGCTCGAGGCGGACCACGAATTCCTCAAGAAGGGCGACGTGTTCTCCGACGACCTGATCGAGGGGTATCTGGAGCTGCGCAAGGCCGAGAACCTCGCGTACGAGACCACGACCCACCCGATCGAGTACCAGATGTACTACAGCGTGTAGCCTGGAACGACTCACCGGCATGCGACGGGGGCGGATCGCGAATCCGCCCCCGTCTAGTTTTCAGCCGATGCGCATGAGCGTGAATGGCGCGGGGCGAGGCTTCGGATGGCGGCACCGGATCTGGTGATCTTCGACTGCGACGGCGTGCTGATCGACAGCGAGGTGATCGCCTGCCGCGTCGACGCGGCGTGCCTGGCCGAGGACGGCATCGCCATCACGGCCGACGAGATCATGGAGCGCTACGTCGGCCTCAGCCTGACGACCATGCTGAACGACCTCGAGTCCCGCTACCGACGGCGCCTGCCCGCCGATTTTCCGGTCCGCGTCCGGGCGCGCATCACCGCGGCGTTTGAAGCGGAGCTCGAGGCGGTGCCGGGCGTCGCGGACGCCGTGCGTGCGGTGACGGTCGCACGCTGCGTCGCCTCGTCCAGCGGCCTCGATCGTCTAGCGCACACCTTGACCATGACTGGCCTGGTCGACCTGTTCGCGCCCACATCTTCAGCGCGACCCAGGTCGCGCGCGGCAAGCCGGCGCCGGACCTGTTCCTGTTCGCGGCCGAACGCATGGGCATCGCGCCGGCCGATTGCCTGGTGATCGAGGATTCGGTCGCCGGCGTCCGGGCCGCCGTCGCGGTGGGCATGGCGGTGATCGGTTTCACGGGTGGCGGCCATTGCCGCGCCGGCTATGGCGAGCGCCTGGTGTCCGCGGGCGCCCACACGACCGTCGATCACATGGACCAGCTGGCCGCCTTGCTGCGGGCGCCGGCGCGCCGCGACGCGCGCCCCGCCTCGTAGAGCTTGACGTAGTCGGCGATGGGCAGGCGCGCGATCGCCGCGCCGAGGGCGTCAATAGGCACGTCTTCGATCCCACGGAAACGCACACAACCTTTGCCCATGTCCAGCCGTTTGCCCGCGCGGGCCCACGCCGCGCGCAGCCAGGCCTGCCCATATGGGTCCGGCGTAGATCCCCATCAGATGCACGGCGATATGGCGCTTCTGGCTGCCCAGCGCGGCATAGGGCAAGGGCTCGCCCCTGCGGGCGTGGTAGCCCGGTGGGTAAAGTGCCAACGGCACGGCGTAGCCGATCATGCCGTACTGCAAGATTTCCACGTATCCGTCGGGAAGATGATCGAGGATCGCCCGGCGCACGGCTTCGACCAAGGCGTAGCGATCAGCCGGCATTGCCTTCAGGTAGGCCGCGGCCGACACCACGGAACGATCCATGGCATTGCGTCGGGGCGCCCCTTCCCCGAACCAACGACGGCCGCTCGTGGCCGCGTGCGGGTCCTAGACCAGGTCGCGCTTGATCTTCCTCTCGATCGTGCGTTCGAAGATCGGTTTTTCCGCCTCCCACGCCGTCAGGTGCGCCGAGAGCATCCAGTGCGTGCGCGTGGCGAGCAGGGTGCACGCGCCGGAAACCTTCGTGTCCCAGGCGCCCTTCCGGTAGCTGAACGTGGAACCCATCTCGGTCGCCGCGCTCAATGGGTCACCCTCGGTGATGGTCACGCGCTCCTTCACCCAGCGACCTATCTCGACGCCCGTGTCGGTGATGACGGCGCGGCCGTCGTTCTCCTCGGCCCGAACGGTCACGGCGCGCTTGCCCACGTCGCGTTCGATGATGCGGTGGAACGACGGCGGCTCGACCACGGTCTTGGCCATGGGCGGCCCTTGCTCGGGCGCGCCGAACGCGACCTTGCAGTCGATGGGCCGCGGCTTGCGCACGGGCAACGTGAGCGTGCTTCGCGCCGTGGTCAGGCTGAGCGTCACCGGCTCGGGCGCTGGCCAGACCATCGGCCAATACGTAGTCGACATGGCAACGCGGATGCGGTGACCCTTCTGGAACGAGTATGCGATGTCGTTGAGCGGCACGCGCACGGTCACGCGCTTGCCCGGTACCATGGGCGTCGGCGCTTCGTGCTCGTCGCGGTGCGTCAGGTTGAGCACGCCGAACGTCGCCCGCGCGACGCGCCCATCGGGGAAGACATCGTTGAGCCGAACGGCGACGTAGGCGACCGGCTTGTCGACCGCGAGGCTCAGGCTGACGACGGGCTGCCCGAGAATCTCGACCGGCGCGGTCAGCGGCTCGGTCTCGAACACCAGGCTACGCGCGTCGTCCTCGCGCTGGTCGGTCGGGTACTGCGGGCCCGAGCCGCCGATGCCGTGCGGGCACCACTCGCCACCGGCCAGGCCGATGGTTTGCTCGGAGACGTGGCGCGACGTCGTGGCCTTGCCCGGCCGGGTACCCAGACGGCCGCCCGCGTTCAGGTGCCAGGTGCGCGGCGTGACGTTGGGCGAGGGCCAGGTCGGCTCGGCGACCCAGCGGCCGGGGCAAGTGGCGTAGTCGCCGACCGGCGGTACCTCCTGCTGCATCCAGACCCGCAGCATGGGCTCCTTCATGATGCCGGTGTCGATGCCCTTGAGCCAGTGGTCCCACCAGCGGACGCATTCCTGCAGGTAGCCCATAGCCGGCCCCGGCACGCCCTGATGGCCGTACTTGTGGGCCCACGCGCCGATCAGGCCGAGCCGCGGCACCTTGAGATTCGCGAGCAGGCGATGAATGGCGTTGGAGTAGCCGTCCATCCAGCCGCCCGTGGCGAACACGGCGCACTGGATGGCGTCGTAGTCCTCGTTGACCGAGCCGTGCTTCCAGTAGTGGTCGCGACGCTGGTGACGGATCCATGCGTCCAACGGCAAGGCACATTGTTCCAGCCGTTCCTGCCACATGGCACGCCACTTGGGCCCGGCGATCTCGGGATCGGGCGGCCGATGGAGGCGCGCGAAAAACGACGAGCCCCAGTCGAGCGTGTCGTTGAGCAGGCAGCCGCCCATCCAGTGCATGTCGTCGGTGTAGCGATCGTCCGTCGAGCAGTTGGTCACGATCGCCTTGAGCGCCGGCGGACGCAGGGCGGCAACCTGCAAGGCGTTGAAGCCGCCCCACGAGCTGCCGATCATGCCGACCTTGCCGGTGCACCACGGCTGCACCGCGATCCAGGCGATCAGCGCCTTGCCGTCGTTCAGCTCCTGGGCCGCGTACTCATCGTCCATCAGGCCGTCGGAATCGCCCGAACCGCGCATGTCCACGCGCAGGCACGCGTAGCCGTGCCCGGCGAAGTAGCGGTGCATCGGATCGTCGCCGCCACGCGTGGAGTCGCGCTTGCGATAGGGCAGATAGGTCAGGATCGCGGGAACGGGCTTGGCCTCGGCACCGTCGGGCAGCCACAGCCGCGCCGCCATGTTCTGGCCGGTGCGGCCGACCGGGATCCACAGGTTCTCGATTTCGCGGAACCTATGTTTCGGCTTGGTTACGATGCGCATGGGAGTCCTCGTTCCTCGTTACACCAGGTCGCGCTTGATCGGGCAGTCGTAGCTCTTGGCGAACACCTCAGCGCCACGGTCAAACGCCTTGATCTCGCCGGTCAGCAGCCAGGTATCGCGGGTGGCGCGCAGCCGGCTCGTCGCCTTGATGCGCACGTCCCAGTCGCCCTTCTTCATCTCGCTGATCTTGGTGATCTCGGTGGCGCAGGCCAGAGGATCGTCGTCCGTGATGACGAAGCGCTCGGCAACGCGGTGGGCAAGCTCGACACCGGTGTCCGTGATGCGCCAGCGCCCCTGGTCCTCGTGGGCAGCGATCTCGACCCGGCCCGTGGCCGGGTCGCGCGTGCACGAGTAGGCGAACGACGGGTTCGCGAGCTGGGTCTTCGCCATGGGCAGCCCGGCCTCGGCCGGCTTGAAGGCGATGCGCGCATCCGCGCGGGCTGCAGGGCGAACCGGCAGCACCAGACGGCTCGCGCCCGTGAACAGGCTGAGCGTCACCGGCTCGGGCGACGGCCAGATCATCGGCCAGAAGGTCGTCGATACCGCGACCCGGATCCTGTGCCCGACCTTGAAGGCATACGCGATGTCGTTGAGCCGCACCCGGATGGCGTATCGCTTGCCGGGCACGAGGGGTGTCGGGTGTTCATGGCCGTCGCGGTGCGTCAGGTTGAGCACGCCGTAGGTCGCGCGCGCCACGGAACCGTCCGGGTAGACGTCGTTCAGCCGAACGGCGACGAACGCGAGCGGCCGGTCGACGGCCAGGTCCAAGTGCACCTCGGCCGCGCCCAGTATCTCGACCGTCTTGGTCAAAGGCTCGGTCTGGAACACCAGCGATCCGCCGTCGTCGGCGCGCTGATCGCCAGGGAACTGAGGACCCGACCCCCCGGTACCGTACGAACACCACTCACCCGCCGCGAGCCCCACCGTTTGCAGTGATTTGTGGTCAAGGCGGGCTTCGCGTCGCGGCTTGCCGTCCAGCGTCCCTGGGTTGTTCAGGTGCAGGGCGCGCTGCTTGATCCGCGCCGACGGCCACGCGGCCTCGCCGACCCAGCGCCCCGGGCACACGGGATAGAGCGCCTTGGGCGGCACGCCCTCCTGCATGTAGGCGCGCAGCATCGGCTCGTTCATGATGCCGGTGTCACGGCCCTTGAGCCACTGGTCCCACCAGCGCACACACTCCTGCAAGAAGCCGATCGCCGGGCCGGGGTTGCCGACGTGACCGTAGTTGTGTGCCCACGGCCCGATCAGCCCGAGACGCGGCACCTTGAGGTTCGCGAGCAGCCGCGGGATGGCGTTGGAGTAGCCGTCGGTCCAGCCACCAACGGCGAACACGGCACACTGGATGGCATCGAAGTTTTCGCACACCGAGGCGTGCTTCCAAAAGGCGTCGCGCCGCTGGTGCTGGAGCCATAGCGCCGGCGGGAAGAAGCCGTTGTCGAGACGCCGCCGCCAGACCTGGTGCCAATTGGGCCCCAGGACCTCGGGGTCGGGCGGCCGGTGCACGTGGTTGAAGAACGACGTGCCCCAATCGAGGTCGTCGTTGAGCCGGCAACCGCCCATCATGTGCATGTCATCGGCGTAGCGATCGTCGGTCGAGCAGCAGGTCACGATGGCCTTGAGCGCCGGCGGGCGCAGCGCGGCGATCTGCAGCGCGTTGAAGCCGCTCCACGACAGGCCGATCATCCCGACGGTCCCGGAACACCAGGGCTGACGGGCGATCCAGGCGATGGCCACCTTGCCGTCGTCGAGCTCCTGTTGCGAATACTCGTCCTGGATCAGGCCTTCGGAGTCGCCCGAGCCGCGCATGTCGACCCGCAGGCATGCGTAGCCGTGCCCGGCGAAGTAACGGAACATCACGTCGTCGCCCGCGCGCGTGAAATCGCGCTTGCGGTAGGGGATGTACTTCAGGATGGCTGGAACGGGGTTCGACTCCACCCCTTCGGGCAGCCAGACCCGCGCCGCCATGCGCTCGCCGCCCGGCAGCGGCACCCAGACGTTTTCGATCTCGCGCACGGCGAAGGGGAACTCGGTGACGACGCGCACATCCGCCTCCCTGCTCCGGCCGAGCTAAGCTGGTCCGGCCCGCACCGTATACAACAAGTCGGCCGTCACGTCGCCGGCGCGAACCCTCGGCGGATACCGTGCGCCGACTGGGCGACGATCGCCGCGATGACGATCGCGCCACCGACCAGCGTGCCCGAGGACGGCACCTCGTCGAACACAAGCCACACCATCAAGGGGCCGACGACGATCTCGATGAGCCCCAGCAACGCGAGTGGCCCGGCCGGGATCAGCCGCGATCCCAGCGTAAAGAGCAGCATGCCGAAGCCGATCTGCACGCTGCCGAGCATCATGCACAGCGCGTGATCGCGCGCCGATATGGCGAAGTCGTCGATCATGACACCCCCGATGCCGGCGGCGACCAGGCCCGCCACGCCCAGCGAAGGCGTCATGTCGCCCAGGCGACCGACGCGCAGCGTGACCGTGAACACCGAGAAGCCAGCCACAGCCACGAGCGCCATGGCGTTGCCGAACATGCGGCCCTCGCCCCGCGCATCGATCACCATGACGGCGACACCAAGCAGCGCGCCGATCATGGCGAGCCAGGTCACGGCGGCGACCCGTTCGCCGATCACGGCCCACGCGATCAGCGACACCATGAAGGGCGATACCGCCAGCAGGAACTGCGCGTTGGCGATGGTCGTGTGGGTCATGGCGAAGACGTAGCCGCAGAAGCCGACGCCGAGCGAGGCTCCACCGACCCAGCCCGCCCAGCCGATGCGCCGTATCACCGCGAGCGTCTGACCTTGGTGCCGCCACACCAGCACAGCGAGGATCGTCACGGCGAGCCATAGCGAGCGATAGAACACAATCTGCCATGACCCCGCCCCTTCCATGGCGCGCACCAGCACGCCGGCCAGGCTCCACACCAGGCCGGCGGCAAGGACCAAGAACGCGCCGCGCGTGGCTTGGCTCATGCCCTGACCCCGGTGCGCCGCGCGCCGGCCAACGTCTGACCGAGCACGGCGGCCAGCACCAGAACGCCACCGACCAGGGTCGCCAGGCTCGGAATCTCGGCGTAGACCCAGAACACCCACAGGGGGCCGAGCACGATCTCGAGCTCGGACAAGAGCGTCACCTGGCTGCCCGGCAGATAGCGGGCTCCGGCAATGAACAGCATCAGCCCGAGGGTCACCTGGACCGAACCCATGGCGACGCAGAGAAAGATGTCGCGCAGCGGCACCGCCACGTCGCCGCCGCTGACCGCGAAGCCGATCACCATCACGAACACACCGGCGATGGCCACCAGGGGAATGCGATCGGCCGTGGGGCGCGCGCGAATGGCGACGACGAACAGCGAGAAGGCAATCGCGCAGGCGATCGCCATGACGGTGCCAAACATGTCGGCGGCCACCAGCGATCCACCGACCATGACCGCGACCCCGATCGTGGCCAGCCCCATGGCCGCCCACGTCGTGCGCGCGACGCGCTCGCGCAGCAGCAGCCATGCCAGCAGCGCGACCATGAACGGCTGGGCCGCCAGGATGAACAGGGTGTTGGCGACGGTGGTGTTGGTCAGCGCCAGGATGAACGAGATGTTGGCCAGCCCGATGAACAGCCCCGCGGCGACGCCCGATGGGCCCAGTTCGCGGAAGGGGCGGATCATCGCCGCGCGGTAGCGCACCGCGACGACCAGCAACCCAGTCAGGGCCATGGTTCCCGACCGCCAGAAGCTGATCTGCCAGACGTCAGCCTCTTCGATGCTGCGCACCATGACGCCGCCGAGGCTCCACAACACCCCGGCCGCCAGGCACAGCGCGACGCCCCGCAAATAGTCCGACATGGCCTACACGAAGCGGGCGCCGGGTTGCTGACCCGGTGCCCGTCCTCTTCCGACTGGCTCGATCGCGTCTACTCGATCGTCACGTCCTCGAGCGTGAACTTGCCCATGGGGTTCTGCAACAGACCCTTGACGTTGGCACGCGAGGCATTGCGGAACGGGCTGTAGTAGAGATCGACCCAGTGTGTCCGTCGTCAGGATAAATGGGACAGCCGTGGTGGTTTTGTAGCGGAGGCTCTGGCTCATCCTGGTTGATGTTAAGCGGCTTGCCGCTGGTGATCCAGGCGGCGGTTGTGGATGGTCATCTCCTTGATCGCTTTCCTCCTGGCGGTGATGGCCTGGCCGCGCCCGAAGTAGACATCGGCGGGCGTGAGGTTGCCGGGGCTTTCGTGATAGCGCCGGTGGT
>VGDP01000056.1 GCA_016869675.1 Alphaproteobacteria bacterium | reverse complement strand
CATGCTGTTCGGCCGTCTGCGACGGCACGGTCTTCTGGCTCATGCTCGTTCCCTCTCGGGTTACGGTGAGCCGGAAACCTCCCTTACGCAACCACCACTGCCTGTCTCATGGTTCCTGACGGGGGACAGTGGGTCTCGACCAAGCTGCCGCTGTTCGACGCGCACGGTCGCCCGAGCCACGTGGTGACGGTCGCCCACGACATCACCGAGCGCAAGCAGGCCGAGGACCGCCTGCGTGACGCGCTGGCCCAGGCCGAGGCGGCGAACCGCTCCAAGTCCGAGTTCATCGCTAACATCAGCCACGATCTTCGCACGCCGCTGAACGCGATCATCTGCTTCTCCGAGGTCATGCTCGCGACCAACCGTGAAGGCGGCGTCGACCAGCAGAACACGGAGTATCTGACGGGCATCCTGGACAGCGGCCGCCACCTGCTCGAGATCGTGAACGACCTGCTGGACATCGCGCGTCTCGTCGCCGGCAAGCTCAGCATGACCGAGGGGCCGGTGCGGCTGGACCGTGTCGTCCAGTCCAGCCTGCGCTTGGTGCTCGAGCGCGCGCTCGAGGCGGGACTCAACCTAGCGTGGTCCCCGCCGCTGACGGTTCCCTCCGTCTGGGGCGACGAGCAGCGTCTCAAGAAGGTGCTGCTCAACCTGCTGACCAACGCCAACAAGTTCACCGCCGCGGGGGCACGGTCCGTGTCGCGTTGAACGCCGCCGAGGACGGTGGCGTCGTCATGGCGGTCAGCGATACGGGCATCGGCATGAGCGCGGACGAGATCGTCGTCGCGTTGAAGCCGTTCGGCCAGATCGACCATGCGCTTAGCCGCAACCATGGCGTCGTCGGGCTCGGTCTGCCGCTGTACAAGGCCATGGTGGAAATGCATCAGCGCCGGCTCGAGATCATCAGCGAGCCGGGGCGTGGCACGACCATCGGCGTGCACCTGCCGCCCTCGCGCACGATCACGGCGAGTTCCGGCAGGCGCGGCGGGACCCGTACGGCCGACCTCGTCGAGCCCTGAGCCGACGTCAGCGAACCAGCGTGCGGCTGACCGCGTCGCGCCACAGCGCGTGGCGCCGGGCGCGTTCCGGTGCGGTCATGGCGGGGGTGAAGCGCCGTTCGAGCGTCCAGCGCCGCGCGAAGTCCCCGGGTTCTGGGTAGAACCCGACCCGCAACCCGGCCAGGTACGCAGCGCCGAGCGCCGTGGTCTCGCTCACGATGGGCCGATCGACCGGCGCGTCGAGCAGGTCGGACAGGCGCTGCATGGTCCAATCGGACGCGGTCATGCCACCATCGACGCGCAGGACGGTAGCTTGGGAGGACCGCCAATCGGCGCGCATGGCCTCGAGCAGATCGTGGGTTTGGAAGCACACGGATTCCAGCGCAGCGCGGGCCAGCTCGCGCGGGCCCGTGGCGCGGGTCAGGCCGAACAGCGCGCCGCGGCAGTCGGCGTCCCAGTGGGGCGCGCCAAGCCCGACGAACGCGGGGACCAGGATCACGTCCTGGTGCGGGTCGGCGTCGGTCGCCAGGGTGCCGGATTGCTCCGCCGACGACAGCACGCCCAGGCCGTCGCGCAGCCATTGGACGGCAGCGCCCGCGACGAAGATGGAACCTTCCAGGGCGTAGATCGTTCTGTCGTCCAAGCGGTAGGCGACCGTGGTCAGGAGCCGCTTGGTCGAACGCACCGGCTCGGTGCCAGTGTTCAGCAGGACGAAGCAGCCCGTCCCATAGGTGGACTTGACCATGCCGGGCGCCAGGCACGCTTGGCCGATGGCGGCGGCCTGCTGGTCGCCGGCGATCCCCGCGACGGGCAGGGCCGCGCCCAGGATACCGGCCTCGCACACGCCGAAATCGGCCGCGCAGTCGCGCACTTCGGGCAACACGGCGGCCGGCACGCGGAACAGGCCGAGCAGCTCATCCGACCATGCGCCGCGGTGGATATCCCACAGCATCGTGCGGCTGGCGTTGGTCGCGTCGGTCGCGTGGACGCGCCCGCCGGTCAGGCGCCAGAGCAGGAAGCTGTCCACGGTACCGAAGGCGAGCCGGCCGGCCCGCGCGGCGTCGCGCGCACCGTCGACATGGCCCAGCAGCCACGCCAGCTTGGTGGCCGAGAAGTAGGGGTCCACCAGCAGGCCCGTGCGCGCCGTGACGGCGGCCTCGTGGCCTTCCGCGCGCAGCGTGGCGCACGCCTCGGCCGTGCGGCGGTCCTGCCAGACGATCGCCGGGTGGATCGCTTTGCCCGTGGCACGGTCCCACACCACGGTCGTTTCACGTTGATTGGTGATGCCGATGGCCGCCACGGCGGTGGCGTCCGCGCCGGCGCGCGCCAGGGCCTCGCGCGCAGTGGCGACGGCGGTCGCCCACAGGTCCTCGGCGTCGTGCTCGACCCAGCCCGAGCGGGGATAATGTTGAGCGAACTCTTGTTGAGCCACGGCCGTCACACGAAGGTCACGGTCGAACAGAATGGCCCGGGTGGACGTGGTGCCCTGATCGATGGCGAGGACGTAGCGATGCATGGCCTGGGACCGAGCTTAGGGAGCGTCAGTTGGCGTCCGCAAGGATCATGGCGGAGCCCATTTCGCCAACCATCATCGTGGGTGCGTTGATATTGCCCGAAGGGATGACCGGGAAGATCGAAGCGTCGACCACCCGCAGCCGGTCGAGACCGTGCACGCGCAGCCGGCGGTCGACCACGGCGTCGCGTGCCTCCGGCCCCATCCGGCACGTGCCCGAGGGGTGGAACACCGAATAGGCGCGCGCCCGCACGTCGGCCTCGAAGTCGGCGTCGCTCCGGGCTTTGGGGCCAGGCTTCAGCTCCTCGGCGATGACGGCGGACAGCGCCGGGCTGGCGGCTAGGCGGCGCAGAAACCGTGCGCCCTCCAGCAACTCGTGCATGTCGTGGGGATCGTCGAGGTAGTTCGGGTGGATCGCGGGGGGCGTGCGCGAGTCGGCCGAACGGATCGCCAGGTAACCAGTGCTCTGCGGCCGGCACGGCGAGACGCTGGCGATGAAGCCGGGGAACGGATCGGGGTTCATCAGCGGCCGCTTGCCCTGGGGCGCCTGTTCGTAGGTGAGCGGCGAGAAGTAGAGTTGGATGTTAGGGAACGCGAGTCCCGGCCGCGAGCGGTAGTAGCCGCCCGCGTGATTCAGGCTCATGGCCAGCGGACCACGGCGCGTCAGCACGTAGCGCAGGCCCACCGCGAGCTTGCCCCACCACGGCACAAGCACCTGGTTCAGGGTAGGTACGCGCGCACGATAGACATGGTCGTAACAGAGGTGATCCTGCAGGTTGCGGCCGACCGCCGGAGCCTCGTGGCGGACCGCGATGCCTTGGGCGCCGAGCAGATCGGCCGGGCCGACGCCAGAGAGCTGCAGGAGCTGCGGCGTGTTGATCGCGCCGCCGGACAGGATCACCTCGCGCCCGGCGCGCGCCGCGACGCTGGCGCCGCCATGCTCGTAGGCCACGCCGACGGCGCGCCGCCCGTCGAAGGTCACGCGGGTGGCCAGGGCGCCGGTGACGATCCGCAGGTTGCGTCGGCCGCGCGCCGGCCACAGGTACGCGCGTGACGACGACAGGCGCAGGCCGTCGCGGGTGGTGATTTGGTATAGACCGACGCCTTCGATGGTCTCGCCGTTCAGGTCGGCGCTGGCCGGCACGCCGCACTGAACGCCACCCTCAACGAAGGCGCGGCACAGCGGGTGGGCTGCGTCGTCGATCGTCGTGACGTGCACCGGGCCGCCCACGCCATGGTGGGACCCGCCGCCGAGCGCGTGGTCCTCCATGCGCTTGTAGGCGGCCAGCACGTCACGCCAGCCCCACCCAGGGTTGCCCATGGCTTCCCAGGCGTCGTAGTCCGCCTGTTGGCCGCGCGAATAGACCATGGCGTTGATCGACGACGAGCCGCCCAACACCTTTCCGCGCGGGAAGTAGTTGTCGCGCCCGCCGAAGCCGGGGATCGGCTCGCTGCGGTACATCCAGTTGACGCGTGGATCGAAGAAGGTCTTGCCGTAGCCGATTGGCACCTGGACCCAGAAGCGCCGGTCCGACGGCCCGGCCTCGAGCAGGAGCACGCTGTGACGCCCGCTCTCGCTGAGCCGCGCCGCCACGGCGCACCCGGCCGAGCCGGCGCCCACCACGATGAAATCGTACGTCTCCAAGCCGTTCTCCCTTTGCGCGCGCGACCATACACGAACGGCCATGCGCCGATCACGCACGGATGGTAGGGTCTGGCCCCTTCGCTGGATCGGGAGCGGTGACCATGGCGCTGACGTTCTACTACGGCTCTGGCTCGCCCTTCGCCTGGAAGGTGTGGCTGACGCTCGAGCACAAGCGTATCCCCTACGAGCTCAAGGCGCTGTCGTTCGACAAGGGCGACACGCGGTCGCCTGCGTTCCTGGCGGTCAACCCGCGCGGCAAGGTGCCGACCATCGTCGATGACGGGCTGGTGCTGTGGGAATCCGCCGCCATCGTCGAGTACCTGGAGGAGCGCTACCCCGAGCCGTGCCTGTTGCCGAGGGACGTCAAGGCGCGCGCGCTGGCGCGTCGTATCGCCGCCGAATCCGAGAGCTTCCTGACCCCGGCCGTGAACGAACTGTTCCGCGTGACGCTGTTCCGCGAAGGACCCGAGGACGCGGATGCCCTGGCGAAGGCCCAGGCGAGGCTGATGGACGAACTGCCCCGGTTCGAAGCGCAGCTGTCCGGCGACTTCTTCGTGGGCGAACTCTCGCTCGCGGATTTCACGGTCTATCCGCAGGTGCGCAACATCAAGCGCATCGAGCAGCGGGCGCCGGGAAAAGGACTCGGCGATCGCATTCCCGCCCGACTGGAAGCCTGGATGAAACGAATTGAGGCCCTGCCGTACTACGCCAAGACCACGCCGCCCCACTGGAAGGCCTGAGGCAATCGGCTTACTCGGCCACATCCGTCGACACCCCCTAGGAGAGCTCATGCCCACCGATCCCAAGCCCGCCGACCGGTCGTACCTGTTCGTGCTGAGCAGCGCGCGGACCGGCGGCAACGCCGAGGCCCTAGCGCGCCGGGCGGCGGCGGCCCTGCCCAGGGCCGTGCCGCAAACCTGGCTCGACCTGGCACGGCTGCCGTTGGCGCCGTTCGAGGACATCCGCCACTCGGTCGGCGTCTACCCGGCGTCCGAGGGCCACGCGCGAACCCTGTTCGACGCGACGCTCGCGGCGAGCGACCTGGTGTTCGTGGTGCCGGTCTACTGGTACGCCGTGCCCACCAGCGCCAAGCTCTACCTCGACCACTGGTCGGGTTGGATGCGCGTCGAGGGCGCGGACTTTCGTGGCCGCATGGCGGGCAAGCGGTTCTGGGCCGTGACCATCCTGAGCGACCGCGACCTGCGCCAGGCCGAGCCGCTGCTTGGAACCCTCAAGCTGACCGCCGAGTACCTGAATGCGACATGGAGCGGCTCGGTCGTCGGCTTCGGCAACAAGCCGGGCGACGTGCTGGCCGATCATGCCGCGCTGGCCGACGCCGACCGGCTGTTCGGCGCCGGCGGTGACTTGGCCTCGTCGTTCCGGCCATAGAATCCGCGTATCACGACGCGGCGCGGGCGCTCTCCCACGCCAGGATGGCGCGCTTGCGCTCGGGTCCCTAGGCGTAACCGCTGAACGGCCCAGTGGCACGGATGACTCGGCGGCACGGCACCAGAAATGCCACCAGGGCGTCGCCGAACGGCGTGGGGTGCATGCCCCAGGCGACGTTTAGCCCGGTGCCGCCGCGCTTGGCTTCGCCGGGCGTCATGGCCTCGCACGCGACGAACAAGTCGTGCAGGCAGCTCGGGCCCGACAAGCCGACATCGAGCGAGGCCTCGAGCATGGGTGCGTCCGTCGCCAGCAGCCTGCGGGCATGGTCGACGGTCAGGAACTGCAGGAACCGCTTGGGGCTGACGCCCGCCCAGCGCTGGAACAGCCGCTGGAAGTGGAATGGGCTGCTCCTCGTAATGGGCATCGAGGTAGCGGATCGCCGCCTCGATGCGTTCGTAATCGCGCACGGCCTGGGCGTTGGCTACGCCAAGGCGCGGGGAGGCGGTGGTCGTGGTCATGGCGGGCTCCGACGTGTTCGCTACGAACCTAGGCACGCCTGCGGCCGCCATGGCGCGATTAAACGCACGGCGGGACAGCGTGCCTTCGGCCATGCGCTCGCGAAGTTACCTTGTTTCCATGATCGAACCCTCCCAGCTCTGGATCGCGGGCGGACTCATGGCGCTAGGTGCCGGCCGCCCAACCGGACCCGGTCCTAGGACAAGGGATCGCGGCGCGATACCGTGCCGTCGCCGGGCCGGCCAGCGCTGGAAGGCGGGCGGGACTACGCCGAGAGCTTGGCGGTTCGCGCGACGGCGTCAGTGATCTCGGCGACCACCGCGTCCATCACGCCGCTATTCTCGGCCTCGACCATGATGCGGATCACCGGTTCGGTGCCCGATGGACGCACCACCACGCGGCCGGTCCGGCCGAGCCGCGCCTCAGCGTCGGCGATCGCCCGGCGCACGCGCGCGTCGTCGAGCGGGTTGGTCCCGCTGAAGGGGATGTTCTTGAGTATCTGCGGCAGCGTGTCGAAGCGACGGCTGCACTGGCTGACCGTACCCTTGCACGCGGACAGCACCGCCAGGTACTGCAACGCCGCGATCATGCCGTCGCCGGTGGTCGCGTGGTCGGCCAGGATGATGTGGCCTGATTGCTCGCCGCCCACGTTGAAGCCGCCGGCGCGCATCGCCTCGACCACGTAGCGGTCGCCGACCTTGGTGCGCGTGAGCGTCAGGCCGAGGCCGCCGAGGAACCGTTCGAGCCCCAGGTTCGACATGACGGTGGCGACCACGCCGCCGCCCTTCAACTTGTCGGCACTGTGCCAATACTCGGCGATCATGGCCATGAGCTGATCGCCATCGATGATGGCGCCGTGCTCGTCGCACACGATCAGCCGGTCCGCGTCGCCATCCAGCGCGATGCCGAGATCGGCGCCGTGGGTGACCACCGCCTCGCTGAGGGTCGAGGGGTGGGTCGAGCCGCAACGCTGGTTGATGTTGAAGCCGTCGGGCGTCACGCCGATCGGGATGACCTCGGCGCCCAGTTCCCACAGCACGGTCGGCGCGACGCGGTAGGCGGCGCCGTTGGCGCAGTCGAGCACAATGCGCAGACCGTCGAGCGTCAGCGACTTCGGGAACGTCGACTTGGCGAACTCAATGTAGCGGCCGTCAGCGTCGTCGAGCCGCTTGGCGCGGCCGAGATCGCGCGGGCCGGCCAGCGGGATCGCGTCGCGGTCGTTCATCAGGGATTCGATGGCCGTCTCGACATCGTCCGACAGCTTGAAGCCGTCCGGGCCGAACAGCTTGATGCCGTTGTCCTGGTAGGGATTGTGCGACGCCGAGATCATGACGCCCAGGTCCGCGCGCATGCTGCGGGTCAGCATGGCGATGGCGGGTGTCGGCATGGGGCCGACCAGGATGCAATCCATGCCGACCGAGACGAACCCGGCGGTCAGCGCCGACTCGAACAGGTAGCCGGACAGCCGCGTGTCCTTGCCGATGACCACACGGTGGCGGTGGTCGCCCCGGGTGAACAGCCGCCCGGTGGCCATGCCGACCCGCAGCGCGATGTCGGCGGTCATGGGCACGGTGTTCGCCGTGCCGCGAATGCCGTCGGTTCCGAACAGGCGCCGTGCCATGATCCCTCCGCAGGCCGGTTCACGCGTGGTTAACGCACGAACCATGCCAGTCTAGCAAGCGTGCGTTACCGAATCCCGGACGCGCGACGCTTGAACCGTCTCGGCCACGTCGTGGACCCGGACCCAGGCGCAGCCTTCCTCGATCCCACGCAGGGCGACCGCCAGGCTGCCCGCCAGCCGCTCCTTGGGTGGCTCGCCTCGGCTCAATCGGGCGATGAAGCTTTTTCGGCTGGCCCCCAGGAGGACGCCGCAGCCGAGCCCGTGCAACACGCCCAGGCGCGCGATCAGCTCTAGGTTGTGGCCCACCGTCTTGCCGAAGCCGATACCGGGGTCGACGATCAGGCGGCTTCGGGCGATGCCGGCCGCGACGCACGCCTCGACGCGGGCGGCCAGGGCGTCGAACACGTCGAGCGGCGCCGCATCGTAGCAAGGGTTCGCCTGCATGGTGCGCGGGTCGCCCTGAGTGTGCATCAGCACCACGGGGACCGTGGCACGGGCCGCCACCGCCATGGACCCCGGATCGTGCGCGAGCGCGCTGACATCGTTGATCATGGCCGCGCCGGCCGCGAGCGCCGCCGCCATGGTGGCGGCGTTGCGCGTGTCGATGGAGACGGCGATCCCACGTTGGGCGAGCCCGCGTACCACGGGTATGGCGCGCGCGATCTCGTCCGCGGGGTCGATGGGTAGGGCGCCTGGCCGGGTCGATTCGCCGCCCACGTCGATGATGTCGGCACCCGCCTCGGCCAGGCGCACGCCGTGGGCCAACGCCGCCGCGACCGTCCCGAAGTCGCCGCCGTCGGAGAAGCTGTCGGGCGTGACGTTGACCACGCCCATGATCCGGCAGGGTTCGGCATCGGGTCGGGTGATGGCGGACAGCAACGCCTCGAGGCGCCGCGACACAGGGAGGGGCAAGCCGCTCGCCCAAGCCTCGAGCGCGGGTCTGGCCAACGCGGCGACCTCGACGTGGTCGCGTCGCCGGACCACGATCTCGATGGCCGCGAACGCGCCGCCGCCACGGGGCCAGCCGGTGCCGGAGGTCAACAGAGCTTCGGCCGCGACGCCGCCGGTCAGGCCCAACGGTAGCGCGTAAAGATCGGCGGCTTCGCTGATTGGCCCCGGCGCCGCGACGGCTTGCAGACGCAATCGGCTGCCGTCGTCCCTTCGGGCGGTGGACGCCGTGGTGCTGAGGGCGGCGCGCAAGCGAGCCCTAGGAGCCGGGCTGCGGTCGCGGCTCCAGACCGCCCGAACCCTGGCCGTCGGGCTTGGGGTCGCTTGACGGCACCGACGAAGGCCGCGGCGCGGCATCGTCAGCGTCATCGATGTCGCCGCGCACGATCGGCTCGCCGCGCAGAAGCCCTCGCATGTCGTCGCCCGAAAGCGTCTCGTGTTCGAGCAGCGCGTTGGCGACCTTCTGGAGCTGGTCCATGTTGTCGGTCAGGATCGTGTGCGCGCGCGTGTAGCACTCGTCGATGATGCGCCGGATCTCCGCGTCGATGTCCTGGGCGGTCGACTCCGAGATGTTCTGGGTGCGCGTCACCGAGTGACCCAGGAACACTTCCTCTTGGTTCTCGCCGTAGGCGAGCGGTCCCAGCTTGTCGCTCATGCCGAACTGGGTGACCATGGCACGGGCCATCTTGGTTGCCATGGCGATGTCCTGGGTCGCACCGCTGGTGACCTTGGCCGCGCCGAAGATCAGCTCCTCGGCGATGCGTCCGCCCATGGCCACGGCGATGTCGGCCTCCAGCTTCTCGCGGCTGACCGAAATGCGGTCGGTCTCGGGCAGGCGCAGCACCATGCCCAGCGCGCGCCCGCGCGGTATGATCGTCGCCTTGTGCACCGGGTCCGAAGCCGGGCAGTGCATGGCCACGATCGCGTGCCCGGATTCGTGGAAGGCGGTGAGCTTTTTCTCCTGGTCGGTCATGACCATGGAGCGGCGTTCGCTGCCCATCATGACCTTGTCCTTGGCGTCCTCGAGCTCAGCCATGGTGACGACCCGTTTGCCGCGCCGCGCGGCCAGCAGCGCCGCCTCGTTGACCAGGTTGGCCAGATCGGCGCCCGAGAAGCCCGGCGTGCCGCGCGCGATGGTGCGCGCGCTGACGTCCGGCGCCAGCAGCACCTTGCGCATGTGGACCTTCAGGATCTTCTCGCGCCCCACGATGTCGGGGTTGGGCACCACGACCTGGCGGTCGAAACGGCCCGGGCGCAAGAGCGCGGGGTCGAGCACGTCGGGCCGGTTGGTCGCCGCGATTAGGATGACGCCTTCGTTCGATTCGAAGCCGTCCATCTCGACCAGGAGCTGGTTGAGCGTCTGCTCGCGCTCGTCGTTGCCGCCGCCAAGCCCGGCGCCGCGATGACGACCGACCGCGTCGATTTCGTCGATGAAGATGATGCAGGGCGCGTTCTTCTTGCCCTGCTCGAACATGTCGCGTACGCGGCTGGCGCCGACGCCTACAAACATCTCGACGAAGTCCGAACCCGAAATCGTGAAGAAGGGCACGTTGGCCTCGCCGGCGATGGCGCGCGCCAGCAGCGTCTTACCGGTACCAGGCGGGCCGACCAGCAGCACGCCCTTCGGGATGCGGCCGCCCAGGCGCTTGAACTTCTGAGGGTTCTTGAGGAATTCGACGATCTCCTCGAGCTCCTCCTTCGCCTCGTCGATACCCGCCACATCGTCGAAGGTGACGCGACCCGCCTTCTCGGTCAGCAGGCGCGCGCGCGACCGGCCGAAGCCCATGGCCTTGCCACCGCCCGACTGCATCTGGCGCATGAAGAAGATCCACACGCCGATCAGCAGCAGCATCGGGAACCACGACAGCAGGATGCTAAACAGCGTCGGCACGCTCTCCTCGATCGGCGCCGCGCTGATGCGCACGCCTCGATCGTTGAGCCGGGTGACCAAGGTCGGGTCCTCGGGCGCGTAGGTGCCGAACATCCGGCCGTCGACGTAATGGCCCTGAATCGTGCTGCCCTGGATGGTGACGTCGCTGACCTGGCCGGAATCCACCTCGGTCAGGAAGTCCGAGAAGGCGAGCGAGGAGCGGGGCGACTTGCTGGGCGAGCCCTCGAACAGGTTGAACAACATGATCAGCACCACGCCGATACCGACCCACAGGGCCAAGGTCTTGCCGAAGTTGTTCACCGAGTTCTCGTCCCTGTTCGTTCCGAAAGGCCGATCCTAGCGCGGCTGCGTTGCCGCCATCTTAGCACCCCACCCCACCCTGGCCACGACTGCCTAGCACGTCGGCGCCGACGATGAAGGGCGCGACTAGGGGCTGTGGCGGCCGCCACGTGATGGTGAAGCGAAGGCTACCAGGATCTCGCATGCGATCAATGTGCAAGTGGGGAATGGCGACCGGCTCGTCAAGGCGCCAGATCGACGGGAGTCCGGCCAGCACCACGCGCGGCCAAGCCCGTGTGTCGACCCATTCCTTGACGCGGCGCAGGCCATCCTGGCCAAGCCGCCGGACCGCGAATCCTTCCCCCTCGCACGATGGCCCGGTCACCTCGAACCGGCCGTCCCACAGGGCCGGGCGTCCGTTCAGCGGCAACGCTGGCCCGATGGCGCGCGGTTCGCGCGCGACGATGAGCGCGCCGCGATGGGGCAGTACGACGCAGCCGCCCAGCGTGCGTGGTCTCCCGGCATCGCCGGTCAGGCGCGCACAGGCCTCGCGCGGCGGGGCGTAGAGCCGCGCGCCGACCGTGGCGATCACTTTTGCGAGAGCGGCGGCACGCAGGTCGCGGTCGGTGGCCCGGAACACGGCCCCGTCGAGGATGGCGTATCCTGCCGGGTGGAGGGTCGCAGCCGCGCCAAACCAGTGGGCGAGACGGCCGTCGGCGACCGCCCGCTCGCGACCGTGACAGGCTGCGAGCGCGGCCAGGCGTTCGGGCGGCCAGCCCCTGTGCGCCAACACAGGCAGCCAGGCCCGCACCCGGACGCGCTCGAACGCGACGTTCCGATTGCTCGGATCGTCGACCCAGGGGTGTCCCAACGCGGCGAGGGTCGCGATCAGGCGTTCTCGACCGATGGCGAGCAAGGGCCGCAGGACCCTGACGTAGCGGCGCTCGGTCACGGCCGCCATGGCGGCGAGACCTTCGCCGTGACGGTCGCGCCGGCGGCGCATCAGGAACGTTTCCGCCTGGTCATCGCGCTGGTGACCGTAGGCCACGTGAAGGACGCCGCGATCGCGGCACCATGCCTCGATCAGGCCATGGCGGGCCAGGCGCGCGGCGGCTTGCACGCCGCGTGCCGGGCGAGGGCCGTTCCAGGCAAGCACCGCGTGCTCGATGCCCGTGGCCCCGAGCCAACCAGCGACCTGGATCGCTTCGGCCGCCGATTCGGGGCGCAGGCCATGGTCGACGATCAGTGCGATGGCCCGGCCACCGCGCGCGCGTGCCCATGCATGGGTGAGGAACGCCAACGCCAGACTATCGGGACCGCCAGACGTCGCCACCGTGATCACCGGGCCTGGTTCGAACGGACCCAGCGGGTCCATCAGGGCCGCGAACTCGGCCTCACCAATTGGAACGGCGCCGGAGGTCAGGAACAGCCGAGCGAGGCCGCTGCCGTGGCCGCTTCACTCTGCACGGCCGGCTCGGCGTCCGGGAACTTCTTGTTCAACTCGTTGAAACTAGCGCAGGCCTCGACCTCCTTGCCGAGCTGCCCCAGCGTGGTGCCCAGCTTCATCAGGCTGTGCGGCGCGTACTTGCCGTCGGGGAACTGGCGGTACCCTTTCAGGTAGGTGACGGCGGCGCGCTCGAAGTCGTTGCGCACCGTGTACACTTGGCCCAGCCAGTAGTACGCGTTGCCCGTCAGCGGGTCGTCCGGGTACGCGTTGACAAACGCGGTGAGCGCCCGCTCGGCGCCGTCATAGTCGGTCTTGCGCAGCAGTCCGAACGCGTAGTTGTACTGCTCCATGATGCTGCCGGGCGGCAGGGCCGCGCCTTCGGCGGATGTGGTTTCCGCCTCGGGCTGGGGGAGCGTGAGCGTCTGCTCAGCCGCCTCGCCCGACGCGGCCGGCACCTCCGCGCCCAGCGTCGCGCCGCCGGCCGCTGGGGCCGCGCCGCCACCAAGCTCGAGCGCGGCCAGCCGCGTATCCACGTCGGCGACCAGTTTGTCGAGCCGTGCCTCGATCTGGCCCAGCCGGAATGTCGTCTCCTCGCTCAGTCCGCGCAGCTCGCGGATCTGGTTCTCCAGATCGGTGATGCGCACTTCGACCTGGGCCGGGTCGCTGACCGAGGCGAAGGACTCGGCGCTGCTCGCCGGCGGCACCGTACCGCCGGTATAAACGTAGCGCTGCAAGTCTTTCAGGTCGGCTTGGAGCCGTTCGATCTGCTCGGCCATGGCGCGGGTATCCTGGGCGCCGGCAGGGCCCCCCGCGACGACCACCAGCATTACCGCGGCGAGCGCTGTCCTTGTCGCACTTAGGGGTCGGACCACGTTCAGGATCCCTCGAAGACGCACGGCCCTAGCCGCCATCCGCGGCCGCGTGCGATCCTACATGGGCGAACATTAGGGCAAAAGTACGTCGGCCCGCCACCCCCGGAAGGCCATTCAGAGAGGGCGGGCCGATCGAACGAGACCGCGCCGAGCCGTGCCGGCGCGGCGAAGCCGGCTAGTTGACGAGCGTCACGCCGCGCCGGTTCTGCGCCCACGCCGACTCGTCGCTGCCCAGGACTTCCGGGCGCTCCTTGCCGTAGCTGATGGTCGCGACGCGCGCGGGATCGACACCCAGCGCCACGAGGAAGTTCTTGACCGCATTGGCGCGCCGCTCGCCGAGCGCCAGGTTGTACTCGCGCGTGCCGCGCTCGTCGCAATGGCCCTCGACCGTCACGGTCACGTCGCCGTAGGTCTGCATCCACTCAGCTTGGCGACGCAGGGTCTCCTGCGCCTCGGCCGTCAGGTCGTACAGGTCGAAACCAAAGAAGACGCGGTCGCCGGCGTTCTGGTTCAGGTCTTCCTGGGAACCCGGGACCGGGCCTGTTGATTCGGTGGAACCGGACGTGTCGGTCGAGGTGGTTGAGGTGGTCGAGCCACCGTCACCGGACGCCGCGCCGGTGTCCTCAGGCGTCGTTTCGCAGGCCGCAACCAGCACCAGCGCCGCCAGCACACTCAAAATCTGTCCCCGCATCATCGGTCTCCATAAAGGCATAGTGGGTCGAATCGCGTCCGAACCGTGCCGGGCAGTCGTTAGCGCAACCGGCATCGGGTCGCAACATAAATCGGAAGAAAACTTCGCCGTTCAAGCCGTCGTGATCGCCGACGGCCGGACGCGGGAACGATCAGTCGCGCACACCGAGGTGGCCGGCCGCCTCGAGCACCAAGTCGCGTTCCAGAGCGCTCTGGCGTCCCAGGAATCGGCAGCGCGCGATGACGTGCTCGATGATGAAGCGCGGATGGAAACGCGCCAGCTCGAGGCCTCCGTCGGTGTAGACCCGCATTTCCCAAGTGACCGGTATAGCTGATGCCTGAATGGCCCATTTCTGATATGCGAATCATGGACTTAAGGGTGTTGGAGGGCGGCTCGGATGGGGAACCCGGCGGGTGAATAGGATCGCGGCTCCCTGCGGCCCGTTTTCGACCGCCGCCTGAAGCTGGAGTTCCACGGATCACGGGTCACCTCCGGTGCAGGTCTGCTCGCTTATCGCGAACTTGATGACGCCCTGGGGCTGACAGCTTTGGCGGGCGAAGTTCTCGCCGATGCGCGGACCGGCAGGAACGGCTGGCATGGCATTGTCGGTCTGCTGCGTCAGTCGATCTATGGTCGCCTCGCCGGCTACGGGGACGTGAACGACGCCGACCGGCTTGGACGTGATCCCGCGATGCGCTGGATCGTCGGCGGCAAGGCCGTCGAGCGCGGCGGCGCCTCGACCAGCCAGATGGGACGGTTCTGGTCTGCCCCCTGAAAAGTGGTCCTCCCTGAGGTATGGCTTTTGAGCCATTTGGAGGATGAAGGAATGCCCCAGAAGCAGCACAAGCTGGAGGAGATCGTCGCCAAGCTGCGGCAGGTGGATGTGTTGGTGTCCCAAGGCCAGTCGGTTGCGGAGGCCGTGCGGTCGATCGGCGTGACCCAGTTTACCTACTACCGATGGCGCAAGGAGTCGGCGGTCTGAAGACCGACCAGGTGAAGCGGTTGAAGGAACTCGAGAAGGAGAATGAGCGGCTTCGCAAGGCCGTCTCCGACCTGACGCTCGAGAAGCTAATCCTGGCGGAGGCTGCCCGGGGAAACTTCTGAGCCCCGCCCGCCGCCGCGCTTGCATCGAGCATGTCAGGCAAGAGCTCCGGATCTCGGAACGGTTCGCCTGTCGGGTGCTCGGGCAGCATCGCTCGACCCAGAGAAGGGTGCCGCAGGGGCGCGCCGACGAGGAAGCGCTCACCGCCGACATCATCGAACTCGCCTCGCAATACGGGCGCTACGGATATCGCCGGATCACGGCGCTGCTACGCGAGGCCGGTTGGAGCGTCAACCACAAGCGGGTCGAGAGGATCTGGCGACGGGAGGAGCTGAAGGTCCCACAGAAACAACCGAAGAAGGGCCGGCTCTGGCTGAACGACGGATCGTGCATCCGTCTGCGACCCGAGCGCCCGAACCACGTCTGGTCCTACGACTTTGTCGAAGCCCGGACCCATGATGGAAGGAAGTTCCGCATGCTCAATCTCATCGACGAGTTCAGCCGCGAATGCCTGGCAATCCGGATCGACAGGAGACCCCGGTCGACCGACGTCATCGACGTCCTGTCCGACCTGTTCATCCTGCGGTGCGTGCCGGATCACATACGGTCCGACAACGGCCCGGAGTTCATCGCCAAAGCGGCGCGGGAGTGGATCGCAGCCGTCGGCGCAAAGACCGCCTACATCGAGCCTGGCAGCCCCTGGGAAAACGGCTACTGCGAGAGCTTCAACTCCAAACTTCGGGACGAGTTGCTGAACGGAGAGATCTTCTACAGCCTCGCCGAGGCCAAGATCATCATCGAGAAGTGGCGCCGCCACTACAACACCAAGCGCCCGCACTCATCACTGGGGTATCGCCCGCCAGCTCCCGAAGTCATCCAGTGGCCGGCTTCGCCATCCGGAGCTGCTTCGCCGGCCATCCCGGCGGTAGCGCAAAGACCCGTCATGAACTAAGACTGAAACTGGACCACTCGATCGGGGCAGGCCAGCCGGCGATAGCGCTGGCCGTCTCGTGGGCCATGAGGTGCATGATCTTGAGCACAAGTCCGCTCATCATCGCCGACTTCAGGCCCGTATCGGCCAGGGTGTGGATGGTCGGGGGCGGCGAGCGGAAG
>VGDP01000055.1 GCA_016869675.1 Alphaproteobacteria bacterium | reverse complement strand
GCCTCGGGCCCATCCGCCTGCTCGTACATGCCGGGGTAGTAGGGCGCGGACGAGGACGTCATCGACAGGATGCGCCCGGCGCACATGAGCCTGGGGCCCGGGATCAAGCCGGCTTCGATCGCCTCGCCCACGGCGATCTCGTGGTAATCCCAGCCGCCCACGTCGAGCGCGGTGGTGATGCCGCACATCAGCATGCGCCGCGCCGCCTCGGCGGCCCAGATCGCGATGGTGCCGGGCAGCGCGTCGCGCCACACGTTGTCGCCGGCGGCGACGCGCGTGTTGATGCAGATGTGCACGTGGCAGTCGATGAAGCCGGGCAGCAGCCACAGCCCGTCGAGGTCGATGGCTTCGGCGCCCTTGGGCCCCCTCCCCGCGCCCGCCGCGCCGGAGACTACGCCAGCGCGCGCGAGCGGCGAAGCGTGGGGCGCGCTGGAACATGCTCCGTTCAGGTCGCCCCCCCTCCCTGTCCCTCCCCCACACGGGGGGGGGACGCAGGTTGGCGCCGCTTTCACTCCCTCCCCCTCGATGGGGGAGGGGCGGGGTGGGGGTGAGGCCGCGAGCCGACGCGAGCGGAAGCGGCCCTACGTATCCAGGAAGCTGCGGAGCTTGCGGCTGCGGCTGGGGTGCTTGAGCTTGCGCAGCGCCTTGGCCTCGATCTGGCGGATGCGTTCGCGCGTCACCGAGAACTGCTGGCCGACTTCCTCCAGCGTGTGGTCGGTGTTCATGCCGATGCCGAAGCGCATGCGCAGCACCCGCTCCTCGCGGGGCGTCAACGTCGAGAGCACGCGGCTGGTCGCCTCGCGCAGGTTCGACTGGATCGCCGCGTCGATGGGCAGCACCGCGTTCTTGTCCTCGATGAAGTCGCCGAGGTGGCTGTCCTCGTCGTCGCCAATCGGCGTCTCAAGGCTGATCGGCTCCTTGGAGATCTTCTGCACCTTGCGCACCTTCTCGAGCGGCATGCCGAGCTTCTCGGCCAGCTCCTCGGACGTCGGCTCGCGGCCGATCTCGTGCAGCATCTGGCGCGAGGTGCGCACCAGCTTGTTGATCGTCTCGATCATGTGCACGGGGATGCGGATGGTGCGCGCTTGGTCGGCGATCGAGCGCGTGATCGCCTGCCGGATCCACCACGTGGCGTAGGTCGAGAACTTGTAGCCGCGGCGGTACTCGAACTTGTCCACCGCCTTCATCAGGCCGATGTTGCCTTCCTGGATCAGGTCGAGGAACTGCAGGCCGCGGTTCGTGTACTTCTTGGCGATAGAGATGACGAGACGCAGGTTGGCCTCGACCATCTCCTTCTTGGCCTGGCTCGCCTCGCGCTCGCCTCGCTGCACGCTCGAGACGATGCGCTTGAACTCGCCGATCTCGAGACCCGTCTGCAGGGCGATCTCGGCGATCTTATCGCGCAGCGTCTGGACCGGCTTGCCTTCCTTGGCGGCGAAGTGCTTCCAGCGCGGATCAACCAGGCGCCCGACGCGCAGGAGCCAGCGCGGCTCCAGCTCGCGCCCGGTGTGCTGCTTGAGGAACTGGTCGCGCGGCACCTTTTTGCGCTCGGCCAAGCGCAGGATCTGGCCCTCGACCGAGAGCAGCTTGCGGCTAATGCCGTAGAGCTCGTCGACCAGCGCCTCGAGCCGGCCGTTGTTCAGCCGTACCGACTTGACCAGGTCGGTGATCTCGACGGTCAGCTTGGCGTGGCGCTTGTCGGTGGCGGCGGTCAGCTTCTTGCCCGAAAGCGCGGCGGCCAGCCGGTTCTCCTGCATCTTGCGCAGCCGGCCGTAGGCCTTGGCCAGCGCGTCGAACATCTCGAGCACCGAGGGCAGCAGCGCCTGCTCCATGGCCGAGAGCGACATGTTGGATCCCTCGCCGCCCCCGGCGCCGTCGCCACCCTCGCCCTGGGCCTGCTCGTCCTCGGCCGTCTCGTCCTCCTCCTCAGCCGCCTCGGCCGGGGCCTGGCCGTTGGCGCCGCCTTCCGGCGAGCCGCCGTAGGTCGCCTCCAGGTCGATGATGTCGCGCAGCAGCATGGTGCCGCCCAAGAGCGACTCGCGCCACGTGACCAGCGACTTGAGCGTCAGCGGGCTTTCGCAGATGGCGGCGATCATGCGCTCGCGCCCGGCCTCGATGCGCTTGGCGATGGCGATCTCGCCCTCGCGCGACAAGAGCTCGACCCGGCCCATCTCGCGCAGGTACATGCGCACCGGATCGTCGGTAGAGCCGACGTCCTCCTCGGCCGCGGGCTTCTGGGTCTCCTCGCCTTCGTCGGCGCGCTGGGCGTCGTTGGCGACCTCGTCTCCTTCCTCGGCCTCGACGACGTTGATGCCCATCTCGGCGATCTGGGACATGGTGTCCTCGATCTGCTCCGACGTCATCTGGTCCTGGGGCAGCGCCGCGTTGAGCTCGTCGTAAGTGATGTAGCCGCGCTCCTTGCCGCGCGTGAGCAGGCGTTTGACCGCGGCGTTGACCGTATCGAGCAGCGGCCGGTCGCTGCTCTCCTCGGTCGCGTCCTCGTGCTCCGCCGCGGGGCTCAGGTTGCTCGCCATGTCCTGCCGCTCCTCAAGTATCGTGTCCCGGGCCTAGCGCTCGCCGTCGTTCGCCGTCCGCTCGTCGTCGTCGGGCCGCGCCAGGTCGGCCGCGTGCCCGACCTGGGCGATGGCCCGCACCTTGTCCCACGCGCCGGGGTCGGCGGCATCGCCGCACTGGGCCACCGCCTCCTCCAGATCGCGGCGCCAGGCCTGACGCTGGCCGAGCGCGTAGGCATCGCGCCAAACCTTCTCCGCGTCGTCCAACGCAAGTTCGCGCCACCGGACGAGCGATCGTGCCCACCCCCGTGTCGCAAAGGCCCCGTCGAGAATGTCCGCGCAGCCGTGCTTCTCCAAGTGGCTCCTCAACTGGGTCTCGTCAAGGCTAGGCGAAGCGGCCGCGATTTCTAAGATTTTCCGGGCGAGCTCGTCAAGCTGGGCATCCTGCGGGTGCAGGTGCGCGAAGTCCTCCTCGATGCGCTCCAGGAGCTCGGGCCGCTCCAGCACCGCCCGGATCAGCTCGCGCTCGCGCCGGTCCGGCTGGCCGTCGCGTCCGCGTCCCAAGCCCGGTGGCGTCGGTTCGGAACGGGGCCCCTTCCCCCGGCCAAGCCCAGGCCCGGCGGGTTTGTTTCGACGCGGATTGAAATATCGCCACGCCCGGTCGCGGAAGTGCCGCTCCACGTGGCGGCGTAGGCCCTCGTGGCCGATGCGCGCGGCGACCGCCGCCAGGTCGGCGTCGAGCCGGGCGCGGTCCTGCGGCCCGAACGAAGCCGGGTCAGGGTCCGCCGTGCCCTTGAGTTCCACTAGGTGCATGTCCCACACCACGTCGTGCCAGGGCCGCGCCGCGTCGATGCGCGCGCGCATGGCGGCGGCGCCCCGGTCGCGCACCACCTCGTCCGGATCCTTGCCCTCGGCGCCGAGGACGAAGCTGAGCCGGCGTTCGGGCGCCAGCAGCGGCAGGGCGCGCTGGTAGACGCGCACCGCGGCGCCGAAGCCGGCCGCGTCGGCGTCCAGGCAAATGGCGACCTCGGGCGCCACCTTCCACAACAGCTCCAACTGACGCTCCGACAGCGCCGTGCCGAGCGGCGCCACCGCGTTCTCGATGCCCGCCTGGTGCAAGGCGATGACGTCCATGTAGCCCTCGACCACGACCGTGCGCTCGGCCGCGCGCGCGGCGATGCGCGCCTGGGCCAGGCCGTAGAGCAGGCTGCCCTTCTGGAACAGCGGCGTTTCGGGCGAGTTCAGGTACTTCGGCTTGCCGGTGCCCAGGATGCGGCCGCCGAAGCCGACCACGCGCCCGCGCGAGTCGGTGATCGGGAACACCACCCGACCGCGCATCCGGTCGTACGTGGCGCTTTCGTCCGGGCGCACCACCAGGCCCGCCTCGATCAGCGCGGGCTCGGGCACGCCCTCGGCGATCAGCGCGGCCTTGAGCGCGCCGCGCGAATCGGGCGCGAAGCCCAGGCGGAAGCGTTCCATCGTCTCGGGACCGACGCCGCGCTTGGCCAGGTACTCGCGCGCGTCGCGCCCGGACCCGCCCCCGAGCTGGCGCTGGAACCAGCGGGCCGCCTGCTCGACCACCTCGTAGAGCGAGGCCTGACGCCGCGCGCGCTCGGCGTCCTCGGGGCGCATCGCGGGCATGGGCAGCCCGGCCTCGTCGGCCAGCCGCGCCACCGCCTCGGGGAACGACAGGTTCTCGACGCGCATGACGAAGCCGATGACGTCGCCGTGCGCGCCGCAGCCGAAGCAGTGGAAGAAGCCCTTGTCCTCGACGACGGTGAAGGAGGGCGATTTCTCGCCGTGAAACGGGCACAGACCCACCAGTTCCCGGCCGCGCCGTGTCAGGCGCACGCGCCGCCCGATCGTCTCGCCCAGGCCGACGCGCGCCCGGATGGCGTCGAGGAAATCGACCGGGAATGTCATGACCACTTGTAGCACACCGCGCGGTGCGCTGCGTAGCGCCCGCCCGTAACCCTATAAGCCGCTGAAACCATGGCGATATCGGATCAGAAGGGGGCTTGACCCCGAGGCGACCATGGCGTAAGCACGCGCCGACGCCCCGCCACGCCCGGGCGCCGCGCCTCCGATAGGTGAGTGAGCTTGCCCTTGCCAGGCCCCCACGCCGCGCGCGCCGAGACAGCGACAGCGGCCCTCGTGCTCGCGGACGGTACGGTCTATTGGGGTGACGGATTCGGGGCCAAGGGCCGCCGTGTCGGCGAACTCTGCTTCAACACCGCAATGACCGGTTACCAGGAGATCCTGACCGATCCCTCGTACGCCGGACAGATCATCACCTTCACCTTCCCCCACATCGGCAACGTCGGGACCAACGCCGAGGACATCGAGACCATCAACCCGGCGGCGCGTGGCCTGGTGGTGCGCGAACGGGTGACGGCGCCGTCGAACTTCCGCAGCGCCGACCGCCTGGAGGTCTGGCTCGAGCGCCATGGCCTGGTCGGCCTGGCCGGCATCGACACGCGCGCCCTGGTGCGGCGCCTGCGCCATGGCGGCTTCCAGAACGCCGTGCTGGCCCACGGCGCGCCGGGTTCGTTCAATGTGGCGGCCATGGCGGCCGAGGCGCGCGCCTGGCCGGGGCTGGAAGGCATGGACCTGGCAAGGGAGGTCACCTGCCGCCAGTCCTACGCCTGGGACGAGACCACTTGGCGTTTGGGCCACGGCTACGGGCGCCAGACGACGCCCAGCCGCCACGTAGTCGCGCTCGATTACGGCGTGAAGCGCAACATCCTGCGTTGCCTGGCCGCCGCCGGCTGCCGGGTGACGGTCATGCCGGCGAGCGCGACGGCCGAGGACGTGCTCGCGCGCAAGCCCGACGGCGTGTTCCTGTCCAACGGTCCCGCCGACCCGGCGGCGACCGGCACGTACGCCGGTGCCACGATCAAGGGCCTGGTCGACAGCGGACTGGCCGTGTTCGGCATCTGCCTCGGCCATCAGATGCTGGCGCTGGCGCTCGGCGCGCGCACGCGCAAGATGGCGTGCGGCCATCGCGGCGCCAACCACCCGGTCAAGGACCTGACCACCGGCAAGGTCGAGATCACCAGCCAGAACCACGGCTTCGTGGTCGACCACGACAGCCTGCCGGCGGGCGTCGAGGCGACCCACGTGTCGCTGTTCGACGGCACGCTCGAGGGGCTCCGGCTGAAGGAACGGCCGGTCTTCTCGGTGCAGTACCACCCCGAGGCCTCGCCGGGGCCGCGCGACAGCCACTACCTGTTCGAGCGCTTCATGGGGATGATCGATGCGCGTGCGTGAGCCAGGCGGCACGCGCGCGTCATCGGCGCGTCAGCAGCCGGTCGTAGTCGGCGTGCGATCCGATCCAGAACCAGTGAACCGTGTCGTTCTTGATGCGTCCCAACGCGCGCCAGCCCTCGCCGATGCGCGCCGAAACAACATCGGCACAGCCGCGTACCCCCTTGTAATGCAGGCTAGGCTGACGCGGATCGGCCCGTCAGCGTTCGAACGCGGCCACGGCCGTGTCCTGGACTTCACGCGGCAGGGCGTCGAAGCAGCGCTAGAAGCCCCGCGTCGCGGCCGACTTCATGGACGCTTGGGGAACTCCAGAGGATACACCCGGCCCGCCGCGATGTCCTCGTCGGCCTCGGCGACAAGCGCGTCGAGCACTTCGGGCGTCCGGGCGAGTTTTTCCGCCCAGCGCGCCTCGTCGGCGAGTTCATCGAGAATCTCGGCGCCAATACGGTTCTGCTCCTCGTCGGAGAGCTTGCGCACGGCGGCGATCGCCTTGTCGAACAGATTAGCCATCGCCCATATTGTAGCGCCCGCGCTGCCGGGGTGTCATGCCCATGCCTAGGCGCACCGACATCCGCTCAATCCTGATCATCGGTGCCGGGCCGATCGTGATCGGCCAGGCGTGCGAGTTCGACTATTCGGGCGCCCAGGCGTGCAAGGCGCTGCGCCAGGAGGGCTACCGCGTCGTCCTGGTCAACTCGAACCCGGCGACGATCATGACCGATCCGGGCCTGGCGGACGCGACCTACATCGAGCCGATCACGCCGCGCATGATCGACAAGATCATCGCGCGCGAGCGGCCCGACGCGCTGCTGCCGACCATGGGCGGCCAGACCGCGCTGAACGCCGCGCTGGCGCTGGCCGACGACGGCACGCTGGCGCGCCACGGTGTCGCCCTGATCGGCGCCTCGCGCGACGCCATCGCCAAGGCCGAGGACCGCGAGCAGTTCCGCGCGGCGATGACGCGCATCGGCCTGGAATGCCCCAAGAGCCGCATGGTGCGCACCCTGGCCGAGGCACGCGAGGCGCTGGAGGTCGTCGGCCTGCCGGCGATCATCCGGCCGAGCTTCACGCTGGGCGGCACCGGCGGCGGCATCACCTACAACCGCGAGGAGTACGAGGCGGTCGTGACCGGCGGGCTCGACGCCTCGCCGACCCACGAGGTGCTGGTCGAGAAGTCGGTGCTCGGCTGGAAGGAGTTCGAGATGGAGGTCGTGCGCGACCGTGCCGACAACTGCATCATCGTGTGCTCCATCGAGAACGTCGATCCCATGGGCGTGCACACCGGCGATTCCATCACCGTGGCGCCGGCGCTGACCCTGACCGACAAGGAGTTCCAGATCATGCGCGACGCCTCGATCGCGGTCTTGCGCGAGATCGGGGTGGATACCGGCGGATCGAACGTGCAGTTCGCGGTCGATCCGGCCAGCGGGCGCATGGTCGTGATCGAGATGAACCCGCGCGTCTCGCGTTCCTCGGCGCTGGCGTCCAAGGCGACCGGTTTTCCCATCGCCAAGGTCGCGGCGAAGCTGGCGGTGGGCTACACGCTCGACGAGATCGCCAACGACATCACCGGTGTCACGCCAGCCTCGTTCGAACCGACCATCGACTACGTCGTCACCAAGGTGCCGCGCTTCGCCTTCGAGAAGTTCCCCGGCGCCGACAATGGCCTGACCACGTCCATGAAGTCGGTCGGCGAGGCCATGGCGGTGGGCGGCTCGTTCGCGGAATCGCTGCAGAAGGCGCTGCGCTCGCTGGAAACCGGGCTTGGCGGGCTCGACGACATTCCGCTCGACCCAGGGGATCGCGCAGCGATCCGCGCCCGCCTGGCCAAGCCGACGCCCGAACGCATCCTCTACATCGCCCAGGCGCTGCGTGCCGGGCTCACGGTCTCCGAGGTACACGACGCCTGCCGCGTCGATCCCTGGTTCCTGGAGCGCATCGCCGAGATCGTGGCGGCCGAGGCTGGGTTACGCGCGCACGGCTTGCCCGACGACGGCGCCGGGCTGCAGCGGCTCAAGCGCCTCGGCTTCTCGGATGCGCGCCTGGCCGTGCTGGGCGGTGTGACCGAGGCGGCCGTGGCGGTGCGCCGGGCCGCGCTGGGTGTGCGCCCGGTCTACAAGCGCATCGACACCTGCGCCGCCGAGTTCGAATCGCGCACGTCCTACATGTACTCGGTCTACGCCGGCGATGAGCCCGGCGAGGCCGAGTGCGAGGCCGACCCGTCCGACCGACGCAAGGTGATGATCCTAGGCGGCGGCCCCAACCGCATCGGCCAGGGCATCGAGTTCGACTATTGCTGCGTCCACGCCGCGTACGGCCTGAAGGAGGCCGGCGTCGAGACGATCATGGTCAACTGCAACCCGGAGACCGTGTCGACCGACTACGACACCTCGGACCGGCTGTATTTTGAGCCGCTGACCGCCGAGGACGTCATCGCGATCGCGCGCGTCGAGCAGTCCCGGGGCACGCTGGCCGGAGTCATCGTGCAGTTCGGCGGGCAGACGCCGCTCAAGCTGGCGGGCGCGCTCGAGGCCGCGGGTTTGCCGATCATCGGCACCTCGCCCGACGCCATCGACCTGGCCGAGGATCGCGCGCGGTTCCAGGCGCTGATCGACCGGCTGGGCCTGCGCCAGCCGCCCAACGGCACGTGCCGCACCATCGCCGAGGCGCGCGCGGTGGCCGAGCGCGTCGGCTTCCCGGCGGTGGTCCGTCCGTCCTACGTGCTGGGCGGCCGCGCGATGGAGGTGGTCCACGACATGGCCGGGCTGGAATCGTACGTCGAGCGCGCCGCGGCGCAGTTCGGCTCCGACCCGATCCTGATCGACCGCTTCCTGCAGGACGCGACCGAGTTGGACGTGGACGCCCTGGCCGACCGCGAGACGGTGTTCATCGCCGGCGTGCTGGAGCACATCGAGGAAGCCGGGGTCCATTCCGGCGATTCGGCGTGTTCGCTGCCGCCCTACTCGTTGCCGGCGCCGATCGTCGCCGAGATCCGCCGCCAGACCGAGGCAATGGCGCGCGCGCTGGGCATCGTCGGGCTGATGAACGTGCAGTTCGCCGTCCAGGACGACACGGTCTTCGTGTTGGAGGTCAACCCGCGCGCGAGCCGCACGGTGCCTTTCGTCGCCAAGACCATTGGCGTGCCGCTGGCCAAGATCGCGGCCCGCGTCATGGCGGGCGAGCCCCTGGCCGGTTTCGCGCTGGTCGACCGGCCCTATGACCACGTCGCGGTCAAGGAGGCCGTGTTCCCCTTCGCCCGCTTCGCCGGGGTCGACGTGATCCTGGGGCCCGAGATGCGCTCGACCGGCGAGGTCATGGGGCTGGACCGCGATTTCGCCCATGCCTTCGCCAAGTCGCAGATCGCCATCGGCGCGCCCATCCCGCAGAAGGGCCGCGTGTTCGTCTCGGTGCGCGACTACGACAAGGCGCCCGTCACGGCGGTCGCGCGCCGGCTGGTCGGGCTCGGCTTCGCGCTGATCGCCACGCGCGGCACCGCGGCGTACCTGGCGGCCCAGGGCCTGCCGGTCGAGACGGTGAACAAGGTGCGCGAAGGCCGGCCGCACATCGTCGACGCCCTGAAGAACGACGAGATCCAGTTGGTCGTCAACACGGTCGAGGGGGCGCAGGCGACCGCCGACAGCTTCAGCATCCGGCGCACGGCGCTGATGAAGAAGATCCCCTACTACACGACCATCGCCGGCGCGAGCGCCATGGTCGAGGCGATCGGCGCGGTGTGCGACACCGAACTGACCGTGGCGCCGCTGCAGTCCTACGGGGGATCGGCGTCCTGAGCCGCGACGTGGCCGAAGCCACCTGTTGGGCGGTGAGCGACGGCACGCCGGGCGTGGAGAACCAGTGTATCGGGCTGGCCTCCGCCGTGGGCCTGCCCATCGCGGTCAAGCGCGTGGCGCCGCGCCTGCCCTGGCGCTGGTTGCCGCCGCTCGCGTGTCCGGCCGCCGCCGCGCTGGCTGCCGCTTCGCTCGCGCCGCCGTGGCCGCGCCTGCTGATCGCCTCGGGCCGCCAGTCGGTCGCGCCGGCGCTGGCCGTGGCGCGTGCCTCGGGCGGCGCTACGTTCACCGTGCAGATCCAGGACCCGCACATCAACCCGGCACGATTCGGCCTGGTCGTCGCGCCGGCCCACGACCAACTCGTCGGCGCCAACGTGGTCGCCACGATGGGCTCGCTGCACGGCGTCACGGCCGCGACCCTGGCGGCAGCACGCGAGGCAGCACTGACGCTTGGTGACCTGCCGCGCCCGCGTATCGCCCTTCTGGTCGGCGGTGCGAACCGTGTCTATCGCTTCGGCGCCACCGAGGCGGCTGCGCTGGGGGCTTGTGTCGCGGCGCTGGCGCGCGCCGCCGGTGGCAGCCTGCTGGTCACACCGTCGCGGCGCACGGGCCAGGCGGCGACCGCCGCGATCGCCACCGCCGTGCGCGGCGTGCCGGGCGCCTTGTGGGACGGCAGGGCGCCCAACCCGTACCTCGCGTACCTGGCGTGGGCAGATGCGATCGTGGTGACCGTCGATTCGGTCAACATGACGACCGAGGCGTTGGCCACCGGCGCGCCGGTCCACGTGGCCGGCCTGCCCGGCGGCTCGCGCAAGTTCCGCCGCTTCCACGAGGCGCTGGCCGCGGCGGGCTACACGCGGCCCCTGGGCGACGCGCTCGAGACCTGGAGTTACCCGCCGCTCGACCAAACGGGGCGCGTCGCGGCCCTGGTGCGCCAGCGCCTTGGCGTTGCGCTTTCGACGCTGGCGGGCTAACCGTCGGCCATGCGGTATCTCGATCCCGATCGGCTCGCGGCCACGCCCCTGGCGCGCGATCCGTTCGAGCACGTGATCGTGCCGGGCTTCGTCAGGGCCGAGGCGCTGGATGCCCTGGCGGCAGTGTACCCCGCGATCGCGGAACCGGGCAGCTTCCCGCTGGAGAGCGTCAAGGGCGGGGCGGCGTTCGACGCCTTGATCGCCGAGCTGCGCGCGCCGGCCACCGCCGCCGCTTTCGGCGCGGCGTTCGGCCTGGACCTCGGTTCCTTCCCGACCATGGTCACGGTGTGCAGCCGCTGCCAAGCCAAGGATGGCCGCATCCACGCCGACACGGCGACCAAGATCATCACGGTGTTGATCTATCTGAGAGCGCGTTTGAAAAGGGGTTCACATTCGGACTTCGGCGTGATTCAAGCTGGGTATGTGGACCCCAGCGAACCGTGGCCGAATGGCCGAGATCGAGCGCAAGACCAAGGGGTACCCTACTGATCTGACCGACGAAGAGTGGTCGCGGATCGAGCCATTGCTGCCTCGGCCTGGCAAGACCGGGCGACGACGGCGAGGCGATCTGCGCGAGGTTTTGAACGCGATCCGCTACATGACCCGCTCGGGCGGTGGCTGGCGGATGCTGCCGAAGGACTTCCCGCCCTGGCAGACGGTGTACTGGTGGTTCCGGCGCTTCGTCCGCCTCATGCTGTTCCGTACCATCGATGACATCGCGTTGATGATGGACCGCGAGCGGCAGGGACGCGAGGCCAGCCCCACCGCTGGCGTGATCGACAGTCAGACGGTGAAGGCGCCAACGCCGGGGGCCAAGCGCGGCTTCGATGCCGCCAAGAAGACGGTCGGGCGCAAACGTCATATCGCCGTTGATACCGACGGACGCTTGCTGATGGTCAACCTGACACCAGCCGACAGCGCCGGCGCGCAGGCGATCCTTGACGCCATCCGCAAGCGCTAGCCGTGGATCAAGCACCTGTTCGCAGACGGTGCCTACGACAGGACACAACTTATGGACAAAGCTGCCTTCCTCGACTTCGTCGTCGAGGCCGTCCGCCGTATCGACAAGGAGCCTGGCTTCAAGGTCCTGCCCCGACGCTGGGTGGTCGAGCGCACCTTCGGCTGGCTCACCCGTTGGCGGCGGCTCGTGCGCGACGACGAGAGCCGCATCGATGTCTCCGAGGCCATGATCCATGTCGCTCTCGGAAGCCTCTTGCTTCGAAGAGTCAGCCACTGAACACATTCTCAAACGGACCCTGAACGGCCCATGGCAGGCGGACGGCGGGCGCCTGCGCCTGCTGCGGGGACCCGAGGACCTGGACGACATGGCCGCCGAGGTGCCACCCGACGATGGCACGATGCTGGCGTTCCGCCGTTCCGACCGTTCGTTCCATGGCCACAAGCCGTTCGTCGGGCCGCGCCGCATCGTTCAGCTCAACTGGGTCACCGACGCCCGTGTGGTCGCGCAGGAACAGGCGCGGCACCGTTGGTCGGCGTGCGCGAAGCGCCTGGGCCGCCTGCTGCGCCCGGCGCGGGCGTCGTGACCATGACGCTCGCCATCACGACGTTCAGCAACGAGCGCGGACCGTCGGCCCTGTTCAAGGCGCTCGGCCATCCGGTGACCGCGCTGGCGCTGAGCGCGCTTGTCGAACGCCTCGGTCAGGCAGACCCGGTCGCGGTGTTCGATCCGCACGGTCACGCCGCCGATCTGTTCGCGCTGTTCGCGCCCGCGTGGAACCTGGTGGCGTATTACGTCCAGCGCATCGAGGACCTGGGCCGGACGCTGCGCGACCTGCCGGCCCAGCCGGTCTCCGCGATCGGCGGGACGACGGCCCGCGCGATCCTGATCGCCACCTACGACGCGGCCAAGGCGCTGGCCGCCATCGCGCATGGCGCGCCCCGCGGTGTCGCCGTCACCACGTTGGACGAGGCGCGCCTGCCCGACCGCATGCTGGCCAACCCGGCGCGCTATCTGGACCCGCTCAACTTCGCGACCAACTTGGCGCTGTTCCGCGACGACGACTTGACGCACACCCGGCTGGTCACGGCCAACTACTGAGCCGGCTACGGCGTGACCAACACGGCGCTGTGGCTGCGCCTTTTCGACGAGGACAGTGCCGAGCTCGCCACGTGGGAGCAGCCCCTGGGCGGCGCGGACACGACGGTCGCCATCGACAGCGCCGAGGTGCGCCGGCGCTTCCGCCTCGGGCCGTTCGGCGGCAGCCTGTTCCTGCACGCCATCCGCGTACGCGGCCACGACACGGTCAAGTGCGCGCTCGATTTCCGGCTTGACGAGGGCGGTGTGATCACGTCGACCCACGACGCCAACGCCTTCCCCGCTGATCGCTACGCCGGCGTGCCGGCGCCGGCGCCCGAGAAACGGGTCTATCTGTGGGTGCAGAACCGCCACCCGGTGCCAATCCCGCCCGGCGCCATCGGCCTGGCGCCCATGGGCGACGAGGCCGTGCGGCCCTGGCCCGGGTCGGTGCCACCGTTCGGCTCGCGCGCCATCGACGTGGGAGCCCTTCTGCCCAGCGTCGCCTGGCCGCGCCAGATCGAGGTGCACGCCGGGCGCTACCTGGTCCGGCCGCGCTACGAGGTCCTGCGTCGACGCACGTGCTTCATGGCCCACGCCAACGTCGAGCGCACGGACCTGACGCCCGATCCCCGGCTGGCCGCGGTGGTGCCCTGCTGGGGCGCGGCTACCTGCTGACCGCGCCGATCCTGCCCGTCGCGACGTGGCGCTCGGTGGCGCTGCCCACGCCCATGGCGACATGCCAGAGCGCCCTGCCGCTGGTGGCCACCCTGTTCGACGCGGACGGCGCCGAGGTGGCGCGCCATCCGCTCGGCCTGCTGCCGCGCAGCCACGCCCAGACCGTCGACGTCGACGCCGTCCTCGGCGCGGCCGGGCGTGCGCTGCCCTCGGGCGTCGGGCACCCGGAGCTCGCCCACGACTTCGCCTACGGCGGACCACTGGACGGCTGGCACCACGCGCTGTTCCGCTACGAAGGCCGCGCCGACGGCCACGCCGCCGACACCAGCTTCGGGAGCTATCTGTTCAACCTGCCGATCGCGATCCGCGGCGAGCCGCAATCCTACGCGGGCGCGCCGCCCGGCCTGTCGACACGCCTCTTTCTGCGCATCGGCGACCGGCGCGAGGCCGAGACCTTCTGCCACCTGATCTACCCGGCGTCGGGTCCTTGGCACGACCGTTCGTCGACCAGCCTGATCCTGATCGCCGCCAACGGCACCGAGGTGGCGCGGCGCCAAGTCCCCATACCGCGCAACGGCTCGCTCCATTGGCGCGTGGGCGAGGTGTTCGCGGCGCCCGAACTGCGCCGCGGCGAAGGCGGCTGGATCCTGGTGCGCGACGCGACGCGCCGCCTGTTCGGCTACCACGGGCTCCTGCGTCACGACGGCGGCTTCAGCCTGGCCACATGTTCGGGTTCTGACGCGCCGCTGCTTGGCACGGGCCGGGACCGTGCGCTACGGTCGGTGCCACACGCGAGGCGACCATGACCACGATCCGCGACTGCCGAACCCTTGTGCTCGGCTCGGGCCCGGCCGGGTGGACGGCGGCGATCTATGCCGCGCGCGCCAACCTGGCCCCGGTAGTCGTGCGGGGCCCGCAGGCCGGCGGCCAGTTGACCATCACCACGGACGTCGAGAACTACCCGGGCTTCGCCGACGTCATCCAGGGCCCCTGGCTGATGGAGCAGATGGAAGCCCAGGCGTGCCATGTCGGCGCCGAGGTCATCGACGACACCATCGTCGCGGTCGACCTGAGCGGACGCCCATTCGTGTGCACCGGCGATTCGGGCACCATCTACCGCGCCGCGACGCTGCTGATCTGCACGGGTGCCAGCGCGCGCTGGCTGGGCCTTCCCAGCGAGGAGCGCTTTAAGGGCTTCGGCGTCTCGGCGTGCGCCACGTGCGACGGCTTCTTCTTCCGCGGCAAGCGGGTGCTGGTGGTCGGCGGTGGCAACACCGCGGTCGAGGAAGCGCTCTATCTGACCAACCACGCGGCGCACGTCACGCTGGTGCACCGACGCGATTCGCTGCGTGCGGAACGGATCCTGCAGGACCGTCTGTTCCGCCACCCCAAGATCGAGGTGGTGTGGAACCACGTGCTGGACGAGGTGCTGGGCGGCGGCGATCCGCCGGGCGTGACCAGTGCCCGCCTGCGCGACGTGGCCGGTGGCGCGGCGCGCGAGGTGGCGGTGGACGGCGTGTTCATCGCCATCGGCCACACGCCCAACACGGCGGTCTTCCAGGGTCAGATCGCCATGGACGCCCTGGGCTACATCGAGACCCGGCCAGGCTCGACGGCGACCAGCGTGCCGGGCGTGTTCGCGGCGGGCGACGTGCAGGACAAGACGTTCCGCCAGGCGGTGACCGCCGCCGGCACCGGATGCATGGCCGCGCTCGAGGGCGAGAAGTTTCTCGCTTGCGCCGCCGATACCGTGGCGCGCGCGGCCGAGTAGGCGGTATGCGGACCCAGAATGGCCATGGACTGGGACAAGCTGCGCATCTTTCACGCCGTCGCCCAGGCGGGTAGCTTCACCCGCGCCGGCGAGGCGCTCAACCTGAGCCAGTCGGCGGTCAGCCGCCAAGTCAGCACGCTCGAACAGACGCTCGGCACCCAGTTGTTCCGCCGTCACGCGCGGGGTCTGGAGCTGACCGAGCAGGGCGACCTGCTGGCGCGCACCGCGCGCGAGGTATTCGCCAAGCTCGCCATGGCCGAGGCCAAGCTGAGCGAGGTGCAGGACCGTCCCACTGGGCCGCTCCGGGTCACCACGACTACCGGGTTCGGCGGCGTGTGGCTGACCCCACGCATCGCCGAGTTCCTTGACCGCTACCCTGAGATCGGCGTGACGCTGCTGTTCGAGGACCGCGAACTGGACCTCTCGATGCGCGACGCCGACGTGGCGATCCGCCTGGCCAAGCCGACCCAGCCCGACCTAGTGTCGCGCTACCTTCTGACGATCCACTATCACGTGTACGCGTCGCCCGCGTACCTGCGCGAGTGGGGCGAGCCGCGCTCGCTCGAGGAGCTCGAGCACCACAGGCTCGTGGTCTACGGCGAAGGGCCGTTGGCCACCGTCATCGACACCAACTGGTTGATCACCGCGCTGGCCGACCTGCGCCGCCCGCGCCGGCCCGCGCTGGTGGTCAACAGCGGCTTCGGCCTGCTGCGGGCGGTCGAATCGGGTATCGGGATCGCGTCGTTGCCCGACTATTTTGTCGAGGACACCAAGGGTGTCGTGCGCATCCTCGGCGATCTCGAGGCGCCCCAGGTCGACACCTACTTCGTCTACCCGGAGGAGTTGCGCCATTCGAAGCGCATCGCCTCGTTCCGCGATTTCCTGCTGGAGAAGGTCGCCCAGACCCGATTCTGACCGACGCGGATGACAGCGCGGTTACCATGCCATGCACATCGTGCATGGCTGAGTTACCGAAACTGATTTGGCCGTCCGCGCTTGTTGCCCTTATGTATACATCCTAACGGTGTTGCAGTGCAGCATTCGGACACTTCGAAGAACCCGATCCTTGGTGAAGGATCATCGCCGATGACGGCAAGGCAGGCGGTCCAGCCTGCGGATTGTGCGCTGTGACGGGGTCTGTTTGGTTTCTTGCGGTGCGTCGATGCAGCGA
>VGDP01000054.1 GCA_016869675.1 Alphaproteobacteria bacterium | reverse complement strand
GCCGGCGATAGCGCTGGCCGTCTCGTGGGCCATGAGGTGCATGATCTTGAGCACAAGTCCGCTCATCATCGCCGACTTCAGGCCCGTATCGGCCAGGGTGTGGATGGTCGGGGGCGGCGAGCGGAAGAACTTCTCGAGTTGCTCCGACGTCATCACGCCCAGCGCAATCAGGGCCTGGCCGAGCGTGCCGCCCGAGGTGGCTTGGTGTTGCAGCGCCTTGTCGACGTCCTGCGCCTCGATCAGGCCGGCTTGGACCAGCGATTCGCCGAGTGTCATGACTGCTCCCCGATGTCGGGGCCGATGGATGGTGCCCGCGGCGTCCCTGTGACCCTCATAGGGTTAAGACTATGGCCCGACCGTGAATCGATCGCAAACCAAGGCGAGAGAACGCCTTGACCCCGGTATGGGCGTGCCGTTAAGTCGCCATCGTGCTCGGCATCAGCCTCCAGAAGATCGCGGTCTTCATCGCTGTCCTCGGCGCGGTGTGGGCGATCTATCGAGTCGTGCGCAGCTTCAACGGGTCGAACCGCGTCGGGCGGGCCGACAACCGATCGAGCCGTGCTCGGGACGCGACCCAGGACATGAGGGAATGCCCGGTGTGCGGCACGTATGTAGCGCCAGCCGTGGCGCTCGATTGCGGTCGCGGGCGGTGCCCATACCCGCGCGCCTCCGCTTGAGGCCCGCCGCCTTGACGGCGACGGGTCGCTGTCGCTATGCTGCAATGCAGCAAAGGCCGCTCTGACCGAGGTAGTTGTTCCCATGACAGCTGCGTCGACCTTCCAGGGGCTGATCCTGGCGTTGCAAGGCTTCTGGTCGGACAAGGGTTGCGTCATTCTGCAGCCCTACGACATGGAAGTGGGCGCTGGCACGTTCCATTGGGCGACGACCCTGCGCAGCCTGGGTCCCCGCCCGTGGAGGGCGGCCTACGTGCAGCCCTCGCGCCGGCCCAAGGACGGTCGCTACGGCGAGAACCCCAACCGCCTGCAGCATTATTACCAGTTCCAGGTCATCTGGAAGCCGTCGCCCGATGACTTCCAGGGCCTCTATCTGGATTCCCTGCGGGCGCTGGGCATCGACCCGCTGGCCCACGACATCCGCTTCGTCGAGGACGACTGGGAAAGCCCGACTCTGGGCGCATGGGGGCTCGGCTGGGAGGTGTGGTGCGACGGTATGGAGGTTAGCCAATTCACGTATTTCCAGCAGGTTGGCGGATTTGATTGCTATCCTGTCTCAGGCGAGATCACGTATGGCCTCGAACGGCTCGCCATGTTCGTCCAGGGCAAGGACAGCATTTTCGAGCTCGACTGGAACGGCGCTGGCGTCAGTTACGGCGACGTCTACCTCGACGCCGAGCGGCAGTACTCGACCTACAACTTCGAGGCGTCCGACCCCGAGACGCTGATGCGTCACTTCAAGGACGCGGAGGCAAATTGCTCCAATCTCTTGGAAAAGAAGTTGCCACTACCGGCGTATGACCAGGCGATCAAGGCGAGCCACCTGTTCAATCTGTTGGACGCGCGCGGCGTCATCAGCGTGACCGAACGGGCGTCCTACATCGGCCGGGTGCGAACCTTGGCGCGTGGCTGCTGCGCCGCTTGGCTCGAGCGCGAGGGCGCGTCCGACTGACATGCCCGACCTGCTGCTCGAGATCCGATCCGAGGAAATCCCCGCCGGGATGCAGGATCGCGCGGCCGCCGCGCTCAAGGACGCGATTCTGCAGGCGTGCGCCGAAGAAGGGCTCGCCTTCGGGCACGCCGCCAGTTTCGCCACGCCGCGCCGGTTGGTGGCGACCGTCGCGGACCTGCCCGAACGTCAGCCCGATCGCGCGATAGAATTCAAGGGTCCGCGCGTGGGATCGCCGGACAAGGCAATCGAGGGGTTCTTGCGCGGTCGTGGGCTCACGTCGCTCGACCAGTGTGTCACCCACGATACCGGCAAGGGCGAGTTCTACTTCGTGGTGGAAACGGCGCGGGGTGGCCCGGTCGCCGATCTGCTGCGTGGCCACATCGAGCAGGCCTTGGGCGCCCATGATTGGCCCAAGTCCATGCGCTGGGCTGATCGACTCGAACGCTGGGTACGGCCGATCAGCGGGATTCTCTGCCTGTTCGGCGGTCAGATCGTGCCTGTGGCGTTCGCCGGACACGTGGCGAACGACGCCACGGTCGGTCACCGGTTCCTCGCGCCCGGTCGGACCAAGGTCGAAAACTTTGACGATTATCGAACCAAGCTCATGGCCACCAAGGTCGTGCTCGACCCCAAGGAACGGGCGGAACGGATCGCCCACCGCGCCCGCGCGATTGCATGCGCCGAAGGCCTCGAACTGATCGAGGATGCGCGGCTGGTGGCCGAGAACGCCGGGCTGGTCGAATGGCCCGTGGTCCTGCTGGGCCAGTTCGACGATGCGTTCCTGGAGGTGCCGCACGAGGTTCTGACCTCGGCCATGCGCGGGCACCAGCGCTACTTCTCCGTGCGCGACCCGAAGACCGGGCGCCTGACCAACCGATTCGTCCTGGTCGCCAACATGGAAACCGCCGACGGCGGCGATGCCATCGTCGCCGGCAACGAGCGGGTGCTGCGCGCCCGGCTGGCCGACGCCCGATTCTTCTGGAACCAGGATCGCAAGCGATCGCTCGAGGACCGACTGCCTGACCTGGACAAGGTCGTGTTCCACGCCCGCCTGGGCAGCGTGGGTGACAAGACAAGGCGTCTGGAGCGACTGGCGGCCGAACTGGCCCAGTACGTTCCGAACGCCGACGTGGTCCAGGCGCGCCGTGCGGCGCGCCTGGCCAAGGCCGACCTGACCACCGAAATGGTCGGCGAGTTCCCCGACCTCCAGGGGGTAATGGGTCGTTACTACGCCGTGCATGACGGCGAGGACGCCGCTGTCGCCGAAGCGATCGCCTTGCACTACGCGCCGGCCGGTCCGTCGGACGCGTGTCCGGGCGCGCCGGTCGGCGTGGTCGTGGCCTTGGCCGACAAGATCGACACCCTGGCTGGGTTTTTCGCCATCGGCGAGACGCCGACCGGCTCCAAGGATCCCTTCGGCCTGCGCCGCGCGGCATTGGGTGTCATACGGCTGATCCTGGAGAACCGCATACGTGTGCCGTTGCGCGACGTGTTCGGCGTGGCTGTCGGGCTGCACAGCCCGCCGCCGTCCAGTGCCGTTGAGGCGCTGGTCGAGTTCTTCGCCGAGCGCCTGAAGGTCCATCTGCGCGAATCCGGGGTGCGTCACGACGCGATCGGCGCCGTGTTCGCCAAGGGCGACGACGACCTGGCGCGGGTCGTGGCGCGCGCCAAGGCCCTGCAGACGTTCCTGGACGGCGCGGACGGCGCGACGCTGCTGACCGCCTACCGGCGCGCCGGCAACATCGTGCGCATCGAGGCCAAGCGCGACGGTCGCGCCTACGACGGGGCGGCTGACCCCCGGCGTTTCGCCGCGACCGAGGAACGGGTGCTGGGGACCGAACTCGTTGCGGTGGCCGGGCGGGCCGAACGGGCGCTCGGAGCCGAGGATTTCGCCCAGGCCATGCGGGCCATGGCTGCGCTCAAGGCTCCGATCGATGCCTTCTTCGATCGCGTCACCGTTAACTGTGAGGACACCGCGCTCAGGGAGAATCGGCTGCGGCTGCTGGCCCAGATCCAGGGCACGCTCGACAGGGTCGCCGATTTCACGAAAATCGAGGGCTGATCGATCATGACCAAGTGGGTCTACCAATTCGGCACCGGCTCGGCGGAAGGCACGGCCGACATGCGTGCCCTGCTGGGCGGCAAGGGCGCCAACCTGGCCGAGATGTGCAACCTGGGCCTGCCCGTGCCGCCCGGCTTCACCATCACCACCGAGGTCTGCACGGCCTACTACGCGGCCGGGCGCACGTTGCCCGTCGACTTGGTCGACCAGGTGGAGGTGGCCCTCGTCGCCGTCGAGACGGCTGTGGGCAAACGGTTCGGCGATGCGGACGACCCGTTGCTGGTCTCAGTTCGGTCGGGCGCGCGGGCATCCATGCCCGGCATGATGGACACGGTGCTCAACCTGGGGCTGAACGACAGCACCGTCGCGGGTCTGGCGGCGCGCGGCGGTGACGAACGCTTCGCCTACGACAGCTATCGCCGCTTCATCCAGATGTACGGCGACGTGGTCCTGGGGGTCGAACACCACCTGTTCGAGGACATCCTGGAGCGTCACAAGGAGGAGAACGGCGTCGTCTACGACACCGAGCTCGGCGCCGACGGCCTCAAGCGCCTGGTCCAGCAGTACAAGGCGCTGGTCAAGGAGGAGCGGGGCGAACCGTTCCCCGACGACGTGGTCGAGCAGCTCTGGGGCGCCATCGGGGCCGTGTTCGCCTCGTGGATGAACCAGCGCGCCGTGACCTATCGCCGGCTGCACGACATTCCGGAAAGCTGGGGCACGGCGGTCAACGTCCAGGCCATGGTGTTCGGCAACATGGGAGCCGACTGCGCCACGGGCGTCGCCTTCACGCGCAACCCGTCGACCGGCGCCAACGAGTTCTACGGCGAGTTCCTGGTGAACGCCCAGGGCGAGGACGTGGTGGCCGGCATCCGCACACCCCAGCCGCTCACCCTGGCGGCCAAGACGCCCAACTACACCTCGCCCGCCATGGAAGAGGCGATGCCCCAGGTGTTCGCCGAGTTGGCCGCGGTGCGCTCCAGGCTCGAATCCCACTACCGCGACATGCAGGACATCGAGTTCACGGTCCAGCAGGGCCGACTCTACATGCTACAGACGCGCACCGGCAAGCGCACGGCCCAGGCTGCGCTCAAGATCGCGGTCGACATGGTCGCCGAGGGCCTGTTGACCGAGGCCGCGGCGGTAGGTCGGGTCGAGCCGGCGGCGCTCGACCAGCTCCTGCACCCCACCCTCGACCCCAAGGCGCCGCGCCAGATCCTGGTGCGCGGCCTGCCGGCCTCGCCCGGCGCGGCCTCGGGCATTGCCGTGTTCTCCGCCGACGAGGCGCAGGATCGCGGCGCGCGCGGCGAGGCGGTGATCCTGATCCGCGCCGAGACCTCGCCCGAGGACATCCACGGCATGCACGCCGCCCGCGGCATCCTGACCAGCCGCGGCGGCATGACCAGCCACGCCGCCGTGGTGGCGCGCGGCATGGGCCGGGCGTGCGTTTCGGGCGCCGGCGACCTGCGCATCGATTATGCGGCGCGACGCATGACCGTGCGCGGCACCGTGGTCGAGCACGGCGCGGTCATCACCATCGACGGCTCCAGCGGCGAGGTGATGCTGGGCGCGGTGCCCACGATCCAGCCGGAGTTGAGCGGCGACTTCGCGAAGCTCATGGGCTGGGCGGACCGCTGCCGCATGCTGCGCGTGCGCGCCAACGCGGAAACGCCCGAGGACGCGCGCACGGCGCGCCGTTTCGGCGCCGAGGGCATCGGGCTGTGCCGCACCGAGCACATGTTCTTCGACGACAAGCGCATCGTCGCCATGCGCGAGATGATCCTGGCGGACGAGCCGGCCGAACGCCGCGCCGCGCTGGCCAAGATCCTGCCCATGCAGCGCGCCGACTTCATCGAGCTGTTCGGGATCATGGCGGGCCTGCCCGTGACGATCCGCCTTCTCGACCCGCCGCTGCACGAGTTCCTGCCGACCACGGCCGAGGAGATTTGCCATGTGGCGGCGGCCGCCGGCATCGCCGTCGAGGCGGTGCGCGCCCGCGCGGCCCAGCTCCACGAGTCCAACCCGATGCTCGGCCATCGCGGTTGCCGGCTCGGCATTTCGCACCCCGAGATCTACGACATGCAGGCGCGTGCGATCTTCGAGGCCGCCGTCGAGGTGCGCCGGCGCAATGGTGCTTCGCCCGTGCCCGAGGTGATGATTCCGCTGGTCGCCACCGGCAAGGAGATCGCCATCCTGAAGGCGCGCATCGACACGGTCGCCACGGCGGTTATGGCCGAGACGGGCGAGCGGATCGAGTACGCCGTCGGCACCATGATCGAGCTGCCGCGCGCGGCGTTGCGTGCCGGCGAGATTGCCAACGAGGCGGCGTTCTTCAGCTTCGGCACAAACGACCTGACGCAGACCACGTTCGGCATCAGCCGCGACGATTCGGCGCGCTTCCTCGACGTCTACCAGCGCGCCGGCATCATCGAGAAGGACCCGTTCGTCAGCCTCGACACCGAGGGCGTGGGCGAACTCGTCCGCTTCGCCGCCGAACGCGGTCGCGCAGCGCGGCCCGGGCTGAAGCTCGGCATTTGCGGCGAGCACGGCGGCGATCCGGCGTCGATCCGCTTCTGCCAGGAGGTCGGTCTGGATTACGTGAGCTGTTCGCCTTACCGCGTGCCGATCGCGCGGCTGGCCGCGGCCCAGGCGGCGCTCGCCACCCGCACCGAGACCGCGCGCGCCGAGAACGCGTGACGAGCCGCCCCGCGACGGGGCGCTAGAACCGGGCCCAGTCGGGCTTTACGGGCCTGAGGCGTGCCTCGCCGGCGATCAGCGCGGCGCCGGCCGCTCGTTCGACACCGTCAAGCCGCAGGAACGCGAGCCCGACGCCATCGCGCCCCGAGCGCATGGTGCCGATTTCGGTCTCGCCCGACCGCACCGGCGTGCCCGGCGCCGGCAACGGCCCGTCCACGTCGACGCGGAACAAGCGCTTGCGCACCACGGCGCGGAACTTGGTGCGCGCGGTCAGCTCCTGGCCGACGTAGCAGCCCTTGTCGAAGTCGATGCCGTTCAGATCGTCGATGTTGTTCTCGATCAGGAATGACTTCTCGATTTCCAGATCACGGCTGCCGTCCGGCACGCCAAGGTCGAGCCGCAACCGGTCGTAGTCCTCGACCGGCGCCAGCGCGAGGCCGGCGGCAGCGAACGCAGCCGACGCGCTCGAGGCGGGCACGATGGCCCGCTCGCCCAGGTCGGCCAGGCGCGGGTCGGTGTAGGCGACGCCCTCGGCGAAGGGCCGCGCCGCGCCGGGCGTCGCGCCGGTCGAAGGCCCTCGATCGGGCAAAGCCACCACCGCGAAGCGATCCGAGACGTCCTCGATCGTCACCTTGGCGCGCAGGCGGTACAGGGTCAGGCGGCGCACCAGATCGTCCTTGCGCGCGCGCTCGACGTCCAACAGCAGCGCGCCGTCGAACGCCACGATGAAGAAGTCGAACAGGAACTTGCCCTGCGGTGTCAGCAGCGCCGCGTACAGCGCCTTGTCGGCCGCGACCTTGCGCACGTCGTTCGACACCAGGCCCTGAAGGTACGTGCAAGCGTCCTCGCCGGCGAGCCGCAGCACGCCGCGTTCGGGAAGGGGAATGAACCGAGCCTGGGTCACCGCTGGATCCTGTCGCGACCGGTTCTCATCAAATAGTCGCGCGTCGCGTTCCTGGCAAGGGTATCCGGGGCTTTGACGCTTGTCCCCCGGCGGGGCGACCGGTTAGATCAGCGCCATGGACATCGTCATCGCGGACGATTCGCTGCCCTTCGACGGTACGACGCCGCTGAATCAGCCCTTGGGTGGCGCGGAGAAGGCGATCGCCGGTCTGGCCGGCGCGCTCGCCGGGCGTGGTCACCATGTCACCGTGCTCAACCACACGGCCAAGGTCGTGGACCATGCGGGCGTCGCGTGGCGCCCCCTGGAGGATGATCGGCCGGGCGCGTGCGACCTGCTGGTCGCGTCACGGCGTCCCGATCTGCTCGATGTGGTTGGCCAAGCCCGGCATCGGGCGCTGTGGCTCGCGGGTGATGCCGGCTATCTCGGCCAGGGTCCGCATGCGGAAGCCTTTGGCCGCCATCCCGGTGCGCACCTGGTGTTCGGCGGCGAGCCCCATCGCGCCACCTGGACCGGCGACGCCGAACGCTGCGTCGTGATCCCGCCCGGGGTCGCCGCGTGCTACCGCGAGGCCGGCGCCATGACGCCCTACCACCCGCCGCGCGCGGTGGTGACCACGCACCCGCGCATGGGCCTCGAAGGGCTGGTCCGCCTGTGGGCGCGCGCCATCGCGCCCCGCGCGCCGCTGGCCGAGCTCCTCGTGTTCTCGGGCGCGCTCAGCGCCGCGGCCGACGGCGCCGAGGTTCCCGCCGACCTAGCCGGCGTCTTCAACGCTGCGCGCGCGGCGGCGGCCGACGGCGTCCACCTGGTGCGGCCCTTGGCCGATCCCGACATGGCGGACGTCTACCGCACCGCGCGGGTCCACCTTTACCCGGGCCACGAGAAAGAGGTCTACGCGGCGACGCTCGCCGACAGCCAGGCGGTCGGCTTACCGGCGGTCGCGCGCAAGCGCGGTGCCGTGCCCGAACGGGTCCGGGATGGTCGCTCCGGCTATCTGGCGCCCGACGACGAGGCGTTCGCCAACTGCGCCGTGCTGCTGCTCAATGACGACTCGGTCTTCACGACGCGCAGCCGGGATTGCCGCAACTTCCAGCGGTCCCGCGGCTGGGACGAAGCGGCCGCCGCGTTCGAGGCGCTGGCGGCCTGATCGGCGGGGTCTTGGGCGGCGCCATCCTCTTCGTTGGCCCCTCGCGCGTCGGCGACGGCGTGCTCGTCACTGGCCTGGTGGACCAGCTCGTGCGCGCCGGCGCACGGCTCACGCTCGCGTGCGGTCCGGCGGCGATGCCGCTGTTCGATCGGGCGCCGGGGATCGACCGGCGCATCGTGGTGACCAAGTCGCGCGCCGGGCTGCATTGGTTGGGCCTGTGGGCAGCGACCGTGGGTCGGCGCTGGCAGGCGGTCATCGACCTGCGCGGCTCGGTCCTGGGATACCTGCTGTGCGCCGGCGAACGGCGCGTCTATCGGCCCGTAACGGGATCCGAACACCGGTTGGACACGCTGGCGCGCGCCGCGGGCCTGTCGCCGGTTTCGCCCTGCCTTTGGTTGAACGAGGCCGACCGCGACACGGCGCGCGCGCTGGTGGGCGAGGGCCGCTACCTGGTGCTGGGTCCGACGGCCAACTGGCCTGGCAAGATATGGCCCGCCGACCGGTTCGTTGACCTGGCGCGGGCCTTGGTCGCGCCGGGCGGGATGCTGCCCGGCGCCCGCGTCGTGGTGCTGGGTGGGGCGGACGAGTCCGCCATGGCGGCGCCCGTGCTCGCGGGGCTGGCGGACGCGGTCGATCTGGTCGGGCGCACCTCGCTGGGCGTCGTGGGCGCCGTGCTGGCCGGTGCGGCGTTGTTCGTCGGCAACGACTCCGGCCAGATGCACATGGCGGCCGCGGCCGGCGCGCCGACCGTCGGGCTGTTCGGGCCCAGCCGCGCCGAGCACTATGCGCCGCGCGGCCCGCGCGCGCTGGCCGTGCGCACGCCCGAACCCTACGAGGCGCTGTTTCTGCCTGGCTACGACCGGCACACCACCGGCTCGCTCATGACAAGCCTGCAGGTCGAGCCCGTGCTCGAGGCGTGCCGGCGCGTCCTGAAGGCCGCATGACCCGACTTTCGGCCCTGGTCGTCGCGCGCAACGAGGCGGCGCAGCTAGCCGACTGCCTGGCCACGCTCGGCTTCGCCGACGAGATCGTCGTCGTGCTCGACCGCTGCACCGATGAATCGCGCGCCATCGCGCAACGCTTCACCGACCGAATCGTCGAAGGCGCGTGGGAGCGCGAAGGGCCGCGGCGCAACACCGGCATCGATGCCTGCCGGGGCGCCTGGATCGTCGAGGTCGACGCCGATGAGCGCGTCGGCCCCGCGCTGGCGGCCGAGATCGCGGCGGTGGCGCGGCGCGACGGACCGGGGCATTTCCTGATCCCGTTCGACAACTATGTGGGCGAACGCCTGGTGCGCCACGGCTGGGGCGCGTCGTGGGGTGTCGCCGCGACGGTGCGGCTGTTCGCCAAGGGGTGCAAGCGCTGGGGCGACGAGCGGGTACACCCGAGCCTCGAACTGAAGGGACCGCGCGGGCGCCTGAACAACGCCATGATCCACCGCATGGGCGGTGACGTGTCGGACCTGCTTGCCCGGCTGGACCGCTACACCAGCGCGCGGGCACGCGACCTGCGCGACGCGGGCGACATCGGCACGCTGCCGGGCGCGGTCCGGCGATTCTTCGGGCGGTTCTTCAAGCTCTACGTCATGCGTCGTGGCTACCGCGAAGGCGCGCTCGGCTTCCTCAACGCCCTGTGCGCCGGGCTCTATCCGCTGCTCGCGCACCTCAAGGCGCGGCTCGACCGCGAGGGCTGACGGTTGCGCGTGGCCCAGGCGATGGCCGGCGCCGCCCATGGCGGGGCGGAGGCCTATTTCGTGCGCCTGGTCGTGGCCTTGGCGCGAGCCGGGCTCGATCAGCACGCGATCTGCCGCCCGACACCCGCGCGCCTAGCGGCCTTGGGCGCTGCCGGTGTGCCGACGACGACGGCACGCTTCGGCGGCCCGCTCGATCCGGTGACGCCGTTCGTGATGCGCCGCTGCCTGGCCCGCACGCGCCCCGACCTCGTGGTCACCTGGATGACGCGGGCGACGGTCCACGTGCCGCGCGGCGCGTTCGTGCACATGGCGCGGCTCGGCGGCTACTACGACCTCGCGCGCTACCGTCGGTGCGATCACCTGATGGTCAACACCCAGGCGCTGCGGACGTGGGCGATCGCCGAGGGCTGGTCGGACGAGCGGGTGCATCACGTGCCCAATTTCGCCGACGCGAACATCCAGGCGCCGGTCGCGCGCGCCGACCTGGCAACCCCGGCCGACGCGCCGGTGGTCCTGGCCATGGGCCGCCTGCATCCCAACAAGGCGTTCGACGTCTTGATCGAGGCGCTGGTCGAACTGCCGCGCGCCGTGCTGTGGCTGGCGGGCGAGGGGCCCCTGCGCACGCCGCTCGAGGACCTCGCGCGGCGGCGCGGTGTGGCCGGGCGCGTGCGCTTCCTCGGCTGGCGCGACGACACGGCGGCGCTTCTGGCGGCGGCGGACGTCTTGGCGTGCCCTTCGCGCCATGAACCCTTGGGCAACGTGGTGCTCGAGGCCTGGGCCCACGGCGTGCCCGTGGTCGCGGCCCGCGCCGCCGGCCCGGCCGAACTGATCCGCGACGGCGTCGACGGTCTGCTGGTCGGGACGAACGACGTGCACGCGCTGGCGGGCGCGCTCGGCCGCGTCATCGAGGACCGCGTGTTGGCAGCGGCGCTCGCCCAGGCGGGGCGGGCGGCGTACGCGCGGGACCACACGGAGCCGGTGGTCGTGGCGCGCACGCTCGATCTGTTCAAGGCGGTCGTCTGATGTGCGGCATCGCGGGCTTCGTGGCGCGTCCAGGCCAGCGCATGCCGGAGGGGCTGGCCGGTCGGCTGGCCGCCGCTCTGGCGCACCGCGGCCCCGACGGCGTCGGCATCCGCCATGTCGGCGACACGCTCCTGGTCAATCGCCGCCTCGCCATCATCGACGTGGCCGGCGGCGCGCAGCCGCTGGTCGCGCCGGACGGCACGGCGCTGATCGCCAACGCCGAGATCTACGACTATGTCGAACGGCGAGCTGCCCTTGGCGAAACGCGTTTCGCCTCCGGATCGGACTGCGAGGTGCCGCTCGCGCTCTACCGCGCTCGCGGCGGGGCCTTCGCCGACGATCTGCGCGGCATGTACGCCATCGCCGTGCACGACCCGATGCGCGCACGGCTGGTGCTGGCGCGCGATCCGTTCGGGATCAAGCCGCTCTACATCGCCGAGACGGAGCACGGTCTGGCCTTCGCGTCCGAGATCGGTGCCCTGGTCGCGGCCGGGCTGGCGGTTCGCCGCCTCAACGCGACCGCGCGCGACGAGCTGCTGGCCCTGCAGTTCACCTGCGGCGGCGAGACCGTGATCGAGGGCGTGCGGCGCGTCTTGCCCGGTGAAACCATCGTGGTGTCGCAGGGCCGGATCGTCGAGCGGCGGCGCCGGCCGGCGTTGCCGGAGGGTGGCCCGACGGCGTGGTCCGAGGCCGAGGCGCTCGAGCGGTTCGACGCAGTGTGGGCCGAGAGCGTCGCATTGCACCGCCGGTCCGACGTGCCCTACGGCATCTTCCTGTCGGGCGGTTTGGACAGCGGCGCGGTGCTCGCGGCCATGGCGCGCCAGGGGCTGGATGGCGTCACCGCGTTCACCATCGCCTTTTCCGGCGCGGACGCGCGCGACGAGGCGGCGGAGGCCGCGCGCGCCGCCGCCGCCGCCGGGGCGCGCCACGTCGCCGTCCCCTTTGGCGAGGACGATTTCTGGTCCCTGCTGCCGGGTACGGTGGCCGCGCTCGACGATCCGGTGGCCGACTACGCGGCCGTGCCGACCTACAAGCTGGCGGCCGAGGCGGCGCGTGTCGTCAAGGCGGTGTTGACCGGCGAGGGTGGCGACGAGCTGTTCGCCGGCTACGGCCGCTACCGCAGCGCGTTGCGACCGTGGTGGTTGGCCGGCCGGGCCGCGCGCCGGCGCGCGGCGCTCGCGGGGCTCGGCGTGCTGCGCACGGAACCGACGGTGTGGCGCGACGGCATCGCCGCGGCGCGCGCACTGGCGGCCACGCCGGGGCGGACGGCGTTGCAGGTCGAGCAAGCGACCGAAGTGGCCGAATGGCTGCACGCCGATCTGTTGACCAAGGTCGACCGTTGCCTGATGGCGCACGGCCTGGAAGGGCGCACGCCGTTCCTCGACCCGGCGGTCGCCGCGTTCGCCTTCGCCCTGCCCGACGCGCTGAAGGTGCGCGGGCGCATGGGGAAGTGGCTGCTGCGTCGTTGGCTGGATCGGCAGGCTCCGGCGGCGCGCTCCTTCGCGGCCAAGCGGGGCTTCACCGTGCCGGTCGGCATGTGGATCGCGCGCCGTGCCGACACGCTGGGGCCGATGGTCGCGCGCTCGCCCGCCTTGGCCGAACTGTGCCGGCCCGAGCCGGTCGCCGCGCTGTTTCGCGCCGCCGCGCGCAAGCGCCACGGCATGGCGGCCTGGATGCTGCTGTTCTATGCGCTGTGGCACCGTCATCATGTGGAGGGCCGGCCATTGGCGGGCGACGTCGTGGACGCCCTGGGAGGCACCTAGGGCCTCCGGTCATGCGGGCCGACGAAACGCGGGGCGTGGCACCGGGGCGGGAGCTGGGGCGCGTCACGCGTCGATCCACGCTCGTCGGGTAGTAGGAGGATGTCGATGCAATCCGCTTCCTGCGCTTCGCACTTGAGGCGTTTCGTTGTCCCAGGGAGCGGAGGGGTCGTCCTTTCGCCTGAGTACGAGGGATGTGATCTGCATCATCAATGGCAGCGGCACGCAGGTTATCGATCTTTGGTGTATTTCCCTAACATATACGTATGAATATTTTTCCATGGAGCACTGTTGGAAAGTAATAGGCGAAATATACTTCGAACATGGTGATATCTTGATTTGAAATCACTATGTTCCCTTTTTGTACTATGTGTCAGACACTGCCGGCGGCCAGCATGACACGCTGATCGCTGCTTGCAACCCGACCATGTACGTCCGCTTCGGCCGCGACGCTGGCCACGCGAACTGCGCGTCGAACTTCTTTCGCAACGTTGCGGACCTCGGCTGGCCCCGGCATCTGCTGCCGCAACCCTGGAACCTGTTCATGCGCGCGGTCGTACGCGAGAGTGGCGCGATCGAGTTCCGCCGTCCGCCCTACGTTCCCGGCGGGACCGTCACGCTCAAGGTGCTATGCCCCGTCCTGGTCGTCGTGTCGGCGTGCCCGGATGACTGTTACCCGACGAACGGCGGCGATGGATCAGTGCGCGCGATCTCCGTCGTCATCAAGCCGGGTCGGGAAACCTCGCCCGAGACCTCGCAAGCGGAACCCTGAGACCCGCAACGTCGGTCAGACGTGCAGCGCCATGCCCTCGCGGGCGACCAGGGCGCCGATGTGCCGTTCGGCCAAGCGCGCCGCGATGCCGTCGAGCCGCGCGTCGTCGAGCCCGTGCGCGTGATTGGTCAGCACCATGGTGCCCACGTGCGCGCGGGCGCACCGCTCGGCGGCCCACTGCCAGGCGGCGTCAGCGTCCGTCGACGTTTCCGACTCGAAGCCGATCACCACCAGGGTCGCGTCGGCGATCAGCGCGGCCAAAGCCGGCTCGTTAGGGCTGTACGACGGGTTGACGTCAGTGACGTAGCAGACGCTGGTGCCGGCGTGATCGACGCGATAGCCAGTAACGGGCCGCGTCTCGCCGTTGAAGCCCTGGGTCCGCACCACAATTCCCGGCCGTGGCGCAAGCGTCGCGCCGGCCGCGAAGTCGTGGAACTCCAGCTTGGCACGCATGACCTTGAGCGGCACGGGGAAGATTGGGTCGGTCATGAGTTGGCGCAGCACGTCCTCGATGCCCGGGCCGCCGGGCGGCCGGCCCGCCCACAGGCGGAACGCGTTGCCCGGCATGAAGGCGGCGCCAAAGAAGGGCAGGCCCGAGATGCGGTCGAACTGGGTGTGCGCGAAGAACAGATCACCGAACGCGACGCCGTTGCGCACCAGGGCGCGCCCAAGCAGCCGGATGCCCGTGCCGCTGTCGAAGATCAGCAGGGCGTCATCCACCCGGACCTCGACGCACGGCGTGTTGCCGCCGTAGACGGCGGTCTCCGGCCCGGGCACAGCAATATGATCGCGCACTCCCCAAAACCGTACCGTCGCGCTGCGCTGGCTCACCCTGTTCCCCCGAATGCTCACGCCACGCTATCGGATGGCCGCCGAGGGTCAAGCCCATGGCTCGACGCCGGGCCGGGCCGGAGGCTAAGGTCGTCGCCTTCCAATCGGAGAACGACCGTGGCCGATGGCGTCGCCTATTCGGTGTGTCCGCACGATTGCCCGAGCGTCTGCGCCGTCGAGGTCGACCGGGACGAGGACGGGCGTGTGCGCCGGATTCACGGCGCCCGCAGCCACGGCTACACGGCCGGTGTCGTGTGCGCGAAGGTCGCCCGCTACGCCGAGCGCATCCACCACCCGGATCGCCTGACGCGGCCCCTGCGGCGCGTCGGGGCCAAGGGCGAGGGGCGCTTCGAGCCGATCGGCTGGGACGACGCGCTCGATGCGGTGGCCGAGGCGCTTGCGTCCACGGCGGTGCGCCACGGCGCCGAGGCGGTGTGGCCCTACTTCTACGCCGGTACCATGGGCCTGGTGCAGCGCGACGGCATCGACCGCTTGCGCCATGTCATGGGCTATTCGCGGCAGAAGTCGACGATCTGCACGACGCTCTGCGATTCTGGCTGGCTGGCGGGGGTTGGCGCGTTCTGGGGCACGGATAGCCGCGAGATGGCGGACTCCGACCTGATCGTCGCGTGGGGCAGCAACGTGGTCGGCACCCAGGTCAACGTCATGACCCACGTGACGCGCGCGCGCCGGTCGCGCGGCGCTAAGTTAGTCGTGATCGACCCGTGCCGCAACACATCCGCCGAGGTCGCCGACATCCATCTGATGGTGCGCCCGGGCACCGACGGTGCGCTCGCCTGCGCGGTGATGCACGTGCTGTTCCGCGAAGGCTTCGCGGACCGCGCGTACCTGGCCGCGTACGCCGACGGCGCGGAGGCCCTGGAAGCCCACGTCGCCGAACGGACGCCTGCCTGGGCCGCCGCGATCACCGGCCTGGACGAGGCGACGATCATCGACTTCGCGCGGCTCTACGGCCGCACGAAGCGCAGCTACATCCGCGTGGGCTACGGCTTCTCGCGCTCACGCAACGGCGCGGTCAACGTGCACGCCGTGAGTTGCCTGCCGGCGGTGACCGGCGCCTGGCGCCACCGCGGCGGCGGCGCGCTCTACTCCGCGCGCTCGGTCTACCAGCTCGACCGGACGCTGATCCACGGGCTCGACGCGGTCGACCGGCGCACGCGGCGGCTCGACATGTCACGCATCGGCCCCGTGCTCGCCGGCGACCGGCGCGATCTGGGCGAAGGCCCGCCGGTGCACGCGCTGTTCATCCAGAACACCAATCCGGCGACCGTGGCGCCCGAGGCGGGCCTGGTGCGGTGCAGCCTGGCGCGCGAGGACCTGTTCGTATGCGTCCACGAGCAGTTCATGACCGACACAGCGCGCTTCGCCGACATCGTGCTGCCGGCGACCATGTTCCTGGAGCACGACGACCTCTACCAGTCCGGCGGCCACACCCACCTGCAGTGGGGGCCCAAGGTGATGGAGCCCTATGCCGAAAGCCGGTCGAACCACGACGCGCTGTGCGCGCTGGCCCAGCGGCTGGGGGCCAAGCATCCGGGTTTCGCCATGAGCGTTCGCGCGATCGTCGACGCGACGCTCCTGGCTTCGGGCTTGCCGGGCCTCGCCGTCCTCGAGCAGGTGCGCTGGTACGACTGCGCGCCGGATTTCGCCACGGCGCATTTCCTCGGCGGGTTTGGCACGCCCGATGGGCGGTTCCACTTCCGTCCCGACTGGTCGCGCGTCGGCCCCGACCATGCGGGGCTGCCGGCCCTGCCGGACTATCACCCGACCGTCGAGCGGGCGGATGACGAACACCCGTTCCGCCTGATCACCCCGCCGGCGCGGCAGTTCCTCAACTCGACGTTCAGCGAGACACCGACCAGCCGGCAGCGCGAGGGCCGGCCGAGCGCCGCGATCCATCCCGATGACGCCACGGCCCTCGGCTTCGCTGAGGGAACGCGCGTGCGCCTGGGCAACCGGCGCGGCAGTGTGGTCGTGCCAGCGCGTCTGGAGCCGGGTCAGCCGCGCGGCGTGGTGGTCGTCGAGGGCATCTGGCCCGCCACCGATTTCGAGGAGGGGCTGCCGGTCAACATTCTGGTCGGCGCCGACGCCGGCCCGCCCAACGGCGGCGCGGTGTTCCACGACAGCGCGGTCTGGATCCGCGCGGCCTGACCCCATGGCGGAACCGGAGGGCGCGCGCGGCGCCATGCGCGCCAATCTGTGCCTGATCGGTTCGATCGCCATCTGGGGGTCGTTCTTCCCGCTGTTGGCCCACCTGCTCGAGACCTGGGACCCCTACAGCAACGCGGCGGGTCGCGCCGCGCTGGGCGCGGCGGTATTGGCGATCATGGCAAGCATGCGCCGAAGCCCGCGCCCGCTGGCGACGCCGCTGCCGTGGCGGCGGATCGTGCTGCTGGGAGTCGTGGGAGTCGCGGGCTTCAACCTGTTCATGACGCTCGGCATCGCCCATTCAGGGCCGATCTCGGCGTCGATCGTCGCCACGACAGGGCCGATCAGCGCCGCAGTGCTGGGGCGCACCCTCTATGGCCGACGCATCGCGCCGATCGTCGGTGTCGCGGCGGCGCTGGCCGTGGCCGGTGGCCTATGCGTGGCACTGGCGCACGGCGAGGGATGGGACGACCTGCGCGGCGGCGAACTCCTGGTGTTCGCCGCCTCGGTCTCGTGGATGTGGTACTCGATGCGCTTCGGCGAGTGGCTCGGGCACGTGCCGCAGACCGTGGCCACCGCGATGACCTACGGCGTGGGCGCCGTGATGCTGATCGTCGCGGCGCTGGTTCTGGGCGCGCTGGGTGTCAGCCCCCTGCGCATCGACACGGGGGTCGAATCGCTCGGCCTCATGCTCGTGGTCGCCGTGTCGTCCACCGCCGTTGCCGTGATGCTGTGGCTGAGCGGCGTCGCGCGCCTGGGTGTCACGGTCGGCGCCGCCTACGGCAACCTGGTGCCGGTCGTCGCGGTCGCCACCGCCTGGGCCACCGGTACCGTGCCGCGCGGGCTCGAACTGATCGGCGGCCTTGTGGTGATCGCGGGCGTCGCCTTGACCCAGCTCGGGCCGAGGCTCGAGCGGCTCAGAACACGCGCACCTTCTGAAGGTTGAACTTCTCGCGCGGTGTGAACGCGATGACCCGGAACCCCGATCCGTCGGCCTCGAAGGTCGCCCGGGCTCGGAAGAACTTGCCTCGATCGCCTGGGTTGGCGACGAGGCGGGGCGCAACGTCGTCGAGCACGATCTGGCGGTGCCGTCCATCAGCGTGGTCGTCCTGGCCACCGGCGGCCGGCGCGAGTCCATCGCGGGCGCCGTCGCCGCGGTGCTGGCCGTGCGGCCAGCTGACGTGACGGCACGCTTGGTCTCCCTGCCGGCGATCGCGGCCTTCGACCTGGACCATGGCGCGGCCTCCTCGGTCGTGCGGGCCATCGAGCAAGCCGGCGGCCGCGCCGTCGCTGTCTAGGTCATGAACTCATAAAGGGGATTCACAAAGTTGGCGAAGGGTGATCCAAGGTCTTGGAGGAGGACCGAGGGTGCCTTTACGTCGCTACGAGATCACGAACTTCGAATGGTCGATCATGTAGCCGCTGTT
>VGDP01000053.1 GCA_016869675.1 Alphaproteobacteria bacterium | reverse complement strand
CCCTCCGCCACTTGCACATCGCAAACCCGAAATGAGGTTCCCCGCAGGGCCTTTTTTCTTTTTGTTTCAAAGGGGTTTAGCGAGGCCATCCGACTTTCGGAGACTGGCGCTCCGGCGGAAATCGGTCTCTGAATGCGCCGCGTCTCTTTCCATCCGCCCTTCACCCAAATCGAGACGGATTCAAAAAGTAAAGCATTTTCAGTAAGTTGGCGAAATCGAATTGCGCCGCAGTTGCAGCGAGATTGTCCGCTCTCGGTGCGAACAGAGACACCCGAAGGCGGCGTAGTCGTGCGGGGTGGCACGAAATTCAGCGCTGGGTCAGGCTTCTGGCCCTAGGTCGCAACGGGCGGACAGCGGTCGTTCGCATTTTCATTCTTGGTCGCAGGTATCAACTGAAGCGGACGTTCTCCTCAGGCCGGTTGCGAATGCACCATCGGCCGCGTTTTCAGCACTTCAAGGCTTTCCAGCAAAGCCTCGCGCGGCAGATCGCGGCCGATGATGACGACGCGGCTTCGGCGGTCTTCTCCCGTCCAGCGGGCCAGGCGGATGGGTGGGTCGATGATGTGCTGGACGCCGTGGATGACGAAGGGCGTGTCGAAGCCGTCGGCCCAGATCACCGCCTTCAGGCGCAAGATGTCGGGGCCGCGGGCGGCGATAAGGGTTTCCATCCAGATGTCCAGCATCATCGGATGGATCGGGTCACCGAAGACCATCGAGACCGAGGCGATGCGGTCATCATGGTGGGCCTCCGGGGCGATCGCGGTCATCAGGCTAGACCTCGGCGCCGGGGCCAACCCGAAGAGGCCATGGGTCGGGCCGGTGGCAAAGGGGGCAGGCGGGTTTGCTAAGGGCGGAAGCGGCAAGGATGAAAGTGCATAGGCCGGGGCGTTTACCCAAGCCTCGGCCTCTGGCAGCGCGCCGTTCATGTCGGGGGCCCCATGGCCGAAGAGTTCGGCAACGGGCACAGCCCCGCGTGTCGCGGTGACAATCCGCGCGCCGGGGGCAAGAGCCGCCAGCCGGGCGCGCAACCGCTCGGCCTGCGATGGCGTCACGAGGTCGGTCTTGGACAGCACCAGAACATCCGCCATCGCGACCTGCTGAACACTTTCAAACCCGGCATCGAGCGTGGCAGGGCCGTTTAAGGCATCGCAGACCGTGACCACCCCATCCAACCGCAGCGCGGCGCCAAGGCCGGGTGTCACGATCAGCGTATGCAGGATCGGCGCGGGATCGGCGAGGCCTGTCGTCTCGATGACGATGCGGTCGAAGTCCAGCTTCCCGGAACTGCGCTTCTCGAACAGGCCCTCCAGCGCCTGCACCAGATCGCCGCGCACCGTGCAGCACATGCAGCCGGAGGAGAGGAGCACCGTCTCCTCGGTCGTCTCGACGATCAGGTCGTGGTCAAGGCCCACGTCGCCAAACTCGTTGACGACAACGGCGATGCGGCCTGCCGAGGCATCGCACAGGAGCGCATTGAGAAGCGTGGTCTTTCCGGCACCAAGGTAGCCGGTGATCAGGGTCAGGGGGATACGGGACATCATCGGCTTGTTCTGTGTTATACTATAACGTATATTTGCCATCGTCCCCCTGAAAGCAAGCCGCAATGACCGTTACCTTCGCCCTGCGCCTGTCAGTCCTCGATGTCGAGGAAGGGCTGGCCCTCGCTCCGCGCTTTCCGGCGGATGGCCTTTTGCCCTGCGTCACGACCGATGCCGCGGACGGCACGGTGCTGATGTTGGGCTGGATGAACGATCAGGCGCTACGACTGACGATTCAGACGGGCAAGGCGCATTACTTCAGCCGCACAAGGCAGGCGGTCTGGCAGAAGGGCGCGACCTCGGGCCTGACGCAGACCGTTGTCAGGATGCGGATCGACGACGATCAGGATGCGATTTGGCTAGCGGTGTCCGTCGCAGGGGTGGGCGCGTCTTGCCACGTCGGCTACCGTTCCTGCTTCTACCGCGAGGTGCCATTTGGCCCCGCTGCGGGTGGACCGCTGCGGTTCACCGAGGCCGAACGCCGGTTCGACCCCGTCGCGGTCTACGGCGATGCGCCGAACCCGACGATTTTGTGAGGCAGACATGGGCACAGCTTTGACCCCGAACGAGACCGAAGTGCTGGCCCTCTTGCGAGGGGCGAATGGTCCGATGACGGCCTATCAGCTGCTTGGCCGGATGCAGCGCAAGGGTGGTGCAGTGGCCCCACCCACGGTCTATCGCGCCCTGAAAGGGCTGGAAGAGGCCGGTGTTGTGCAACGGATCGAAACGCTGCGCGCCTGGGCCGTGGTCACCTCGCCCGTGCCGGGGGTGGTGGCGATCTGCGACGATTGCGGGTCCGTTCGAAGTGTAGAGGCGCCGAGCCTGTTTGAAAGCCTGCATCAGCGCCTCGCCGCCGAAGGATTTGCCGAGGCGCGCCAGACCATCGAGGTGCATGGCCGCTGCGGCGATTGCACGGGGGGCCGGGCATGAAGGACCTCCTCCTGTCCGGCGTGGTCCTACGGCTGACGCTGGTCCTTGGCCTCTCTGCCACCCTGTGGGCTGGCCTCTGGCTGGTGGTGGGCTGACATGGCTTTGCGCATCCGTGATCTGACACTGGGCTATGACCGCCATCCAGCGGTGCATCACCTTGATCTGGACCTGGCACCGGGCAGCCTGACTGCCGTGGTCGGGCCGAATGGTGCGGGGAAATCCACGCTCTTGAAGGGCCTGACCGGCGAGCTCGTTCCACTGGAGGGCCGGATCGACCGGGGTGTGGCGCGGCTGGCCTATCTGCCGCAACTGTCGGAAGTGGACCGGAGCTTTCCGATCGCTGTCGGGGCCTTTGTGGCCATGGGGCTGTGGCATCGCGTCGGTGCTTTTGGTCGGGTCGGCGGCAAGGATGCCGCACGGGTAGCTGAAGCGCTGGCGGCCGTGGGCCTGACGGGGTTTGCGCGCCGCCCGATCTCGGCCCTGTCCGGGGGGCAGGTGCAGCGCGTGATGTTCGCGCGGCTTCTGTTGCAGGACGCCGAGCTGATCCTGCTGGACGAACCCTTCACCGCGCTCGACACCAAGACCGCCGCCGATCTGCTGGCGGTCGTTCAGCTCTGGCATGGCGAGGGGCGCACCGTGCTCGCCGTTCTGCATGACATCGAGGCGGTGCGCCGGCATTTTCCCGAAACCCTGCTGCTCGCCCGCGAGAAGGTCGCGCATGGGGCGACCGGCACGGTCCTGACCGCGGAAAACCTCTTCCGTGCCCGCCAGATGTCCGAGGCCTTCGATGACAGAGCAAATGTTTGCGTGAAGGGGGCCGCATGAGCTGGCTGGTGGACCCCTTCGCCGACTTTGCCTTCATGCAGCGGGCGCTTCTGGGGTGCCTTGCGATCTCGCTGGGGGCGACGCCGGTGGGCGTGTTCCTTCTCCTGCGCCGGATGAGCTTGACGGGCGATGCCATGGCCCATGCGATCCTGCCCGGGGCGGCGGTGGGCTATCTGGTGGCCGGGCTGAACCTTGGGGCCATGACCATCGGCGGGGTGGTGGCGGGGCTAGTCGTCGCCATCCTGACCGGGGCTGTCGCCCGCTTTACCGCGCTACGCGAGGATGCCTCACTGGCGGCGTTCTATCTGATCTCGCTGGCCTTGGGCGTGCTGCTCGTCTCGCTCAAGGGGTCGAACGTCGACCTGATGCATGTGCTGTTCGGCACGGTGCTGGCGCTGGACAATGCGGCACTGACGCTGCTGTGCGCGATCACCACCTTCACACTGGTCACGCTGGCGCTCGTCTTCCGCCCGCTGGTGCTGGAATGCGCCGATCCGCGCTTTCTGGCGTCCGTCAGCCGGTGGAGCGGACCGGTGCATTTCCTCTTCCTCGGCCTTGTCGTCCTGAACCTTGTTGCAGGGTTTCAGGCACTTGGCACGCTGATGGCGGTGGGGATCATGATCCTGCCCGCCGCCGCCGCCCGGTTCTGGGCCACTTCCATCGGCGGGATGCTGGCGGTCGCCGCCACGGTTGCTGCCGTCTCCAACGTTGCGGGCCTGCTGGCCTCTTACCACGCAGGGCTCCCGTCCGGCCCCGCGATCATCCTCGCTGCCGGAACCCTTTACCTCCTGTCGCTCGCCTTCGGTCCCTCGGGCAGCCTTGCCGCCCGCTATTGGCCGCGCGCCCATCTTGAAGCCTGAAAGGATACAACCATGATCACCCGCCGCCTCCTGCTCGCCTCCGCCGCCGCATTGGCCTTTGCCGCTCCGGCATTGGCCGAAGACAAGCTGCGCGTCATCGCGACCTTTTCGATCCTCGGCGACATCTTTGCGAATGTCGGCGGTGACCGGGTCGCAGTGACCACACTGGTCGGCCCGGACGGTGACGCCCATGTGTTCCAGCCCGCGCCCGCCGATGCGCAGGCCATTGCGGGGGCGCAGGTCATTGTGGCCAACGGGCTGGGGTTCGAAGGCTGGATGGACCGGCTGATCGAGGCTTCGGGCACCAATGCTGCGCTGATTACGGCAGCGGATGGCGTAACGCCCATCGCCTTTGGCGAAGAGGAACACGCCGAGGAAGAAGGGCATGACCACGACCATGACCACGACCACGCCGAGGAGGAGGCTGGGCATGAGGGCCACGATCATGGGGCCTTCGATCCGCATGCCTGGCAAAGCGTGACCAATGTCGCGCTCTATGTCGGCAACATCGAACGCGGGCTGGCCGCCGCCGACCCCGCGGGGGCCGAGACCTATGCCGCCAATGCCGCCGCCTATCTGGCCGAGCTGGACGCGCTGGATGCCGAAATCCGCGCCGCAGTGGCCGCCCTGCCGAAAGATCACCGCACGGTCGTCACCTCGCATGATGCCTTTGGCTATTTCGCCGCCGACTACGGCCTGACCTTCGTCGCCCCGCAGGGTGTCTCGACAGAGGCAGAGGCCAGCGCACAGGATGTGGCCGCACTGATTACCCAGATCCGGGATGCCGGGATCGCGGCGGTCTTTGTCGAAAACATCGCCGACCGCCGCTTGCTCGACCAGATCGCCACCGAGACCGGCGCGGCCATTGGCGGCACGCTCTATTCCGACGCGCTGTCCGGTCCTGAAGGCCCCGCCGCCACCTATCTGGCCATGATGCGCCACAACCTGTCGCAGCTGACCGCTGCACTGACCAACTGAGGTAACCCCATGAACGCCCAAACACCCGTGACCGTGCTGACCGGCTTTCTTGGTGCCGGAAAGACCACGCTGCTGAACCGCATCCTGACCGAGCCGCATGGCAAGAAATACGCCGTCATCATCAACGAATTCGGCGAAACCGGGATCGACAACGAGCTGGTCATCGACGCCGACGAAGAGATCTTCGAGATGAACAACGGCTGCATCTGCTGCACCGTGCGGGGCGATCTGATCCGCATTCTGGCAGGCCTGATGAAGCGCAAGGACTTCGACGGCATCCTGATCGAAACGACTGGCATGGCCGACCCCGCCCCAGTCGCGCAGACCTTCTATGTCGATCAGGACGTGGCCGAAAAGACCCGCCTTGATGCCATCGTAACGGTGGTCGATGCAGTGAACCTCTCCACCCATCTTGATGAGGCGCATGAGGCGGCCGAGCAGATCGCCTTTGCCGACATCATCCTCCTGAACAAGGTCGATCTGGTGGACGCTGCAGCGCTGGCCACCGCCGAGGCGCGGATCAAGTCGATCAATCCCTATGCGAAGATCGTCAAGACCGAGAAGTGTGGCGTGGCGCTGGATCAGGTGCTGGGGCTTGACGCCTTCAGCCTGGAGCGCGTGCTGGAGATCGAGCCGGATTTTCTCGACGAAGACCACACGCACGAGCATGAGGAGGACATCACCTCGGTCTCCCTTTCCTCCGACGCGCCGCTGGACGAGAAGAAGTTCCAGGCCTGGTTTGGCAAGCTGTTGCGCGAACGCGGGCAGGATATCCTGCGGTCGAAGGGCATTCTGGACTTTGCGGGGCAGGAGGAGCGGTTTGTCGTCCACGCCGTCCACATGCTGACCGATGGTTCGCCCTTGGGGCCTTGGCCCGCAGGCAAGGCCCGGTCCTCGAAACTGGTCTTCATCGGCCGCGATCTTGATAAGATGGGGCTGGCCGAAGGCTTTGCTGCCTGCAAGGCCGCCTGATGCCAGTGCTGGAGCGGCTAGATCCCTTGGCGCCCACCCGCATCGAAATGGGTGGGCGCAGGTATGACTTCGATGCTGTGCCGGTGGCGGTGGCGACGGTGGGCGATATCGCCTTCACCGCTTGGGGCGACGGGCATGTGCGCGTCTTTCGGCCCGGCGCGGACCACGAGGCTTTGCCCGTCCACAAGGGTGCGATCCTGTCGATGGTGGCGGAAGCGTCGGGGACGTTCCTGACCGGCGGCGACGATGGCCGTTTCTGCCGCGTCGGTCCCGAGGGCGTGACAGAGATTGCAAACCACCCCCGCAAATGGGTGGACCATATCGCGGCGGGCGTGGGCGGGGTCTTTGCCTGTTCGGTCGGGCGCGAGGTGTTTCTCTGGGACGGCCCCCGCCAGGAACGGCTCGCAGCCCCTTCGACGGTCGGTGGCCTCGCCTTCGACCGCAAGGGCGGGCGGCTGGCGGTCGCGCATTACGGCGGCGTCACGATCTGGGCGCGCGAGAAACGCGGCTGGAAGCCCGCCACCCTGAAATGGGCAGGCAGCCACACCGCTGTCAGCTTCAGCCCCGATGACCGCTTCGTCATGACCCGGATGCAGGAAAACGCGCTGCACGGCTGGCGGCTGCGCGACAAAGCCGACCTGCGGATGTCCGGCTATCCGACCAAGGTGAAAGGATGGACCTGGGCAGGGAGACTGCCCTGGCTTGCCACCACGGGCGCGGATGAGGCGATCCTCTGGCCCTTTGACGGGGCGCAGGGGCCAATGGGGCGCGGGCCGATGCAACTGGCCTGGGGCGGGCGCGGTTATGTCACCGCAATCTGCGCCCTGCCGGGGCATGAGGCGGTGCTGGCGGGCTATTCTTCGGGCGCGGTGATCTTCTCCGAGATCGACCAAATCGCCGAACCCCGCGCCGTCAAGCGCCCGACCGGAGCACCGATCACCCTGCTGGCAGTCACGTCGCTGACCGGCTGGCTGCTGGCGGCCGACGAACAGGGCGGGGTCCTCTGGGCACCCTTGGGTGCGGGCTGATGCTGGGCCTCTTCAACCGCCGCCCCCGCCCCGATGCCGAGGCCGTGGCTCGGCTGAAAGGCTGGATCACCGGCCTCATGTCTCTGGGCGAAAAGGATCATATCGCCATCGCAGAGCTCGCCTGCCATGAACCCGGCTGCCCCGATCTGGAAACCGTCGTCACCGTCACTCTTGCCGACCGCCGCCGCTTTGTCCTGCGGTTCCCCTCGGCCGTGGCCGCAGTGACAAAGGCCGACGTCGCACTACTTGGCCCGCAGGTCCCCGCCCGGTGACGGTCTACGTGCATCTGGTTGAAGGTGACATCGCGGCAACCCGCCTTGCCCGCGTTGCGCAGCTATCAAGCTCCTCTCGCCATACGGTGATCGTTTTCGCCGAGACCGGCAAGCCAGCCTGCAGCCCACTGGACTGGCTGCTGGGCCCCGGCTGCACTTGCTGCTTGCCCACGACTCACCCGCGCCGCCAGATTTCCAATCCAAAGCGTTGATCTGATTGGATATTCGTGCAAACCCGCGCGACCGGCCCATCCGCCAGCCCATCCATCCCGCGTGGATGGAGTGTGTTTGCATGGTGCGAGTCCATGTCTCGGGCGCGGCAGGCGTGCCCGGTCGGCAAGCGCCGCCCGCGATCTCGTGGCTTCGCGAGACGAACGCCCGCTCCCTCCTGGGCGTCGCGGCAGCGCTCGCGCCAGATGACCGATCGCCCACGAGGTGATGCAGCCGCGTCAGTCCCTGTCGCCCGCTCTGCGCAGTAATCAGCAGCAGGCTGCGGTCCCTTCCCACCAGCCCTGCTCGACGCCGACATGGAAGAAGACGTCGCCCGCGACCACCAGCGCGTCGGCCTCGCGCGACCGCGGGGTGCAATACGTGTCGATCGAGTATACCGAGCGTCTCGCCGAGGCCGGCATCGAGCCGTCGGTCGGCAGCGTCGGCGACAGCTACGACAACGCCTTGGCCGAGACGATCAACGGCCTCTGCAAGACCGAGGTCATCCGGCGCTCGCGGTCGATCAGCTCGAGCTCGGCGAGGCGCAGCAGATAGCGCACGTGATCGACGCCGTCTGTGGCGCAACCCCGGGCGAGCTTGTCGTACTCGCGCAGGAACGTCGGCAGCTTGAGCGTCTTGAGATGGTGGGCAAGCAACACCTGCGGGGTGTCGCTCACGCGCCGGCTCCCGACAGCAGGCTCATGTAGCTCCTGGCCGAGGTCGTCGCCACTGCGGCTTTGGGCAGGTAGGGATAGACATCGAGGCCGGGCCGGGGTGGCTCCGACCGATCAGGCGTCGTTCTACCCGACCACGTTGAGCGTGTAGGGGATCTCCGGCGTCGCGAGCGTGACCTTGTCCTTCTCGAAGAGGAAGGACTCGATCATGAAGAACTGGCCCACGTGGCGCGGCATGAAGATCTGGATCTCGTGATTGACCGCGGTGTTGGGCTCGAACAGGCGGTCCGCGTTCTTCGCGGCGAGCGGGTCGTAGACGAAGTTGCCGACCCAATCGCTCGGGAAGCCGATGCCCATCTCGTAGCCGCCGATCCAGCCACGGCTCGACCAGAGGTCCTCCCGGTCGTAGTGCGCCTTGACCTTGTCGTTGAGTTCGCGCACCGGCAGGTTGGGCCGCAGGCAGGATTTCACCACGTCCATCACGGCGGCCGCGCGGTCGGTCACGTCCTTCACGTCGTGCGCCGGCTCGCCGACGCTGAAGGTGCGCGCCGCGTTGACGTGGTAGCGGTTGTGCACGCCGCACACGTCGATGCAGACAATGTCGCCCGCCTTGATCGTGCGCCGCGTGGTGTAGGCGTGTGTGGCGAGCGACTTCCTGCCCGAGATGACCGGCATGAGCTGCGCCTGCATTTCGCCGCCCGCCTTCGCCATGGCGAGCGTGATCTCGCCCTGGACCTCGAGCTCCATGATCCCTGGTCGCAGCACCTCGCGGGCGCGCTTCAAGCCGATGGTCGCGATGCGCGCGCTTTCCTTCAGGACCGCCATCTCGGCGTCCGACTTCACCCAACGCACCTCGCGCAGGATCATGCTGCCGTCGACGACCTTGGCGCCGGCCGCCTCGAAGGCCGCCTGAAAGCGGTCCGAAACGGCGCGGTTCGGGCGCATGGCGTGCGTCTCGATGCCGATGTTGCCGTTCAGCCAGCCCTCGGCCTTGAGTTGCTCGGCGATGTAGCTCGTGCCCTCGCGGTAGCTCGTCTTGGGGAAGTACCGGGTGTCCGTGTCGACCGTGAAGATGCGCGTCAGCACCGCCTCGCGCTCGGTCTCGAAGTGGATGTAGCGGTCGTGGTCGACATGAACGGCGATGCCGTTCGTCGCCGCCCATTCGATCGGGCTCTCGGTCTGGTACCACATGCAGCGGTAGCCCGAGATCCAGTACATGCTTTCGGGCGACGTGAGAAACAGGCAGTCGATGCCCGCCGCCGCCATGGCCTTGCGCACGCGCGTCAGGCGGCCGGCGAATTCCCCCGCCGTGAAGGGCAGCTCGCGCTCGGTCTCGGCGTTGAAGTAGACGTCGTCGCGGTAGTCCATGCCTCTCCTCGTGTGTCGGCTGCGTTGTGGGCCCGAGCCGCGTCGGCCCGCGCGCCCAGTGGTGCCGTGTGATCGCGCGGTCGTCAACGCCGTCGCGGGCTACGCCGTCACCGTCTCGGCCAGCAGCCGAGCGAACGTCTGGGTGGCGGGGTCCCAGAAGGGCGACAGCACGCCACCGTCGAAGGCCGGCGAGCTGCGCGCCCGCTGCATGTTCTCGACGATCTTGAAGTCCTCGGTGTTGAGCTCGTCCCACATGTCGTAGACGGCCTGGCGGTTCGCCGCGTGGGTGGGATCGGTGGCCGCGTTGCCGACGAAGTAGAGATGGATGTGCTCGATGGTGCGGTCGGGCGCCGCGGCGTGAAGCTGGAAGACGCCGAACTGGTCGGCCCAGGTCTGGAAGCAGGCCGCCGGAAACAGATGAAAGAACCAGGTCGTCCGCATGCCCGCCTCGTCAAGCCCCGGGTAGTAGGGCATGCCCACGGCCACGGCCGCCCTGCAGCTCCTGGACGCGATTGGTTCCGGCGATCCAGGAGCCCGCGCACTGGATCGGCTCTTGCAGCTCCAGCGGCGAGAATTCCTCGAGCCGCGGGTGGATCGAAGGCACGTGATAGGCGTCGAAGAAGTTCTGGTGGATCAGCTTCCAGTTGCCCTTCACGTCGAACGTGAGGGTCTTGGCGAAGCGCAGGGCCGAGAAGTCGTACGCCGCCGTGCGCTTGGCGAAGGGAGCCCAGTGGCTGGCGAAATCGGGCGCCTTGCTGGACAGATCGACGAAGATCCGGTCGTGTTAGACGGCGGCGCGGACCGGGACCAGCCCGGGCGCGGCGTTGCCGTCGTGGGTCACGTCATGGCGCCCAGCCCCGCGGAAGTGGGGCCGCATACGCAGGCGTCCGTCGATGCCGTAGGACCAGCCGTGGTACGGGCATGTCAGCACTTTCTGGCCGCTGCAGGGTTCGGCCACGACGACCGCGCCGCGATGCCGGCACACGTTGTGGAACACCCGCACGTCGCCGTTGTCATCGCGCACGAGCGCCAGAGGCACGCCGCCGCCCACGTCGACGGGGCAGGCGTCGCCGGGGCGCGGGATGTCGTGGCAGAAGCTCACCAGCGTCCAGGTGCGCGCGAAGACGCGTTCGCGCTCCAGGGCCAGTCAGGCGTCGCTGGTGTAGCAGACGTTGGGCAGTCTGGTGCCGTCTTCGGTGGGTGCGGCAAGGCGGCAGAGCAGCTCCGGCGTGAACACGCTGTCCAGGAGAGACGGTGACATGGCGGCTGCGTTCCTCGCTGGTTCCTCTGGGACGTCGGCGGCTGCCCGGCGGCCTTCCGCCATCAAGCGGTCCGGTCCCCGGAGGACGCCCGACGGACGACGCACCCTACCGCACGGCGAGCGCGACAGGGAGGTAAGGCCCGCGCTAGCCCCTGGTCGCCGCCTCGATGGCCGGTGCCAGCTCGGCGAGCACCGCGTCGTAGACGGTGCGCTTGAACGGCACCGTCAGGCGCGGCAGGTCGATCGGCGCCACCCAGCGCCAGGCGATGAACTCGGGGTGCCCCGTGGCGTCCAGGTCGATGTCGCGATCCTCGCCCAGGAAGCGCAGCGCGAACCATTTCTGGCGCTGGCCGCGGTAGCGCCCGCGCCACACCCGGCCGACCATGTGAACGGGCAGGTCGTAGGCGTGCCAGCCGGCGGTCTCGGCCACGATCGCGGCCCGGTCCGTGCCGACCTCCTCGCGCAGTTCGCGCCACGCGGCCTCGGCCGGCGCCTCGCCGCGGTCGATGCCGCCCTGGGGCATCTGCCAGGCGCCGCGCATGTCGGCGCGCTCGCCCACGAATACCAGCCCGGCGGGGTTGAACAGCAGCAACCCGACGCACGGCCGGTAGGGCAGGGTGCTCGGGTCCATCGGCGCGGCCCGCGCCCCCGCCGGTCCTGTCAGTTGACGGCGAGCGGCGCCCGGTAGAACGCGATGCCGCGCAACAGGTCGAGCGCCCGAGCGAGCTGGTAGTCCTCCAGCCCGACATCCGGCGTTCCGGCCTCGGCGTCGGCCGAAGCGGCGCCATCCTCGGTGGTGCCGTCCTCGGGCTCGCCGTTCTGCGGGTTGGTCAGCACGTTGCGCAGGTCGGCCTCGTGCCGCTCGCCCTCGTCGACCACCTCAATGCGCGCGGTCTCGACACGGATGTCCGGGTCGATGCCCAGCGCCTGGATCGAGCGCCCCGCCGGCGTGTAGTAGCGCGCGGTCGTCAGGCGGATCGCGCCGCTGGAGCCCAGCGGGATGATGGTCTGGACCGAGCCCTTGCCGAACGAGCGGGTGCCGAGCACGATTGCGCGGTGGTGGTCCTGCAACGCCCCGGCGACGATCTCGGACGCCGAGGCCGAGCCGCTGTTGATGATCACGACCATGGGCAGGCCGTTGGCCAGGTCACCGGGCCGCGCGTTGTAGCGCTGGATGCTGTCGGGCCGGCGGCCGCGGGTCGAGACGATCTCGCCCTCGTCGAGGAACGCGTCCGACACGGCGACCGCCTGGTCCAGCAGGCCGCCGGGGTTGTTGCGCAGGTCGAGCACGACGCCTTCCAGGCGATCGCCGAGTTCGCTGCGGAAGCGGTCGATCACTTCCTTGACGCCGGTCTCGGTGCGTTCGCTGAACTGTGTGATGCGCACGTAGCCGATGGTGCCCTCGGTGCGCGCGCGTACCGACTGGATCTGGATCGCGGCGCGCGTCAGCACCACGTCGAACGGCGTCTCCACGCCCACGCGCAGCACGGTCACCGTGATGTCGGTGTTGATGGGCCCGCGCATGCGCTTGACAGCGTCCGACAGCGTGAGACCCAGCACCGGCTCGCCGTCCAGGTGGGTGATGAAGTCACCGGCCTGCAGCCCGGCGCGGAAGGCCGGCGTGTCGTCGATGGGCGACACCACCTTGATCAGGCCGTTCTCCATGATCACCTCGATGCCCAGGCCGCCGAACTCGCCCTTGGTCTGGATGCTCATCTCCTCGAAGCTCTCGGGGTTGAGGTAGCTGGAATGCGGGTCCAGCGCGCTCAGCATGCCGTTGATCGCCGCCTCGATGATCTGGCTGTCGGTGACCTCCTCGACATAGTCGGCGCGCACGCGCTCGAAGACTTCGCCAAACAGGTTGAGCTGCCGGTAGGTCTCGTTGCTCGCCGCCCACAGCGGGTTCGTCGCCGTGACGCACAGGGCCGCGGCCAGGCTGGCCGCCGCTGCAAGACGCATGATCTGCATTATCTGATGTCCTCGCTGAAGGCCGTCCGCAGCCACGGCAGCGGATCGACCGGCTCGCCATGGCGCCGAAGCTCGACGTACAGGCTGGTTGTGCCGCCCGCGTCGGCGCCCACGATTCCGACTGGTTCTCCGCCGGTCACGGCCTGGCCGACGACCACGTCAATCCGGGCGAAACCCGCAAGAGCCGAATAATATTCTTCGCCGTGCGCCAGGATCAAGAGTTGCCCCAGGTCCTGGAAGGCGCCGGCGTAAACCACCGTCCCAACCGAGGGCGCCACCACCTGCGCCGCCTCGCGCGCGCCGATCACCAGGCCACGGCTGCGCGTGCCGTCGCCCACCGGTTCGCCGAAGCCGCGCGTGATCGCGCCGGCCACGGGCAGGCTCAGGGCCTGGGCCAGGGCGGCCACGACGGCGCGCCGCTCCTCCAGTTCCACGGCCGCCTGGGCGCGGGCGTCGCGCTCCGCCGCCAGGTCGCGCCGCAAGGCGGCCGTGGCTTCCAGCGCTTGGCCCAGGTCGGCCGCGCGCTCCTCGATGGTGGGCACCAGGGCCGCCAGCAAGAGGCCACTGTGGCGCACGCCCGCCACCTGCCCGGGCATGGCCAGCAGCGCCTCGGGCGGTTGGCGCGCGAGCCGGACCAACGCGGCGGCGATCCGGACCGTCGAGCCTTGCTGGGCCTGTAGCGCCGCGCTGGCCGCGGCGGCCCGCGCCTCCAGATCGGCCAAGCGGTCCTCGATGGCGGTCAGCGCCGCTTCGTGGCGCTGCACGTCGGCGGCGGCGGCGATGCGCTCGTGCCCGAGTTCGGCCAGGCGCGCGTCGAGCGCCGCGTCCTCGCGCGCCGCCTCGATGCGCTGCTCCACCTCGGTCAGGCGATCGACCGCGGTGGTGGCATCCTCGGCGCGCGCGGCACCTGCCGCCAGCACGGTCGCCAGCGCGGCGGCGGCCAGCGCGGCGCGCGCGTCAGCCATGGGCGCGACGCGCGGCGCTGCGCGTCTCGATCAGGGTCCGTCCCGTCATCGCCGCCGGCTTGGGCAGGCCCAGCAGGTCAAGGAGCGTCGGCGCCACGTCGGCCAGACGGCCGTCGTGCAGGGTGGCACCGGCGGGCCCGCCGACCAGCACCACGGGCACGCGGTTGGACGTGTGCGCCGTGTGCGGTTGCGCCGTCGCTTCATCGAACATCTGTTCGGCGTTGCCGTGATCGGCGGTGATCAGCAGCGCGCCCCCGGCGTCCTCGATTGCCTGGACCAGCCGGCCGAGACAGACGTCGATCGCCTCGATGGCCTTGACCGCGGCGTCGTGGATGCCCGTGTGACCGACCATGTCGGCGTTGGCGAAATTGACGACGATCGCGTCGAACCGGCCGCCGGCGATCGCCTCGACCAGGCGGTCGGTGACCTCGACGGCGGCCATGGCGGGCGCCAGGTCGTAGGTCGCGACCTTGGGCGAGGGCACCAGGATGCGCTCCTCGCCGGCGAAGAGCTCGTCGCGGCCGCCGCTGAAGAAGAAGGTGACGTGGGCGTATTTCTCGGTTTCGGCGATGCGCAGCTGGCGCAAGCCGGCTTCGGCGATCACCTCGCCATAGGTCCGCGACAGGTCGACGGGGGGGGACAGGGTGGTCAGGAAACGGTTGAGACCGTTGGAGTATTCGACCATGCCGATGGCCGTGGCGAAGCGCGCCACGCGGTGCCGGGCGAAGCCGTCGAAGCCTGGGTCGAGCAGGGCGTCGAGCGTCTGGCGCGCGCGGTCGGCGCGGAAGTTGGCCATGACCAGCCCGTCGCCGTCGGCCATGCCGCGATAGGCGCCGACGGCCGTGGGCGCCACGAACTCGTCGTTCTCGCCGCGCCCGTAAGCCGAGGCCAGGGCGGCGGCCGCGTCCGGCGCGTGCGCGCCCTCGCCGTCGAGCAGCAGGCGGTAGGCGCGCTCGACCCTGTCCCAGCGCTTGTCGCGGTCCATGGCCCAGTAGCGCCCCGTGACCGTGGCGATGGCGGCACTGGTCCCGGCCAAGTCGGCCTCCAGCGCCTCCAGGTACGGCCCGGCGCTGCGCGGTGGCGTGTCGCGGCCGTCGAGGAAGGCGTGGACGCGCACGGGCACGCCGCCCGTGGCGATGATGCGCGCGAGCGCCGCCACGTGGGCCTGGTGGCTGTGCACGCCGCCCGGCGAGACCAGGCCCATCACGTGGCACGCGCCGCCGTTGGCCTTAAAACTGGCGACCAGGGCGGCCAGCGCCGGGTGCCGCGCCAGCGAACCGTCGGCGATCGCCCGGTCGATGCGCGGCAGGTCCTGCATGACTACCCGACCGGCGCCCAGGTTCATGTGGCCGACCTCGGAGTTGCCCATCTGGCCTTCGGGCAAGCCGACATGATGCTCGGAGGCGTCCAGCCGCGCCGTCGGGCACGTGGCGACCAGGCGATCCCAGGTCGGCTTGGCAGCGTCGCGGATGGCGTTCTGGCCGGGCGCGGCGTCCTCGCCCCAACCGTCCAGCACGCACAGGACGACGGGACGGGGTCGGTCGGACGGGCGGGTCATATCGACGCCTTTATACCAAGGGATTCGGGCCCCTTGATAGCGTTCGGCGGTAAATCAACGGTGATAGGGGTGCCCGGCGAGCAGGCTGGCGGCGCGCCAGAGCTGTTCGGCGATCACGGCCCGGACCAGCAGGTGCGGCCAGGTCATGGCGCCCAGAGACAGGCGGGCGTCGGCCCGTTCAAGCACCGCTGGGTCCAGCCCGTCGGCGCCGCCGATGACGAAACCGAGTTCGCGCACGCCACCGTCGCGCCACGCCGCGATACGGCGGGCGAAGGCCGCGCTGTCCACCGTTTGGCCGCCCGGATCGAGCGCCATCACGGTGGCATCCTCGGACAGAGCCGCCAGCGGGCCCGCGCCTTCGCGCCGGCGACGGTCCGGACCGGCACCCTCCTTGATCTCGACGACGCGCGCCGGCCACGGCAGTTGCCCCGGGTAGCGTTCGGTCAACGCCCCTTCGGGCCGGTCGCGGGCGCGCCCAACGGCGACCAGGGCGATGGCGAAGGGGCCGCGCGACGTCACACGGCCGTCGCCACGTCCTCCGCGGGCAGGTCCACGGACCACATCTTCTCCAGGTTGTAGAGGGTGCGGGTCTCGGGCCGGAACAGGTGGACGATCACGTCGCCCAGGTCGATCAGCACCCAGTCGCTGCCCGGGCGGCCCTCGACCCCCTGGACCGACCAGGGCGTGTCCTTGACGTTCTGGATGAGACGTTCGGTCAGCGCGTCGATCTGACGCTGGGACTGGCCGGACGCGATGACAAAGGCGTCCGCCACGGTGGACTTGCCGGCAAGTTCGACGGTCACGATCGCCTCGGCCTTGCCGTCTTCGAGCACGCGCCGGGTCAGATCCACCAACATGTTCCCGGTGCGCTTTGTCGTCTTACGTATGGGCTCGTCCTCCTTCGGTTGGCCGCGCCGCAGCGCGGATCGCGCTGGCCGACGCCGGATGGCGCCGTCCACGCAACAAGACCCAGGCCGGCGGTTTGGCCAGGGCCAGGCGCCGAACCGCGCGCGGGCCGCGACGATGCCCGGCGAACCGGCGCGCCGCGTGGCCCGTGGCGGCTCCTAGAGAATAGGTAGGCCGGTCCAGCACCGCAATCGGTACGGCGCGAAAGATCCGGGACCAGCCCTGCCAGCGATGGATCTGGGCCAGGTTGTCGGCGCCCATCAGCCAGACGAAGCGGATCCTCGGCAGGCGGCGGCGCAGCGCCGCCAGGGTATCGACGGTGTAAAGGGTGCCGAGCTCGGCCTCCAGCGCGCCGACGCGGCTGCGCCGGTCGCGTGCCACGGCCCGTGCCAGGGCGACGCGGCGGACCAGGCCGGCCATGCCGGCGCGCGGCTTCAAGGGGTTCTGCGGGCTGACCAGCCACCACACCTCGTCCAGGTCGAGCACGCGCAGCGCCCATAGGCTGATGTGCCGGTGGCCGTCATGCGCCGGGTTGAACGAGCCGCCGAGCAGCCCGATGCGCCGGCCGGGGCGCCGGCCAGCGCCGAAGGCGGCGCGCAACGCGGTCTGGATCGTCAGGGGCGGACCTGGCCGGCGCCGCGCACCACGTACTTGAACGTGGTGAGCTGCTCAACGCCCACGGGGCCGCGCGCGTGCAGGCGGCCGGTGGCGATGCCGATCTCGGCGCCCATGCCGAACGCGCCGCCGTCGGCGAACTGGGTCGAGGCGTTGTGCAGCACGATGGCGCTGTCGACCTCGGCCAAGAACCGCTCGGCCGCCCGCTCGTCGGCCGTGACGATCGAATCCGTGTGGTGCGAGCCGTGCCGGTTCACGTGCTCGATGGCGGCGCCGACGCCGTCGACCACGCCCACGGCCAGGATCGCGTCCAGGTATTCGGTGTCCCAGTCCGCCGGCGCGACCGGGCGGACCCGGGCGTCGAGCGCGTGCGAAGTCGCATCGCCGCGCAGCTCGCAGCCGGCGTCCAGCAGGGGGGTCACGATCGCGCGCATGGCCTCGGGCGGCAGCCGGCGGTCGAGCAGCAGGGTCTCCATGGCGCCGCACACGCCGGTGCGCCTAAGCTTGGCGTTGAACGCGATCGTGGCCGCCATGGCCACGTCGGCCGCGCCGTCCACGTAGACGTGGCAGTTGCCGTCCAGGTGCGCGAGCACCGGAATGCGGCTCTCGGCCTTGACCCGCTCGATCAGGCCGCGCCCGCCACGCGGCACCACCACGTCGATCAGGTCGTCGAGCGCCAGCAGGCGCGCGACGTCGGCGCGGTTGCGGCTGGCGATCAACTGCACGGCGGCGCGATCCAGTCCGGCGTGCTCCAGGCCCTCGTGCAGCGCGGCCAGGATGGCGGTCGAGGACGCCAGGCTGTCCGAGCCGCAGCGCAGCACCGCCGCGTTGCCCGCCTTCAGGCACAGCGCGGCCGCGTCGGCGGTCACGTTGGGCCGCGCCTCGTAGATGATCGCGACGACGCCCAGCGGCACGCGCACCCGCGCGATGCGAAGGCCGTTGGGGCGCGTCCAAGACGCCAGCACCGTGCCGACCGGGTCGGGCAGGTCGGCGATCGCCTGCAGGCCGCACGCCATGGCCTCGACCCGTGCAGCGTCCAGCGCCAGCCGATCGAGCAGCGCGCCCCGGCTGCCGGATTCGCGCGCGCGCGCCATGTCCTCGGCGTTGGCCGCCAGGATCGCAGACTGGCGGCCGCGCAGGGCCCGCGCGGCCTGGCGCAGCGCCTCGTCCTTGCGCGCCGAGGGGGCGAGCGCCAGGGCCGGCTGGGCGGCGCGGGCGGCGGCGGCGCGGGCACGCACGTCGTCCCGGTTCGTCCCGGCGTCGGTGGTGGCGGGCAGCGCGGTCATGGCTCGGACAGCACCAGATCGTCGCGGTGGATCATCTCCTCGCGGCCACGATAGCCGAGCAACGCCTCGATTTCACGGCTCTTGTGGCCGGCGATGCGGGCCGCGTCGGCGGCGGCGTAGGCGGTCAGGCCCCGGGCCACTTCGCGCCCGTCGGGCCCAGCCACCAGCACCGCGTCGCCCCGGCCGAACGCGCCGCTGACGCGCACCACGCCCGCCGGCAGCAGGCTCTTGCCGGCGGCCAGCGCGCCGGCCGCGCCGGCGTCCACATGCAGCGTCCCGCTGGGCTGCAGC
>VGDP01000052.1 GCA_016869675.1 Alphaproteobacteria bacterium | reverse complement strand
CATCGACGCACCGCAAGAAACCAAACAGACCCCGTCACAGCGCACAATCCGCAGGCTGGACCGCCTGCCTTGCCGTCATCGGCGATGATCCTTCACCAAGGATCGGGTTCTTCGAAGTGTCCGCTTGAGCGTCAGGCCATCGCCGCGCCGCGCGCCGCGCCGGTAATAGCCTTCGCGCACCCCGACCATGCGGAAACCGGACGCGGCGTAGAGCCCGCGCGCCGCCGCATTGTCCGCGGCGACCTCCAGGAACACGGCGCGCGCGCCGCGGGACGTGGCTAACGCCAAGGCGGCGTGCAGCAGGGCCCGGCCGAACCCGTGGCGGCGGTACGCGGGCGTCACCGCCAAGGTCAAGATCTCGCACTCGTCGACCACCGTGCGCGCCAGCACGAACCCGGCGGCTCCGGTCGCCGTGCGCGCGATCAGGGCGAAACTCGTGGGCGCCTCGAGGATGCGCGCGAAGTCGGAACGCGCCCACGCCTCGGCGAAGCATTGACGGTGCAGCGCCGCGAGGGTGTCCAGATCGCCCGCGCCGGCGGACCCGAGCGTGACGCCCGCCCGCTCGCGCCGATCGCCACCCGTCACGGCGCGCGCGGCGTCATGGGTCGCGCATCCGGCGGGCGCACGTAGAGCGGCGTCACGTCGGCAAGCGCTCCCACGCGGTTTCCTTCCAATGCCAACCGTGCCTGACCGAGGCGCGCGACGACCGTGATATCGGGCAGCACGACCGATGGGTCCGTCGCGTGACCGGTGCGCGCCGCGACACGCGCCGCCGCGTCGCCGACCAGCAGCGCGCCCGGCGGCGGGACCAGGTCGTCGAGCCTGGGTGCCGTCGGCTCACCCGACGGCCGGAGGCCCGGCGCGAACGTCTGGACATAGGCCCGGTCGCGTCCCGAGGCCATGATCGCCACCACGGTCCGACCGGCCGCCGCGTCCGTCGCGGCCGCCAGAACTTCGAGCGTGGTCACGCCGACCAACGGTCGGGCGGCGGCCAGCGCCAGGCCGCGCGCCGCCGCCAGACCGACGCGCACGCCGGTGAACGTACCGGGGCCGATGGTGGCGACGATGGCGTCGAGCGCCGCGTAATCAAGGTTCGCCTCGGCCAGCACCGCCTGGATCATGGGGATCAGGCGCTCGGCGTGGCCGCGCCCGAGCGATTCGGAGCATGCCGCCAGAAGCCGCGCGTCCTCGGCGATCGCGACCGAGCAGAGCTGGGTGGACGTGTCGAGCGCGAGCAGCCGGGTCACGCGATCGCGCATGCCTCGTCGAACGCGAGCCTGGGCGCGCGCGGCGCGATCCCAACGCCGTCGCCCCAGCCCAGGTTGCACAGGAAGTTCGACCGCCAGGTGGTCCCCGCCAGGAACGCCGCGTCGACCTTGGCCCGGTCGAACCCCGACATCGGCCCGACGTCGAGCCCGACGGCGCGCGCCGCCAGCATCAGATAGGCGCCCTGCAGGCTGCCGTTGCGCCGCGCGGTCTCGGCGGCCGCCACGGGATCGTCGGCGAACCACGCGCGCGCGTCAGCCTGGGGGTAGAGCCGGGGCAGTAGGTCGTAGAATCGCTCGTCGAAGGCGATGATCGCGGTCACCGGCGCGGTCATGGTCTGGCGCACGTTGCCGGCGCTCAGGCACGGCATCAGGCGTCGCTTGGCCTCGGGCGAGACGACGAAGACCACGCGCATGGGCGAACAGTTGGCGCTGGTCGGCGGCAGGCTCGCCAGGGCGTGGATCGTTTCGAGCAGCGCACGGGGCACCGGCTTGTCGAGCCAGGAACGGTGCGTGCGCGCGGTGCGGAACAGCCGATCGAGGGCGTCGTCGTCGAGCATGGCGGGGCGGAAGACAACCTAGCCGGAACGCTCCATCATAGACCGGCCCGGTCCCCATGGCGCGCTTGGTTCGCGCGCCGCCACGCGCGTGCCGCCACCGTCGAGCCGCGCGAAGTCGTTGTCGCGTATCACCGCGTGCACGAGCGCCACGTAGTCGTCGCCCTGTTCGGAATAGCCGCCCAGCGTCCAGGCCAGGCTCGCGCCGTCGATGCCGCGCGCCTCGGCGCACAACGCCGCCCGCGCCGCGCGGAACGGCGCGTAAGCCGCGTCGCTGTTCAGGTTGGTCATGTACGAGCGCACCGCGTCGGCCAGGGTGGCGAAGGTGCGCACCTCGAAGGTCGCGTCGTCCGCACGGGCCTCAGGCACCAGGCCCAGCCCGGTCGACCAGGCCCGCTCGCCGAACAGGGCGTTGCCCTCGCGGGCGAAGCGCGAGGTGCCCCAGCCGGATTCGATCGCCGCCTGGGCCAGGGCGAGCGACGGGGGCACGATGTCGATGCGTGCCGCCAGGTCGGCCGGGTCGCTCGCGTCGTAGCGGTCCATGAGGCGGGCGATCAGGCGCCGCTCGGCGCGGGCCGGCGCGCGGCCCTCGGCCAGCGCGGCGCGATAGCCCTCGACCGCGTGCCGCGCCGCCAGGATGGCATCGTTCTCGGCCAGGATCAGCGGCAGGAGCAGGCCGACGAAGCGGCGTTTGCGCATCTCGATGTCCGGTTCGTTGGCCAGGTCGCGCAGGCGCAGGGTGGCGATCCACCCATCGGGCGCGCTGGCGCGCGGTTCGGGCGTCGGCGCGGGCGGCCGAAGGTTCAGCCCCAGCGCGAGGCCGATCGCGATGACCACGACGAACAGACACCGTGGCCTGGTTGCCCATCCAGGCATGAGACTGGCTCCTCGCAACGCCGGCCACCATGACGGTCCGGCACGAGGACCCTAAGCAAGACCAAGGCCAAAGGATGGCAGGGCGCCGTTAGGCTTAACGGCGCGCCGGCGCCGCGTCTTCTAGCGTCGCTCGAGAGGCGTGACCTGGACGACCTGCGTCTTGTTGACGAAGCGGATCATGTTGCCTTCGTCCAGGAAGGGGAAAAACGTCACCGGGCTGTTGAACACGTCGAGTTCGCGGCTGTCGACCGCGACGAACACCCAGCCGCGCTCGGTCACGCCGGTCGTGAAGCTCAGCTCGACCAGGATCTTTGACTTGGGCACGTAGGGCTGGTTGCGCATCGTTCACCCCTTCCGCGCGCGCCGGCGCCGGCCCCCTTTGTGCGCCGAGCCCCGGCCGTTCCGCAAGCGGCTTGCCCGATCGCGAGGAATCACAAGGTGATCCCACGCGATCGGCCCCCGCCCTAGGGCTGGTGCAGGCCGACGGCGCGCTCGACCTCAGCGATGATCGGCTGGGCCAGCGCGCTCGCCCGCTCGGCGCCGGCGCGCAGGATGCCGTCCACATGGCCGGAATCGGCCATCAGCCGCTTCATCTCGTTGCCGACGGGGCCCAGTGTCTCCACCGCCAGGTCGGTCAGCGCGCGCTTGAAGGCCGAGAACTGCGCATCGGCGAAGCGCGCGCAGACCTCGTCGCGGGTCAGCCCGGCCAGCGCAGCGTAGATGTTGATCAGGTTGGCCGCCTCGGGCCGACGCTCGGGGTCGTAACCGACGCCCGGCTCGGAATCCGTGCGAGCCTTCTGGAACTTCTTCGCGATCACGTCGGGCCCGTCGGTCAGGTTGATGCGCGAATAGTCCGACGGGTCGGACTTGCTCATCTTGGCCGTGCCGTCGCGCAGGCTCATGACGCGGGTCGCCGCGCCGGTGATCATGGGCTCGGGCAGCGGGAACAGGTCGATGCCGTAGCGCCGGTTGAACGCGCCAGCGATGTCGCGCGCCAGCTCCAGGTGCTGTTTCTGGTCCTCGCCCACCGGCACGTGGGTGGTCTTGTAGAGCAGCACGTCGGCCGCCATCAGCACCGGGTAGGCGTAAAGGCCCAGCACCGCCTCCTCGCGGCTCTTGCCCGCCTTCTCCTTGAACTGGGTCATGCGGTTCAGCCAGCCGAGCGGCGTGAAGCAGTTGAGGATCCACGCCAGATGCCCGTGCTCGCGCACCTGGCTTTGGTTGAAGATGATGCACCGCTCGGGCTTCAGACCGGCCGCCAGGAAGCCGGCGGTCACCTCGCGCGCGGCGCGCAGCAGCTCGGCCGGGTCCTGCGGCACGGTGATGGCGTGCAGATCGACGATGCAGTAGAGGCAATCGAAGTCGTTCTGCAGCTCGACGAAGCGCCGGATGGCGCCGAGATAGTTGCCGAGATGCAGGTTGCCGGTGGGCTGCACCCCGGAGAAGACGCGCTTCATGGCCTGGGTCCGTGGCGAAACGGCGCCGTTATGGCCCGTCGTTCGCGCCACGGTCAAGCCGGGGACCGCGCCTGAGGCCGCGCAGGTCGGCCAGCGCCGCCGCGCCCAGCGCCTGGGCCGCCAGGGCGAAGGTGCCGAGCCCCAGCGCGACGAGGGCACCCAGCGCGAGCCATGCCTGGACCCCGCCTTCGACGATCCAGCGCTCGGCCAGGGGCCGCGCCAGCGCGACCACGACACCCATCACGCCGCTGGCGGCCACCAGGCGTGGCGCGCGCCGGCGCAGGCGCGCGTCGACGACCAGATGCCCGCGCAGGCCGAGCGCGCGCGCCAACAGCACGGCGTTCAACCAGGCGGCGGCGGATGTCGCCACGGCGATGCCCACGTGGCCGAGGACGAAGGCCAGGCCCGTGGCGACCGCGACGTAGACGACCATGCTGGCCAGCGCGATGCGCACCGGCGTCGCGGTGTCCTGGCGCGCGAAGAAGCCGGGTGTCAGCGCGCGCGCCAGCACGGCCGCCGGCAAGCCCCCGACGAAGGCGACCAGGGCGGCGGCGGTCGCCCTGGCGGCGGCCACGTCGAAGGCGCCGCGCTGGAACAGAACGGCCACGATCGGATCGGCCAGCAAGGCCAGGGCCAGCGCCGCCGGCACGGTCAGCAAGAGCGCCGCCTCGATGGCGCGGTTCTGGTTGGCCATGGCGGCGTCGACGTTGCCGGCGCGGATCTGGCGCGCGAGCAGGGGCAGCAGCGCGGTGCCGATGGCGATGCCGACCACGCCCAGCGGCAGTTGATAGAGCCGGTCGGCGTAGTAGAGGAACGACACGGCACCAGTCGGCAGGAATGTCGCGATGATGACGCCGACGAACAGGTTGACCTGGGTGATGCCGGCGCCCAGCGCCACCGGCAGGATCAGGCGCGACAGTCTGCGCACATCCGGCGTCAGGCGCGGCCAGGACAGCCGCGGCAGGCAGTCGTGGCGCGCCGCGACCGTGGCCAGCAGCAGGAACTGCGCGATCCCGGCGGCCGCGACGCCCCAGGCCAGCGTGGCCGGCACCGGCATGCCGAGCGGTCCGGCCAGCAGGGCGGCCGCGATCATACAGGCGTTGAGCAGGATCGGCGCGGCCGCGAAGGCCGCGAAGTGCCCGGCCGCGTTCAGCGTGGCGCCCAGTAGCGCGACCAGGGACAGCAACGTGAGATAGGGGAACGTGACGCGGGTCAGGTCCACGGCCAGGTCGAAACGCACCGGGTCGCCGACGAATCCCGGCGCCAGCACCGTCATGACCCAGGGCATCGCCGCTTCGACGGCGAACGTCAGCGCCAGCAGCGCGGCCAGCAGCACGGCCAGCACTTCCGACGCGAAGGCGAGCGCGCGCCGGCGGCCCTCCGATTCCAGCAGACCGGCGTAGAGCGGCACGAAGGCGGCGCTGAAGGCACCCTCAGCGAACAGCGCTCGGAAAAAGTTGGGCAGGCGCAGCGCCACGAAGAAGGCGTCGGCCCCGGCCTCGGCGCCGAGCAGCGCCGCGACCAGCACGTCGCGTACGAAGCCCAGCACGCGGCTGGCCATGGTGAAGCCGCCGACGGTCACGACGGCGCGCAGAAGCGCCATGGCTCAGGCCGCGACCGCGGGTGCCGCGAGCACGCCCAGCAGGCGTTCGCGCACGGCGCGCAGGTGGTCGGGGTGGGTCAGCTTCAGCCCGAAGCGGTCGCGTACGTAGAACACGTCGACGGCGCGGTCGACGTAGGTGGTGATCCGCGCCGTGATGATGGAGAGATTCAACCGCGTCAGCTCGCGCGTCAGCTCGTAAAGCAGGCCCGGCCGGTCGCGGCCGTTGACCTCGATCACCGTATGCTTAGTCGAGGCGTCGTTATCGACGAGCACACGGGGCGCCACCGTCGGTCCCGCGCGCTCGGACCAGGCGGGGCGCAGCCGCTTGGCCAGCTCGCGCTCGAGGATGACCGTGCCGTCGAGCACGCCGAGGATCATGGCGTCGAGCCGGGCAAGCCGGCGCTCCTCCGCAAAGGGCTGGCGCTGGTGGTCCTGGATCCAGAACGTGTCGAGTGCCACGCCGTCGGCGAGCGTGTAGATGCGCGCGTCCACGATGGACGCGCCGGCGGCGGCGATCGCACCGGCCAGGTCCGAGAACAGGCCGCGCCGGTCGGGCGTCGCGATCGTCACCTCGGTCACGTCGCGGAACGTATCGACGCGATGGTCGATGGCGGTGGCGCCGGCGTCGCCGTCGGCGGCGGCGATCAGACGCGCGTGACGTTCGTGGGTCGAGGGGTCGAAGCTCAGCCAGTAGGGCGGAAAGTGGCGCGCCTCGTATGCCGCGAAGGCCGCGTCGTCCCATTCGGGCAGAGCGGCACGCAGGCCGTGGATCGCCGCCTCGACGCGCGCGCGCTTGTGCTCGGCGATGTGGCCGCCCGAGAACACTTCCTCGGCGCGACCGAACAGATCGCGCAGCAGCTGGCCCTTCCAGCCATTCCACAGTTCGGGGTTGGTGGCGCGGATGTCGGCGACGGTCAGCAGCAGCAGAAGCCGCAGTCGCTCGATCGACTGCACGGCGGCGGCGAAATCCATGATGGTCTCGGCATCGCCCAGGTCGTGCTTGAATGCGGTGCGGCTCATCAGAAGGTGGTGGCGCACCAGCCAGCCGGCGGTCTCCGCCTCCTCGTCTGCGAGGCCCAGCCGGCGGGCGAGCGCCTCGGCCAGCTCGGCGCCCAGCACCGAATGGTCGCCGCCGCGGCCCTTGGCGATGTCGTGCATGAAGACTGCCAAGTAGAGCGCGCGCCGCGAGCGGATCTTGGGAAACGTCGCCGTGGCCAGCGGCAGGTCCTGGGCGTGTTCGCCGCGTTCGATGGCGCCGAGCAGGGCGAGCGCGCGCAAGGAATGCTCATCGACCGTGTAGACGTGGTAACGGTCGTACTGCATCTGGGCGACGACGCGGCCGAAATCGGGCACGAAGCGGGCCAGCACGCCGGTCTCGCTCATGGCGCGCAGCACGGCGTCGGCGCCCTCGCGCGCGGTCAGGATGTCGAGAAACCGGCGGTTCGCGTCGGGTGATGCCCGCACGGCGTCGTCGATGCGCGCGCCCGCCAGGGCGGCCAGGCGTAGGGCGTCGGCGTCGATCGCCAGCCGCCGCCGCCACGCCACGTGAAAGAAGCGCAACACGGCACGCGCGTCCACGCGCAAGGCATCGGGGACGGCCAGGCCCAGGTGCCGGCCGACCAGCACGAAGCCCGCCCCGTCGGGGTCGTTCAGCGCCGTCACCGCGCCGCCCTCGGCCTCGAGCGGCGCGATGGTCCGGCGCACCAGATCGCCCACCTCCTTGGTCGCCAGGAAGTAGCGCTTCATGAAGCGTTCCACCGCGCGGTTGCTCTGGCGGTCGCGATAGCCCATGCGGCGAGCGACTTCCGGCTGCACGTCGAAGCCGAGCCGGTTCTCGGCGCGGCCCGCGATGTCGTGCAGGTGACAGCGCACCGCCAGCAGGAACGCGCGCGCCGCAGCAAGGCGCCGGGGCATGGCGTGCGCGCGGCGCGTGCCGCCCCCGTACGCCGCGAGCCAGCCGAGCAACTGGATATCGCGCAGGCCGCCGATGCCTTCCTTGACGTTGGGCTCGACCAAATAGCGCGTGGCGCCGAAACGCGCGACCCGTGCCGCGCGCTCGGCCAGCTTGGCGGCGACGAACGCGTCCGTGGTGCCCGCGACCACCTCGCGCCGGAAGCGCGCGAGCAGCCGGCGCGCCGCCACCGCGTCGCCCCACACGCGCCGCGCCTCCAGCAGCGCCGTGCGCACGGTCATGTCGGCGCGCGCGCGCGACAGGCAGTCATCCTCGGTACGGGTCGCGTTGCCGATTGTCAGACCCAGGTCCCACAGCGCCTTGACCGCCGTCTCGACGGCGCGGATGACGCGCTTGGGCGCACGCTTCGGCACCAGGAACAGAAGGTCGACGTCCGAATGGGGCGCCAGCTCGCCCCGCCCATAGCCGCCCAGCGCCAGCACGGCGAAACCGGGGTGCGGCGCGCCCGCGCGGTCCATGACGGCGCGCACCAGGCGGTCCATGGCGCGGCTCGCCTCAGCGACCACCGCATCGCCGGGACTGCGCGCGGCGAGTACCTGCGCCACGCCCGCGCGCAAGCCGTCGAGCCGCTCGGCCAGGTCGGCCGTGTCCAAGGGCGCCGTCATGACGGCGCTACGCCGCGCGCGGCGACCAGCCGGTAGACCAGCTCCAAGGCGTCCTTCGGGCTCAGCTCGTCGGGCCGCGTCTCGGCCAGCAGTGTGTCCACGGCCGACGGCTGGGCGCGCGCGGGCGCCGGTGCCGCGCGGAACAGCGGCAGGTCGTCGGCGAGGCCCGCCAACGCGCCGGCCTGCTCGCCCGCCGCCAGCGCGGCCAGCACCGCCTCGGCGCGCTCGATCGCGGCGCGCGGCAGGCCGGCCAGGCGCGCCACGTGGATGCCGTAGGAACGGTCCGCCGCGCCGGCCTCGACCCTGTGCAGGAAGACGATCTGGCCGCGCCACTCCTTGACCGCCAGGGTGTGGCAGGCGAGCGCCGGCAGGCGCGCCGCCAGCGCCGTCAGCTCGTGGTAGTGGGTGGCGAACAGGGCGCGGCAGCGGTTGACCTCGTGCAGGTGCTCGACCGTCGCCCAGGCGATGGCCAGGCCGTCGAACGTCGCGGTGCCGCGCCCGATTTCGTCCAGGATCACCAGGGAGCGCGGCCCCGCCTGATTCAGGATTGTCGCCGTCTCGATCATCTCGACCATGAAGGTCGAGCGGCCGCGCGCCAGATCGTCGGCCGCGCCGACGCGGCTGAACAACCGGTCGACCACGCCGATGTGGGCCGTCTCGGCGGGCACGAAGCTGCCCATCTGGGCGAGCACCGCGATCAGGGCGTTCTGGCGCAGGAAGGTGGACTTGCCCGCCATGTTCGGCCCGGTGACCAGCCACAGCCGGCGCGCCGGGTCAAGATCGCAATCGTTAGCGACGAAGGCGACGCCCTCCTGGGCCTCGACCACGGGATGACGGCCACCGGTCACGTTGAAGGCGGCGGTGTCGTCGATCTGGGGCCGTGTCCAGCGCCGCCCGACCGCCAGGTCGGCCAGCGCGGCCGTCACGTCGATCGCGGCCAGCGCGCGGGCGGCGCGCGCGATAGCCTCGCCGCGCGCCGTGACTTCGCCGACGAGATCGGCGAACACGGCGAGTTCGATCGCCAGCGCCTTGTCGGCGGCGCCGTTGATCGCCGCCTCGAGCGACGCGAGCTCGGTGGTGGCGAAGCGCATGGCGCCCGCCATGGTCTGGCGGTGGATGAAGCCATCGGTCAGCTTGGGCGCGTGCGCGGCGGGCACCTCGACGTAGTAGCCGATGACGTTGTTGTGGCGCACCTTCAGGGCGCCGACGCCGGTCGCCTCCTGGTAGCGCGTCTGCAGGCCGGCGATCATGCGCCGGCTGTCGTCGCGCAGCGCGCGCTGCTCGTCGAGCGCGCCGGCGTAGCCGTGCGCGATGAAGCCGCCGTCGCGCGCCGCGACCGGCAGCTCGGGCGCGAGCGCCGCGCCCAGCCGGTCGATCAGGACACCGTGGTGCCCCAGGTTCCGCGCCGCCGTGCCCATCTCGGTCGTCATGACCGCGCCACCGGTGCCTTCCAGCGTCGCGCGCACGGCCGCCGCCGCCGCCAGGCCGTCGCGGATGGCCGCCAGGTCGCGCGGGCCGCCACGCCCCAAGCTCAGCCGGCCGAGCGCGCGCTCGAGGTCGGGTGCGCGGCGCAAGGCCTCGCGCAGCGTCCGCCGTACCTCGGGCGCTTCGATGAGCGCCGCGACCGCGGCCAAGCGCTGGCCGATGGCGGCTGGATCGGTCAGCGGCGCGGCCAGACGCTCGGCCAGCAGCCGCGCGCCGGCGCCGGTCTGGGTGCGGTCGATGACGCCAAGCAGGCTGGCGCGCCGGTCGCCCGATTGGGCGCGCATCAGTTCCAGGTTGCGCCGGGTCGCCGCGTCGATCGCCAGGACCGAGCCGGGCGCCAGGCGGCGCGGCCGCTCCAGGTAGGGCAGGCGGCCCTTCTGGGTCAGGGCGACGTAGCCGACCACCGCACCCAGCGCCGCGATCTCGGCCCGACCGAAGGCGCCGAAGGCGTCCAGCGCCGCCACTCCCCACGTCTCGTTTAGGCGCCGCTCGGCGGCCACGCTGTCGAAGCGCGCGTCGGGCTCGGCGCGCAGCCGTTCGCGCCACGGCGCCAGAATCTCGAACAGCGCCGGATCCTGGATCAGGCCGTCGGGCACCAGAAGCTCGTCGGGAGACACGCGCGCGAGCGCGCCGGCCAGCGTCGAAAGATCCTGCGGCTCGACCGTCAACCGGCCGGCGGCCAGGTCGAGCCAGGCCAGCGCCAACGCGCCGCCGGCGCGTGCCAGCGCCGCCAGGTGGCTGGCGCCGCGCGCGTCCAGCAGTGTGTCCTCGGTCAGCGTGCCGGGGGTAACGATGCGCGTGACCTCGCGCGCCACCACCGCCTTGCCGCCGCGCCGCCGCGCCTCGGCCGGATCCTCGGTCTGCTCGCAGATGGCGACACGGAAGCCACTCGCGATCAGCCGGTGCAGGTACGTCTCGGCGGCGTGGACCGGCACGCCGCACATGGGGATGTCCTCGCCTTGGTGGCGGCCGCGCTTGGTCAACGCGATGTCGAGCGCCGCCGCCGCGCGCACCGCGTCGTTGAAGAACAGTTCATAGAAGTCGCCCATGCGGTAGAACAACAGGCAATCTGCGTGGGCCGCCTTGATCGCCAGGTACTGCGCCATCATGGGCGTGGCGCCGGGCGTCGTCGGTGGCGCGGCGTCGGCGGGGTTCGGGGCGTGGCGGGCTGGGTCCATGGCGACGGCGGACCCTACCACAGTGGTCCCCTTGCCAGGACATGCTGCACCGGGTCATTGTCGGCGATCCGCCACGAGAGACCGGTCGATGCCCAGCCAAGAACGCCCGAGCGACCGTGAAGCGTTGCAGCTTCACGCCAGCGGCCGCCCCGGCAAGATCGAGATCGCGCCGACCAAGCCGCTGAACACCCAGCGCGATCTGAGCCTGGCCTATTCGCCAGGTGTCGCGGCGCCGTGCCGCGAAATCGCGCGCGACCGTTCGCTGGTCTACGACTACACCGCCAAGGGCAACCTGGTCGCCGTGGTGTCCAACGGCACCGCGGTGCTGGGCCTCGGCAACCTGGGGCCTGAGGCCTCCAAGCCGGTGATGGAAGGCAAGGCGGTGCTGTTCAAGAGGTTCGCCGACGTCGATTCCATCGACATCGAGTTGGCGTCCGAGGACCCCGACGAGATCATCGCCGCCGTGCGCCTGATCGCGCCCTCGTTCGGCGGCATCAACCTCGAGGACATCAAGGCGCCGGAATGCTTCATGATCGAGCAGCGCCTGCGCGAACTGCTCGACATCCCGGTGTTCCACGACGACCAGCACGGCACTGCGATCATCACGGCCGCCTCGTTCCTGAACGCGCTGGACCTGACCGGGCGCGACATACGCGCGACGCGCGTGGTGATGAACGGCGCCGGCGCCGCCGGCATCGCGTGCCTCGAGCTGATGAAGGCCATGGGCCTGTCGCACGACCGCGCGATCCTGTGCGATTCCCGAGGCGTCATCCACAAGGGCCGCGCCGGCCTGAACCAGTGGAAATCGGCCCACGCGGTCGAGACGAACGCGCGCACGCTGGCCGAGGCTATGGTCGGCACCGACGTGTTCATCGGCCTGTCGGTCAAGGGCGCCGTGAGCGCCGACATGGTGGCCTCCATGGCGGCGCGCCCGATCATCTTCGCCATGGCTAACCCAGACCCCGAGATCACGCCCGAGGACGTGCGCGCCGTGCGCGGCGACGCGATCGTCGCCACCGGGCGCTCGGACTACCCGAACCAGGTCAACAACGTGCTGGGGTTCCCCTACATCTTCAGGGGCGCGCTGGACGTGCGCGCCTCGACCATTAACGACGACATGAAGATCGCCGCGGCGCGCGCCATTGCCGCGCTGGCGCACGAGGACGTGCCCGACGAGGTCGCCGCGGCCTACGCCGGCGCGCGCCTGCGCTACGGCCCCGACTACATCCTGCCCACGCCGTTCGACCAGCGCCTGATCAGCCGGGTCGCCCCGGCGGTGGCGCGCGCCGCGATGGACAGCGGCGTGGCGCGCCGCCCGATCATCGACCTGGAAGGCTACCGCAACGAACTGTCGGGCCGGCTCAACCCGGTGGCCCAGCGCATGAGCGCCGTGTTCCGTGCCTTGCGCGCCGCGCCCAAGCGGGTCGTCTTCGTCGAGGGCGAGGAGGAAAAGGTGCTGCGCGCGGCGACGCTGTGGCACCAGTCGGGCTACGGCACGCCGGTGCTGGTCGGCCGGCGCAACCGCATCGCCGAGGCCGCTCGCTCGCTCGGCCTGGCCGAATGCGAAGGCTTTGAGATCCACGACGCGCGCGAGGAGCGCGACCGCCAGCGCTACATCGACATACTGTACGCCCGCCTGCAGCGCAAGGGCGCGCTGAAGCGTGACTGCCAACGCCTGGTCGAGACCGACAGCAACGTCTTCGCCGCGTGCATGGTCGCGGAGGGCGAGGCGGATGCCATGATCACCGGGCTGACGCGCAACGCCGCCGCGGCGCTGGCCGATGTGCTGCGCGTGATCGATCCCGAGCCCGGCGCGCGCGTGCTCGGCGTCACCATCCTGGCGGCGCACGGGCGCACGCTGTTCATCGCCGACAGCCTGGTCACGCCCAGCCCCAGCGCCGAGGCGCTGGCGGACTTCGCGGTCGAGACCGCAGCGTTCGCGCGGCGCATGGGGCACACGCCGCGCGTCGCCATGCTGTCCTACTCGACCTTCGGCAACCCGTCCCACGACAACACGCTGCACGTGCGCCGGGCGGTCGAGCTCTTGTCGGCCCAGGGGGTCGACTTCGAGGTCGACGGCGATATCAACGCGGATGCGGCGCTCGATCCCGACCTCCTGAAGCTCTACCCGTTCTGCAAGCTGTCGGGCCCGGCCAACGTGCTGATCATGCCCGGCCTGCACGCGGCCAACATCGGCTCGAAGCTGCTGCAGAAGCTGGGCGGCGGCGAGGTGATCGGGCCGGTGGTGATCGGGCTCGAACGACCGGTGCAGATCGTGCCCATGGGAGCGACCGTGACCGAGATCATCAACTTGGCCGCGCTGGCCGCGCTGGCCGCCGTCGACGCCGAGCGCTGAGCCCGGGCGGGGCCGCGCGTGCGCTGGTTCCGTTTGGCCCTGTTCGCGGCCCTGCCGGCGGCGCCCGTGCTAAGTGTGCTGGCATGGCGCGGTCACCTCGAGGTGTACGAAACGGTGCTGGCGTGGACCGCGGTGGTCGGGCTCGGCGCGCCGCTGTGGCTGCCCTTCGCGGTCAACGTGCGGCGGCTCGCGCGCTTCGCCGGCCGGCTCGCCGAGGGCCCGTTCGAGCCGGGGCCACGCCTGCTGCCGGCGCCCGCCGCTACCGACCTGGCCGGCGCGGTCCAGCGGGTCCAGCGCGCGCTGGAGGAACGCGACCGCCGCGCCGACGATCTTAAGGCCGAGGCGCTCCGCCTGCTGGACGCGCTGCCGGACGCGCTCCTGGTGCTGGGGCGCGATGGCCGCATCGCGCGCGCCAACGGCGCCGCGCGCGCCCTGTTCGGCGAGTCGGTGCGCGGCAGCCCGGTGGCGACGGTCATCCGTCACCCGGCGCTGCTGGATGCGATCGATACGGTCATGGCGGGTGGCGCGGCCGGGCCGGTCGAGGTCGACGAACCGGGCCAGCCGAAGCGCCACTTCGAAGCCAGCGTCGACGTCCTGCCCGCCGCCAGCAACGGCGGCCCGGCGATCCTGGTCGCCCTGCGGGATCGCACCGCGGCCAAGCGCGTCGAGCAGATGCGCGCCGATTTCGTCGCCAACGCCAGCCACGAGATCCGCTCACCGCTGGCAACCATCGTCGGCTTCATCGAGACCTTGCGCGGCCCGGCGCGCGACGACGGCGAGGCGCGCGAACGCTTCCTCGGGATCATGGCCGAGCAGGGCACGCGCATGACGCGGCTGGTCGAGGACCTGCTGTCGCTCAGCCGCATCGAGATGAACGAGCACACCGTGCCCGGGGGGCACGTGGCCGTGGCGGCCGTCCTGGCCCGGGTGCGCGATGCGCTGGCGGCCGAGGCGGCGGCCAAGGGCATGTCCGTGACCATCGAGGCACCGTCCGATCTGCCGTCCGTGCGCGGCGAGGAGCCGGAGATCGAGCAGGTCGTCCACAACCTGCTGGGCAACAGCCTGAAGTACGGGCATTCCGGCAGCCCCGTCGCGCTCACCGCGCGCCACGTGGCGCGGCCCTCGGTCGGCGGGCGCTGGCCGGCGGGCGGCGCCGTCGCGATCGCGGTCGCGGACCGCAGCGACGGCATCGCGCGCGAACACATTCCGCGCCTGACCGAGCGGTTCTACCGGGTCGACGCAGCGCGCTCGCGCCGGCTGGGCGGCACCGGGCTCGGGCTGGCCATCGTCAAGCATATCGTCAACCGTCATCGCGGCCATCTGGCGATCGAAAGCACGGTCGGCGTGGGCAGCACGTTCACGGTGACACTGCCGGCGGCGTGAAGGGTCAGCGGTTCGACGTCACAAAAGTGAAACACGCCGTGGCTACGGTCCCGTCCGGGACAGAACGCCGCGCCAGGACTCGAAAACTCCCGGGCGCGGTCTCGACGGGCCATGTATCGCGAACAAGGGGGTCCAATCATGCTCAAGCAGTCCACAGCGCTCGCCGCCGTGATCCTCGCCGCCACGGCCGTGGCGGCCGAGGCGCGCGACCAGATCCGCATCGTCGGGTCGTCCACGGTGTTCCCTTTCTCGACCGCGGTCGCCGAGGAGTTCGGCAAGACCTCGGGCTTCAAGACGCCCATCGTCGAATCGACCGGCACCGGCGGCGGCATGAAGCTGTTCTGCGGCGGCGTCGGCGTCGATCACCCCGACATCACCAACGCCTCGCGCGTCATCAAGGAGAGCGAGGTCAAGCTGTGCGCCGAGAACGACGTGGCTGAGATCGTCGAGGTGAAGATCGGCTTCGACGGCATCGTCATTGCCAACGCGCGCGCCTCGGGCCAGATCGACATCACCCTGCAGCAGGTCTTCCTGGCGCTGGCCAAGGAGGTTCCCGTCGGCGGTCAGCTCGTGGCCAATCCCTTCAAGACCTGGAGCGACATCGACGGTTCGCTGCCCGACGTGGCGATCGAGGTGCTGGGCCCGCCGCCGACCTCGGGCTCGCGCGACGCCTTCGTCGAACTCGCCATGGAAGGCGGCTGCAAGGGCCTGCCCGAGATCGACGCCCTGAAGGAGAGCGACGAGAAGCGCCACAAGGGGGTCTGCCAGACCATCCGCGAGGACGGTGCCTTCGTCGAGGCCGGCGAGAACGACAACCTGATCATTCAGAAGCTCGAGGCCAACCCGGATGCCTTCGGCGTCTTCGGCTACAGCTTCCTCGACCAGAACCTGGACAGGCTTCAAGGCAGCATGATCGCGGGCGTCGAGCCGACCTTCGAGGCGATCGCCGCCGGCGACTACCCGGTGTCGCGCTCGCTCTACTTCTACGTGAAGAAGGCGCACCTTGGCGTGGTACCCGGCATCGCCGAGTTCGTCGCCGAGTTCACCAGCGACAAGGCCATGGGCGAGGAAGGCTATCTCGCCGGCAAGGGCCTAATCCCGCTGCCCGCGGACGTGCTGGACGCAGTACGATCGACCGCGTCAACGATGACGCCGCTCGCGATGTAGCCGATGGTGTCGGGCCGGCCGCACCAGCGCGGCCGGTCCTACCGTCACACAAACCGGGCCCAACTTTGCCATGCTGACCCTGCTGCCGCTCTTCACCGTCGTCGTGCTGGCCGTGGTCGGCTACCGGCTCGGGCGCCGGCGCGCCGCGGCGCTGGCGTCGCGCGGCGCGCCGCGCGCGCTTCACTCGCTGCCCAGCTATCACGGCTCGTACGTCGCGCTGTGGAGCGCGATCCCGGCGCTGGCCATCGCGCTGGCGTGGTTGGTCGCCGCGCCGCACGTCATCGAGAGCATGGTCGTCGACGCGCTGCCCGATGACCTTCGGGCGTTGCCGGCCGGCGAGCTCGACGTGCTGATGAACGAGATCAAAAACCTGGCCGATGGCTACGTCGCGCGCGCGCCGTCCCCGGCCGTCCAGGCGGCCACCGACCTGACGAACCGCCTGCGGGGTATCAGTGCCGCCGGTGTCGCGGCCGTGGCGCTCGCACTCGCGTCCCTCGGGCTGCTGTTCGGCAGGCGCCGCCTGGTGCCGGACTTGCGTGCGCGCAACAAGGTCGAGACGGCGGTGACCGCCGCCATGCTGGGCTGCTCGACCCTAGCGGTGATCACGACCTTCGGCATCATGCTGTCGCTGCTGTTCGAGGCGATTCGCTTCTTCCATGTTGTGCCGCTCGGGGATTTCCTGTTCGGCCTGCAATGGAGCCCGCAAACCGCCCTGCGCGCCGATCAGGCGGGCTCGTCTGGCGCCTTCGGCGCCGTACCGCTGATCGTGGGAACGCTGCTCGTCACGGTCGTTGCCTTGTTGGTCGCGGGGCCGATCGGGCTGATGGCCGCGATCTACATGGCGAACTACGCGCGCCCCCGCGTGCGCGCCACCATCAAGCCCATCCTCGAAATCCTGGCCGGCATCCCGACCGTGGTCTACGCCTTCTTCGCCGTCCTGACGGTCGCGCCGCTGTTCCGCGATGTCGGTGCGCGCCTGGGCCTGGACGTAGCGTCCGAAAGCGCGCTCGCCGCTGGTGTCGTCATGGGCATCATGATCATCCCGTTCATCTCGTCGCTGTCCGACGACGTGATGAACGCCGTGCCGCGTGCCATGCGCGACGGCGCGCTGGCGCTGGGTTCGACCACGTCCGAGATGATCCGCGAAGTCGTCCTGCCGGCGGCCCTGCCGGGAATCGTCGGCGCGTTCATGCTCGCTTTCAGCCGGGCCGTCGGCGAGACGATGATCGTCGTTATGGCCGCGGGCCTGGCGGCCAACCTGACGGTCAACCCGCTCGACGCCGTCACCACGGTGACGGTGCAGATCGTCACCCTGCTGGTCGGCGACCAGGAGTTCGACAGCCCCAAGACCCTGTCGGCGTTCGCCCTGGGGCTTCTGCTGTTCACGGTCACCCTCGCGCTCAACGTGATCGCGCTTGGCATCGTCAAGCGGTATCGGGAAAAGTATGACTGACGTTCTCGCCCGTGACCTCGCCCGCGCCAGGAATCCCGCGGTAGCGGCCCGGCGTGCGCACCGGCGCCGCGCCGCCGAGGCGCGGTTCCGCGCCGCCAGCGTCGCGGGAACCGCCGTGGCGCTCCTGACGCTCGTGGTGCTGCTTGTCGCGCTGGTCGGGCAGGGCCTCGATGGCCTGCGCGCGACGCGCGTCGCGCTCGACGTCGCCTTCGATGCGGCAACCGTCGACCCCGATGGCACGGGCGATCCCGCTGTCATCGCCAAGGCCGACTTCAACGCCCTGGTCAAGGAGGCGCTGCGCGCCCGTTTCCCCGACGTCACGACGCGTCAGGACAGGAAACGGCTCAATGGCCTGGTCAGCAGCGGCGCGTTATACGAATTGCGCGACATGCTGCTCGACGATCCTGGCGTGATCGGCACGACCCAAAGGGTCTGGCTGCCTGCGTCGGACGATGTCGACCAGTTCGCCAAGGGACATATCGACCGCGCCGCGTCCGAGGCGGAACGGCGCGTCAGCGACCAGGAGATTGCCTGGCTTGATGCGCTCGAGGCCGACGAAGCCCTACAGACGAGGTTCAGCCGTATCTTTTTCACCGCGGGCGATTCGCGCGAACCGGAGTTGGCCGGCATTCGGGGCGCCCTGGTCGGGTCGCTCCTGACCATGGCGGTCACCGCGATCATCGCGTTTCCGCTCGGCGTGGCGACGGCGATCTACCTGGAGGAGTTCGCGCCCAGGAACCGCTGGACCGACCTGATCGAGGTCAACATCAACAACCTGGCCGCGGTGCCTTCGATCGTGTTCGGGTTGCTCGGGCTGGCAATCTTCCTCAACGTCGTCGGGCTGCCGCGCTCGGCGCCGCTGGTCGGCGGGCTGGTGCTGGCGCTCATGTCGCTGCCGGTCATCATCATCGCCGGCCGCGCCGCCCTGACCGCGGTGCCGCCCTCGATCCGCGAGGCGGCGCGCGGCGTCGGCGCCTCGCCGCTGCAGGTGGTGGCACACCACGTGCTGCCTCTCGCCATGCCGGGCATCCTGACCGGAACCATCATCGCCATGGCGCGCGCGCTGGGGGAGACGGCGCCGCTTCTGATGATCGGCATGGTCGCGTTCGTGGTCGACGTCCCGACGGGTCCGATGGACGCCGCGACCGTGCTGCCCGTGCAAATCTATCTGTGGGCCGACAGCCCCGAACGTGCCTTCGTCGGCAAGACGGCGGCGGCCATCGTCGTGCTGCTTGGCTTCCTGATCACCATGAACGGCGTGGCCGTCTACCTGCGCCGGCGATTCGAGGTCAAATGGTAGCGATCACGGTCCCCGTCGCCGCGCCCACCGCGGCCGGCGGTGTTGTCAAGGTCGCCGCGCGCGGCGTCGATGTGTTCTACGGCGCGAAGCAGGCGCTGGTCGCCGTCGACCTCGACATTGCCGAGCATCAGGTGACCGCCCTGATCGGCCCGTCGGGCTGCGGCAAATCGACGTTCCTGCGCTGCCTGAACCGCATGAACGATACCATCGAGGGCTGCCGGGTGACCGGGTCGATCACGCTCGACGGCCAGGACCTCTACGCCAGGACGATAGACGTGGTGCAGGTGCGCAGCCGCGTCGGCATGGTGTTCCAGAAGCCCAACCCATTCCCCAAGTCGGTCTACGACAATGTCGCCTACGGTCCGCGCATCCACGGGCTGGCCCGCGACAGGGCCGAGCTGGACGCGATCGTCGAGACCAGCCTCAAGCTCGCCAGCCTGTGGTCCGAGGTGAAGGACCGGCTGGGCGAGCCGGGCACCAGCCTTTCCGGCGGCCAGCAGCAGCGCCTGTGCATCGCCCGCGCCATCGCGGTCAGCCCCGAGGTGATCCTGATGGACGAACCGTGCTCGGCGCTCGACCCCATCGCCACGGCGCACATCGAGGAGCTCATCGACGAGCTGAAGACCAACTTCACCATCGCCATCGTGACCCACAACATGCAGCAGGCCGCGCGCGTTTCGCAGTACACGGCCTTCTTCCACCTGGGTCGGCTGGTCGAGTTCGGCGACACGGCCGCGGTGTTCACCAACCCGCGCGAGACGATGACCCAGGACTACATCACCGGCCGGTTCGGCTGAGGCGGAGGTGGCGGGCATGACGGCGGGACACACGGTCAAGTCCTACGACGAGGCGCTGGGACGCCTGACGCGCGACGTGCTGGCCATGGGCGGTCTGGTGGAATCCCAGCTCGCCAGCGCGGTTCAGGCGCTGGTCAGGCGTGATGGCGAGCTCGCCGCGCAGGTGATCGCCAACGACCAGCGCATCGACGAGCTCGAGATCCGGATCGACGAGCAGGTCACCCGCATCCTGGCGCTGCGTCAGCCCATGGCCGGGGACCTTCGCCTGGTCAAGACCGCGCTCAAGATGTCGTCGGACCTCGAACGCATGGGCGATCTGGCGGCCAACACCGCCAAGCGATCGCTGGCGCTGACCCAGGCCGATCCGGTCGCGCTGCGCGCGGCGATCGCGCGCATGGCGGACGTGGTGCAGGCCATGATCAAGGACGTGCTGGACGCCTTCGCCCAGCGCGATGCCGACAAGGCCATCGCCGTGCGCCAGCGCGACACCGAGGTCGACGAGATCTACAACGGCGTGTTCCGCGCGCTGCTGACGTACATGATGGAGGATCAGGCGCACATCACGCCGTGCACGCACCTGTTGTTCATCGCCAAGAACATCGAACGGATCGGCGACCACACCACCAACGTCGCCGAGATGGTGGCCTATCTGGTCAAGGGCGCGACGCCCGCCGAGGAGCGGACCAAGGGCGATACCACCTCGACCTTCGCCGGCCCGGCGGGGCCCGGGGCGCCATGACGCCGCGCATCCTGGTGGTCGACGACGAGGCGCCGATCGTCGCGCTGCTGCGCTACAACCTGAAGAAGGCCGGCTTCGACGTGGACGAGGCCATGGACGGCCAGGAGGCGCTGACGCTGTGCGCCGAACGTGCGCCCGACCTGATGGTGCTCGACTGGATGCTGCCCTCGGTCTCGGGCGTCGAGGTGTGCCGTCGCCTGCGCCGCGCGCCCGAGCACCGCAACCTGCCGATCATCATGCTGACCGCGCGCGGCGAGGAAGGCGACCGGGTGCGCGGGCTGGACGCCGGCGCCGACGACTACGTGACCAAGCCGTTCTCGCCGTCCGAGCTGGTCGCGCGCATCCGCGCGGTGCTGCGCCGCATCCGTCCGGCCCTGTCGGCGGACGCGCTCGACTACGCCGACCTGCACATGGATCTGGCGGCGTATCGCGTGACACGCAACGGTCGGCCGATCCAGCTCGGCCCGCGCGAATACACCCTGCTGCGCCATCTCATGGAGCACCCGGGCCGCGTCTTCTCGCGC
>VGDP01000051.1 GCA_016869675.1 Alphaproteobacteria bacterium | reverse complement strand
ATTGTAAGCGAGCGCATGAAGCTGAAGCCGGACGGCGTTGCCGGCGAACGAGCAGCACGACAGCCGCGTCCACTCGATCGCGCCCTTGCCTTCCCTGATCCACGGCTCCGCCGTGCCGCGCTGGTTGAGGCAACCCCAGGGCGTCACGGTCCTGGTCCTGGCCATGGCCGTCTCCGACGTCGACATCTTCCGCGCCGCGAACCTGATGATCAAACGCTACGGGAAGGAAGGCGCGCTCGACGCGGCCTCATGCTCGGGCCGAGGCGCAAACTGGCCATAACCTACCAGACGACGAGCAGGGACGAGGCGACTAAGGCTGCGCGCTCGTCCACGCGCTTTTCGGGAATCCGCGCGCCGGGCATCTCGGCGCCGACGAGCCGCGCGCCGCGCAGTATCGCGCCCGCAAGGTCCGCCATCGTGAGGTTGGCGTTGTCGAGGTCCGCGCCAAACAGATCGGCTTCCTGCAGGATGGCGCCGGCCAAACTGCCGTGCTTGAAGCTGGCGCCCACCAGACGCGCGCGCCGGAGGTCGGCGTGGCTGAAATCCATCCCGGTCAGGTTGCACAGGGACAGGTCGATGCGGAAGCCGCGCAGATCCTGGCGCAACCAGAGGGAATGCGACTCGAGCATCGCAAAGATGTCGCTCGGCGACTGTCTCACGTCGACCACCTCGTTCGTGCCGGACGGGCATCCGCCAGCGCGCCATGCCGAACCCCGCGCCGCGCGAACGCCCCTAGGGCGGCGTACGCTCCGCCACACCATGGCTCCTGACAGGAAATCCCTACTGTTTCGTTGGTATCCCACGGCGGGCCCGATGGGCCGTTCTGGTGTTTTAGTCACAAAATCAATGACTTGTAGAACATCCTCCAAGTGATATATTCGTTTTGGCCCTGTTGAGCGTCGCGGCGATCGACTTGACGTGGCCCATGAACCACTGGCTACAGTCGCCCTGACAATGCGCACGCTTCATCACTCTCCGCTGTCGGCCGAAAGCCGCATGGCGCGCCTTGCATTGCGCGAGAAGGGCGTGCCCTTCGAGACCGTCGTCGAACCGTTCTGGGAGCGGCGCGAGGCCTTCCTGGCGCTCAACCCGGCGGGCGAGGTCCCGGTGCTGACCGAGGAGGACGGCAGCGTCGTCGCGGGCGCGGCGGCCCTGCTCGAGTACATCGACGAGGTGGCGCCCCTGCCGCCGTTGATCGGCGCGACACCCGGCGAGCGGGCCGAGACCCGGCGGCTGGTCGGCTGGTTCCGCTACACGTTCGCCCACGAGGTCACCGGCAATATCCTGGGCGAGAAGGTCATGCGTCGCTTCAACGGCGGCGGCCAGCCGAGCAGCGCGGCGATCCGCGCCGGCCTGGCGAACCTGCATGTCCACCTGGACTATATCGGCTGGCTCAACGAGCGCCGGGCCTGGCTGGCCGGGCCGTCGTTCAGCCTGGCCGACATCGCCGCGGCGGCGCAGCTCTCCGTGCTCGATTACCTTGGCGACATACCCTGGGCGCGCCACGACGGCGCGCGCGATTGGTACGCCCGGGTCAAGTCGCGCCCGTCGTTCTGCGCCGTGCTGGAGGACCGCGTCGTGGGCATCCCGCCCGCCGCCCACTATGGCGACCTCGATTTCTGAGCCCAGGTCCAAGGCCGCGATCCGCGAGCGGGCGACCGCGCTGGGCTTCGATACGGTCGGTTTCGCGCGCGCGGCGCTGCCAGAACGGGCCGGCGCGGACCTGGCGGCGTTCCTGGACCAGGGCCTGCACGGCACCATGGACTGGCTGGCGCGGCGGGCGGGCGAGCGCGCCGACCCACGGGTTCTGTGGCCGGACGCACGCTCGGTCGTCATGGTCGGCGCCAACTATGGCCCGGCCGAGGACCCGTTGGCCGCGACGAGGCGGCCGCGCCAGGGCGCCGTATCGGTCTACGCCCAGGGGCGCGATTACCACGACGTGCTCAAGGGGCGCCTGAAGACCCTGGCCCGCTGGCTGGCCGCGTCCGGCGGCGCGGTCAAGGTCTTCGTCGACACCGCCCCGGTCATGGAGAAGCCGCTGGCCGAGGCCGCCGGCCTCGGCTGGCAAGGCAAGCACACCAACTTGGTCTCGCGCCGGTTCGGCTCGTGGCTGTTCCTGGGCGCCCTGTTCACCAGCCTGGAGCTGGAGCCCGACGCACCCGAGGCCGATCATTGCGGCACGTGCCGGGCGTGCCTGGACGCCTGCCCGACCGGCGCGTTCCTGGACGAACGACGCATCGACGCGCGGCGCTGCGTCTCCTACCTGACCATCGAGCACAAGGGGACGATCGACCGCGCGCTGCGCCCCCTGATGGGCAACCGGGTCTACGGCTGCGACGATTGCCTCGCAGTCTGCCCGTGGAACAAGTACGCCACGCCCACCAGCGAACCGGCGTTCCGGCCGCGTCCCGGATCGACCGAGCTGGCGGACCTGGCCGCGCTGGACGACGCCGCCTTCCGTGCCCGCTTCGCCGGTTCGCCGGCGAAGCGCACGGGACGCGATCGCTTCATGCGCAACGTGCTGATCGCCATCGGCAACAGCGCCGACGCCGGGCTGGCAAGCGTGGCCGAGGCACGCCTCGACGATCCCTCGCCGCTGGTGCGCGCCATGGCCGTGTGGGCCTTGGCCCGTCTGGCGCCCGAACGCGCCTGGCACCTAGCGCCCGCCCACGCATCAACTGAGTCGGACGCGGAGGCGCGCGCCGAGTGGGATCACATCCCGACCAGCCAGAGCGCGATGCCGAAGTAGGCGAGCAGGCTGAGCACGTCCTGGATGATCGTGGCCACGGGACCGCTGCCGTAGGCCGGATCGAACCCGAAGCGGGACAGGAGCCAAGGGAACAGCAGGCCGACGCCGACGGCCACCGAACCCGCCACGACGATCGCCAGCGCCACCGCGATGGCCAAGCGAAGGTCGCCGAACCCGAGCTAGGCGAGCGGCAGGGCGATGAGCGCCAGCACCAAGCCGATGATCAGGCCGGTCGCCACTTCGCCCGCCAGCAGCCGCTTGAGCGGCTGGTGCACTAGGCTGAGCCCGCGTACCGCCGCCGCCTCGGTCTGGGTGCCGATGGCGTCGGCCAGGTAGACGATGGCCGGCATGAAGAAGGCGAGCGCGACGCTGCGCTCGAGCGCCGGCTCGAAGCGGGCGACCACGCCGGTCGCCAGCGCGCTGCCGCCGAGCCCGACCAGCAGCCACGGCAGGCGGCGCCGGGCGCGGCGCCAGGGGCTGTCCTCGATCGCACGGCGCGCGTTGCCGTCGCCGTCGCTGATGCCAGCCAGGCGGTGCAGGTCCTCCACGTGCTCGCGCCGCAGCACGTCTACGATCGCCATCGCGGGCACTACGCCGAGCAGGCGCCGCTCGCCGTCGATCACCGGCACCGCGGCGACGCCGTTGGCGCGCGCGGTCGCCGCCACGTGCTCCTGGTCGGTGTCGGGCGCGACCGCCGCTAGGTCGGCGCGCGCGAGGCTGGCCATGGGCGCATCGGCCGGGGCGGCCAGCAGCGCGCCGATCGGCACGACTCCGGCGCGCCGCCCGGCATCGTCGAGCACGCACACCAGCTCGCCGCATGCGAAGGCGGCGCCGCGCAGGGCGGCGAGGACGGCGCCGGCCGTGTCCGACGAGCGCGCCGTCGGCACCGGGCTGGCGAGGTGGGCGCGGGCGGTCTCGGTCATGGCCTATCGTTGCGGCGATCATGGCGGTACCAGTAGGGTCCGGCAAGGATGTGCGGGTCATGACCGAACCGACCGTGGCGGCGCCGCCCGGCACCCTGTTCTGCTTCGGCCTCGGCTACAGCGCGCTCGCGCTGACGCGGCGGCTGCGCCCGCTGGGCTGGCGCATCGCGGGGACGTGCCGCTCGGGCGATGCCTGCGCCGCGCTTGGCGCCGAGGGCATCGACGCCTGGGTGTTCCGCGAGCGCACGGCGACCGGCGGCGTGCGCAGCGTGCTGGCCGAGGCAAGTCATCTGCTCGTCTCGGTGCCGCCGGACGAGGCGGGCGATCCCGTCATCGACGCCTTCGCCCACGAGATCGCGCACCACGAGCGGCTCGCCTGGATCGGCTATCTGTCGACGACGGGCGTCTACGGCGACCACGGCGGGGCCTGGGTCGACGAGGAGACACTGCTGACGCCCGCGGGGCCGCGCGGCGCGCGGCGCGTCGCGGCCGAAGGGCTGTGGCTCAACTTCTGGGACGGCCACGGCATGCCCGTGCACATCTTCCGCCTGGCCGGCATCTACGGCCCCGGGCGCAGCTTGCTCGATCAGGTGCGCGCCGGCACGGCACGGCGCATCGCCAAGCCGGGGCACATGTTCTCGCGCATCCACGTGGACGACATCGCGGCGACGCTCGCGGCCTCGATCGCGCGGCCCCACGGCGGGCGCGCCTACAACCTGGCCGACGACGAGCCGGCCGAGCCGCGCGCGGTGGTCGAGTACGCGTGCGAACTCCTGGGCGTCGCCCCGCCGCCGGTCGTGCCGTGGGACGAGGCGAAGCAAACGCTCTCGCCCATGGCGCTCAGCTTCTACGACGACAACAAGCGCGTGTGGAACAACCGCATCAAGTCCGAGCTGGGTGTGAGATTGCGCTACCCGACGTATCGGGAGGGGTTGCGCGCACTCGCGGCCCTATGAGACCAGCCCATCGACCATCGCCATCAGCCGCGTCAGGTCCTGCTCCCGCGACAGGCGGTGGTCGCCGTCCTTGATAAGCGTGACGGTCACGTCCTTCGACTCGAGCCGTTCGGCCAGGCGGAGCGCCGTGGCCCACGGCACGTCCAGGTCCACCATGCCTTGCAGCAGTCGCACGGGGCAGCGGATCGGAATGGGCGCCCCCAGCAGGCGATGGGCGCGCCCCTCCTCGACCAATTCGCGGGTGATCGTGTAGGGCGCCGCGCCGTAGAGGCTTGGCACCCTGATGTGGCCATCGCGCAGCAGGCGCGCGCGCGTCGGTTCGTCCCACGCGCCCCACAGCAGGTCCTCGGTGAAGTCGGGCGCGGCGGCGATGCCGGCCAGGCCGGCGACGCGGTCGGGCCGCGCCCGCGCCGCCAGCAGCATGATCCAGCCGCCCATGCTGGAGCCTACCAGCACCAGGGGTCCTTCGGTGAGCGCGTCGAGCACGGCCAGCGCGTCATCCGCCCAGCGGCCGATGGTGCCGTCCTCGAACCGTCCCGAGGACGCGCCGTGGCCCAGGTAATCGAAGCGCACGAAGGCGCGGCCCGCTGTGCGGCAGTGTTCCTCGAGCGCCAGGGCCTTGGTGCCGGTCATGTCCGACATGAAGCCGCCGAGGAACACGACGCCGGGCCCCCGCCCCGCCAGCCGGTGATAGGCGACGCGCTGGCCGTCGGGGCGGTCGAGGAACGCGGGTGCCAGGGTCATGCTATGCTGCGGCCGTGATCGTCGCGCCCGACCGTAGCATCCGCACCCCACGCCCCCAAGCCAGCGGGCCGACGGTCCTCCAGGTGGTGCCGGCGCTCGAGATGGGCGGCGTCGAACGCGGCACGGTGGATGTGGCGCAGGCGCTCGGGAACGCCGGATACCGCGCCCTGGTCACCTCGGCCGGCGGACACATGGTGCACGAGCTGGAACGCGCCGGCGCCCGCCACGTCGTCCTGCCGCTCGCGCGGCGCAACCCCTGGACGATCCGGGCGAACGTCGGCCGGCTCGCCCGCCTGATCGAGGCCGAGGATGTGGCGCTGGTGCACGCGCGCTCGCGCGCGCCCGCCTGGTCGGCGCGAGCCGCCGCGCGGCGCACCGGCCGGCCGTTCGTCACTACGTTCCACGGCGTCTACAACTTCCGCACGCCGATCAAGCGCGCCTACAACGCCATCATGGCCCGGGGCGACCGGGTAATCGCCATCTCGGCGTTCGTCGCCGAACACATCCGCGCGCTCTACCGCATCGACGAGGCGCGCCTGCGCGTGATCCCGCGCGGCATCGACACCGCGGCGTTCGATCCGGCGGGCGTGTCGCCCGAACGCCTGATCGCGCTGGCGCATCGCTGGACGCTGCCCGACGGCGCACCCGTCGTGATGATGCCGGCGCGGCTGGCGCGCTGGAAAGGGCACGCGGTGCTGATCGAGGCCATGGGCCGGCTGGAGCGGAGCGACGCGCTGCTGGTGCTGGTCGGGTTGGAGGGCCGGCACGGCGGCTACCGTCGCGAGCTGGAGCGCCGCGTGGCCGAGGCGGGGCTGGGCAGACGGGTGCGCCTGATCGATCACGTCGCCGACATGCCGGCCGCCTACATGCTGGCCGACGTCGTCGTCTCGGCTTCGACCGATCCCGAGGCGTTCGGCCGCGTCGCGGTCGAGGCCCAGGCCATGGGCCGGCCGCTGGTCGCCTCGGACCACGGCGGTTCGAGCGAAACGGTCGCCCACGGTGAGACCGGCTGGCTGGTGCCCAAGGGCGACGCGGCGGCGCTGGCGCGCGCGCTGGCCGAGGCCCTGGCGCTCGACGCGCCGGCGCGGGCCGGCCTGGCCGAGCGCGGCCGCGCGCGCGTGCTGGCGCGCTACACCAAGGAGATGATGACGGCGCGCACGCTGGACGTCTACCGCGAGCTCCTGGACCGCGCCCGCCCCTGATGGCCGCCGACCTCCGCCGCATCCTGGTCATCAAGCTGGGCGCATTCGGCGACGTGGTGCTGGCGCTGGGGCCCATGGCGGCGATCCGCCGGCACCACGCTGGCGCCCATGTCACGGTGCTGACCACGGCGCCCTACGCCGGGTTCCTGGCGGCCAGCCCATACGCCGACGCCATGTGGGTCGACGACCGCCCAGGCTGGGCCCGGCCGTGGAGCGTGCTGGCGCTGGGGCGCCGCCTGCGCGCCGGCGGCTTTGAGCGGGTCTACGACCTGCAGACCTCGGACCGCTCGTCCTTCTACTTCCGGCTGATGGGACGGCCCGCCTGGTCGGGCATCGCGCGCGGCTGTTCACTGCCCCACGACGATCCCGGCCGCGATCGCCTGCACACGCTGGACCGCCAGCACGCCCAGCTCGCCATCGCCGGCATCGCGGACGTGCCGCCGCCCGAGCTCGGCTGGGCCACGGCGCCGATCGGCCACCTGGGCCCGCGCCCGCTGTTCGCGATCCTGGTCGCCGGCGGCGCGGCGACCCGCCCGGTCAAACGTTGGCCCGCCGCGCACTTCGGGGCGCTGGCGCGGTCCCTCGCGGCGCGGGGCGTGCAACCGGTGCTGGTGGGCACCGCCGCCGAGGCGGACGTGATCGCAGCCGTGCGCGCGGCGTGCCCAGCGGCGCTCGACCTGGCCGGCCGCACCAGCCTGCTGGACCTGGCCACGCTCGCGCGCGGCGCAGCGCTGGCGATCGGCAACGACAGCGGCCCCATGCACCTGGCCGCGGCCGTCGGCTGCCCGTCGCTGGTGCTGTTCTCGGCCGCGTCGGACCCGGCGCTCACCGCCCCGCGCGGTGCCCATGTGCGCGTGCTGCGCGAGGCCAGTCTGACCGACCTGACGGTCGAGCGCGTCGTGGCCGCCGGGCTTGACAGCGGGCTCGTTCGCGCCGAGGTTCCCGGCCCTTGACAATTCCTTAACCACGCCGACGCCAGAAGGACCCGGAAAGGACCGACCATGCCCGCCGCCGCGCCGCGACCGATCGCCATCACCCTGCCCGACGGCAGCGTGCAGACGTTCGAGGGCGCGACCACGGGCGCCGCGATCGCGGCCGCCATCGGGCCGGGCCTCGCCAAGGCGGCGCTGGCGGTGCGCGTGGACGGCGAACTGCGCGACCTGGGCCGGCCGATCGAGCGGGATGCGCGCGTCGCCATCGTCACCCTGAAGGACGAAAAGGACGCGCTGGACCTGATCCGCCACGACGCCGCGCACGTGCTGGCCGAGGCGGCGAAGGAGCTCTACCCCGACGTGCAGGTCACCATCGGCCCGGTCATTGAGGACGGCTTCTACTACGACTTCGCGCGCGAGCGCCCGTTCACGCCCGACGACTTGGCGGCGCTGGAGGAACGCATGCGCGCGATCGTCGCGCGCGACGAGCCGGTCGAGCGCGACGTCTGGCCGCGCGACAAGGCGATTGCCTACTTCGAGGGCATCGGCGAGTGCTACAAGGCCGAGATCATCCGCGACCTGCCGGCGGGCGAGGAGATCCGCATCTACAGCCAGGGCAAGTTCGTCGACCTGTGCCGCGGCCCGCACCTGTCGACCACCGGCAAGCTGCCGGTGGCGTTCAAGCTGATGAAGGTGGCCGGCGCCTACTGGCGCGGCGATTCGCGCAACCCGATGCTGCAGCGGGTCTACGGCACGGCTTGGCGCACCGAGAAGGAACTCAACGAGTACCTGCACCGCCTGGAGGAGGCCGAGCGGCGCGACCACCGCAAGCTCGGCCGCGAGATGGACCTCTTCCACATCCAGGAGGAGGCGGTCGGCGCGGTCTTCTGGCACCCGAAGGGCTGGACGCTTTACCGCGCCTGCGTCGAGCACGTGCGCCGGCGCGTCGCCCAGGACGGCTATGTCGAGGTCAACACGCCGATCGTCGTCGACCGCTCGCTGTGGGAGGCCTCGGGCCACTGGGAGAAGTTCCGCGAGCACATGTTCACCACGGCGGCGGAGGAGCGCACGCTGGCGCTGAAGCCGATGAACTGCCCGTGCCACGTGCAGATCTTCCGCCAGGGCATCAAGAGCTATCGCGACCTGCCGATCCGCATGGCCGAGTTCGGCGCCTGCCACCGCAACGAGCCGTCGGGCGCGCTGCACGGCATCATGCGGGTGCGCGCCTTCGTCCAGGACGACGCCCACATCTTCTGCACCGAGGACCAGATCACCGACGAGGCGATCCGGTTCTGCCGGCTGCTGCGCCAGATCTACGCCGACTTCGGCTTTGACGAGATCATCGTCAAGCTGGCCGACCGGCCCAAGGTCAGGGCCGGCGAGGACGCGGTGTGGGACAAGGCTGAGACCAAGCTGGCGGCAGCGGTCGAGGCCGCCGGCATGCCCTACACGCTGAACCCCGGCGAGGGTGCCTTCTACGGGCCCAAGCTGGAGTTTCACCTGAAGGACGCGATCGGGCGCACCTGGCAGTGCGGCACGCTGCAGTTCGACTTCGTGCTGCCCGAACGGCTGGATGCCGCCTACATCGGCGAGGACGGCAAGGAGCACCGCCCGGTCATGCTGCACAGGGCGATCCTGGGTTCGCTCGAGCGCTTCGTCGGCATCCTGATCGAGAACTACGCCGGCCGGCTGCCGCTGTGGCTGGCGCCGGTGCAGGGCGTGGTCGCGACCATCACCAACGACAGCGATGCCTACGCCGCCGAGGTGCAGAAGGCGCTGGCGGATGCCGGCCTGCGCGTCGTGCTCGACGCCGGGTCGGACAAGATCGGCTACAAGGTGCGCGAGCACACCCTGGCCAAGGTGCCGCTGCTGCTGGCCGTGGGGCGGCGCGAGGCAGAGGGCCGTACGGTCGCGCTGCGTCGGCTGGGCGCCGAGGACCGGCATGAAGTCCTTGCGCTTGATCAGGCCGTGGCTAGACTCGTCCTGGAGGCGCGCCCGCCGGCCTGATCGGCTGGCGCTTCCCTAAGGTGCGACATGGTATCCCAGGGCGCGGCCCGGGACGTTGGCAATGGAGGATCGTTCATAGCTCGGTTACAGACCGGATCCGCTCCGTCCCGCGACGGACCACGGGTCAACGAACAGATCAACGCGTACAACGTGCGCTTGATCGATCATCGCGGCGAGCAGGTCGGCGTCGTCAGCCGCAACCAAGCCCTCAACATGGCCCTGGACGTCGGGTTGGATCTGGTCGAGATCTCGCCCAACGCGGACCCGCCCGTCTGCAAGCTGCTCGACTACGGCAAGTTTAAGTACGAGGCGCAGAAGAAGGCGGCCCAGGCGCGCAAGCGCCAAAAGACCATCGACGTCAAGGAGATCAAGCTGCGCCCGGCGATCGACGACCACGACTACGACGTCAAGATGCGCGCGGTGAAGCGCTTCATCGAGGAAGGCGACAGGGTCAAGGTCACGCTGCGCTTCCGCGGCCGCGAACTCGCCCACCAGGAGCTCGGGCTCAAGGTGCTCGACCGCGTGCGCGCCGAGCTGGCGGAGCAGACCAAGGTCGAGCAGGAGCCCAAGATGGAAGGGCGCCAGATGGTCATGGTGCTGGCGCCGAGGTAAGCGCGGCGGTTGCATCACGGAATCCCTTCAAGCGTCGGCGTTCCCCCCTCACCCTCCCACCAGGGGAGAGGGGGATCAGGCGCGCCGTGGATCGTCGGCTACCCTTCGGTTCCCTCGTAGACTTCGCGCCGGAAGTTTTCGCTGAGCGCGGCGGCGAGGGCGCCGGGGGCGGGCGGGTTGGCTTCGTCGACAGGCGGGGCGAGGGCGCGGATGCGCGCCAGACGGGCGGCCAAGGCCGGCGGCGCGCCCCGGCTCGTGACGTGGAAGGCCTGGGAGGCGATGACGGCCGTGATCGCGAGCGCGCGTTCGAGCGCGCGGCCCACGGCCTCCTGCTTGCGCCAAGCGGGGAAGACGGGGGAGACGACGTCGTCCTGGCCGAAGCCGCCGCCCTCCGCGCCCGGCAGCAGCGTCGTCAATGCGGCGGCCCGCGCGGTCTCCAGCACGCCGACCGAGGCCATCGGCAAATAGGCCACCGACCCGGCGCCGCCCGCAGTCGCGGCCGGATTGAGGAGCAGCTTGTCGGGCAGGCCCGAGACGGCGCCGTCCAAGAGCTTCGTCGCGTGGCGCTCGGCGATCAGGCAGAGGTCGGCGCCGTCGGCCGCGAGCGCGTCCAGCGCCGGCACGGCGTGGCTGTCGTGATAGCCCCCGGTCGAGAACGAGCGCCCGTCGGGATGGTCCACATCGGGCGGGATGTAGACCGGGTTGTCGGTGACGGCGGGAAGGATCGCATCGGCCGTCTCGGCCGCGACGCGCGCCGAGCGGAGCGCGCGGCCCAGCACGCGCGGCAGGATGCGGAAGCTGACCGGGGCCTGATAGGCGCGGCGCGGCGCCTCCCCACCCGCGAGGAGCCGCCCCAGCCGGTCGAGCGCGGCGCCGGCGTCCCCGTCATTCCAGAGCGCGGCCAAGGCAGGATCGAGCGAAGTCCTCGGCGCGCGCAAGGCCTCGAAGGAGAGCGCGAAGACCTCGAAGGCTAGGTCGAGCCGACGACGGGCTGCGAGCGCGCCGTCCGCCAGCAGCGCGGCGGCGCACGGCGCGCCGTTGACCAGCCCGCCCTTCTCCTTGACCTCGAAGTCGAAGGCGGCCGAGAGCGGCGCGAACAGGTGATAGAGCGCGAGGATCTCGCCCGCGCTGCCGTTGCCCTCGCCCGGCACCTCGGGCACGGGGCGCGTGCCGTTCAGCATGTCGATGACGGCGACGACGACGCGGGGGCTCGTCGCGCTATGGCCGTCGACGAAGTTCGCGAGGCGGGCGAACAGGATGCCGCGCACGACGCGGTTGGGGAGCGGATCGCCGAAGGAGGCCGCGCCGATGGCGAGCGGGCGGTTGTCGAAGGCCTTCTGCTCGTCTGGCCGGATGCGGCGCTTCGCGTTGAAGCCCCAACCGGTGTTCACGCCGTAGACGCCGCCCTCGGGGCTGTTGGCGAGATAGCGGAGGAAGCCCTCGCGCGCGCGCTCGATCGCGGTCATCGCCATGTCGCCGAGCGCGACCTTTTCGCCCCGCCACGCGGCGCGGGCATAGGCCTCGAGCGTCAGGTCGCGCCGCCCCTCAATCGTGATCGTCACGCTTCACCCTTTCAGTCGTCGTCGAGCTGGAGCTTCACGCGCTCCAGGACATCGGCAGGCGGCCGGGCGAATTCCGACCGGCTGTCGGGCGCGCCGTCGCCGGGGCGCGTCGTCGCGATCATGGCGATCTTGGTCACGACCAGATCCTCGTGCAGCGGGTCGCACCTGTCGGCCTTCATGCCAGGCAGCACGATCAGGTCCTCGTGCCCCCGGAAGCGCGCGGCGAGCGACCATTCGACCTGGCGCGGGTCCTCGGGGTCGATGTCCTCGTCGACCACGATGACGAGCTTCAGGAGGTTGACCTGGCCCATGGCGAGGATGGCGGCGCGCTTTGCTTTCGCCAAGCCTGGGCCGCGCCATCACGATCACCGCGTGAAGCCGGCCCATGCCGCCCTCGGTCACGAACACGCCGACAACGGCGGGGATGACGCGTTGGAGGTCGCGCGTCAACGTGGCCCCGATCGCGACCGCGCCGAGGAGCGCGTGCTCGGCGCCGAGCCCGGGCAGCACCGCCTGGTAGATCGCGTCCTTTCTGTGCGTGAGGCAGCGGATGTCGACCGCGACGCCCGGCCCGTAGCGGACGTAGAAACCGGGAAACTCCGAGACCGGGCCCTCCTCGATCGGCTGATCCGGGTTCAGGATGCCCTCCAGCGCGATCTCGGCGTGCGCCGGCACCTCCAGATCGACCGCGAGGCAGCGGGCGAGCGCGACCGGCTCGCGCAGGAGCCCGCCCGCGATGTCTAATTCGTCATCGCCGAGCGCGACATACATTTGCGAGGCGAGCAGCACGGCGGCGTGGTTGCCGATGGCGACCGCGATCTCCAGGGGCCGCCCGAGCGCCTTCGCCTTCCGGCCCAGGATCGACAGATGGTGGTTGGCGGCTATGCCGGCCATGAGCCGCGCGCCCCCTTCGAGCCGGAGCCTGGCGATCGAAACGTTGCGCCGGCCCGTTTCGGGGTTCTTGGCGATGATGACGCCGGCGGTGATGTAGGGCGCCGCCTCGCGCTCGAACCAATGGGGCACCGGCAGAAGGCGCCCGATGTCGATCCCATCCCGCTGCACGACCTCCTGGACCGGAGCGCTCGCGACGATGCGGGGCGGGATCGGGCGTTGCAGGGCGGCGAGGCACGCCGCGTCGAGCGCCGCGACGGGGCACCCGAGCGCGCGCGCGAAGCGCGCGCGGGCGTTGAAGACGTTGCCGACGACCGGCATGGCATGGCCCGAAACGCGTTCGAAGAGCTGTGCTGGGCCCCGATCCCTGAGCTTGAGCACCGCGCCGAGCTCATAGCGGGCATCGACGGCGCGCGTCACGCGCCCGAGTTCGCCCATGGCCTCGAGCACGCCCAGGAAGCCCCTCAGGCTCTGGTCCAAACCACCCCTCCCCGCCTACTTTTCGAAGGAAATCCGACCAGGAGGCCCCGAATCAAGACGGGGCCGCGCGCTTGCAATCGGCCCCATCGACGGTTATAACCCCCGCTTTCCGTGTCAGGAAACGCCCTGTCGTCATGTCCAAGCTCAAGTCCAAGAGCGGCGCCAAGAAGCGGTTTTCGCTGACCGGCACCGGCAAGATCAAGCGCAACCACGCCGGCAAGCGCCACAATATGCGCAACCGAGCGCCCCGGATGATCCGTTCGGCGCGCGGCACGACGCTGCTGGACAAGGCCGACGAGGGCCGCGTCCGCCGCTTCATTCCCTACGGCTGAGGGCTGAGCCATGGCTCGCGTCAAGCGTGGCGTCACGACGCACGCCCGCCACAAGAAGGTTCTGAAGCTCGCCAAGGGCTATCGCGGCCGGGCCAGCAAGGTCTATCGCGTAGCACTTGAGCGCGTCGAGCACGGGCTGCAGTACGCCTATCGCGACCGGCGCGTGAAGAAGCGCGAGTTTCGGGGCCTCTGGATCCAGCGCATCAACGCCGGCGCGCGCGCCCACGGCTTGACCTATTCCGAGTTGATGTGCGGAATCCGCCGCTCGGGCATCGCGGTGGACCGCAAGATGCTGGCGGACATCGCCGCGCTGGAACCCGAGGCGTTTAAGAGCCTGGTCGACCAGGCGCGCGGGGCGCTTGGCTCGGCCGGTTGAGGTGCCGGGCACCAACCATCGAGACGAAGGCCCCGCGAGGGGCCTTTCGCTTTTCTGGGAGCCGTGTTGACGCCATGACCGAGACCCTGGACGCCTTGAAGGAGCGCACGCTGGGCGCCATCGCCGGGGCCGCCGACCTGGCCGCGCTGGACCAGGTGCGCGTGGCGGCGCTGGGGCGCAAGGGTGCCATCACCGAGATGATGAAGGGCTTGGGCACGCTGGCGCTCGAGGCGCGGCGCGAGCAGGGCCAGCGGCTGAACGCACTGAAGGACGCCATCGCCGAGGCGATCGCGGCGCGTCAGGCCGCGCTGGAGGCCGCGTCGATCGACGCGCGGCTCTCCTCGGAGCGGCTCGACGTCACCCTGCCCGCGCGGCCCGAGCGCGAGGGCCGCGTGCACCCGGTCAGCCAGGTCACCGACGAACTGATCGCCGTGTTCGCCGAGATGGGCTTCGCCATCGCCGAGGGCCCGGACATCGAGGACGACTTCCATAACTTCGAGGCGCTGAATATCCCGCCCGAGCACCCGGCGCGCCAGGAGCACGACACGTTCTATTTCGAGCCGCGCGCCGACGGCTCGCGCCTGGTGCTGCGCACGCACACCTCGCCCGTGCAGATCCGCCACATGCTGAGCCACCGGCCGCCGCTGCGCGTGATCGCGCCGGGGCGCACCTACCGCTGCGACTCGGACATGACGCACACGCCCATGTTTCACCAGGTCGAAGGGCTGGTGATCGGCGAGGACATCCACATGGGGCACCTGAAGGGCTGCCTGCGCGATTTCTGCGAGGCTTTCTTCGAGGTCGCCGACCTGCCCATGCGCTTCCGCCCCAGCTACTTCCCGTTCACCTCGCCCTCGGCCGAGGTCGACATCGGCTGCTCGCGCTCGGGCGGCCAGTTGAAGATCGGCGCCGGCGACGACTGGCTCGAGATCCTGGGCTGCGGCATGGTGCACCCGAAGGTGCTGCGCAACGGTGGCATCGACCCCGAACGCTGGCAGGGCTTCGCCTTCGGCATGGGAATCGACCGCATCGCCATGCTGAAGTACGGCATCCCGGATCTTCGCAGCTTCTTCGACGCGGATCTGCGCTGGATCGACCACTACGGCTTCGGCGCGCTGGACGTGCCGACCCTGTTCGGGGGGCTGGCGCGATGAAGCTGACGCTCGACTGGCTGCGCCAGCACCTGGCGACCGACGCCGGGTTGGAGGTCATCGCCGCGCGGCTCGTGGCGCTCGGCCACGAGGTCGAGGGCATCGTCGACCGCGCGGCCGCGCTGGCGCCCTTCACCGTCGCCTACGTGATCGAGGCGAAGCCGCACCCCAACGCCGACCGCCTGCGCGTCTGCCGGGTGCAGACCGGCGCCGGCGAGGTTGAGGTGGTGTGCGGCGCGCCCAACGCGCGCACCGGCATGAAGGGCGTGTTCGCGCCCGTGGGGACGGTCATCCCCGGCACCGGCGTCAAGCTTAAGAAGAGTGCGATCCGCGGCGTCGAAAGCAACGGCATGCTGTGCTCGGAACGCGAGATGGGGCTCGGCCAGGACCACGACGGCATCATCGAGCTGGCGGCGGACGCCCCCGTGGGCGAGCCCTTCGCGCGCGTCATGGGGCTCGACGACCCGCTGCTCGACGTCAAGGTCACGGCCGACCGGGGCGATTGCTTGGGCGTGCGCGGCTTGGCGCGCGACCTGGCGGCCTCGGGGCTGGGTACGCTCGTGGCCCTGGACACGACGCCGGTGCCCGGCCGCTTCACGAGCCCGATCGGCGTGACCATCCAGCCGGATGCCGCGGCCACCTGCCCGCTCTATGTCGGCCGGCTGGTGCGCGGCGTGAGGAACGGCCCGAGTCCGCGCTGGCTGGCCGACAAGCTGGTCGCCGTCGGCCTGCGCCCGATCTCGACGCTGGTCGACATCACCAACTGGATGACCGTGGATCTTTGCCGTCCGGTCCACATGTTCGACGCCAACAAGCTCAAGGGCGGCATCCAGGTGCGCCTGGGCCGCGCCGGCGAGAGCTTCCTCGCGCTGAACGGCAAGACCTATCCGGCGGACGAAACCACGACCATGATCGCCGACGACGCGGGCCCGCTCGGCTTCGGCGGTATCATCGGCGGCGAGAGCTCGGGCTGCGACGAGGCGACCACCGCCGTCTTCATCGAGATCGCCCTGTTCGACGCGGTGCGCACCGCCGCCACCGGGCGCCGCCTGGCGATCGAGAGCGACGCGCGCCACCGCTTCGAGCGCGGCGTCGACCCGGCGTTCGCCGTGCCGGGCATGGAGATCACGACGCGCCTGATCCTGGAGTTGTGCGGCGGCGAGCCGAGCGAACTGGTGATCGCCGGCGACCCGACCGTCGCGGCCCGCGCGCTCGACGTGCGTCCCCCGCGGTTCAAGGCGCTGGGCGGCCTGGACGTCGCCCGCCCCGAGGCGCGCCGGTGGCTCGAGGCGCTGGGATGTCAGGTCGCGGACCAGGGCGAAGCCTGGCGCGTCACCGTGCCGACCTGGCGCCACGACCTGCAGATCGAGGCCGACATGGTCGAGGAGGTGCTGCGGCTGGGCGGCTTCGACGCGATCCCGCCGGTTTCGCTGCCACGCGCTAGCGCGCTCACGCGCCCGGTCCTGACCACCAGCCAGGCCCGCGCCCGCCTGGCGCGGTGCACGCTGGCCGCGCGCGGGCTGTCCGAGGCGGTGACTTGGTCGTTCGTCCCGGCCGCCCACGCCGCGCTGTTCAGCGGCGACAACCGCGCGAATCCCGAATTGCGGCTGGCCAACCCTATCAACGCCGAGCTCGATTGGATGCGCCCCTCGACCCTGCCGAACCTGATCGCCGCGCTGGGGCGCAACCGCGACCGAGGTACCGCCGACGCCGGCCTGTTCGAGGTCGGCCCGACCTACGGCGACGCCACACCGAAGGGCCAGGGCTTGGTGGCCGGCGCCGCGCGCGCCGGGCAGACCGGGCCGCGTCACTGGTCGGCGGCGCCGCGCGCCGTGGACGCCCTGGACGCCAAGGCCGACGCGCTGGCCGTGCTGGCCACGTGCGGCGTCGCCCTGGCCGCCGTGCAGACCGGCCAGGGCGGACCTGCCTGGTATCACCCTGGCCGCTCCGGCACGCTGCGCCTTGGCCCCACGACCGTCGCCACGTTCGGCGAGCTCAACCCACGCGTGCTGGCCGCCCTGGACGTGCCGGGGCCGCTGGTCGGCTGCGAGGTGCATCTCGACCGCCTGCCCGAGCCCAAGGCGCGGGCGAGCAGGGTGCGCGGACCGCTGGACGCGCCGCCGTTCCTGCCCGTGGTGCGCGATTTCGCCTTCGTGGTCGACGCTGCCGTCGCGGCCGAGGCGATCCTCCGGGCGGCGCGCGGGGCCGACCGCCAGCTCATCACCCACGCCACTGTGTTCGACGTCTATCGCGGCAAGGGCCTGCCGGACGGCAAGGTCTCGGTCGCCGTCGCGGTCACGTTGCAGCCGCGCGCGGCGACGCTCACGGACGCTGAAATCGAAGCCGCCGGAGCCAGGATCGTCGCCGCCGTCGCCAAGGCCACCGGCGCGACGCTCAGGTCGTAGGGCCTACGCCGCGCGGGCGCCGGTGCTGGTCGCGCGCGGCATGGCGTGGGCGCCAGTGGGCACGATCTTGTCGATCTCGGTCGAGGGGATGGCGTGGCCGCCGACATCCAGCGCGATCTCGGCGAGCGGGCGCCAGCCCTGGCGCGCGTAGAAGCCAATACCCATGGTTGAAGCGATCAGCACCGCGCGGCGCCAGCCGGCGGCGGCGATCGAAGCCTCGACGTGCTCGAGCATGCGCCGGCCAAGCCCGTGGCCCGCGCACACCGGATCGACGAACATGGCGCGCACGGTTGGCACCGGGTCGCCGTCGACCGCGACGGCCCCGATGGTGCGCGCGAAGCGCGGCGCGTCCATGCTCCAACCGCCCGAGGCAACCAGCCGGTTGCCCATCAGGCCGACGAAGCAAGTGCCGCCGGCGATCAGGCGTTCGTCCACGAAGTCGGCGCGCACGAGCCCTCGATCGCCGCTGGGCTCAGATGGCCGCGCCCGAGCCCGCGCAGCGAGCGTTCGTGCAGCACGCGCAAGGCCGGTAGTCGGCCGGGGTGGCGGGGCGGATCGTGACGGGGTTCATGGTCGTTCGGGGGGCCAAGGTGCGTATCGTTGCCCCCATTACGGCCCAGGCGGGCGGTTGGATCCCCACGGGAGTTCACATCGCGGTGATTTGTCGTTAGGTTGCGCGCGCCAAGCCTCCCGAACCGGTCATGACCCCGCTTTCGCGCATCCGTAACGTCGCGATCATCGCCCATATCGACCACGGCAAGTCGACGCTGGCCGACCGCCTGATCGAGCGCTGCGGCGCGCTGGACGCGCGCGAGATGCGGAGCCAGGTGCTCGATTCCATGGACATCGAGCGCGAGCGCGGCATCACCATCAAGGCGCAGACCGTGCGGCTGGCCTTCACGGCGAACGACGGCGAGGCCTACGAGATCAACCTGATGGACACGCCCGGCCACGTCGACTTCGGCTACGAGGTCAGCCGCAGCCTGGCCGCTTGCGAGGGCTCGATCCTGGTGGTCGATTCGACCCAGGGCGTCGAGGCCCAGACCCTGGCCAACGCCTATCTGGCGATCGACGCGAACCACGAGATCGTGCCGGTCATCAACAAGATCGACCTGCCGGCCGCCGACGTCGCCGGGGTCAGGACCCAGATCGAGGACGTGATTGGTCTGGAGGCCGGCGACGCGGTGCTCGTCTCGGCCAAGACCGGGCTGAACATCGAGGGCCTGCTGCAGGCGGTGGTCGACCGGCTGCCGGCACCCAAGGGCGAGGAGGCGGCCGCGCTGCGCGCGCTGCTGGTGGACAGCTGGTACGACCCGTACCTGGGCGTGGTGATACTGCTGCGCGTGTTCGACGGGCGCATCGCCAAGGGCCAGCGCATCCGCCTGATGGCGACCGGCGCGATCCACGAGGTCGAGCGCGTCGGCGTGTTCACGCCCAAGGCCGTGGTGGTCGACACGCTCGGCCCCGGCGAGGTCGGCTTCATCAACGCCGGCATCAAGACCATCTCGGAGTGCCAGGTCGGCGACACCATCACCGAGGACCGCCGGCCGGCGGCGCAGCCCCTGCCCGGCTTCAAGCCGAGCCAGCCCGTGGTGTTCTGCGGCCTCTACCCGGTGGATTCGGCCGACTTCGCCGACCTGCGCGAAAGCCTGGCCAAGCTCCGGCTCAATGATTCGAGCTTCCACTACGAGCCCGAGTCTTCGGCGGCGCTGGGGCTTGGCTTCCGCTGCGGCTTCCTGGGGCTGCTGCACCTGGAGATCGTGCAGGAGCGGCTGGAGCGCGAGTTCGACCTGGACCTGGTGGCGACGGCACCCAGCGTCATCTACCGCGTGACGACGCGCGACGGCGCCCTGCGCGAGATCCACAACCCGGCCGACCTGCCCGACGCCAACCACATCGCCCGCATCGACGAGCCGTGGATCCGCGCGACCATCATGGTGCCCGACGCCCATCTGGGCGGCGTGCTGGCGCTGTGCCAGGACAAGCGCGGCGTGCAGATCGACCTGACCCACACCGGCGAACGGTCGATGGTCGTCTACCGCCTGCCGCTGGCCGAGATCGTCTACGACTTCTACGACCGGCTGAAATCAGTGAGCCGCGGCTACGCCAGCTTCGACTACCACATGGACGGCTACGAAGAATCCGACGTGGTGAAGCTGTCGATCCTGATCAACGCCGAACCGGTGGACGCGCTGGCCCAGATCGTCCATCGCGCGCGGGCCGAAAGTCGCGGCCGCGCCGTGTGCAACAAGCTGAAGGACCTGATCCCGCGCCAGTTGTTCAAGATCGCGATCCAGGCGGCGATCGGCGGCAAGATCATCGCGCGCGAGACGGTGAGCGCGCTGCGCAAGGACGTGCTGGCCAAGTGCTACGGCGGCGACATCACGCGCAAGCGCAAGCTGCTGGACAAGCAGAAGAAGGGCAAGAAGCGCATGCGCGCCGTCGGCAACGTCGAGATCCCCCAGGAAGCATTCCTGGCGGCGCTCAAGTCCGACGGTCGGTAGCGGACCGCTCGACCTGACCTAACGGCGCAGCCCGAAGGTGCGGCGGCGACGCCGGCACAGCAGCAGCAACACCAAGCCGGGCGCGCCGAGGACGATCCACAACGACGTGGTGAGCAATGGCAGGCCGACGCGCAGCCACAAGTCCGGTGAAACTTGGTTCTCGATCAGGCTGCCGAAGCCGATCAGGCTGTTGGCGCTGACCGACGACCAAGCTTCGCCCAGCGTGTAGGTCTCCCACGCCCCGGCCAGGATCGAACGCACCAGTTCGGCCGCGCCGGCGGCGAGCGCCGCGGCGATCAGCATCCAGCCCAGCAATCGGCACAGCATCACGATCGGCCCGTACAGCAGCGCGACGCAGCCTAATCCCAACCACGCGCCGTGCCTACCGAAAGCGTGGTCTCCCCGCGCGGCCGTCATGGGTAGCGCGGTTGCGCGCGCCAGCGTCAAACCGGCATCCTGGACGCGCCACCAGGAGCCGCGACCCGATGCATCTGCGCGACGATTTCGCCCGGCGTGAGGCGATCGACACTACCGCCCTGCCCTGGGTCGCTTCGCCGGGCGGCCATGTGGAGCGGCGCATGCTCGACCGCACCGGGGCCGAGCGGGCGCGCGCCACCAGCCTCGTGCGCTACGCGGCAGCAAGCGGGTTTCCCGCCCACGAGCACGGCGGCGGCGAGGAGTTCCTGGTGCTGGCCGGCACGTTCTCCGACGACGACGGCGACTTTCCGGCGGGCTGGTACGTGCGCAACCCCGTGGGTTCGAGCCACGCGCCCCGTTCGGCGCCGGGCTGCCTCATCCTGGTCAAGCTGTGGTGGATGCACGCCAAGGATCAGACGTTCGTGCGCCTCGATACGGTCGGCGCCCGGCCGAAAGACGTCGGCCGCAACGTGGGCGTCGTGCCGCTGCACCGGTTCGGCGACGAGACCGCGGCGATCCTGCACCTGGCGCCCGGCGCGCTCGTGCCCGAGCGCGCGGTGCCCGGCGGCGAGGAGTTCCTGGTGCTGTCCGGCACCTGCCACGACGCGGACGGCACCTACACGCCCATGATCTGGTCGCGCCGGCCGCCCGGGCACGCGCCAGCGCTGACCAGTGCCACCGGCGCGCGGCTGTTCCTCAAGCGCGGCCATCTGGCGGACCCACCGGCCCCGCCAGCGTGAGCGGCCCTCCCGGGCCCTACGAACCCGCGCGCTTCTCTGCCGCGCCTTGACGTCGTGGTCAGACTCGCTCATAATATATTGCGAATAAGTCGTAATATAATTATTTGAGAATCGATCATGCGCCGCGACCCGCTCAAGACCGTCACCTTCGCTGCCGTGCACTTCGCAGTGGCGTTCTCGGTCGCCTACCTGCTCACAGGATCGGTGGCGATTGCTGGCGGCCTGGCGCTGCTCGAGCCCATGGTCAACACCGTCGCCTGCCTGCTGCACGAACGGGCGTAACGCGCGGCGCGGGCGTGACCGCGACACCGGCAGGGTTCCCTGGAATCGCCCCGCCGGCCGCCCTATAGTTTGCGGCCCCGCGACGCGGGGGTGCGGAGGGATGGCCGAGTGGTTTAAGGCGCACGCCTGGAAAGTGTGTTCACCGCAAGGTGTCGCGGGTTCGAATCCCGCTCCCTCCGCCACTTGCACATCGCAAACCCGAAATGAGGTTCCCCGCAGGGCCTTTTTTCTTTTTGTTTCAAAGGGGTTTAGCGAGGCCATCCGACTTTCGGAGACTGGCGCTCCGGCGGAAATCGGTC
>VGDP01000050.1 GCA_016869675.1 Alphaproteobacteria bacterium | reverse complement strand
GGTCGGCAACTGCATCAACACGTTGGGACTGGTGGCGAGCTGCCGCTTTCCGTTCCTGGCGATCGTGACCATGTGCGGGGAGTGGGGCGAGTTCAACCCGTGGCAGGTGCCGATGGGCCAGGCGACCGCGATGGTCCTGGGCGCCATGGGGGTGGGCACCGTTCGCGTCGAACGGCCGGACGAAGCGGGGCCGGCCGTCGCCGCGGCCGCGCTCCGGGCGTTTGGACGCGACCAGCCCGTGGCGCTGCTGCTGTCCCAGCGCCTGATCGGGCCCCAGCGATGGTAGCGCGAAGCGGGCTCGATCGGCGCGCCGTGGTTGCGGCGCTGCTGCGCGAACGCGGCCGGCTCCTGGTGGTCGCCGGGCTCGGTTCCCCAGCGTACGACGCCTTCGCGGCCGGCGATCACGATGGCGCGTTCTATCTGTGGGCGGCGATGGGCGGCGCCGCCATGGTCGGGCTCGGCCTGGCGCAGGCTCAGCCCGACCGGCCGGTGCTGTTACTGACCAGCGATGGCGAGCAACTCATGGGGTTGGGCGCGCTCGCGACTATCGGTGTCGCGCGGCCCGGCAACCTGACGGTCGTGGCGCTCGACAACGGGCACTACGGCGAGACGGGCATGCAGCCGAGCCACACGTCCCACAGCGTCGCGCTCGCGGCCGTCGCGCGCGGCTGCGGCTTCGCGGACGCTACGACCATCGACACCATGGCGGGAGTCGAGGGCCTGCGCGCCGTCGTGCACCGCGCCAAGGGCGGACCACGGTTCGCCACGGCCGTCATCGGGGCCGAGCCCTTGCCGCGTGCCCTGCCGCCGCGCGACGGCGTCCTGCTCAAGAACCGCTTGCGCGCCCACCTCGGCCTGCCGGTCGTGTGAGGCGGGGGACGCGGCACCCGCGCGCGGGTTAAGGTCGCGCGCGGCCGGCGGGGAGGGCGACGTGGCGCATGGCATCGTGCACCTGGTGCAGATCACCGATTGTCACGTCACCACGGGGCCCGACGTGCCGTTCCTTGGCGTCGATCCGCTGGCGACGCTCGGCACCGTGCTCGACCATGTTCGCGCCGGCGCGGCGCCCGACGCGATCCTGGCCACCGGCGATCTCGCGGCCGGCGGGGCGGAGGCCGAGTACCGCCGGCTCAAGCCCTTGCTCGCCGGGATGGGCGCGCCGGTGTTCCTCGTGCCCGGCAACCACGACGATCCCGCGACGATGCAGCGGCAACTGGCCGGCGGCGCCGTGCGCGCGCAGTCGCTGTGGGCGGCGGGGCGCTGGCGCATCCTGTTCCTGGATTCGACCGTGCCCGGCAAGGACGCGGGCCGGCTCGGCCCGGACCGGCTGGCCGAGCTGGACCGCGTGCTCGCCGCCCACACCACGCGTCCCGTCTTGGTGGTGCTGCACCACAACCCGGTGCCCACGGGCAGCGCCGCCGACGCGTGCCCGCTTGAGGACGGCGTCGGTCTGCTCGACGTGCTCGACCGCCACGGCCACGTGCGCGGCGTGCTGTGGGGCCACATCCACAGCGCGTTCGACGCCGTGCGGCGCGGCGTGCGCCTGATGGGCTCGCCGTCCAGCGCGGCCCCGGTCGCCGTCGCCCCCGGCGGCGTCGCCTGGGCCGAGACCGCGCCAGGCTACCGCCGCCTCGCCCTGCACCCCGACGGCGCCATCGCGACCGAGGTGGTGTGGGTCAAGCCGTAGGGTGCGGTGCCGCGACGACCAGCGTCGCCCACTCACCGATGACGCGGCGGCGGACCAGGCGCAGGCCGGCGCGGCGGCACGGAACCAACACCTGGCGTTCCTGGCGGGTCAGCAGGCCGCTCAGCACGGCGTGGCCGCCGGGCACCAGGGCGCGTGCCAGGTCACCGGCCATCGCCGCCAGCGGCGCGGCCAGGATGTTGGCGAGGATAAGGTCGTAGGGCCCGCCGCGCCGCGCCGCCGCCGAGCGCGGCCCGTTCGAGCAGGCGACCATCACGTGCGCGCGGTTGAGCCGGGCGTGGCGCGCGGCGACGCACACCGCCTCGGGGTCGATGTCCACCGCGACGACGCGGGCCGCGCCCAGGCGCGCGGCGGCGATGGCCAGCAGGCCCGAGCCGGTGCCCAGGTCGAGCACGCGGCCCAAAGGGCGGCGGCACGCAAGCGCCTCGAGCATCTCCAGGCAGGCGCGGGTGGTCGGGTGCTCGCCGGTGCCGAAGGCGGTGGCGGCGTCGATGCGCAGGCCCCAGCGATGGCGCGGCGGGGCGTGGTGGGCGCCGTGGACGACGAACCGGCCGATGCCGACCGGCGTGAAACTCGCCAGGTTGAGCGCCAGCCAATCCCGTCGTTCGATCGCCGCCACGGTGAAAGGGAGCGGCTCGACGCCGGCCAGGTGCGCGGCGAGCGCGAGCCTTGCGGCCAGGTCCGCGCGGTCCGGCGCCTCGGGCACCACGGCCTCGATGGACCACGGACCGGGCCCCTCGAACGCCGTGACCACCGTGCCGTCCGCTTCGAGCGCGGCCATGAAGGCCTCGACCGCGCCGGCCGGGCAGAGAAGCGCGATGCGCCAGCCGTCGTCGGCGCCCGGCGGATCAGGCCTTCTGGACAAACCCGGCCATGACCTTCTTGTCGCCCGCCTTGTCGAAGGCGATGTCCAGCTTGTCGCCGTCGACCGCGCGCACCCGGCCGTAGCCGAACTTCTGGTGGAACACGCGGCCGCCCACCGCGATGCCCTCGGGCGTTTGGGCCACGGGCTTGGCAAGGGGCACCGCCGGCTTGGCGCGCGCGTCCAGCACCCGGTGATAGTTGCTGGGCCGCAGGCCGTAGCCGGGCCGCGCGGACTCGGCCACGTGGCCGGCGCCCGGCGTCGCGGCGTGGCCCAACGGCTGGCCGAGCGCGTCCTGGCGGATCACGTGCTTGGCCGGCAGCTCGGCCAGGAAGCGCGACGGCAGGTTGGCCTGCCACTGGCCGTGCACCAGCCGGCGCCCGGCGTACAGGACGCAGGCGCGCCGACGCGCGCGCGTCAGGCCGACATGGGCGAGCCGGCGTTCCTCCTCGAGCCCGGCGATCCCCTTGTCGTCGATGGCGAGCTGGTTGGGGAACACGCCCTCCTCCCAGCCGGGCAGGAACACCGTGTCGAACTCCAGGCCCTTGGCGCTGTGCAGGGTCATGATGCTGACCATGTCCTGGGCGTCGCCCGTGGCCATGTCCATGACCAGGCTGACATGTTCGAGGAACGCGGGCAGGCGCTCGAACTCGGCGATGGCGCGCACCAGCTCCTGCAGATTGTCGAGCCGGCCCGGCGCGGTAACCAATTTGTCCTGCTGCCACATCGCGGTGTAGCCGGATTCGTCCAGCACGACGGCGGCGATCTCGGCCGCCGGCATGGTCTCGGCCGCCTGGCGCCAGCGCGCGAAGGACTCGATCAGGCGGCGCAGGGTGGCGCGCCGCTGCGGCGGCAGCTCGTCGGTCTCGACGGCGAACGCCGCGGCTGCCAGCAGCGAACAGCCGCGCGCCCGGGCGACCGTGTGCAGCAGCTGCAGCGTCGTGTCGCCCAGGCCGCGCTTGGGCTGGTTGTAGATGCGCTCGAACGCTAGGTCGTCGTCGGGCTGGGCGATCACGCGCAGGTAGGCGAGCGCGTCGCGAATCTCCTGGCGTTCGTAGAAGCGCAACCCGCCGACCACGCGGTAGGGCACGCCCAAGGTGATCAGCCGCTCCTCGAAGGCGCGGGTCTGAAAGCCCGCGCGCACCAGGATGGCGAAGGCGCCCAAGGGCAGGCCCGCGCGCTGGCCGGCCTCGATCTCCTCGCCGATGGCGCGCGCCTCCTCGGCGTCGTCCCACACGCCGCGCACGGCCACCGGCTCGCCGTCGCCCGCTTCGGTCCACAGGGTCTTGCCGAGCCGCCCGGCGTTGTGCGCGATCAGCGCCGAGGCGGCGCCCAGGATGTGGCCGGTCGAGCGGTAGTTGCGCTCCAGCCGCACCACCGTCGCGCCGGCGAAGTCGCGCTCGAAGCGCAGGATGTTGTCGACCTGCGCGCCGCGCCAGCCGTAGATCGACTGGTCGTCGTCGCCGACGCAGCACAGGTTGCCGTGGCTTTGGGCCAGCAGGCGCAGCCAAAGGTATTGGGCCACGTTGGTGTCCTGGTACTCGTCGACCAGGATGTAGCGGAAGCGATCCTGATACTGCGCCAGCACGTCCGGATGGCCCGTGAACAGCGTCAACCCGTGCAACAGCAGGTCGCCGAAATCGGCGGCGTTCAGTTCGATCAGGCGTTGCTGGTAGGCGCGGTAGATCGCTATGGCGCGGCTGGGGCCCACCGCCTGGTCGTCGTCCCCCGGGACCTTGTCGGGGGTCAGGCCGCGGTCCTTCCAGCGTTCGATCAGGCCCAGCACGCCGCGCGCCGGCCAGCGCTTGTCGTCGACGTTGGCGGCCTCCAGCACCTGCTTAACCAGACGCAACTGGTCGTCGGTGTCGAGGATGGTAAAGGTCGACTTCAGCCCGACCAGTTCGGCGTGGCGGCGCAGGATGCGCGCGGCGATCGCGTGGAAGGTGCCGATCCACAGGCCCTCGGTCGGCCGGCCCAGGAGCTGCGCGACGCGCTCGGCCATCTCGCGCGCGGCCTTGTTCGTGAAGGTCACCGCCAGCAGCGAGAACGGCCCGGTGCGCCCGGTGGCGATCAGATAGGCGAGCCGGGTGGTCAGCACCCGTGTCTTGCCGGTGCCCGCGCCGGCCAGCACCAGCACGGCGCCCTCGGTGCGCACGACGGCGGCCTGCTGCCCGGGGTTGAGCGACGCGAGCAGAGGATACGGCTCGATGGGCGCGGGAACCGCGTTGCTCAGCATGGGCCAGGACTACAGCATCGTGACCGGCGACACCATCCCGTCGCGCGACGGCGCGCTGGCGCGCGGCGCGCCGTCAGTGGCGCGGTTCGATCGGCGTCGTCGTGTCGTCGTTGTCCGGCGACTCGGGCGACACGGAGCCACGCGGCCGATCGCACGCCTTGCCGGCCAGCGGACCCGGGTCGTAGCGGTAGGGCCGCGGGATGCGTGGCCGGGCCGGGGCCTCGGTCGCGAGGCGTCGGCGGAACCGTTCCAGGTCGACGATCTTGCCCATGATCCGTTCTCCTGCCCAGGCTTGGTCGGGCCCCGGGCCGCCGCTATTGTGCGCCCATGAGTCGAGGACGCTCAACGGGTTGTGCGAACGCCCGCGACGACGGACTCGAGCCGTGAGGCGTGCGCTCGTCGGATTCGTCGTCCTGATCGCGCTGGCGCTCGGCGCGCTGCTGATGGCGCCGTCGTTCGTCGACCTCAACCCATACAAGGACCGCATCGCCGCCGAGGTGGCGCGGGCCTCGGGCCGGACCGTGGCGATCGACGGCACCATCGCGCTGCAGCCGCTACCGACGCCCCACGTCCGGCTGACCAAGGTGCGCGTCGGCAACATCGAAGGCGCGCTCGCGCCCGACATGGCGCAGGTCGCGGCGCTCGACGCCTCGGTGGCGCTCGGCCCCCTGCTCGGCGGAGAGCTTCAGGTGACCAGCGTGACGCTGCTGGCGCCGGTCATCACCCTGGAGCGTCTGGCCGACGGCCGCGCCAACTGGGTCTTCGCGACGACCGAGGGCGGCGGTGGCGGCGACAGCGCGGCGGTGCGCTTCGACAGTATCGCCATCGAGGACGGCACGCTGATCGTCCGCGACGAAGCGGCGGGACGCACGGTGCAGGCCGACGCGATCGATCTGACCGCCACGGTCGCGTCGCTGCGGGGCCCGTTCGAGGCGGAGGGTTCGCTGGTCGTCGCCGGGTCGACGCTGGGTTTCAAGGGCCGTGTCGGCGCGCTCGATCGCGACGCCATCGCGGTCGCGCTGGACGTGGACTTCGGCGAGGACGCGCGCGTCGGTTTCGCCGGACAGGTGAGGGCCGGCGCGGCGTTCGCGGTCAACGGCACGCTCGAAGGGTCGGGGCCGTCGCTCGCGCGCGCGCTGGGGCGCGCCGGCCTGGGCGCGGCATTGCCGGCCGCGTTCGACGGCGCCTTCACGCTGGGTGCCGCGATCGCCGCTACCGAGGCCGGCGCCAGCCTGACGGATGTGTCCGCGACTCTCGGCGAGGCGCGCGCGACGGGTGCCTTCGAGCTGGCCTTCGGTGCACCCATCCGACTCGACGGCGTGATCGCCGTGAACCGGCTCGATCTGGACGCGCTGCTCGCCTCGGCGGGCGAGGGCGCGGGCGCGACGCCCGCGGCGCCGGCCGACGGACCGTTGGTCCCGGCGGATCTGGCCGGCGATCTGTCGGTGACGGTGGACGCGGTGGTGCTGCGCGGCGAGGTGGTGCAGCAGGCGCGCCTCGATGCTTCGTTCGGCGACGGCGTGGTGACGATCCGGCAGGGCGGCGCGCTGCTGCCCGGCGGTTCGGACCTGGCGCTGTTCGGCGTCGCCGAACGGCGCGACGAACAGCCCAGCTTCGACGGCCGCGTCGAGATCGCGTCCGACAACCTGCGCACGCTGCTGGCCTGGGCCGGTGTCGCGCTGGGCGACGTTCCGGCCGAGCGGCTGCGCCGCTTCGGCCTGGTCACGCCGATCGTCGCCGCACCGGGGCGTGTCACGCTGGACGGGCTCGACTTGCGCCTCGACACCTCGCGCGTGACCGGCCGGCTCGACGCGGCGCTCGGCGATGCGCCGGCGATCGAGGCCGACCTGGCGATCGACAAGCTCAACCTGGACGCCTACCTGCCCGAATCCGACGGTGGCGCGGGCGCGGCGCCACCCGCGAACCTGACGCTCGACCTGACACTCGCCGCCGACCAGATCACCTACCGCGGCCAGAACGCCCAGGGCGTCACCGTGGCGGCGCGCCTGGCCGGTGGCCAGGTCGCGGTCGAGCGCTTCGCGGCGCGCGACCTGGCCGGCGCGGCGGTCGCGTTCGACGGCGCGCTTGACCCGCTGGCGCCCCGCTACGACGGCACGCTGAGCGTCGCCGGCAAGGACCTATCGGGCCTGGCGCGCGTCGCCAGCCTGGACCCGGCGTGGCGGCTGGACGCCCTGGGTCCGGTCGAGCTCGAGGCGCGCGTGCAAGGGGCGACCGGCCCGGTCGACCTGGACGCGACCATGACCAGCGGCGCGCTGGACGCGCGGGTCACTGGCACGGTCGACATGGCCACGGTGAACCTGGATGTCGCCTACGACGCTATGGTGCGCGACGCTGGCGGCGCGCTGGCCGCCTTCGACATCGCCGGGCCCGCGGCTCTGGCGGACGCGGGCATCGGCCGTGTGCGCGGCACCTACAAGGGCGGCGCCTCGGGCGGCGAGGGCGCGCTCGCCGTCGAGGGCCCGTTCGGGACGGTCGACGTGAAGGGTCGGCTCGACGCCGCCGCCCAACCCATGGCCTTCGACGTCGCCGTCGCAGCCAAGGGCGCCAGCCGCGACGCGGCGCTGGCCTTGCTCGGCGTCGCGGGCCTGGGCGCCGACGGCGCCTACGAGCTCTCCGGCACGGCCAAGGGCTCGCTCGCCTCGGCGACGCTCGACGCGACACTTGGCACCGCCGGTGCCACGGCCACGGCCAAGGGCACGATCACCGGTCTTGCGTCGTCGCCGGCCTATGATCTGGCGCTCGCCGTCGACCACCCGGACATGGATGGATTGATGGCCGCGCTGGGCCGGTCGCCGACCGGCGCGGCCGGGCCCTTCGCGCTCGACCTGGCGGTCAAGGGCGACAACGCCCGCGTCGGCACCGAGACCCTGGTCGCGACCCTGGGCCCGGCGCGCCTGACCGGCAGCGTGAGCGCGGCGCTCGACCGCGATGTGCCGTTCATCGAGGCGACGCTGGAAGCCGGCGACCTGGTGCTCGACCCCTTCCTCGGCGGCGGCGCCGCGCGCTGGTCGCGCGAGCCCCTGCGACTCGGCGCGCTCGCCGGCGTCGAGGGCCGCGCACGCCTCGACGCCGCCAGCCTGACGTTCGGCGCGATCCGCCTCGAGCAGGCGGTGCTGGAGACATCGCTCGACGGCGGCGTGCTGACGGTCGACCGCTTCGACGGCCGTGTGTTCGACGGCGCGTTCGCGGTGCGCGGCAACCTGGCGCCCGGCGAGGTGCACGGGCTGGACGCGACGATCTCGCTGACCGACGTCGATGCGCGCGCCGCGCTGGCGCAAACGGCGGGCTACCAGGACCTGGGCGGCCGGCTGGACGTGGCGGCGCGCGTCGACAGCCTGGGCGCCAGCGAGGCGGAGTTGGTGGGCAACCTGGCGGGCGATGCCACCGTCAACCTGCGCGACGGCGTGATCGACGGCTACGACCTGACCGCGATCAACCAGCGGCTCGGCAACCTGGACAACGTGGTCGACTTCGCCGCGCTGGTGGGGACGTCGCTGCAAGGCGGCTCGACGCCCATCCAGCGCGCCGACGGCACCTTCACGATCCGCAAGGGCGTGGCCGAGTCGAACGACCTGACCGCCCTAATGGAGGGGGCCGAGGCGTTCGGTACCGCGATCATCGACCTGCCCGACTGGGAGATGGACGTGGTGGGCGAGGCGCGCCTGCTCAGCCACAGCGAATCGCCGCCGCTGGGCGTCACCATGCGCGGTGCTTTGGATGCGCCCAAGACCAAGTTCGACACCGGCGCGCTCGAGGCGTTCGTCGCCAAGCGCGCCGTGGGCGCCGCGATCCAGCAGTGAACCCGGGCTTGAACCCGGCGAACTCGCGCCGCCGGACAGCGGAACGCTGGAGGCGGCGCCCGAAGCACCGGCCACCGATGTGCCGCCCGAGTTGCTCGACGAACAGGCGCTGGAAGGCGGGCCCGCCGAACCGGTCCTGGTCGAACCCGAGCTCGCCGAGCTCGAGGCCGTCGAGCTACTGCCCGAGGACACCGGCGTGCTGCCCGAACCGGCCCTGTCCGACGCCGGCGAAGTCCCGGCCGAACAGCAGCTCATCGACAACCTGCTGCAGGGCGTGCTGAAGGGCTAGTAGGCGTCAGCCCGACGCCACCATGGCTTCCGCGCGGACCCAGCGGTCGAAGTCGGCGGCCGTGACGTGACCCAGCGCGCGCGCGGCCGCGCGCAAGGTCGCGCCGTCGCGGTGCGCCTTGGCCGCGATTTCCGCCGCCTTGTCGTAGCCGATATGGGGGGTGAGCGCGGTCACTAGCATCAGCGAGGACTCGCGCGCGCGATGCGTGCACGGTCGGCGCGCAGGCCCGTGACGCAGTGCTCGGTGAAGCTGCGCGCCCCGTCGGCCAGCAGGCCGATGGACTGCAGCAGGTTGTGGATCAGCACCGGCTTGAAGGCGTTCAGCTCCAGGTGTCCCTGGGCGCCGGCCACGGTGATCGTCACTTGGTTGCCCATGACCTGGGCGCAGACCATGGTCAGCGCCTCGCACTGGGTCGGGTTGACCTTGCCCGGCATGATCGACGAGCCCGGCTCGTTGGCCGGCAGGATCAGTTCGCCCAGGCCGCAGCGCGGGCCCGAGCCGAGCAGCCGGATGTCGTTGGCGATCTTGGTCAGCGAGCAGGCCAGCACGTTGAGCGCGCCCGACGCCTCGACGATGGCGTCGTGGGCGGCCTGCGCCTCGAACGGGTTGGCGGCGACACGAAAGCGCAGGCCCGTCAGGCGCGCGATATTGCGCGCGCACGCCCGGCCGAAGTTCTTGGGCGCGTTGAGCCCGGTGCCGACCGCCGTGCAGCCTTGGGCGAGCGCCAGCAGGTTGGGCAGCGTCGCGGCGACCCGCGCGATGCCGAGCTCGACCTGGCGCGCGTAGCCCGAGAACTCCTGGCCCAGTGTCAGCGGCGTCGCGTCCTGCAGGTGCGTGCGGCCGATCTTGACAATGGGCGCGAAGGTGCGCGCCTTAGCGGCGAGCGCCCGGCGCAGCCCCTTGAGCGACGGCAGCAGCCGGCCGTGGATCGCGCGCACGGCCGCGATGTGCATGGCGGTGGGGATGCTGTCGTTGGACGACTGGGCCATGTTGACGTGATCGTTGGGATGGACCGGCGCCTTGGCGCCGAGCGCGGCACCCAGGCGACGGTTTGCCAGGTTGGCGACCACCTCGTTCATGTTCATGTTGGTCTGGGTGCCTGAGCCGGTCTGCCACACGGGCAGAGGAAACTCGTCGTCGTGCTCGCCTGCCGCGATGGCGTCGCACGCCGCGACGATGGCCCGTGTCAGGCGCGCGGGCAGGGCGCCGCGCGCGCCGTTGACCTTGGCCGCCGCGCGCTTTTGGATGGCCAGGGCGTGGACCAGCACCTCGGGCATGCGCTCGGTGCCGATGGCGAAGTGCCGCAGCGCGCGCTGGGTCTGCGCACCCCACAGCCGGTCGGCGGGCACCTCGATCGGGCCGAAGCCGTCGCGTTCAGTGCGCGTGGCGCGCGGGCGGGTCATGGCGGGCTCCCTCGCTGTTGCCGGCGGACCGGAATACAGTTGGGCCATTTCCAGGGGCGGGATCGGTGCCGTATCATCGGCCGCGTCTACCCTTATTACGCGAGGTACGGGCCATGACGACGACCAACGGCGCGCGGCCGCGCGTGATGAAGCCGATCGATGCCGATCCGGCCAAGTCCTACACCCTGCCCGGCTGGGCCTACGTGGACCCCGACATCTTCGAGCGCGAGAAGCAGGCGATCTTCTACCGCGGCTGGCACTACGCGGGGCCGCTGGCCGCGCTGGCCAAGCCCGGCGACTATGTCACCGCCACCATCGTCGACCAGGGCGTGTTCGTGGTGCGCGGCCACGATGGTGTTTTGCGCGGCTTCTACAACGTCTGTCAGCACCGCGGGCACGAGCTGCTCAAGGGGCGCGGCAACACCCGGTTGGTGATCACGTGCCCCTACCACGCTTGGGCCTACGACACCGACGGCAGCCTGCGCACCGCGCGCGGCTCCGAAACCATGGCGAGCTTCGACCGTTCCGAGTTCTGCCTGAAGCCCGTGCGGGTCGAGGTGTTCGCCGACCACTTCGTGTTCTTCAATCTGGATAACGACGCCAAGCCGCTGGTCGAGCAGGCCAGCGACCTGGCCGACGAACTGCGCCGCGATGTCACCGGTTTCGACAAGCTGACGCCCGCCTTCGAACGCGAAGGCTCGATCCGCTGCAACTGGAAGGTGGCGGTCGACAACTACCTGGAATGCTACCACTGCGGTCCAGCGCACCCGGCCTTCGCCGACCTCTTGAAGATGGACGACTACCGCACGCGCTCCGCCGACATCTGGTCGAGCCAGAAGGGCGTGCTCGCCCGCGCCGACAACGCGGCCTACCCGGTGCGGCGCAACGCGCCCCAGCAGAAGGGGCTGTTCTGGTGGTTGTGGCCGACCACCACGTTCAACGTGCTACCCGGTTCGCCGGGCATCGGCCTGTTCAACTTCATGCCCGGGCCAACGGCGACCGAGACGATCACCACCGGGGACCGTTTCTACCTGCCCGGCGAGACTGACGAGACCGAGGACTCGGCGCGCCAGGCCTACGGGCGCGACGTACTGGGCCCCGAGGACGCCGGCCTGTGCGAATCGGTGCAGCGCGGGCTCGCCTCGCGCGGCTATTCCCAGGGCCGCTTCATCGCCGACCCGAACGAGAGCCAGATGACCGAGCACGCGGTGCATCACTTCCACGCGCTCGTGGCGAAGGCGCTGGCCCTGCGATGACGTTTGGGGCCGGGGCGCTCTAATTCCGCCACAAGGGGATGGTCTACTCACCCTCGCCGCGACGGATCATGCCGTCGCACCGTTGACCGACCCAAGGCCCCTCCTTCTCCGCGGAGGGGCCTTGTTTTGTTTTGGGACACACGAGAATGCTTCTGAAGGCGATGATGGACGACGGACGGCACGGGGCTCGCACGGGCCTGCGCATCGCGGCGGCGCGGATCATCGCTGTGGGCCTGGCGGTCGGCGGCTTCCTGGCGGGCAGGGGCGTCGTGCAGTCGCGGCTCGCCGAGCGCACCGTGACGGTCAAGGGCGTGGCCGAGGCGGACGCGACGGCCGCGCTGGCCACCATGCCGATCCGCTTCACCGTGACCGGCGCCGACCCGGCCGGGGTCAAGGCGGAACTCGACCGCCACACCGCCATCGTCACCCAATTCCTGACGGAGTTCGGCTTCAGCGCCGAGGAGATCGGCACCGGGCGCATCGACGTGCTGGACGCGGCGTCCTACGGCTACTAGCCCGAGGCGGTCGATTCGGCCAGCCGTTACGCGCTGGGCATGAACCTGACGGTGCGCTCGACCAACATCGACGCGGTGTCCCGGCTGGGCGACAGCCTGGGCGACCAGATCCCGCGGGGCGTCACCATCGGTGGTTCGGGTGGGCCTTTCTACGTGTTCACCGCCGCCCAGCTCAACGAGGCGAAGCCAGCGCTGCTGCGCCAGGCGATCATGGCGGCGCGCGCCGCGGCCGAGGAGTTCGCCGCCGCCACGGGCGCGCGGCTCGGGCCGATCCGCAACGCCAACCAGGGGGTGATCTCGGTGCTGGCGCGCGACGCAAGCTCCGACGCCTCGGAATGGACCAGCCGCGACAAGCGGCTGCGCGCCGTGGCGACCGTCGAGTACATGCTGGTCGATTCAGCCGCGCCGGCCTATCATAAGCGTTCTTCGCACAGGAGACCACCATGGCCGCGCTCGAGAAGCACCCCGTGACCTTGCGCGAGGAGGTCGAGGCCCGCGCGGACCGGCCCGCCGACATCCGCGCGCGCCTCGAGGACCCGTCGTGGGTGCTGCACGCGGGCACCAGCTTCGAGGCGCTGAGCCCGGCCGACTGGGCGATCCACGAACGCCAGGAGAACCTGTGGTACGAGGGCCGGCACGCCGATGAGCTCCTGAAGCTGCTGGCCAGCCAGAAGGACGAGACGGTCTACGGCTTCGCCATCAACAACTACGGGCACTCGCTGCAGACCGCGACGCGGGCGCTGCGCGACGGCGCCGACGAGGAGCAGGTGTTTGTCGCGCTGATGCACGACATCGGCCAGACGCTGGCGCCGCACAACCACGGCGAGGTGGCGGCAACGCTGCTGCGCGCCTGGGTGACGCCCGAGCACCACTGGCTGCTCAAGATGCACCCGGTATTCCAACGTTATCACCGGGTCAACCATCCGACGTCGGAGCGCGATTCGCGCGAGTCGTTCCGCGGCCATCCGGCGTTCGAAGCCACCGCGCGCTTCTGTGAGCGCTGGGACCAGCCGGCGTTCGACGCGGCGTACCCGACCCTGCCGCTCGAGGCCTTCGAGCCACTGGTCCGCCGCTTCCTCGCGCGCGAACCCCGGTTCACCGAGTCGGCGTAGCGCGCCACAAGTCTGTAGGGGCGGGTCTCAGACCCGCCCCTGCGACCAACAAGATCACCGTGTCGCGCGCCGGGCCTTCAGCGCGGCCATGATCGGTTCGGCGACGATGGCGAAGCCGTACTCCGAGGCTCCGTCCTCGATCCAGCGCCACAGATAGTCGGCGAACGAGCGCTCGACATAGACGTCAAAGGTCGGCGCGTCGTCGAGCTGGTGCAGGATGACGTTGGCCTTGCCCAGCCGCGTCTGGGCGCAGCGCCCGCGCCCGAAGGCGCGCGGGTGCAGATCCAGCCCGCAGCCCTTGGCCAGCGTCTCGCGCGCGTGCACGCCGGACAGCCGGATGACGGTGCGGCCCTCCGTCACATCGGTGACGGCGGCGACGATGCCGTCCAGCGCCTTGCGCAGGTCGGCGACGAGCCTGCCCTCGGTGCCCGGCGCGCCGATCACCAGCCATTCGTCGGGGCCGAGCCACAGCGCGTAGCGGTCCCGCTTGCCGTCGACCGTGTTGGGCGTCGTGGGCAGGAAGACCTTGAGCGCGCCCTTGGCCACCTTGACGAATGCCTCGTCGGCCGGGTCGCCCCGCAGATTGACCTTAGCGACGAAGCGGCGCTCGCCGGCCACCACGCCCGCCGGGCCGGGCTCGGCGACCGCGCGGGCGTCGAGCGACAGGTGATCGAGCGGGCTCTGGCGCAGGACGATCTCAGCCACGGAGCTTCTCGCCCTCCTTGTCGTAGAAGATCGGCTCGGTGACCTGCGCCCACGACGTCTTGCCGTAGGCGTGCACCGGCACGGTCTGGCCATGGCGCGCGCGGCCACCCTTGAGCAGCGCCAGCGCGAACGAGCGGCTGAGCGTCGCGCTCCAGTAGCTGGAGGTGACGTGGCCCTCCATGGGCACCGGCGGTGGGGCGGCGGCGTCCGCCATGATCTGCGCGCCCTCGACCAGCACCTCCTTGGGGTCCTGGGGCAGCAGCCCGACCAACTGCTTGCGGTCGGGGCGCTTGCAATCGGCGCGGGCCAGGCCACGGCGGCCGACGAAATCGGGCTTCTTCTTGCCGACGATCCAGTCCATGCCCAGGTCGCCGGGCGTCACCGTCCCGTCGGTCTCCTGGCCGACGATGACGAAGCCCTTCTCGGCGCGCAGCACGTGCATCGCCTCGGTGCCGTAGGGCGTGATGTCGTACTTGGCGCCGGCGGTCATCAGCGCCTGCCACAGCGCCATGCCCTGGCTTGAGGGCACGTTGATCTCGAACGCGGATTCGCCCGAGAAGCTGACGCGAAAGACGCGCGCGGCGATGCCCGCCACCGTGCCGTCGCGCCAAGCCATGAACGGGAAGTCTATCGCGTCCAGCGCGATGTTCGGGCACAGCTCGGCCATCAGACGGCGCGCGTTGGGCCCGGCGATGGCGGCCACCGCCCACTGGGTGGTCACCGACGTCAGGTAGACTCGCCAGTGCGGCCGCTCGGTCTGCAGCCATTCCTCGAGCCAGGCCATGACGCGCGCGGCACCGCCCGTCGTCGTGGTCATGTGGAAGTGCTGGGGGCCGAGACGCGCGGTGACGCCGTCGTCGAACACCATGCCGTCTTCCTTGAGCATCAGGCCGTAGCGGCAGCGGCCGACCTCCAGTCCGCCCCACGCGTTGGTGTAGACGAGGTCGAGCAGCTTGGCCGCGTCGGGGCCCTGGATGTCGATCTTGCCGAGCGTCGAGGCGTCCATGATGCCGAGGCTCGTGCGCACCGCCCGGCATTCGCGCGCCACCGCCTGGTGCAGGGTCTCGGACCCGCGCGGGTAGTACCAGGGCCGCTTCCACTGGCCGACGTCCTCGAACCGGGTGCCGGCCTGCACGTGCCACGGGTGCATGGCGGTCAGCCGCGCCGGGTCGAACAGCGGACCGACCGTGCGCCCGGCGAGCGCGCCGAAGGTGACCGGCGTGTACGGCGGTCGGAACGTGGTGGTGCCGACCGCCGGGATCGCCGTGCCGGTCGCGTGGGCCAGGATCGCCAAGGCGTTGACGTTCGAGGTCTTGCCCTGGTCGGTACCCATGCCCGTGGTGGTGTAGCGTTTGAGGTGCTCGACGGCGCTGTAGCCCTCGCGCGCCGCCAGCGCGATGTCGGCGGCGGTCACGTCGTTCTGGATGTCGACGAAGGCCTTGCCGCGCCCCGCCGACGGCACGCGCCAGACCGGGCGTGGCGCGATGACCTCGCGCGCGTTGGCCGCGGGCGCCGTGGCCGTGCCATCGCCGAAGCCCGCAGCGTGCGCCGCCGCCGCGCCGGCGCGCGCCCCTTCGGCCAGCGCCGCCGCCAGGTCGAACGTGCCGCGCGCGGCGCCGACCGAGACCTCGGCTTGGCGCGAAATGTCGGGCACGAAGCCGGCGATCGCCTCGTCCCAGCGCAGCCGGCCGCCGGACTGGGAGAACAGATGGACCGCCGGGCTCCAGCCGCCCGAGACGGCGATCACGTCGCAGGGGACGTGGCGCGCCGGGCCCTCCAGCGTCGTACCGTCCGCGCCCAGCCGGCGAATCTCGGCCGAAGTCACCCGCGTGCCGCCGGCGGCGTCGACCACGGCGCTGCCGGCCGCCACCTCGATACCGGCGCGCGACAGCCGTTGGGCCAGCGCGGCGGGAACCTCGGCGCGCAGGTCGGCCAGCAGGGCGACCGCGACACCGGATTCCGACAGATCCAGAGCCGTCTGGTACGCGCTGTCGTTGTTGGTCACCACCACCGCCCGGTCGCCCACGCGCACGGCCCAGCGGTTGGCGTAGGCCTGCGCGGCCGTGGCCAGCATCACCCCCGGCCGGTCGTTGCCGTCGAACACCAAGGGCCGCTCGATCGCGCCGGTCGCCAGCACGACCCGGCCGGCACGCACCTTCCAGACACGCTGGCGCGCGCGGCCCGCGCGCTCGGCGGGCGGCAAGTGGTCCGCCAGGCGTTCGGCGATGCCCAGGTAGTTGTGGTCGTAGTAGCCGAACACGGTGGCGCGCGGTAGCACGCGCACCTCGGCCATGCCGGCCAATTCGGCCGTGGCGTCGTCGAGCCAGGCGCGCGCCGGCCGGCCGTCGATCGTCCCGCCGCCGGCCAGCAGGCTGCCGCCGATCTCGGCCTGTTCGTCGGCCAGGATGACGCGCCCGCCGGCGCGCCCCGCGGCCAGAGCTGCCGCCAGCCCGGCCGGACCACCACCGGCGACGAGCACGTCGCAGTGGGCGTGCGTGCCGTCGTAGCGCTCGGGGTCCGGCTCGCGCGGCGCCAACCCCAGGCCGGCGGCGCGGCGGATAAACCACTCGTAGGCGCGCCAGGCGCGGGCCGGCCACATGAAGGTCTTGTAATAGAACCCCGCCGGGAACAGACCGCCCAGCAGTCCGTTGATCGCGCCGATGTCCCAACGCACGCCTGGCCAGCAGTTGACCGACGCGGCGGCCAGACCGTCGTGGAGCTCGGCCTGGGTCGCGCGCACGTTGGGCTCGGTCAGCGCGCCCTGGCCGAGCTGGACCAGCGCATTGGGTTCCTCGGCGCCGCTGCCCACGATGCCGCGCGGGCGGTGGTACTTGAAGCTGCGCCCCACCAGGTGCACGCCGTTGGCGAGCAGCGCCGAGGCGAGCGTGTCGCCCGGGTGCCCTTCGTAGTACCGGCCGTTGAAGGTGAAGCCCAGCGTGCGTGCGCGGTCGATGCGCCCACCGGTCGGGTTGCGGTGGGATTGCGCGGTCATGGCGCGCGGTCCGGGCGCGGCGTGCCCATGGGGTAGATCGCCGTGATCTCGTGGGTCACGGTCGAGCGCAGGGCGTTGAACCAGCGCCGGCAGCCGACCGTGTGCACCCAGCGTTCGGCGTGGACGCCCTTGGGGTTGCCGCGCATGAACAGGTAGTTCGCGAACGCCGCGTCGTCGAGCGCGTCGGGCTGTTCAGGGCGCAGGATGTGCGCCTCGCCGCCGTAGGAGAACTCGGCCTCGTCGCGCGGGCCGCACCAGGGGCAGGCGATCAGGTGCATGGCTGCGTCAGTGCGCCACGGCGGCGGCGCCGTGCTCGTCGATCAGCGCGCCGGAGGAGAAGCGTTCCAGGGTGAAGGCGGCGTTGAGCTCGTGCGGCCGGTCCTGGGCGATGGTGTGGGCGAACACCCAGCCCGAGCCCGGCGTCGCCTTGAAGCCGCCGGTGCCCCAGCCGCAGTTGATGTAGAAGCCCTCGACCGGCGTGCGCGCCATGATCGGGCTGGCGTCCGGGCAGACGTCCACGATGCCGGCCCATTGGCGCATCAGGCGCATGCGGCTGAACATGGGGAACAGCTCGATCAGCGCCGCCATCTGCTCCTCGATCACCTGCAGCGTGCCGCGCTGGGCGTAGGAGTTGTAGGCGTCGATGCCGGCGCCGATCACCAGCTCGCCCTTGTCGGACTGGCTGACATAGACATGCACGGCGCCCGACATGACCACCGTGTCGAGCACCGGCTTGACCGGTTCGCTGACCAGGGCCTGCAAGGGGTGGCTCTCGATCGGCAGACGCAGGCCGGCCATGGCGGCGATCACGCTGGAATGGCCGGCGGCGACCGAGCCGATCTTGCGCGCGCCGATGAAGCCGCGCGTCGTCTCCACTCCGGTCACGCGGATTCCCTCGCGCCGGATGCCGGTGACCTCGCAGTTCTGCAGGATGTCGACGCCCAGCCGGTCGGCGGCGCGGGCGAAGCCCCAGGCGACCGCGTCGTGGCGCGCGGTGCCCCCGCGCCGCTGCAGCGAGGCGCCGAGCACCGGATAGCGGATGGTCGGCGCGGTGTTGATGATCGGGCAGAACGCCTTGACCTGCTCGGTCGTCAGGAATTCGGAATCGATGCCGTTCAGGCGGATCGCCGAGACCCGGCGGTTCAGCTCGCGCAGATCGTGCAGGTTGTGCGCCAGGTTCATCACGCCGCGCTGGCTGAACATGGTGTTGAAGTTCAGTTCCTGGCTCAGCCCTTCCCACAGCTTGAGCGACTTCTCATACAGATGCGCGCTCTCGTCCCACAGGTAGTTGGAGCGCACGATCGTCGTGTTGCGCCCGGTGTTGCCGCCGCCGATCCAGCCCTTCTCGACGACGGCGACGTTGGTCACGCCGTGTTCCTTGGCCAGGAAATAGGCGGTGGCCAGTCCGTGGCCGCCGCCGCCGATGATGACCACGTCGTAGGCGGGTTTCGGCTCGGGCTGGCGCCAGGCGGCGGGCCAGTCCTTGTGGTGGTTGCCCGCACCCTTGATCAGGCCGAGGAGCGAGTATTTCACCGCCCGGCCCCCCACGTCGCGGCACGCCCGCAGGGGCGGGTCTCAGACCTGCCCTTCCATGCCATGGCGCAAGCCTTGGGTTCGCGTATCACGGCCCCGTTCATGCCGCACGGCGGGAACCCACGCAAGGGCGAATGCGGCATGCGGTGTCGCGATCCGGCGGTCGGCACGAAAAGGAAAACCGCCGCCGGACACGTCCGGCGGCGGTTGGAAGGAGATGGGACTGAGCTACAGAAACGCGGGAACTAAGAACGCAGGTATCAGGAACGCCTGGCGCGCCGCATCGCGCCGAGTCCGGCCAGCGCCACGCCGAAGAGGGCGAGCGACGCGGGCTCGGGCAGGCCCGGCGGGCTGACGATCTCGCCCAGCCGACCGTACTACAGGTGGTCGACCTCGATGCCGCCGCTGCCGCTGCGGATGAAGATGCGGGAAATACCTCCGGCGTTGGTCGCGCCGTAGAAGCGGTCATCCCCGGTCGTGCCGAAGAAAAAGCCGTCGGCGTGGTTGCTGCTCGTCGAGCCCACCGAGTTGCCGTCGGCGTCGAAGGCCTCGAAGAAGATGTTGTTGGTACCTTCGGTCCACACGATGCCGACGTGGGTCGGTAGATCACCGAGCGCGCCGGCGTCGAACGTGAACGAGTAGCCCGTGGCGCCACTGCCGAAGAACGAGTCGCCGACCGCCGCGCCGTTGACGCCGCTAATGTTGATGGCGCCGTCATCGGCATCGACGGAATCGATGATGCTTCCCGAGAAACTGGTGCTCGTGACGATGCCTATGCTGGCGCTGACACCGGGCGTGTTGAGCAGATGATCCTGGAACGTCTCCAGGTGGAAGAACGTGAAGCCACCGTCCGCCAGGATCGACGCGAATGGGCTATCGCTGGTGCCGCAGCTTCCCGTGAAGCCACCGCCATTGCGATCGAAAAAGAGATTAGGTGGTCGGACCCAGCAGATCCGCGCGCGCCGTCGCCGGAATCAAGGCCCGCCTCGCTGCGGCCGCGAGCCCTCCAGCCACCTTCAGGATTTCCGTGTCGCCCTACAACATCGGCCGGGACGACCTTGCGATGCACGAGGTGTGAGCCATCGACCACGCCCCCGGTCCATACGGGCCATGAACCGAAAAAAACCGGGCCGTCAGGGTCCAAGCAAGTCTAGCTCATTGAAATACCGTCGATTCCCTTGTTCTCGGGATCGATTCGCACCATGGGTCTTTCAAGTATCCCGACTCTTCTGAGGGACATCCGTCCGCACCCGTTTCGTGAAGGCACCGTCGACCACCATGTCGGCGTCGTTCATGCCATAGGGTGCGCGCTCAGATGAGGCTGTTCGCGTCAGGGCGCAAGCGCGTTCGATACCAGTCAACCGCGAATCGGATGACGTCGTCATAGCGTTCGTCGAGTCCGTGGCCAACGCCTTCGATGACCTCAAGACGCGATCCCTTGGGTAGCAAGGGCAGGCCCCGGCGTGACAGAACCAGCAGCATGTGCTCCTCCTCGTCCATCGTGCTGCTGCCGTGGATCAACAGCACCGGACAGCACACGAGGCCCAGCAATTCCGCCTGATCGACCTCTTCGAAGTCCCCAATCAGCCGGCGCTCGACCCAGACCACGGGGCGCCAGCCGTCGTCGACGATCATGCTCGTCTCGCCCTTCGCTCGCGAAGTCGGCGAGCTCCTCGGTCGAGAAGAAGCGCGTCCAGTCGTAGCGGACCGGACCGGTGCAGGCGCCCGTCAGCACCATGGTGACAATACCCGGTAGCGCCGCCTGCAGGCATGCGCGCGCGCCGTGGCTATGGCCATGGAGCGCGATGGGTGTCATACCACGCGCAGCCATAAAGGCGACCGCCGCGGCTACGTCCTCCGCTTGCTTGGCGATGACGAGGGTGTCGTCGTCGCTCTCCCCGCAACCGGCGAAGTCGAAGGCGAGCGCGGCGATGCCCGCCTCGGCGAGCGCCGGTCCCAGCCGATCGAACCGGCCACGCGAGGACTTGTTCGCGCAGAACCCGTGGGCCATCACGACGCCACCCGCGCGCGTGCCGCCGCCTCGCCACAGATGGCCGACGAGGGTGAGCCCGCGTGCGTTCGCGAACGTCACACGATCGGGCCGCATGCCCTCAGAACTGCACGCGTCTCGTGAAGGCACCATCGACGACCATGTTGGCGCCGGCGACGAAGGACGCGCGGCGGCTGACCAGGAAGGCGACCGCGTCGGCGATCTCCTCGGGCCGGCCCATGCGGCCCATGGGGTTGCCTTCGAGCGCCGCCTTGAAGTCGGCCGGGTCGCCCTTCTCGGTGCGCTCCCACACGCCGCCCTTGAAGTAGATCGTGCCGGGACTGACCACGTTGACGCGGATGCCCTTGGGCGCCAGGTGGTTGGCCAGCGACTTCATGGCGTAGAGCAGCGCGGCCTTCATGGTGCCGTAGGCCGATTCCTCCCAGCCGTAGTCCTCGACGCCCGAAATCGAGGCGATGGCGACAATGGCGGCGGCCTTCGAGCGATCCAGGTGCGGCCGGGCCGCCTCGACGGCGTTGAGCGTGTGCAGCAGATCGGTCTCGAACGCCGTACGGTAGGCTGCCGGCGTGCCGCCCGAGGCGAGCGCGCTGGCGTTCGCCACCAGGATATCGAGCCCGCCGAGCGCGGCGGCGGCGTCCTCGACCCAGGCCTTGAGCGCCGTGGCGTCCGCCACGTCGATCGCGCGGCCCCACGCTTTCGTCCCGCCCTTGCCGAGGGCGTCGACCGCCGCGTCGACCTCGGCGGGCTTGCGCCCGCAGATGCCCACGGCGCAGCCCTCGGCGGCCAGCCGCTCGGCGATGGCGCGGCCGATGCCGCGGGTCGATCCGGTGATGCAGGCGCGCAGGCCGCGCAGTTCAAGGTCCAGGGTTCTCCTCCCTAGCCGCCGTAGATGGCGATGCCCAGGCCCAGCGCGCCGCCCGCGTAGACCAGGCACCAGAACAAGCCCCACACGGCCGGGCCGATGGTCGGCCCCAGCACCAGCGTGACGGCGCGCACGCCGCGGCTGAACGCCGCCTCCATCGCGGCCGCGACGCTCAGCAGCCGCCCCGTGACTTGCTCGCGCCGCTCGACCCATCGCTCGCGCGTTTCTTCGGTCGGGGTCGGCAGGCGGGCGTTGATCGCGGCCAGGATCCGCGCGGCCACCAGGAGCACCAGACCGACCAGCGCGAAGCGGCCGCCCAGGTGCGCGGCCGAGCGGTCGATGCGCGCGAGCGTCGCGGCCACGTCGTCGTAGGGGACGACAATCGGCGCATCGTTCAGGCCACGCGCGCGAAGGCCCCAGATCGTGCGCTCGTCGTCGAAATCCGCCTGATTGACCAGCAGCGTCGTGGGGCCACGCGCGTGGTCGCGCACCACGAAATAGATCGGGTAACCCGACGGGTAGACGAAGACCTCGGGCCGTCCCTCGAGCCGAATGTGCACCTCGGTCAGGCCGGGGAAGTGATCGCCGTTGGTCGGCGCCCCACTCAGGTCGTGCACCGAGACGCGCTCGATGGTGCCCGTGACCTCGACCAGCGACGAGGCCGGCGGCACCGCGCCGGGGCGGCCGAACACCATGATGCACGCACCGGTGGCGGCCGCGATCAGGCCGCACCAGAGCAGCGTCGTCGCCGGCAGGCGCGCGCGGAAGGGCAGGCGGTCGAGCAGGGGCACGGGCATCGCTTCGCGGTGGACCGGAACGATCCTTAGCACGGGCGAACCCGCCCCGGCCAAGGGGCCGGTTCAGGTCACCAGGGTGATATCGTTGGCCCCGGGCGTCGCGGCGTTGGCCAGGGTCGAGATCACCGTGTAGTCGGCGCCGCTGCCGTTGCCGTCTTAG
>VGDP01000049.1 GCA_016869675.1 Alphaproteobacteria bacterium | reverse complement strand
GCTGGCAGTGACGCCGGATGGCTGTTGGCACATCCACTTTGAGCAATTGTGAATGCGACCGTCGGCCAACGTGGCGCTGGCAGTGACGCCGGATGGCTGTTGGCACGATGCGCTGTGAAATCGCGGTCCAACCGCAACAGAACGCCTGAAGTAGGACGCTAGGATTGAAGTTTAGCCGATAGGGAATCGCGGTCCAACCGCAACAGAAATAGAGTCGACTCTTGGGTTCCGACCAGTTTAGCCGATAGGGAATCGCGGTCCAACCGCAACTGACACCCATCGTACGTGGCAAGCATCCATAGTTTAGCCGATAGGGAATCGCGGTCCAACCGCAACCCGCCCGCGAACGCACGCAGCACGGCGTCGAGTTTAGCCGATAGGGAATCGCGGTCCAACCGCAACGAACACGATTGCCTGCAAGTCCTCGCCTCGAGTTTAGCCGATAGGGAATCGCGGTCCAACCGCAACAGCGCGACACTTGGCAATAAACTGCACCACAGTTTAGCCGATAGGGAATCGCGGTCCGCGCGAGTCCGCGCAGCAGCGCCCGCCGCGCCGGCTCGAGCTTGAAGGGGCCGCGATACTCCAGCGCCTTGTAATCCGATCGGCCATGCACAAGGAGGGCCATTTCCGGCGGCCCGCCGAGAACCTCGAGGCGGTGGCGCTGCGCGCGCTCACTCACCCACGCCGCTTCGAGCAGCGACATGAAGCCATTGGCAAAAAGTCCAGCCGATACGATCGCGACCTGGCGCTGCTCGGGATCGGAAAGCTCCGCAGCGAAGTCCAGGATTGCACCCGGAACGCGTGCGCCTACTGCGACGATCTCAGCCTGCGGCACCGGCCAATGCAGCCGCTCGCGCCCGTGTCCCCGGACCCCCGGACCCCCGGTTCGACGCTTCGCGCCGGCCTGGGATGCCAGTCGGGCAAAGGCGCTTAGTACGCCTTGGCGAACACGGCGTCCTGGGTCGCCGGCCGGCCCGAGACCAGGCAGGTGCCCGAGGTGCCCGACTGCTCGTAGGGCAGGCAGCGCACGGTGACGCCGATCGCCTGCAGCCGGTCGCCCGTCTCGCCCTCGGGTGCGAGTTTGCCGTGCACGAAGCCAGTGCCCGCCTCGCTCCGGAAATGGGCGGCGAGATCGTCGTAGCTGCGGATGCCCTCGACCGTCTGGGCCTTGCGATAGTCCAGCGCCTGGCGCCACAGCGCCTCGTCGATCGCGCCCAAGGTCTCGGGCAGCGATGCCGCGAAGGCGTCCATGGCGATGCCCTGGTGCTTCTCGGCGATGGCGTCGCGGCGCGTGTACGTCACGGCGCCGGCGGCGATATCGCGCGGGCCCAGCTCGACGATGACGGGCACGCCCTTCTTGATGGCGGCCCAGCGCTTGTTGGCGCCGCTGTCGTCGCGGGCATCCACGCCCACGCGCAGGGGCTCGTCGCGGAAGCGCAGCGCGCGCAGGCGCTTCGCCAGCGCCTCGGCCGCCGGCATGACCTCGGCGCGCGCCGCGTCGTCGCGCGCGATCGGGACGATCAGCACCTGGGTCGGCGCGATCGTCGGCGGCAGGCGCAGGCCGTCGTCATCCGCGTGGGTCATGATCAGCGCGCCGACCAGCCGGGTCGAGGCGCCCCACGAGGTGGTGAAGGCGTGCTTCAGCTCGCCGCCCTTGTCCTGAAACTGGATGCCGGCGGCGCGCGCGAAGTTCTGGCCCAGGAAGTGCGACGTGCCGGCCTGCAGGGCGCGGCCGTCCTGCATCATCGCCTCGATGGTGTGGGTGTCGTCGGCACCGGGAAAGCGCTCGCCGGGCGTCTTGGTGCCGCGGATCACCGGCATGCGCATGTCGTCCTCGACCACCTGGCGGTAGACCTCGAGCATGCGCCGCGTTTCCTCGATCGCCTCGTCGCGGCCGGCATGCGCCGTGTGCCCCTCCTGCCACAGGAACTCGCTGGTGCGCAGGAACAGGCGCGGGCGCATCTCCCAGCGCACCACGTTGCACCACTGGTTGAGCATCAGCGGCAGGTCGCGCCAGCTCTTGACCCACTTGGCCATGGCCTCGCCGATGATCGTCTCGGACGTGGGGCGCACGATCAGCGGGCTTTCCAGCTCGGCGTCGGGCACCAGCTTGCCGTCGCGCTCGACCAGGCGGTGGTGGGTGACCACCGCCATCTCCTTGGCGAAGCCTTCGACGTGCTTCGCCTCGCGCTCGAACAGCTCGATCGGGATGAACAGCGGGAAGCACACGTTGTGGTGGCCCGTGGCGCGGATCAGGTCGTCCAGCCGGCGCTGGATGCGTTCCCAGATGGCGAAGCCCCACGGCTTGATGATCATGCAGCCGCGCACGCCCGAATGCTCGGCCATGTCCGCCTCGCGGATGACCTCCTGGTACCACTCGGCGAAGTTGTCGGCGCGGCGGGTCTTGATCGCGGTCTTCATGGAGCTGGCCGTCGGTTGTGACGGGGCCTGTCCTAGCCCGTGCCGCGCGCCGCGACAAGCGGGGGATCAGGGGTGCCGGCTCACCGTGGGCACGCTTTGGCGGCGTCGTGGCGGGGTGGCGACGATCGTCGGCGCGTGCGCGGGCTTTGCCCTCTCGGCGTCCTCGGGACGCGGTTCGTGGAAGGCGCGCGGCAGCGGGTTGGTGTTGGGCACCGGGCGCCCGGTGTCCTCGGCCACGGCGGCGCGCGCGTTCTCGGCCGTCTGGTGCAACGAGAACTGGAACGCGCGCGAGGAACACATCAGCAGCAGCAGGAACGCCCAGCCGCCGATCAATTCGCCGGGCCCGATACCGAACGCCAGGGCGGCGACGATGGCGATGGCGCCGCTGGCACCGAGCGCCCCGGCCAGGTAGTTGCCGTCGAGCCCGAGGGCGTTGCCCGGCCACCAGCCGGCGCGCGGCTCGCCCCGCTCGTCGTTCATCGCGCCGCCACACCGCCGCCGAGCGCCGGGCGCGACGCCGGACCATCGTCCGGCTGCTCGACCCGCACGTCGATGACAACCCCTTCGATGTCGGCCGACGATGCGCGCCACGCGTCTGCCTCCATGGCGGCCACGCGCGCCCGCAGGCGGCGGCGGACGACAAGGAAGGCGACGATCGCGGCCGGCACCAGGATCGCGGCGGCGGCGAGACCGATAACGATCAGCCCCACCACGGCCACGACCCCGAGGATGCCGGCAATGAAGGCGGCGACGCGGTTCATCCGCCCAATGTGGCGCCGTGCCGCCCTTTCGGCAAGGACTCGCGAGAATCGCCGCCGCGCCCGATGCCCGCGCGACAAGACGTCGTAAGCAATGCCTCCTAGCCCTTGTGCCGCCGCGCCCCCTACACTCAAGTCATGGTCGCGCGGGTCACGACGGTCGCGTTGCAGGGCATCGAGGCGCTGGCGGTCGACGTCCAGGTGCAGGTGGCGTCGGGTTATCCGACCTTCTCGATCGTCGGCCTGCCCGACAAAGCGGTCGCCGAAAGCCGTGAACGGGTGCGCGCCGCGCTCGCCGCGCTCGGGCTCGCGCTGCCGCCCAAGCGCATCACGGTCAACTTGGCGCCGGCCGACTTGGCCAAGGAAGGCAGCCACTTCGACCTGCCCATCGCGCTGGCGCTGCTGGTTGCCATCGGCGCGCTGCCCCAGGACGCACTGGCCGGCCACCTGGCGCTCGGCGAACTCGCGCTCGACGGCGCGATCACGCCGGTCGCCGGCGTGCTGCCGGCGGCGATCGCGGCCAACGCCCAGGGCCTGGCCGTTATTTGCCCCGAGGCCAACGGCGGCGAAGCCGCGTGGGCCGGCGCCGACGGCGTGCTGGCGCCAGCTTCGCTGCTCGCCTTCATCAACCATGTCAAGGGCGTGCAGGTGCTGGCGCCGCCCGTGGCGCGCGTGGTCGAGGACGCCGCGACCGTCGGCGACCTCAAGGACGTCAAGGGCCAGGAAACCGCCAAGCGCGCGCTGGAGGTGGCGGCCGCCGGCGGCCACAACCTGCTGATGGTCGGGCCGCCCGGCTCGGGCAAGTCGATGCTGGCCTCGCGCCTGCCCGGGCTGCTGCCGCCGCTCGCTCCGGCCGAGGCGCTCGAGGTCTCAATGATCTGGTCGGTCGCTGGGCTCCTGCGCGACGGCATCGCGCGCCGCCGGCCCTACCGCGATCCGCACCATTCGGCGTCGATCCCGGCGCTGATCGGGGGCGGGCTGCGCGCCAAGCCCGGCGAGGTGACGCTCGCGCACCTCGGCGTGCTGTTCCTCGACGAACTGCCCGAATTCCCGCGCCAGGTGCTCGATTCTTTGCGCCAGCCGCTGGAGACGGGTCGCGCCGTGGTGGCGCGCGCCAACGCCCACGTCACCTATCCGGCGCGCTTCCAGTTGATCGCGGCCATGAACCCATGCCGCTGCGGCTACCTCGACGACCCCGCGCGGGCGTGCGCGCGCGCGCCGCGCTGCGCCGCCGAGTACCAGGCGAAGCTTTCGGGGCCGCTGCTCGACCGCATCGACCTGCACGTCGAGGTGCCCGAGGTTTCGGCCGGCGACCTGGGCCTGCCGCCGGCGGCCGAGACCTCGGCGGCGGTCGCGGCGCGCGTCGCCCAGGTGCGCGCGATCCAGACGGCGCGCTACGGCAAGGGCGGGCCGCGCACCAACGCCGAGGCGGACGGCGACGTGCTGGCCCGCGTGGCGACACCCGACGGCGACGGTCAGGGGCTGCTGGTCCAGGCGGCCGAGCGCATGCGGCTGTCGGCGCGCGGCTACCACCGCGTGCTGCGCGTCGCGCGCACCCTCGCGGACCTCGACGGCAAGGACGCCGTGCGCCGCATCCACGTGGCCGAGGCGCTCGGCTACCGGCGCATCGCCTACGAGCGGTGAGCGCCACGTGGGCCGCGACGATACGTAATGCTTGACGGTACGTAGCCCGTGCCGTTACGATGCACCGTGATCCGGTCGTTCGCGGACAAGCGAACCGCGGCCATCTTCGCTGGGTTCGCCGTGAAGGGTATCGTCTCAGCAATCCAGCCGCGCGCCAGGGCGAAGCTCCTGGCCCTCGACGCGGCGACCCGGATCACCGACCTGCGCGTTCCGCCCGGCAATCGCCTGGAGGCCCTGAAGGGCGAACGCGCTGGGCACCACAGCATCAGGATCAACGAACAATGGCGGATCATCTTCGTGTGGCGCGAACGCGACGCCTGGGGCGGCGCAATCGTGGACTATCACTAGAGCGGAACGTCGGTCCGCCACCGATCGCGCGCGAGGACATCGATCGCGGGGCGGTCGACTTCGCCGATGTCGCGAGCCGGCGGCGTCTGCCGCCGGTGCATCCCGGCGCGATCCTGCGCGATGACTTCCTCGTGCCCCTCGGGCTCAGCGTCTATGTGCTGGCCAACGCGATCAAGGTGCCTCGGACGAGGGTCAACGACATCGCCCTGGGCCGGCGGGCCATCACGGCCGACACGGCGTTGCGCCTTGGGCGCTACTTTGGTGTCTCGCCATGGTTCTGGATGAACCTCCAAAGCACCTACGACCTGGAAATCGCGACGCGCGAACACGGCCGCGCGATCGCCCGCGACGTCTCGCCCTTGCCGCGCTGATCGGCGGCGCTCGTGGCGCGCGTCGTCATCCTCAACGGGGTCGGACTCCGCGGTCAGCGATCGCTCCGACCCGTGAGCCAGGCGAGGCGCCCCTCGAGCGCGAGCACGCCCAGGATGACCAGCGCGCCTCCCGCCGCCTGCTGGACGGTGAACGTCTCGCCCAGGACCAGGGCGGCCAACGCGACCGTCCACGGCGGCCCGATCGTGGCGACCAGGGAGGCACGCGCCGCGCCGATGCGCTTGATGCCCTCGGTGAACATGATCATCGGCACCACCGTGCAGAACACCGCGATCGCCACGACGTAGGCCCACGCGACGAGGGATACGTTCAGCGCCGCGATGGGTTTGAGCGCCAGGAAGTAGACCGCGACGGTCGCCGTGCCGGCGGTCATACCCAGCGCCGTGAAGCGCGCCGCGCCGAGCGTGCGGCCGTGCGCCTGGTTGACCATCAGGTAAACCGCGTAGAACGCGGCCGAGGCGATCGCCCACAGCGAACCCTCCAGGTTGGCCATGACCTTAGCCAGGTCGAAGCCGCCCATGGTCAGCACCACGCCGGCCTGGGTCAGGCCCAGCGCCAGCCACTGGCGCGCGCCGGGCAGCGCGCGCCGGCGCACCGAATCGAACAGCAGGACGAACGCGGGGAACGAGAACAGGATAACGCGCTCGATCGAGACGTCGATCAGCGCCAGCGCGATGAAGTCGGTGATCGGCGCCAAGCCGAAGCCGAGCACGCCACCGATCGCCACGGCGGCCAGCTCGGCCCCCGTGGGCGGCCGGCGCGAGGGCGCCGTACGCCGGGCGATCAGCCAGACCAGCGGCAGCCCGACGGCGAAGCGCAGCGCCAGCAGCGTCGGCACACTCACCCCTTCGGCGTACAGCAGCTTCGCCAGGATGCCCTTGAACGAGAACGCGATCGCGGCGCCGAGCACCAGCGCGACGCCGCTGGTCGCGCCGGCGCGCGCCGGTTCAGCCACGCTTGACGAGCATGGGACCGAGCGACCGGCCGCCCAGGATGTGCACGTGGAAGTGCGGCACTTCCTGGTGGCTGTTGGCGCCGTGATTGGCGATCAACCGATAGCCGGACTGGTCGAGCCTCAGGTCACGCGCGACGCGGCTGACCGCGTGCCAGAAGCCGGCGATCGCCTCGGCCGGCGCCTCGGCGCCGAAGTCGTCGGACGAAACGTAGCGCCCCTTGGGGATCACCAGCACGTGCACCGGCGCCTGGGGCCGGATGTCGTGGAAGGCGAGCGCGTGCTCGTCCTCGTACACGGTCTTGTTGGGGATCTCGCCGCGCAGGATGCGCGCGAAGATGTTGCCATCGTCGTAGGCCATGGTGACGTCCTGGTGTCCCTATTCCCAGCTTCGCCCGAGCACGATACCAGCCACGATGCGAATTTCGGAGCCATGGGGCACGAGCTTCTCCTTGATTCGAGTGCCGCTCTTGGTTCCGGCGTTCGCATCCGGCTCGATGTCGAAATCGGGCGAACGTCGGAACCACGACACTCGGTTGCCCGTTCAGAAGCCGCGCGTCTTCGGGCCGTGGCGCGCGATCAGGTCGGCCATGACCTTGACCGGATCGACGCCGACCTTGGCCCACAGCACCACCAGGCGGAACAGCAGGTCTGAACTTTCGGCGACCACGTCGCCCTTTGTGCCGGCGACCGCCGCCACGGCGGTCTCGACCGCTTCCTCGCCCAGCTTCTTGGCGATCTTGCACACGTCCTGGGCCAGCAGCTCGGCCATGCGCGAGCTGTCGGTCTTGACGTCCTTCTGCGCCAGCGTCGCCGCGTAGAATTCCTCGAGGGTGGCGAGCGTCGGCCGGGCGTCTTGGTTCATCGCTCCTCCGCGAGACCCGCGCGGCGATGGGTAACAGATTCGCGCCGCGCCGTCACGGCGAGCGGGGTTCAGCCCGCGCGCGGCTTGCCCTTACGCGGCAGCGGCTTGACGTAGAAGTACCCGGCGACCAGCGCCGCGCCGACGCGCGCGTACACCGGCAGCGTGCCCCAGCGTTCGTAGCCGTTGGCCTCGTAGAGCTGGATCGCCGCCTCCTGGGTTTCACGCACGTCCAGCTTCAGGTGCGACAGGCCGAGCGCCTGGGCGCGCTCTTCCACCGCCTGCAGCAGCATGCGCGCCAGCCCGTGGCCACGCGCCCATGGCGCCACCCAGTGGGACGTCAGCGTACCGGCGAAGGCCTGGGCCTCGTTGTTGCGCGTCGGCCGCCACAGCTGCGCCGAGGCGACGATCACGCCGTCCAGCCGGCCGACGAACAACTCGCGCTCCGGGATGATCAGCATGCCCCGGTAGAACGCCTGCAGGCGGCCGCGTGGCGGCGGGTGCAGCCAGCCGAAACCGTTACCGTCCAGGATCGCGGCGTCGGTGGTGTCGCACAGCGCTTGCAAATCCTCGGCGCCGAGCTCGATCACCCGCTCGACCGTGAGCGTGGGCGTGCCGGCGTTCATGGCTCGACCCTTGCCAGGCGCCGGCGCGCCAGATAGCGCCGTTCGGCCTCGTCCAGATCCGGCGCCACCACTAAGTCGTCGACGCGGTAGCCGCGGTCCCACAGGCCGCGCGCGCGCAAATCCGCAGCGTGGAACCCGGTCAGCAGCGCGCCGGCGGCGCCGATGATCGGGGAAACGACGCCGCCCGTCACCAACGCCGCCAGGCCCAGCCACGCGCCGGTCAGGCCCAGCGCCGCGAACCACAAGCGATGACCCAACGCCCACAAGGCGCCGAAGGCGGCCGCGGCCCAGGAGAACCTGTCGCGCACCAGCACGACCGATCCGTCGTCGAGCAACGGGCGGCGATCCGCGGTGAAAACGCAATACGTGGCCATGAAGGTCTGGGGGTATCGGGGGTTCGCGCGCCGAACCCATAGCAAATCACCGCGTCCCCCGCCACCCCGGGCCTTGACCCGATGCGCGGCCGCACCACATCGTAGCGGTCCCTCAGCTCCAGGCCCTGCATGACCTCCTCGACCGCGAACTCCTGGCACGGCACGACGGTGCTCTCGGTGCGCCAGGGCGGTCGCGTGGTCATGGCCGGCGACGGCCAGGTCACCATGGGCGCCACGGTGGTTAAGGCCAACGCCAACAAGGTGCGCCGGCTCGGCAACGGCACCATCTTGGCCGGCTTCGCCGGCGCCACCGCCGATGCCTTCACCCTGTTCGAACGGCTGGAGGCCAAGCTAGAGCGCCATCCCGGCCAGCTCGCCCGCGCCTGCGTCGAGCTCGCCAAGGACTGGCGCACCGACCGCTACCTGCGCCGGCTCGAAGCGCTGATGGCGGTGGCGGACGGGCGCGTCAGCCTGGTCGTGTCCGGCTCGGGTGACGTGCTGGAACCCGAGGATGGGCTGATCGGCATCGGCTCGGGCGGCACCTACGCGCTGGCCGCCGCGCGTGCCCTCGTGGGCGCCGGCCAGACCGACGCCGAGGCCATCGCGCGCGCCGCCATGGCGATCGCCGCCGACATCTGCGTCTACACCAACGGCAACGTGGTGCTGGAAGGCCTCGAGGCGTCGTGACCAACTTCAGCCCGCGCGAGATCGTCTCCGAGCTCGATCGTTTCATCGTCGGCCAGACCGATGCGAAGCGCGCTGTGGCGGTGGCGCTGCGCAACCGCTGGCGCCGCATGCAGCTGCCCGAGGCGCTGCGCGATGAGGTGCTGCCCAAGAACATCCTGATGATCGGGCCGACCGGCGTCGGCAAGACCGAGATCGCGCGCCGGCTCGCGCGCTTGGCCGGTGCGCCGTTCATCAAGGTCGAGGCGACCAAGTTCACCGAGGTCGGCTATGTCGGGCGCGACGTCGAACAGATCGTGCGTGACCTGATCGAGATCGCCATCGCCATGACGCGCGAGACCGCGCGCAAGGCGGTGGCCGCCAAGGCCGAGCTCGCCGCCGAGGAGCGCGTGATCGACGCCCTGATCGGCGGCACCGCGGCGGCCGAGACGCGCGCCAAGTTCCGCGCCATGCTGCGCCAGGGTCAGCTCGACGACCGCGAGATCGAGGTCGACCTGCGCGACGCGGGCGGCGGCGCGCTGCCCACCTTCGAGGTGCCGGGCATGCCGGGCGCCCAGATGGGCATGCTCAACCTCAACGACATCTTCGGCAAGGCGTTCGGCGGCCGCACCAAGCGGCGCAAGCTGACCGTCGCCCAGTCCCACGCGGCACTGCTGGCCGAGGAGAGCGACAAGCTGGTCGACGAGGAACGGCTCGTGCGCGACGCGATCCAGGCGGTCGAGCAAAACGGCATCGTGTTCATCGACGAGATCGACAAGATCACCGCGCGCGGCGAACGCTCGGGCGCCGATGTCAGCCGCGAAGGCGTGCAGCGCGACCTCTTGCCGCTGATCGAGGGTACCACGGTCGCCACCAGGCACGGGCCGGTGAAGACCGACCACGTGCTGTTCATCGCCTCGGGCGCGTTCCATCTCTCGAAGCCCGCAGACCTGCTGCCCGAACTGCAGGGGCGCCTGCCCATCCGCGTGGAACTCGCGGCGCTGGGCCGCGCCGACTTCGTACGCATTCTGACCGAGCCCGAGAACAGCCTGATCAAGCAGTACACGGCGCTGCTGGAGACCGAGCAGGTGACGATCGACTTCACGCTGGACGCCGTCGAGGCGATCGCCGAGCTCGCCGCCGAGATCAACGCCGGCATCGAGAACATCGGCGCGCGCCGGCTGCACACGGTGCTCGAGAAGCTGGTGGCCGAGATCAGCTTCGCGGCACCCGACCGCGCCGGCACCACGCTGGCCATTGACCGCGCCTACGTGCAGAAGCAGGTTGGCGACCTGGCGAAGTCGGCGGACGTGGCGCGGTTTATTTTGTAGGCCCCCTCACCCTCCCATGGCTTCGCCATGGGCCCCCCCTCTCCCACGAGGGGCGAGGGACTTCAGGGTGCGACCCCTCTCCCCTTGCGGGAGAGGGTCGGGGTGAGGGGTGCCACGCGCACCGATCGCACGCCTCAGAACGGATCGCGCTAGAGCCTGCACGCGGCGTCTTGGTCGAGGTAGGCCTACCCGTGTGCGGCCCAGTCGCGCTCCAGTTCACATAGGTACGACCACGAGTAGGCGCCGGTGAAACCGTCGCCGTCTCCAGCGCGTAGCAACGCGCGATCAGCCCTGGCCGTGCGTGGCGTTCCACGCCGCGACCACCTCTGCCAAGTCCGCCAGGACGCGCGGGTGGCACAGGTTGGGGTTGGCGATGTTGCGCGCCGGCCGGTGGATCGCACCGGTGGCGAACGCCGTAAGGTCCGACCATTCCTTGCGCGACGGCACCGGGTGCCGCAGCGCGTTGGGGCAGCCGCCGCAGTCGAACTCCAGCACGATGTCGGGCTGGGCCGCACAAATGTCCCTGAAATCGGTCCACGCGATCGTGTCGCCGGGGCGCGTGAAAAACGGCTCGCCGCCCGCCAGGCGGATCAGCTCCGGCGCCAGATGGCCGCCGACCATGACGAACCGCCCGGGGTTGGCGAACCGCCGCGCCGGATCGGGGTGGTACTTGATGCACACGCAGTACTCGAACAGGACCGTCGGGCGCCGCGCCGGGATCGGATGCCGTTCCAGCGCCGCCGCGCGTCGCGCCGCCAGGCTCGCGACGAGCTCCTCGGCCAAGTCCGGCTCGCCGACGATGTCGCCGATCGTGGCGATCTGCCGATCCAGGTCGTAGAGCGTGCGCGTGTCGAAGCCGATGCAGGCCTCCGGGGCCAGCCCGAACGCCTCGGCCTCGGGCCCACGCAACGAATCCGTGCCCGCCGCCACCACGATATCGGGCTGCAGCGCCTTGGCCCGCGCGAGATCAGCGTCGGGCCACGCGCCGATGTCCGGCAGCGCATCCCAGTGGTCGAGGCGCGCCGCGAACGTCGCTTAGGGCAGCCCCCAAACGTCGAGATAGGTCTTGATCGACGCCGGACAATGCTGGGTGCGCTCGATGACCATCGCGTCGGCGCCCAGCGCGAACAGGATCATCGAGAAGTTCGGCGACAAGGAGAGCAGGCGGCGCGGTCCGGTCATTGGCGGCCGCTCGACGACGTTCGCCTCGAAGGGCTCAAAACGGATCGCGCGTCAGCCCGCGCGCGGCGATCTGGTCGAGGTACGCCTGCCAGCGCGCGGCCTGGTCGCGCCCCAGCTCGTAAAGGTACGACCACGAGTAGATGCCGGTCGAATGGTCGTCGTCGAAGAAGAGCCGCACGGCGTAGTGGCCCACCGGCTCGATCTTGGTGATGCCGACGAAGCGCTTGCCCGCGACCCAGGTGCGCTGGTCCGGGCCGTGGCCCTGCACCTCGGCCGACGGGCTCTCGACGCGCAGCAATTCGGCCGGGTAGCGGAACGTCGTGCCGTCGTCGAAGTCGATCTCCAGCGCCTTCTCGGCGGTCTTCAGCCGGATCTCGACCGGCCAGGTGCGTGTGCCCAGGGTCTCGGCCATCGCGCGGCTCAGCCCTGGCTCTCGCCCGTGTCGTCGAGCGGCCGCGCCTCGTCGACCAGCATGATCGGGATGCCGTCGCGCACCGGGTAGGCGAGTCCCGCCTGCTTGCTCACCAGCTCCTGGCGCGCGCGGTCGTAGACCAGCGGCCCCTTGGTCAGCGGGCAGACCAGGATCTCCAGGAGCTTCGGGTCGATCGCCGGTGTCTCGGGCATGGCGTCCTCCCTGTCTATTGCAGCTTGGCGTCGCCGTCGCCGTCGTGGGCGGCGCCGATGTGGAACAGCGCCAGCAGCAGCGCCGCGCGCTCGGCCAGCCCCGCGGATTCCAGCAGCGCCTGCTTCTCGCGCGCCTCGAACGGGCACACCATGGCCAACGCCGTGACCAGCGCGTCGTCGGCGGCGCTGGTCACCGCATCCCAGTTGGCCGACAGCTTGCGCCGCTTGAAGTAGTGGCGCAGCGCCGCCAGCAGGGCGTCGCGGTCGATGGCGCGAGCCTCGGTCTCGCCCCGGTCCTCGGCATAGCGCGCCCAGTCGACGCGCGCGCGCCGGTAGCCGCCCTCGGTCAGCGGCAGTTCCTCGGCGATGGCGAATCGGCTGACGCCCGTCAGCGTGATCAGGTAGCGCCCGTCGTCGGTCTCGCCGAACTGGGTCATGCGCCCGGCGCAGCCGACGCGGAACAGCTCGGCCGGCTGCCGCGCGGGGTCGGGCGCCAGGCTCGCCTCGGCGTCGGCGGGCTGGATCATGCCGATCAGGCGCTCGGCCTTCAGCGCGTCCTCGACCATGGCCAGGTAGCGCGGCTCGAAGATGTTGAGCGGCAGCCGGCCGCGCGGCAGCAGCAGCACGCCGGGCAGCGGGAACAGCGGCAGGGTTTCGGGCAGCGCGGCGCTCCGCTGACGGCGCGCGGTCTCGGCCATGGCGCTCAGGCGAACCACGCGGCCGACAGCTTGCGCCGGCCGTCGACGGTCAGCGGGTCGGTCGGGCCCATGGCCTCGAAGAACTTGAGCATCTGGGCGCGCGCCGCCTGCTCGTTCCACTCGCGGTCGCGCCGGATGATCTGGATCAGCGCGTCCACCGCCGCCGCGCGCTCGCCCCGCGCAAACAGGGCGACCGCCAGGTCGAGCCGGGCCTGATGGTTGTCCGGGTTCGATTTCACCCGCGCGGCGAGCTGGGTCACGTCGCCGGCCTTGCCGGCCTCGTCCAGCAGCGCCAGCGCCGTCGCGACACCGGCGACGGCCGAATGCTTCGCCAGCTCGGCGCTCGCCTTGGCCAGCAGGTCGCGTGCCGCCTGTACCTGGTCGCGGCCCATCAGCGCGCGCAACAGCCCGCCGAACGCCTCGCCGTTGGTCGGCTCGTGGCGCAGGATCTGCTGGTAGAGCGCGCCGGCGGTGCCGTGGTCGCCCGCCGCCGCGGCCTCCTTGGCCTGGGCCAGCGCTTCCTCCACCGGCGAGGGGCCCTGGTCGCCGACCAGGCGCTTGACGAACGCCTTGACCTGGCTTTCGGGCAACGCGCCGACGAAGCCGTCTACCGACCGACCCTGCTTGAACGCGTAGACCGCCGGGATCGACTGGATGCGCATGGCGCGCGCGATTGGCTGGTTCTCGTCGATGTTGATCTTGACCAGGCGCACCGCGCCGTTGGCCTCGCGCACGGCACGCTCGATGGTCGGGCCCAGCTGCTTGCACGGGCCGCACCAAGGCGCCCAGAAGTCGACGATCACCGGCTGGGTCTTGCTCGCCTCAATGACGTCGGCCTGGAACGACTGGGCGTTGCCGTCCTTGATGACGCCGGCGCCGGCCGGCGCCTGCCCGATGATTGGTTCCATGATCGCGATCCTATGGTTGCGGGAAGAACATGGCCGCTCGGACCCTCGCTGGCAAGATACCGCCGCTCAGAGCGCGTCGAGGTCGAGCACCTGGTGCTCGTGCCCCGTCGCCGCGATGAAACGGACCAGGTCGACGGGCCGGATCGCGGTGGTGGCCTCGTTGGTCAGCGGGTGGTAATTGAGCAGGTCGGCCGCCATCATCGCCTTGTCCAGCACGACCCGGACCGTGCCGGCACGATCGTTGATCAGGCCGAACGGCGTCACCGCGCCGGGAATGACACCCAGGACCTCCGCCAGGAGTTCGGCCTTGCCGAACGAGACGTTGCCCACGCCCAGCCGCCGCCCCAGCGCCTTCAGGTCGACGCGCGCGTCATCGCGCGCCACCACCAGCCAAAGCCCACCCTTCTTGTCCTTCAGGAACAGGCTCTTGCAGTGGCCGCCGGGCAGGTGCGCGCAGTGGGCGCGCGCTTCCTCGACCGTGAACACGGCCGGATGTTCGTGGGTGGTGGTGGCGATGCCGAGGCTGGCGAACAGGGCATCCAGATCGGCGCGGGTCGCGGGCATGGCGCCTTATAGGCCAAGCGCCGGGCCGAGGGAATCGGGTCCGCGCAGGCGCGCGCCTGGGGCCGTGCCGTGAGTCGGCGCCTCGCCTACGGTCTCGCGGCGCTGGCGCTGATCGCCCTGGTCGGCTGGCAGGCGTCGCGCTGGTTCGGCGCCGACAGCCCCGCCGGCGAGGCGGTGGTCATCGGCGGCCCGTTCAGCCTGACCGCCAGCGACGGCCGTCGCGTCACCGACCAGGACTTCCGCGGCCGCTGGATGCTGATCTATTTCGGTTTCACGTTCTGCCCCGACGTTTGCCCGACCGAGCTGGCGGTCATGGCGGCGGCGCTGGACGCGCTGGGCGATGACGCGGCGGACATACAGCCGATCCTGATCACCCTCGATCAGGAACGCGACACGGTCGAGGTGCTGCGCGATTATGTCGCCGCGTTCCACCCGCGCTTGATCGGCCTGACCGGCACGCTGGCCGAGATCCAGGCGGTGGCCGGCGCCTACCGCGTGTTCTTCCAGAAGACCGAGCCCGACGCCTCCGGTGACTATGTGGTCGACCATTCGTCGGTGGTCTACCTGATGGATCCCGCAGGGGATTACGTCGCCGTGTTCGGCCGCGATGTCGATGCCGTGGCCATGGCCGAGGGTCTAAGGCACTACCTGGACTAAGGCGCGCTCAGAACAGGCAGACGGACGGCACCGATCCGTCGGGGAACAGTGCGTCGAAGAGCGCGCGCTTGCGCGCCACCGTATCCACCTGGGCGGCCACGGCGAGCGCCGCGCACGCCACCAGGGCCACGGCGAACAACAGGCGGCGCGCGCGCATCGTCGACCTAGGCCTCGCGCCGGCCGAGCCGGTCGAAGACCAGCCCGGCGATGGCGCCCAACGCCAGCCAGAACGCCGCGCTGGTGGCGAGCGAAGCCACGATGAAGGCGTGGCCCAGCTCGGCCGGGGCCAGGCCGCCGTGCGCCTCGGGCTGGGGCGCGCCGACCAGGTGCGGCACGACCAGCAGCAGCACGCCGACGCCCTTCCAGGCGAGGCGCGGCGCGAAGATCAGCAGCGCCAGCCCGCCGGCGCTGGCTGCGACGGTGGCCAGCCACCAGAGCTGGCGATCGGCCAGCGGCGCGGCGTACGAGCCCGGCACCTCGGGCGGCAGGCCCAGCGCGGGCAATGCGGCGAACGCGGCGAAGCCGGCGGCGCCCCACAATAGACCGCGGCGCCAATCGACGCGCCGGCCGCTCAGCGCGAAGCCGGCGCCCAGCAGCAGGGCGAAGCCGACGCCGGTCACTATGTTGGCTGCGCCGGTCCAGGCCGTGCGCTCCAGCCCGTCCGCCGGCGCCCAGGCCTCGGCGTCGTGGTCATGGCCGGCCTCGGCCGTGGCGGCGTCGTGGTCGTGGCCCGTAGTGATGGCACCTTCGTAGGTCTCCGCCTCCAGGATCAGGGGCGTGACGGCGATGCCTTGGAGGGCCGTGACGAACAGCCCGCCCAGGATCCCGGCGATGAGCGCCGAGATCGCTATGCGCTGGAACATGGGCTCAGTGGCAGGGGAAGGCGAAGCCGTGCCGGGTGTCGTGGGCGGCGTTGTGCACCGCCTCGACCGGCACGAAGCCGACGCCGAGGACGATGAAGAGCCCCAACACCGCGGCGGCGAGCGCCTGGGGCAGGTGGGCGAACAGCGCGATGCGCGTGGCGGCGATGGACGTCTTGGACATGGGATCCCTCTACGGTTCGTGGTTACCGCAGACGGTGTCGGCCGTGGGCCATCCCGGCCCCGGTGCCGATCCGCCGGACGGCAGGTCTCCTGGCTCGCGGGTCGTCGCGCGTGCCCTGCCTTCCCGGAGCGCCCGGTGGCCTAGGTCGGACACGAACTCGCCGCCTACAGTTGCGGGAGCAGCCGCGGAATGGGCTGGCCGAGGCCGTCCCCCACCGCGTTCCCTTCTTCGTCCCCCTATGGGAACCATCCACGGCCAGACTAGGCGCGCGTCGGCGCCGACGCAAGGCCAGCGTGGTCCGGGTTTCATAGCCGAGGGTTGCAATGCGCCGGCTCTTGGACGAAACTCCGCGCCCTCGACGGCGCCACGAGCGGGCGTAGCTCAGAGGTAGAGCACAACCTTGCCAAGGTTGGGGTCGTGGGTTCGAATCCCATCGCCCGCTCCAATCGCTCCGGCGCCGTTCCGGGTGGTGCCGTCAACCCTTCGGCAACCCTGTGGCGCGATCCTGCGGTGGAATTCCTCACGCGGGGTGCGGGGATGCGAGATCTGCTGCGCCGGATGCCCAAATCAGAGGTGCCGACGCGGGCGGCCGCGTTGCTGGCGCGCGAACGCGTCTTCCCGCGCGCGTCCGCCACGCTCCTGCTCTACGCCGCCGCCATCGGCCTCGGCTGGGCGGCCGTGGCCGCCTGGCGCGATGATGCCACGGCCCTGGCCATCGGCGCTGGCCTGTGAGCCGTCATCGCCGGACTGATCGGACGCGCCTTCCACGGCGCCTGGCGCGCGGCGCGCCGGCCCGACAACTGGCTCGTTCGCGCCTCGTCCGAAGGCCTCTACGTCAAGTTTCGCTCGTTCATGATGCACGCGCTACCGCCCACCGACCCGACGGTAGTGCTGATCCCCAAGGCCGCCGTCACGAGCATGCGCGGGCACCGCACCCGCGTCTGGCAGCTCGAAGCTGCGGACCGCGCCATGCAGCCGATCGACCGCGCGCTGCTCGAGATCGACCCGAAGGGGGTCGATCGCGCACCGCTCGCCGCCGCGCTGGCCGCCGAACGCGGACGCTGGATCGAAGGCCGCAACAGCCGCACGCGCTACGGCCACAACGCCGTGCGCGTCCTGGACGACGGCGTGCTCGAGATCACCTGGCGCTCGCCCACCAGCGCCATCGTGCCTGGGCTCGACGAATCGCTGCGCCGCCTGGGCACGACCTACCGCGTGGCGGCGCCGGCCGAAACCAAGCCGCCGCGCCCCTCCGGCGCACTCGGCCCCGGCTACGAAGCCCAGTTGCGCGAGCACATCGAGCGTGGCGAACGCCTGGCCGCGGTCGGCCTGGCGCGGCGGCTCTACGGGCTGGACACCACGGCGGCGGTCGCCAAGGTCGACGAGCTGTCTGGCCGCGCACCCAAGCGGGCCGCCGCTACCTGACGGTTCAACCGGCGCCGTCGCGCCAATGGGGGCACGCGACACGGCGGGCGCCGTCCGTCTCCAGGGCCGGGCGGTCGCGCGCGCATGCGGGCCGCGCGATCGCGCAGCGGGTGTGGAAGGCGCAGCCCGATGGCGGGCGCAGAGGCGAGGGCACCTCGCCGCCGAGCGGCACATGGGCGCGCGCCCGCTCGACCACGGGATCGGGCACCGGCACGGCGACGATCAGAGCGCGCGTGTAAGGGTGGCGTGGGCGCGCGAACAATGCCGCGGTCGGCGCCAGCTCGACCACGCGCCCCAGGTACAGCACCATCACCCTGTGGCTGATGTGCCGCACCACGCTCAGGTTGTGCGAGATGAACAGCAGCGCGATCCCGAACTCGCGTTGCAGCCGGCGCAGCAGGTTGACGATCTGCGCCTGGATCGAGGCGTCGAGCGCGCTGACCGGTTCGTCGCACACGATCAGCTTCGGACGCAGGACCATGGCGCGCGCGATGCCGATGCGCTGGCACTGGCCGCCCGAGAACTCGTGCGGGTAACGGTTGATCATCTCGGGCGCGAGCCCGACCAGGCGCAGCGTGTCCTCGACCAGGGCGCGGCGTTCGGCCTTCGGCTGGTCCGGTTGGAACGCGCGCAAGGGTTCGGCCACGATGTCGCCCACGGTCATGCGCGGGTCCAGCGCCGCCAGCGGGTCCTGGAAGATCACCTGCATGTCGCGCCGGCGCGCGCGCATCGCCGACTCGTCCAGCGTGCCCAGGTCCTGGCCCAGCCAGGCGATGCGTCCCGCGCTCGCCGGGATCAGGCGCAGCACCGCGCGCCCGAGCGTCGACTTGCCGCAGCCCGATTCGCCGACCACGCCCAGCGTCTCGCCGGCCGCCAGCTCGAAGCTTACGTCGTCCACCGCGACGAGCGTGCGCACGCGCCCGAGCAGCCCGCCCGACAACGGGAAGCCGACCCGCAGGCCCTCGACCGCCAGCAGCGGCGCGCTCACGACGGGAGCCTCAGGCACGCCGCGCGCCCCGCCCCGTGGGCGCGCAGGCCCGGCCTCGTCGCGGTGCAGCGCGCGTCGGCCTGCGCGCAGCGCGGCGCGAAGGCGCAGCCCTCGATGACACGTTGCAGGTTGGGCGGCTGGCCGGGGATCGCCACCAGGTCGTGGGCGCCGTCCGCGTCCACGCGCGGCAGCGCGCCCAGCAGTGCCCGGGTGTAGGGGTGCGCCGGTGCGCCGAACAGCGGCTCGACCGGCGCTTCCTCGACGACACGCCCGGCGTACATCACCGTGACGCGGTCGCACAGGCCGGCGACCACGCCCAGGTCGTGGGTGATCAGCACGGTCGCGATGCCCATGGACGCCCGCAGCTCACGCAGCAAGTCCAGGATCTGCGCCTGAACCGTGACGTCGAGCGCGGTGGTCGGCTCGTCGGCGATCAGCACATCCGGCTCGGGCAGCAGCGCCATGGCGATCATGATGCGCTGGCGCATGCCGCCCGAGAACTCGTGCGGGTACTGGTTCAGGCGGCGCGCCGCGTCCGGGATGCGCACCCGTTCGAGCATGGCGATGGCGCGCGCCCTGGCCGTGCGCTCGTCCAGGCCCCGGTGCAGCATCGGCCCTTCGGTCAGCTGGCGCCCGACCGTCAGGAACGGGTTCAGCGACGTCATCGGGTCCTGGAAGATCATGGCGATGCGCCCGCCGCGCACCCGGCGCAAGCTCTCGGGCGCCAGGCCGATCAGCTCCTGGCCGTCGAGCCGCGCGCTGCCGGTCGCGCGGCCGTTGCGCGCCAAGAGACCCAGAACGCTCAGGAACAGCTGGCTCTTGCCCGAGCCGCTCTCGCCCACCACGCCCAGCGTCTCGCCGGCGCGCAGGTCCAGGTCCACGTCGCTCACCGCGGCGACCTCGCCGTCGGGCGTGGCAAAACGCGTTGTCAAGCCGCGGATGGCGAGGATCGCGCTCATCGGTCCTTGGGGTCCAGCGCGTCGCGCAGCCCATCGCCGATGAAGTTCAGGCAGAACAGCGTCGCCGCCAGGAACGCCGACGGGAACACCAGCTGCCACCACGCGGTCTCGACGCGCCGCGCGCCGTCGGCGATCAGCACGCCCCAGCTCGTCATCGGCTCCCGCACGCCGAGCCCCAGGAAGCTAAGGAACGACTCCAGCAGGATAACCTGGGGCACGGTCAGGGTCGCGAACACGATCACCGGCCCCAGGCAGTTGGGCACGATGTGGCGCAGGATGATGGCGCCGGTGCCGGTGCCGGCGGCGCGCGCCGCCTCGATGAACTCGCGCCGCTTCAGGCTCAGCGCCTGGCCGCGCACGATGCGCGCCATGTCCAGCCAGCTCACGGCGCCCAGCGCGACGAAGATCAGCAGCGGCTCGCGCCCGAAATAGACCATCAGCAGGATCACGAAGAACATGAACGGCAGGGCGTACAGGATGTCGACCGTGCGCATCATGATCGCGTCCACCCGGCCGCCGATGAAGCCCGCGATTGCGCCCCAGCCGACGCCGATGACCAGGCTGACCAGGGTCGCCGCGATGCCCAGCGCCAGGCTGACGCGGCCGCCGAACAGGGTCCGCGCGAACAGGTCGCGGCCGTTGGACTCGGTGCCGAAATAGTGGCCGTTGGCGAAATCCGGCGGCGCGTCCACCCGGTCCCAGTAGATGGCGTCGATGGCGTGCGGCGCCACTTCGGGTCCGACGATGGCGGCGACGGCGATCAGCGCCAGCACGACCGACGCGGCGATCGCGGCGCGGTTGCGCCGAAGCCGCCGCCACGCGTCCGACCACAGACCGCGCCCGGCGGGCGCCAGCGCCGCCGCCTCGACGGCGGGCACGGCGTGAGCCTCAGTCATAGCGCACCTTGGGATCGAGCAGGCCGTAGGCCAGGTCGACCAACAAATTCGCCAGGATGATCAGCACGCCGTAGAAGATCACCGTGCCCATCACCAACGTGTAGTCGCGGTTCAGCGCGCCCTGCACGAAGTAGCGGCCGATGCCGGGAATGCCGAAGATCTGCTCGATGACCACGGACCCGGTGATTACCGCGGCGGTCGCCGGGCCCAGGTACGAGACGACCGGCAGCATCGCGCCCTTCAGCGCGTGGCGCGTGATGGTCAGCCGTTCCGGCAGGCCCTTGGCGCGCGCCGTGCGGATGTAGTTGGCGCCCAGCACCTCGATCATGCTGCCGCGCGTCAGGCGCGCGACGTAGGCGACCTGGGGCAGCGCGAGCGCGAGCACCGGCAGCGTCGCCTGGCGCAGGCCGCCATCGCCCCAGCCACCCACCGGCAGCCAACTCAGGTAGACGCCCAGCACCAGGGTCAGCAAGGGCGCCATGACGAAGTTGGGGATCGCAATGCCGGTCATGGCGCCGGCCATGAGGATGCCGTCCAGCCGGCCGTTCTGGTTGAGCGCGGCCAGCGCGCCCAGCGCCACGCCGGCGATCGCGGACAGCAGCACCGCCGCGCCGCCCAGCTGCGCCGAGACCGGGAAGCCCTGCCAGATCAGCTCGGTGACCGAGAAGTCCTTGTACTTGAACGAGGGGCCGAAATCGCCCTGCAGGATGCTGCCCATGTAGCGCAGGAACTGCTGCCACAATGGTTCGTCCAGGTGGTAGACGCGCTCCAGGTTGGCCTTGATCTCGGCCGGCACGACGCGTTCGCGGTCGAACGGCCCGCCGGGTGCCGAGCGCACCATGAAGAACGAGATAGCGATGATCAGGAACAACGTCGGCACCGCGCCGACCAGCCGCCGGATCGTGTAGTTCAGCACGCCCTGCTACCTGAAGGGCCACGGCGGGGGTTGCCCGCCGCGGCCCTTCCGCTCTAGCGGTTCACGGCCAGCCAGCGTGTCGGGTGGTAGTCCAGGATCGTGTCGGTCCAGCCAGTGACATAGGGCTTCACCAGGTGCTGGGTCGTGTAGTGGTAGATCGGGAACAGCGGCAGATCGGCCAGGAACACTTGCTCGGCCTCCTCGAGCATGGCGCGCCGCTTGGCCACGTCACGCTCGAGCGCGGCGCCCTTGACCAGGTCGTCGTACGTGGCGCTGGCGTAGCCCGGCGTGTTGATCGGGCCGACGTCCGACAGGTGGAAGTCCAGGAACGTGTTGGCGTCGTTGTAGTCGCCGATCCAGCCCGCGCGCACCACCTGGAACTGCTTCTGGTCGCGGCTTTCCAGATAGACCTTCCACTCCTCGTTGCGCATGATCGCCTTGACGCCTAGCACCTGCTGCCACATGCCGGCGATGGCGATGGCGATCTTCTTGTGATTGTCGCTGGTGTTGTAGAGGATCTCGAGCTCGAGCGGGTTGTCAGGGCCGTAGCCGGCTTCCGCGTACAGCGCCTGTGCCATGGCGTTGCGCTCCTCCTGGGTCTTGGCGGCCCAGTCCAGCGTCTGCGGCGCGTAATCGTTGATGCCCGGCGGCAGCCACGAATAGGCGGCGAACTCGCCGCCCTTGCTGATCTGCGCGACCAGGGTCTCGCGGTCGACCGCCAGCGCCAACGCCTGGCGCAGCTTCAGGTTCTCGCTGAACGGCGGCTGCGTCATGTTGAACGCGTAGTAGTAGGTGCCCAGGTACGGCGAGTTGTGGAACTCGGCGGCCAGGTTCTCCTCGATCCACGGGATCTGGTCCGACGGCGCGTCGTAAGTGATGTCCAATTCGTCCGCGCGGTAGCGCTGCAATTCGGTTGCCGTGTCCTCGGTCGGGTAGAGGTAGACCGTGTCGATCGCCACGTTTGCCGCGTCGTGGAAGTTGGGGTTCTTGACCAGCGTGATGCGGTCCTGCGGCGTCCATTCGGACAGCATGTAGGCGCCGTTGCCGACGAGGTTGCCGGGGCGCGTCCAAGCGTCGCCCGCGGCCTCGAAGCTCGCCCGGTGCATGGGCATGGCGGTCGGATTGACCAGCATCTGCAGGAAGTAGGGCGTGGGCGCCTTGACCGTGACGCGCAGCGTGCGGGCGTCCACCGCCTCGGCGCCGATGGACGCCGGATCGGCGTTGACGCCGCCGTTGAAGTCCTCGGCCCCGGCGATGGGATAGAGCAGGAAGGCGTAGTCCGACGCGGTCGCCGGGTCGAGCGCCCGGCGGAAGCTGTAAACGAAGTCCTCGGCGGTGACCGTATCGCCGTTCGACCACTTGGCGTCGCCGCGCAAGGCGAACGTGTAGATCAGGCCGTCGTCGCTCACCGACCAGCTCTCGGCGACGCCCGAGATCAGCGTGCCGTCGGACGCCTCGGCGACCAGCCCTTCGAACAGGTCGCGCGCGATGTTGGCCTCGGGCACGCCGGTCATCTTGTGGATGTCGAGCGTCTCGGGTTCCGCGCCGTTGCCCCGGTGCAGCACCGTCTCGGCCCGGGCCGAGACGGCGCAAACGCCCACAAGGGCGGCGATCGCCAGACCCGCCAGCGTGCGCCGCGTGAACGACATCCAGGTCATCATGGGGTTCCTCGCTCTGTCCGGTTCCGCGGGTCCGCCACGGACCCGCAGTTGCCTTGCCACCATCGAGAGTAGGCCCGCCCCGGAGGCCACGCAACGAGGGAGTCAGCGCCCGGCGGTGGCGCCGCCGTCGATGCGCAGGTTGGCGCCGGTGACGAAGCGCGCGGCGTCGGACGCCAGGAACAGGATGGCGGCGGCCACCTCCTCGGGCCGGCCGACGCGCTTCATGGGCGTCCAGGCGTCGAGCGCCGCGGCGTGTGCCTTGGGTTCGGGGGCGTCGTCGATCTGCGCTTGCAGCATGTCGGTCATCACCGGGCCGGGCCCGACCGAGTTGACCCGCACCTCGGGCGCCAGTTCGATCGAAAGGGCGCGGGTCAGGTTGATCACGGCACCCTTGGACGCGCAGTAGACCGTGCCCAGCGCGTAGCCCCACACGCCCGATTCCGAGGCGAGGTTGACGATCGCGCCCCGGCTCGCGCGCAAACTGGGCAGAGCGGCGCGGCACGCGAAGAACAGGCCCTTGACGTTGACGTCGATCACGCGGTCCCACGTCGCCTCGTTCATGGCCTCGAAGGGGCCGTCCACATAGACGCCGGCGTTGTTGACCAGCACGTCGAGCCCGCCGAGCCCAGCCCGCGCGACCGTGCAGCGGGCGACGGTCACGTTCTCGCGTCCGAGTTGCCGCCAGACCTTGCGCGCGCCATAGACCGCGAAGTTCTCCTCGAACACCCGACGGATCTGCGGCCGAAGCTCACCATCC
>VGDP01000048.1 GCA_016869675.1 Alphaproteobacteria bacterium | reverse complement strand
GGCGGGTGACCAGGACATTGGGCTTAGCCATGGCGGTGCGTCTTCCTTCAGGGTCAGGACATCAGGCCGGCGCGCTTCAGCGCCGCAGCGACGGTGGTGCCGAGCTCGGCCGGGCTGGGCGCCACGGTCGCGCCGGCATCCCTCAGGATCTCGACCTTGGCCGCCGCGCTTTCGCCGAACGCCGAGATGATGGCGCCGGCGTGTCCCATGCGCCGCCCCTTGGGCGCGCTGAGCCCGGCGACGTAGGCGACCACCGGCTTCTTCATTGACGTCCGGATGAACTCGGCCGCCTCGGCCTCCTGCGGGCCACCGATCTCGCCGATCATGACCACGGCGTCGGTCGCGGGGTCGGCCTCGAACAGCTCGAGGATGTCGCGGAAGGACGAGCCGTTGATCGGATCGCCACCGATGCCGACGCTGGTCGACACGCCGATGCCGAGTTCGGCCATCTGGGCCGCGGCCTCGTAGCCGAGGGTGCCCGAGCGGCCGACGATGCCGACGCGGCCCTGGCGGTAAATGTGGCTGGGCATGATGCCCATCATGGCCTGGCCCGGGCTGATCACACCGGCGCAATTGGGCCCGACGAGGCGCATGCGCTTCTCGTAGGCGTAGCGCCGCATGTAGCGCTTCACCTGGATCATGTCCTGGGCGGGAATGCCGTCGGTGATGGCGACACACAGGGCCAACCCCGCGTCCGCCGCCTCCATGATCGAATCGGCCGCGAACGGCGGCGGCACCAGGAGCAGGCTCGCCTCGGCCCCGGTGGCGTCGATCGCCTGCTTGACCGTGTCGAACACCGGGCGGTCGAGGTGCGTCGTGCCGCCCTTGCCGGGCGTGACGCCGCCGACCAGGTTGGTGCCGTACGCGATCGCCTCCTCGGCGTGGAAGGTGCCGGTGTTGCCGGTGAAGCCCTGGACGATGACGCGCGTCGAGCGGTCGAGCAGGACGGTCATGCCGCCGCTTTCTTCCAGGCGGCGACCACCGTGTCGGCCGCGTCCGCCAGGCCTTCGGCGGTGACGATCGGCAGGCCGCTCTCGCGCAGGATGCGCCGGCCCTCCTCGACGTTGGTGCCGGACAGGCGGATGACCACGGGCACGCCGGCGGGACGCTTCTGCAGCGCCTGGACGACGCCTTGGGCGACCCAGTCGCAACGGTTGATGCCGGCGAAGATGTTGACCAGCACCGCCTGCACCTTGGCGTCCGACAGCACCAGGTTGAACGCCTTGGCCACGCGCTCGGGCGAGGCGCCGCCGCCGATGTCGAGGAAGTTGGCGGGCTCGCCGCCGGCGTGTTGGATCATGTCCATGGTCGCCATGGCCAGTCCGGCGCCGTTGATGATGCAGCCGATCGCGCCGTCCAGCCCGACGTACGAGAGGCCGCGGTCGGCGGCATCGCGCTCGCGGCTGTCCTCCTGGGACTTGTCGCGCAGCTCGGCGATCTGCGGCCGGCGAAAGAGCGCGTTGTCATCGAACGTCATCTTGGCGTCGAGCGCCACCAGGCGTGGACCCGAGACGACGACCAGCGGGTTGATCTCGACCATGGTCGCGTCGAGCTCGACGAAGGCGCGGTAGCAGCCGAGCAGCGTGGTCACCGCCTGGGCCACCAACCCGCCGCTCAGGCCCAGCGCGAAGGCGATCTCGCGCGCCTGGAACGGCTTCATGCCGGTGGCCGGATCGACGCTGGCGCGGATGATCGTCTCGGGCTTGGAGTGGGCGATCTCCTCGATCTCCATGCCGCCGGCGGCCGAGGCGACGACCATGACCCGCTCGGTCTTGCGGTCGAGCACCAGGCCCAGATAGAGCTCGCGCTCGATCGGCAACGCCTCCTCGACGAACAGCCGGTGGATCAGCTTGCCGCGCGGCCCGGTCTGGGCCGTGACCAGCCGCTTGCCCAAGAGCTCATCCGCCGCGTGGGCGACCTCGTGGTCGTCCTTGCACAGCTTGATGCCGCCGGCCTTACCACGCGCGCCGGTGTGCACCTGGGCCTTGACGACCCAGCGTTCGCCGCCGATCTCCTGCGCCCGGTAGGCCGCTTGCTCGGGGCTGTAGGCCAGCCCACCGCGCGGCACGGCGACGCCGAAGCCCTCCAGCAGTTCCTTCGCCTGGTATTCGTGGATGTCCATGCCCGCGCCCTACCCCTGTCGGCGCCGCGTAGGGTACGCCGGGCATCGTGTCAAGACGGCCGGGCCCCGCCTACTGGATGGGCGCGCCGCCTTCGGCCGTGCGCCTGGCGACAAAGGCCTCGAGCTCCTCGGCGGTCGCCGGATCGAGCGGCGGCGCCTCGTACTCGGCCAGGAGCTGCTTCCAGATGCGGTTGGCGCGATGCGTCGCGTCCACGGCGCCGTCGGCCTCCCAGTGCTGGAAGGCGCGCCAGTCCGACAGCATGGGCGCGTAGAACGCGTGCTCGTAGCGGGCGAGCGTGTGGGCCGCGCCGAAGAAGTGACCGCCGGGCGCCACTTCACGCAGGGCGTCGAGCGCCAGGCTCCCCTCGTCCACCACCTCGGGCTCGAGGAACGAGAGCATGGTCTGGCACATCTCGGCGTCGATCACGTACTTCTCGTAGTTGGCGACCAGCCCGCCCTCGAGCCAACCGAGGCCATGGACGATGAAGTTGCCGCCGCCCATCACCGCGCCCCACAGGGACATGGCGCCTTCGTACGCCGACTGCACGTCCGGCGCGTTCGACGCGTTGGTGTTCGACGTGCGATACGGCAGGTCGAGCCGGCGCGCGAGCTGGCCGCCCAGCATCGCCGCCTTGACATACTCGGGCGTGCCGAACGCCGGCGCGCCCGACTTCATGTCCACGTTGGAGGTGAAGCCGCCGTAGATCACCGGCGCGCCGGGGCGCACGATCTGGGCCAGCGCGAGGCCGGCCATGGCCTCGGCGTGCTGCAGGACGCTGGCGCCGATCACGGTCACCGGCGCCATGGCGCCGGCCAGGGTGAACGGTGTGACGCAGGTCACCTGGCCGTGGCGCGCCATTTCGATGATGCCCCACAGCATCGGCCGGTCGAGCTGGCGCGGCGAGTTGGTGTTGACGATGGTGTAGAGGCTGGGCTCGGCGGCCATCCGCTCCAGGCTGACGCCGCGCGCGATGCGCGCCAGCTCGATGTTGTCGAAGATGCGCTGCTGGCTGAGCGAAAAGCCGAACAGCCCCTTGTCGGTCAGCCGGATCAGGGAATCGAGCGCGACCAGGTGGCGCACCGGAACCGGCACGTCCTGCGGCTCGGGCGCGTAGCCGGCGGGGATGTGCACGACGTTGAGTGTCTGGGCGAGCTTCAGGAGGTTGCAGTAGTCCTTGAATGTGCCGGGGTGGCGGCCGTCGTCCAGGTTCGAGGTGTAGGGCGCGCCGCCGACATTGCCGAAGTTGACCACGCGGCCACCGAGCGTGCGGCTGCGCGCAGGGTTGCGTGCGTGCAGCTTGAAGGTCGGCGGCGCCTTGGCCAGGGCGTCCATGACCAGGCCGCGATCGAGGAACACCATCTCGTTCCCGTCGTCGACCCGCGCGCCGGCCTGGCGGTAGATCGCGCGCGCCTCGGGCAGCAGGATGCGCATCCCCATGTCCTCGAGGGTGCGCAGCGCCGCCTCGTGGATCGCCTCGAGCTGGTCGGCCGAGACGATCTCGACCGGCGGGTACGGGTTGACCGTCTCGCGCCAGGGCAATTGGGGCACGCTGCCCTTGGGCCCTGTGCGCCCCTGGCGGGCCCGCGTGCCGCCGCGTTCGCGCCGTTCCGCCGCTCCGGTCATGACGATGCTCCCTGCCCGCTTCGGCCCTTGTACCACCTTCACGCCACGACGCGGCACACCGCCTCGGCTCCCCGACCCGTGACGACGCGTCGGTAGCCGGCGAGCGCTCGGTCGAGCCCGGAGTCGCCCGTGTCCACGCGCAAGGCCTGGTGGTGCAGCGACGCCAGCTTGGCCGGCGTCGCGGCGACGATCAGCCGGTCGAGCCCGACCCGGCGGATGACCTCGGAGCTGACCTGCTGGTTGCCGCGGCCCAGGATGTGCCCCTGGCCGCCGATCGGCGCCACGATCAGGCGCGCGTCCTCGGCCGTCGCCAGTGCCCGCAGCAGGTCGGCCTCGGCCGCGTCGACCGCGATGACCCGCCCGTCGCGCACCAGATCGACGCCCAGCAGGGTCTTGGCGGCGCCGAGCGCCTCGGCCACGGCCCGCATGGTGGTGCCGGGCCCGAGGATCGCGGGCGTCCCCGGCCCCAGGCGCGATGCGACCTCCGCCGCCAAGCCATCGAGCGCCGCCGTCTCGCCGGCCACGCCGCCGACCTTGACGCCCTGGACCAGATCGCGCCGGTAGGGACCGCGTACGAAACCATAGAGCCGCGCCGAGACCCGGCCGGCGCGATAGGCCTCCTCGTCCAGGTCCATGACCTCGAGTTCGGCGAGCGCCGCGTCGCCCGCGAAGAAGGCGGCCGCCAGATCGGCGGCGGCACGTGGGCTGGCGGCGAACACCGCCGAGTGCATCTTCACGCCGGCGGGCACACCGAGTACGGGCACACGGTCGCCCACCGCCGTCAGAATGTCACGCGCGGTGCCGTCGCCACCCGCGAACAGCAGCAGGTCGACCCCGGCCTCGGCGAGCACGCGCGCCGCCACGATGGTGTCGGCGGCGTTGGTGCCCCCCACGGGGTCGTGCGCGTCGTCGCCGCTGACGATCGCCACGTCGCGCCGGCGCGCGCGCAGCGCAGCGAGCGCCTCGGCCATGCGCGCACCGGCGCGCGGCACGGCGCCCAGCGCGAGCGCGCGGGCGACGACCTCGACGCCGTCGGTCCCCTTCAGCCCGACCCGGCCGCCCAGGCCCGCGATCGGGTTGACGACGACCCCGACCCTGGGCGGCAACCGATCAGTACCCGGCGTGGCGCTTCGCCGCGGCGCTACGCGGCTTGCTCCACGCGGCGCGTTTCTTCGCCAGCGCCCGGTGCGTGAACGCCCAGGTCGCGGGATCGTTGGCGATGCCGTCGTCGACGCGCGCGACCGAGGCGTGGTGCGGCGCGTGGTGCACGACCTCGGGCTCCTCGTACGCCTCGGCGGCGATGGCGCGCAGCGTGGCGATCATGTGATCCATCTCCTCGATGGTCAGGGATTCGCCGGGCTCGATGGTGAACGGCTGGGGCACGAGCACCGGCACGTGGCTCGGCATGTAGTGCTGCACGCCGTAGTCGACCATGCGTTGCTCGATTTCCATGGTCGTGACGCCGGTGTCGTTGTGCAGCGGCTCCCACGAGTAGCGCACCTGCTCAAGCTTGGGCGCCGTGTTCTCGGGCCACGGGATCGCCACGCCCTTGATCCGCCGGATGTTAGCGAGCAGGTAGTTGTTGTTGAGCACGGCGGTCTCGGCCACGGCGCGCAGGCCCTCGGTGCCCAGGCTCATGACCCAGGCGTAGGCTTTGACCACCGTCGGCACGTTGCCGAGGAAGGCGCGGATCCGTTCGATCGCGTCGGGGCGGTCGTCGTCCAGGCCGTAGCGCGTGCCGTCTAAGGTCACCACGGGACGCGGCAGGAAACGACGCAGCGGCTCCTTGACGCCGACGGCGGCGCAGCCCAGGCCGATCGCGCCGTGGGGCGCCGAGAACGTCTTGTGCAGGTTGAACTGGCACAGGTCGAAACCCGCGTCCCCCGCGCGCGCGATACCGAGCAGCGGGTTGCCGTTGGCCTGGTCGTAGGCGCACAGACCGCCCACGGCGTGGACCCGCTCGACGAACGCGCGGATCGCGGGGTTGTACTGGCCCGTGTCCTCGGGGTTGGTCAGCATCAACCCGGCGGTGCGGGGCGACACGGCCGCTTCGAGGGCCGCGAGCTCGGGATAGCCCTGCGGCCCTGGCATCAGGGTGATCACCTTGAAGCCGGCGACGTGGGGCGTCGCCGCGTCGGCCGGGTGCGAGAACGCGGTGGTGATGATCTCGTCGCGTCGGCCGAGCTCGCCGCGCGCGGCATGATAGGCGCGGATCAGGCAGGCGTTGGTGTAGATGCCCTGGGCGCCGCTGGCCGGCTGGAACGTAAATTCGTCCATGCCGGCGATGGCGCACATCATGCGGTTGAACCGGTAAAGGATCGCCAGGACGCCCTGCAGCGTCTCGGGGTCCTGGCCCGGGTGGACGTCGGCCAGCCGCGCCGCGCGGACGATGTGCTCGTGCACCTTGGGCGAGTACTTCATGGTGCACGTGCCCATCATGTCGGTCGTGACATCGAAGCCCATGGTCATCTGGGCCAGGCGCGTGAAGTGGCGCACCACACGGTGCTGAGTGACCTCGGGCAGCGCGGGCGGCGCGGCGCGGCGGACGTGCGCCGGCACGCGGGCCAGCGCATCGCCCGCGCCGGCTCGAATCGCCGGCTCGACCGCGCCCGGCAGCAGGCCGCGCGCGCCGGGTTCGGACAGGTCCTGGATCAGGGGTTCGTTCCAGCGCGCGGCGTGGAAGCCGTTGCGGGGGGCGGTCATGACAGCACCTCCGCCAGAGCAGCTGCGAGCCGGTCGATCGCCGCCCGGTCGTGCGTCTCGGTCACGCACATCAGCATGGCCGGGCCGCCGGACCACAACCGCGAGACGTCGTGGCCACCGACGATGCCGTGCGCGAGCAACGCCCGATTGATCGCCGTCACCGTCGCGCCGGGCTTGTCGAACGTCACGACGAATTCCTTGAAGAACGGCCGGTCCAGATGGGGCACGCGCACGCCAGGCACACGGGCGACCGCCCGCGCGGCGTAGAGCGAGCGCTGCATGATGACCTCGCCCAGTTCGGCCAGACCCTTGGGCCCGAGCAGGCTGAGATAGACCGCCGCGCCGATGCCCCACAGCCACTGGGTCGTGCCGTAGTAGTCGGTCGCCTCGTGGCGCGTGTCGTAGGACGTGCGCTCGGGCGTCGACCACGCGAAGCCGACGCCGCCGCCCTCGGCGGGGGCGGCGCTGATCAGGGTCGTCGGCAGTTCGGCGACCAGGCGCGCCTCGTCGCGCGTGGCGATGAACCCGGCGCAGCCGCCGCCCGCGTGCATATGGATGCCCAGTGGCTGGATGTCGCCCGTGACGAAATCGGCGCCCCAGTCGCTCGGCGCGGCCAGGACGCCGAGGCTGAGCGGGTCGACGCCCACCACCAGCATCGCGCCCGCAGCGTGCACCCGCTCGGCGATCGCGGCACCCTGGGTCTCGATGGTGCCGAGGAAGCCCGGCTGCTCGAGGAACACGGCACCCACGTCGGGGCCGAGCTTGGCCTCGAGGTCGGCCAGGTCGAGCTGCCCGGTCGCCGGGTCCTGGCGCACGGCGCGCGGTTGGGCCGTCGGCCGCACGAATCCGCGCATCTGTTCGAGACGGTCGGGGTTCATCAGCGCCGGCACCACGATGCCGGAGCGCCCGGTGACGCGGCACGCGGCCCGCAACGCCGAGTTCGCGGCCCCGGCCGCGTCGTAGGTCGGCGGCGTCACCACGTCCAGGCCGACCAGCGCGCCGATCAGGCTCTGGAACTCGAAGACCGCCTGGTTCTTGCCGTGGTCCGAGTACGTGCCGCCGGCGTAGGCGGTGAGGAACTCGCCGCGGCCCGTGATCTCGTCGCACAGCGCCGGCACGTGATGGGGCCAGCAGCCCGCGCCTCGGAAGATCAACAGGTCGCCGGCACCGCGGTTCTGCTCGATCAGCTCGGCGACGTGACGGCGCAGGTCCTGCTCGGCCGGGAGCGGCGCCGGCAGATCGAGCACGCCCTTCACACGCAAGTCGGCCGGGATCGCGGCGTACAACGCCTCGACATCGGCGATGCCCAGGGCGTCCAGCAGCCGACGCCGCGGACCCGCCGAGGCATTCGGCACGTAGGGATGTTCGAACGCCGCCATCGGCCCCTCCTTGTATACCCGGCCGATGATAGGCGTTGGTCGGCGTTCGTGCCTAGAGCGTCACCCGCTCCGCCGGCCGGATCGTGACCCTAAGGCAGCATCGGCGACCAGGCCGGGTCGGAGCCGTCGAGCGGCGTCACCACGAGCCGCTCGTTGTAACCGGTCAGATCCACCGAGAAGAGCCTCGAGACGTTGCCCTTGGTCGTCGGCGTCTCGCGGAAAAACATGATGACCCGCCCGTTCGGCGCCCAGGTCGGGCCTTCGTCGAGATAGCTGCGCGACAGCATTCGCTCACCCTGGCCATCGGGCCGCATCACCCCGATGAAGAACTCGCCCTTGTGCTGGCGGGTGAACGCGATCAGGTCGCCGCGCGGCGACCACACGGGCGTCGAGTAACGCCCCTGGCCGAACGTGATGCGCTGCGGGTTGCCGCCCCCGGCGTCCATCACGTAGATCTGCGGCGTACCGCCCCGGTCGGAGTTGAAGGCGATGCGCGCCCCGTCCGGCGAGAAGGACGGCGAGGTGTCGATCGAGCGATCGTGCGTCAGCTGCCGGATGTCGCGGGTCCGCAGATCCATGATGAAGATCTCGGAGTTGCCGCCGCGCGCCATGCTGAACACCACGCTGTTGCCGTCGGGCGCGAAGCGCGGCGCGAAGGTCATGCCCGGGAAATCGCCCAGCAGCTCGTTCTGGCCGGTGTCGATGTTGTAGATGTACACACGCGGCGTATCGCCCCGATAGGACAGGTACGTGATCTCCTGCGCGGTCGGCGAAAAGCGCGGCGTCAGCACCAGGTCCGCGCCATCGGTCAGGAAACGATGGTTGGCGCCGTCCTGGTCCATGATCGACAGGCGCTTGACGCGGTTGGTCGCCGGCCCGCTCTCGGCGATGTAGACGACGCGGGTATCGAAGTAACCGGTCTCGCCGGTGACGCGCTGGTAGATCGCGTCGGCGATCTTGTGCGCGACGCGGCGCCAGTTGGCCGGCGTGGTGCGGAACGTGAAGCCGACCATCTGCTGCTCGGCGAAAACGTCCCACAGGCGGAACGTCGTTTGCAGGCGGCCATCGGATTCGATCCCGACGTTGCCGGTGACCAGGAGCTGGGCGTTGATCTGGCGCCAATCGCCGAAGCTCGGCTGCAGCACGATGGCCTCGGGCTTCTCAATGAAAGCCTGTGGATCGATCGGTCGGAACAGCCCCGAGCGCTCGAGATCGGCCGCCACTACGCTGGCCACGTTGGCGCCCACCTGCTGCGTCTCGCCACCACCGACCAGGCGGGTGACCGCGATGGGCAGCGGGTCGACGACGCCCTGGGTGATGTCGATCGAAAGCTGGGCGAAGGCCGGCGACGCCACCGTCATGGCGGCGAGCACGACGATCGCATGGATCGCGCGGCGCGAGGTCTTGGTCATCGAGGGTCTGATCATTGGCCCATCATCCTGCTGGGATCGAAGGTCATTTGTATGTCACGCCAAACGTCGTACTTCTCGGGAGGCAGGCCCTGCAAGGGGCTGGCCTTGAGCACGGCGCGCAAGGCGCTCTCGGCCGCGGCGCGGAAGAACTCCTCGCCGGTGAGCTTCATGCGGCCCTGGTCGACGATGGTCGCCTGAAGCACTTGGCCGTCGACCGCGACCTGGATGCGCACCTCGACGCGCAGGTTCTCGGCCTCGGGCGTGCCGGCGGGCACGATCCAGTTGTCCTCGATCTGACGGCGGATCGCGTCGATCTCGGACAGCGTGAGCGAGGTCGACACGTTTGGCGCGAGCGCGCCTTCCAGGGCATCCAGGTCGAGTTCCGGCTCCTCTTGGAGTGGCGCCGGCGGCGGCGTGGCCTCGGCGGCCTTGTCGAGCAGCGCCACGGTCTCGAGCACCGAGTCGAAGACCTCCGCCGGCTTCTCGGGCGCCTTCGGCTTGGTCTTGGGTGTCGGCGCCGAGGCCTGAACCTCCGGTTCGGGTTCAGGTTCAGGTTCCGGTTCGGGTTCCGGCTCAGGCAGTGGCTCCGGTTCAGGCTCGGGTTCCGGCAGCGGCTCGGTTTCCGGCGGTGGCAATGGCTCGGGTTCGGGTTCCGGCTTGGGCACTGGTTCCGGCTCGGGCGGCGGGGTCGGTTGCAGCACCTCGGGTTCGGGTTGCGGCGGCGGCGGCACCTCGGGCTCAGCCGGCTCCTTGGGCTTGGGCGCGGGCGGCGGCGCGGCGGTCTCCTCGGCGATGGTGTAGACCTCGATGCGGATCGTCGGCTCGATCACCGGCTCGCGATCGAACAGGTCGGGCACCCCGAAGTAGACGATCACGATGACCGCCAGATGGAGTACGGCCGACAGCCATGCGGCCCGGCGCAGCATCACGTCATTCCGTCGCGGCGGCCTTGGGCGTCTCGGCGATCAGGGCGACGTTGGCGAACCCGGCGGCGTTGATCGCCCCCATCGCGGCCATGACGCTGCCGTAGTTCACCGCCTGGTCGCCACGCACGAAGATGCGCGCCTCGGGGTTGTTGTCGGACACGGCGACGAGCCGGGGACCGAGCTCCTCGAGCGTGACGACCGTGTCCTCCAGGTAGAGCACGCCGCCAGCGTCGACCGACACCACCAGCGGCTCGTCGCTGCCCCGGATCTCGGGGGCCTGCGCCTTGGGCAGATCTACCTGCACGCCGACCGTGAGCAAGGGCGCCGCCACCATGAAGATGACGAGCAGCACGAGCATGACGTCGACCATCGGCGTCACGTTGATCTCGCTCATGGGCCGGTGCCGGCCGCGCCGGCTGCCCCGCGTCGATGCGCGTTGGATCGAGGCCGCCATCAGGCGCCCTTCTCGTCGAGCTGACGCGACAGCAGCGAATGGAATTCGGCCGAGAAATGCTCGAGGCGGCTGCCGTAGCGGTCGAGGTCGGCGGACAGCTTGTTGTAGCCGATGACCGCCGGGATCGCCGCGACCAGACCCAGCGCCGTGGCGAACAGGGCCTCGGCGATGCCCGGCGCCACGACGGCGAGCGAGGTGTCCTTGCTGAGCGCGATGGCCTGGAAGCTGTTCATGATGCCCCAGACCGTGCCGAAAAGCCCGACGAAGGGCGCCGTCGAGCCGACCGTGGCCAGGACGCCGAGGTAGCGTTCCAGCCGCTCGAGTTCGCGGTCCAGCGTCACCTGCATCGCCTGGCCGATGCGCTGCTGCAGGCCGGCGCGCAGGCGATCATCGGCGATGGCCATGCCGCGCTTCACCGCGCGGCGCCATTCGGTCATGGCCGAGGCGAACACCGCCGCCATGGGATGGTCGGGTCGCGAGCCGACGCGGTCGTACAGGTCCTCGAGCGAGCCGCCGGACCAGAACGCGTCCTCGAACTTCTCGGCCTGCGAGCGCAGCCGGGCGAAGCGCATGACCTTCTCGAAGATGATCGTCCAGCTCCAGAAGGACGCCACGAACAGCATGACCATGACGATCTTGACGATGATGTCGGCGCTCAGGAACAGGCCGACGATCGACATGTCCGTGGTCACGGACCCCGGCAGGGTCACGGATTCGACAGCAGTGCTTTCCATGAACGATGTTTCCGATGGCTATGTGGCAACAAGAGGGCCGAACGCCGCGCGCAGCGGGTCGGGGAACCGGGCTGGCCGGCCGGCGGCGTCGAGAAGCGCGAGTTCCACGTCGAGCCGCACGAGTTCGTCCTCGCCCCGGCGCACCACCTGCTCGAGCGTCACCGAGGCGCCCCGTGCCCGCTTGAGCGCGGTCGCGACCTCCAGGACGTCGTCGAGCCGGGCCGGGCGCCGGTAGTCCACCGTGCAACGGCGCACCGCGAAGCCGACGCCGCCGTCGCGGTCGAGGCGCACATGGTCGAAGCCGAGCGTCCGCAGCCACTCGGTGCGCGCGCGTTCGGCGAAGCGGAGATAGTTCGCGTAGTAGACGATGCCGGCGGCGTCCGTGTCCTCGTAGTAGACGCGCACGGCGAAACGGTGGGCCGGCACGCCGGAATCAGCGGCCATGGGACTCCTCCGTGGCGTCGGCCAGGGCGAACTCGAGTTGGCCGCTCCAGCCGTTCGGCACAGTCAGGCCCAGGTGGCGGAAGCACGGGGGCGTCAGCATGCGCCCACGCGGCGTGCGGCGCAGCAGCCCCTGCTGGATCAGGAATGGCTCGATCACGTCCTCCAGCGCGTCGCGATGCTCCGACAAGGCCGCGGCGATGGTGTCGACTCCCACCGGCCCGCCGCCGTAGTGCTCGGCGATGCAAGCAAGGTAGCGGCGGTCCATGGCGTCGAGGCCGCGTTCGTCGACCGCCAGGCGGGCGAGCGAGCGGTTGGCCGCCGTGCTGTCCACCCGCGCCACGCCGTCGACCATGGCGAAGTCACGGATCCGGCGCAGCAGGCGCCCGGCCACGCGGGGCGTGCCGCGCGCCCGCCGCGCGATCTCGGCGGCGCCGTCGGGCGCGAGGTCGAGCCCCAGCAGCCGCGCGCCGCGCGACACAATCTCGACCATCTCCTCGGCGCGGTAGAACTCGAGGCGCAGCGGGATGCCAAACCGTTCGCGCAGCGGAGTGGTCAGCAGCCCCGAGCGCGTCGTGGCACCGACCAGGGTGAAGCGTGGCAGGTCGATCTTGATCGAGCGCGCCGACGGTCCCTCACCGATCATCAGGTCGAGCTGAAAGTCCTCCATGGCCGGGTAGAGGATTTCCTCGATCGCCGGGTTCAGCCGGTGAATCTCGTCGATGAACAGCACGTCGCGCGGTTCCAGCGCGGTCAGCAGCGCCGCCAGGTCGCCCGCCTTGGCGATCACCGGTCCCGAGGTCGCGCGGAAGCCGACGCCCAGTTCCCGCGCGACGATCTGGGCGAGCGTCGTCTTGCCCAGGCCGGGCGGCCCGTGCAACAGCACGTGGTCCAGCGCTTCGCCGCGGCCGCGCGCGGCGGCCAGGAACACCGCCAGGTTGTCGATGACGCCGCGCTGGCCGATGAAGTCGCCCAGACGTTGCGGCCTGAGCGCACCATCGGTGTCCTCGGCCGTCGGCTCGGGCGCCACGAGGCGGGTCTCGGTCACCGGGCCAGCTCCCGGAGGCCGGCACGCACCAGATCCTCGACGCGGGCGTCAGTGCCCAGCGTCCGCGCGGCACCGGCGATGGCGGCAAAGGCCTCGCTGCGGCCGTAGCCCAGGTTGACGAGGACGGAGACCGCGTCGGCGCCGTCGCCGCCGGCCTGGGCGGCCGCTTCGGCGGGCGCGCTCAGGGCGACATCGATCTTGTCCTTGAGCTCGGTGACGATGCGTTGGGCTAGCTTGGGGCCGACGCCGTGAGTCCGGCCCACGGCCGCCCTGTCGCCCGCCGCGATGGCGCGCGCCAGATCGTCCACCGCCAGCGTGCCGAGAACGGCGAGCGCGAGCCGCGGCCCGACGCCCTGCACGCCCTGGAGCAGGCGGAACCAAGCGCGCTCCGCCGCGTCCCGGAAGCCGTAGAGCACCACCCGTTCGTCGGTGACGCGTGTCTCGATCAGCAGGCGCGCGGGCTTGCCCACCCCGGCCAAGCCGCCGATGGTCCGGGCCGAGGCGTTGACCAGGTAGCCCACACCACGCACGTCGACGATGGCCCAGCCGTCGCCGTGGCTGTCCAGCGTGCCGCTCAGCTTGCCGATCATGCGGGTATGCCTTCGGCCGCCCAGCGCCGGCGCGACGCCGTGTCGTGGGCGTGGCAGATGGCGACGGCCAAGGCGTCCGCCGCGTCCTCCTGCTCGATGGCGACACCGGGCAGCAGCCGGCACACCATCGCCACCATCTGCGCCTTCTCGGCAGCGCCCGAGCCGACGATGGCCTTCTTGACGAAGCGCGCCGCGTACTCGGCCACGGTCAGGCCGGCGCCCGACGTCGCCGCCAGGATCACGCCGCGCGCCATGCCCAGCTTGATCGCCGAGGTTGGATTGCGCGCGACGAAGACCTCCTCGACGGCGGCCTCAGCGGGCACGTGGGCGCGGATCACGTCGCCGAGCCCGCGCTCGAGCGCGCACAGCCGTTCCGCCACCGCCAGGCGCGGGTCGGGCACGATGGTTCCGTGGCCCACGTGGGCCAGCCGGTTTCCGGCCACATCGACGATCCCCCAACCGGTCACGGTCAGGCCCGGGTCGAGCCCCAGGACCCGCACGGACCTCACGCCTCGTAGCGCGCGAGCGCCTCGTCCGAGACGTCGAAGTTCGCCACGACGTTCTGCACATCGTCGTTGTCCTCGAGCACGTCGATCAGCTTGAACAGCGTCTCGGCCGCGTCGTCGGCGACCTCGACCCGCGCCATGGGCCGCCACGTCAGGCGGGCGCCGCTGGGCTCGCCGAGGGTGGCCTCGAGCTTCTCGCGCACGTCGGCCAGGGCCTCGACGTCGCAGTAGACCTCGTGCCCGTCCTCGAAGGACTCGACGTCGTTCGCGCCGGCGTCCAGCGCCGCCTCGAACACCCGCTCGGCGGTGCCGGCCGTGCCGGGGTAGCTGATCAGGCCGACGCGCTGGAAGTTGAACGCGACGCTGTTGGATTCGCCCATTACGCCGCCGTGTTTGCCGAAGGCGGTGCGCACCTCGGCCGCCGTGCGGTTGCGGTTGTCGGTCAGGGCCTCGATGATGATCGCGGTGCCGCCGGGGCCGTAGCCCTCGTAGCGCACCTCCTCGTAATTGCCGCCCTCGCCACCCGAGCCGCGCTTGATCGCCCGCTCGATGGTGTCGCGCGACATGTTGGCCGCGCGCGCTGCCTGGATCGCCGCGCGCAGACGCGGGTTCATGCCGGGATCGGCCAGACCCTGTTTCGCGGAAACCGTCAGTTCCCGGATCAACTTGGTAAAAATCTTGGCTCTTTTGACATCCTGGGCACCCTTGCGATGCTTGATGCCTTTCCAGTGGGAATGGCCCGCCATGGCCCCCTCGTACCCGCATCTAGCCCCTATTTCCGGCTACCATACCACATCGGGTAGAGGCCAGAAGCACCGCATGTTAACGAAGGTTTATGGCATCCCTGGGGCGGGCGCGGCAGCAAAAAAAGAGCCGCTGGGATACAGCGGCTCGAGTGAACAGGGAGGCTTCACGAACATCCGGGATCATCAAAGGGATGAGGGATTTCCCGAATGAATGGCACACTATACCCCAAGTATTGAAAAATGGTTAACGCCAGAAGGCCCTCGATCAGATCAATCCGGTCGAGGCGAGCGTCACGACGAACGCCGCGAATCACGCGGCCGCCACGGGAAACCGGGCCAGAAGTAGCGCCATCGATAGGGTCAGCATGGCGTGCCTCATGAGAAATCCTGGCGATTATGCTCGGTCGGCCCATCGGGCGCAGTGACCGACGTCACGCGGGAGCCTGGACGAATCCTACCCAGGTCACTTCAAGGGCCAGCGACCGCCCACGCCTAGACCCGCGCCCCGCGCACGGGAAAGCTCAGCGGCCTGGAAAGCGGCGACCTAAACGCCTGCGATACCTTCAACGCCGACGTGCTGTAGGTGACGCCGGCGGCCGTCAGGTCGCCGCCAGCCGATCCCGCGCGCGCGCCAGCCGCTCGCGCGTCGCGCGCGATTCGTCCAGCCGATCGCGCTGCATTTCGACCACGTCCTCGGGCGCGCGGGCGACGAAGCCCTGGTCCGCCAGCTTGGCCTCGATCTTGGCGATCTCGCCGTCCAACTTGGCGATCTGCTTCGCCAGCCGCGCCGCCTCGGCCTCCAGATCGATGATGTCGGCGAGCGGCAGCACGAAGGTCGCTTCGTCCAGCACGATCTGCACCGCGCCGCGCCCGATGGTGCCGACCTGCGGCGCGGCGGCGCCGACGCGCGCCAGGCGCCCGATCAGGTCGCCGTGGGACGCCAGGCGTGCGAGCGTCGCGGCACCGGCGTCGCGGTAGGCCAGCGCGACCGTGGCACCGGGTGGCACGTTGAGCTCGGCCCGAGCCGAGCGGATCTCCGAGATCAGGCGCACGACCCAGCCGAGCTCGGCATCGGCGCCGGCGTCCTCGAGCGTCGCAGGGTACACGGGCCACGGCGCCTCGATCAGGTCCTGCGTCCGGGTACCCCGCGCGCGCCACAGCTCCTCGGTGACGAACGGAATGATCGGGTGCATGAGCAGGAGGATCTGGTCGAAAGCCCAGGCGGCCAGAGCGCGCGTCTCGTCCTTGAGCGCGCCGTCGGGGCCGGTCAGCGCCGGCTTGGCGAATTCGAGGAACCAGTCGCAGTAGGTGCCCCAGACGAACTGGTAGAGCCCGCCGGCGGCCTCGTTGAAGCGGTACTCGGCGAGCGCGCGGTCGATCGAGCGACCAGCGCGCGCCACCTCGCCCACCAGCCAGCGCGCGAGCGGTAAACGCACCGCCGCCGGGTCGAAGCCTGCGACCGGCGCGCAACCGTTCATCTCGCAGAAGCGCGCGGCGTTCCACAGCTTGGTGATGAAGTTGCGGTAGCCCTCGACACGGCCCTCGGACAGCTTGATGTCGCGACCCTGGGCCGCCATGCCCGCCAGCGTGAGCCGCAGCGCGTCGGCGCCGAACTTGTCGATCAGGTCGATCGGATCGATGACGTTGCCCTTGCTCTTGGACATCTTCTGCCCCTTCTCGTCGCGCACGAGGGCATGGATGTAGACGGTGTGGAACGGGGCCGCGTCCTTGAACCGCAGGCCCATCATCATCATGCGCGCGACCCAGAAGAAGATGATATCGAGGCCGGTGACCAGGTCGTCGGTCGGGTAGTAGCGCGCGACCTCGGGCGTCGCCTCGGGCCAACCCAGCGTCGAGAACGGCCATAGCGCCGAGGAGAACCAGGTATCGAGCACGTCCTCGTCGCGCGTCAGGGCGACCGGCTTGCCGTAGTGGCCGGCGGCCTGCGTCGCCGCCTCGGCCTCGTCGAGCGCGACGAACACCCGACCATCCGGCCCGTACCACGCGGGGATCTGGTGGCCCCACCACAGCTGGCGCGAGACGCACCACGGCTGGATGTTGCGCATCCACTCGAAGTACGTATTCTCCCACGTCTTGGGCACGAAGCGCGTGGCGCCTGCCTCCACCGCATCGATCGCCGGCTTGGCGAGCGTCGCGGCGTCCACGTACCACTGGTCGGTCAGCCACGGCTCGATCACCGAGCCCGAGCGATCGCCATGCGGCAGGTTGTACGTGTGCGGCTCGACCTTCTCGATCAGGCCCAAGGCTTCCAGATCGGCCAGCACGCGCTTGCGCGCCTCGTAGCGGTCGAGGCCGCGGTAGGCTTTGGGCGCGTTGTCGTTGATGCGCGCCTGGGCGTCGAACACGTTGATCATCGCCAGGTCGTGGCGACGGCCGACCTCGAAGTCGTTGAAGTCGTGCGCCGGCGTGATCTTGACCGCGCCGCTGCCCTTCTCGGGGTCGCTGTAGGTATCCGCGACGATCGGCACCTCGCGACCGACCAGCGGCAGCACGGCCGGCCGACCGACCAGATGGCGGTAGCGGTCATCGTCGGGATGCACGGCGACCGCCGTGTCGCCCAGCATCGTTTCGGGTCGGGTGGTCGCCACGGTGATGAACGCGCCGTCCTGCCCTTTGATCGGGTAGCGCAGGTGCCAGATCGACCCCTTCACCTCCCGCTGTTCGACCTCGAGATCGGAAATCGCCGTGTGCAGAACCGGATCCCAGTTGACCAAGCGCTTGTCGCGGTAGATCAGGCCGGCGCGGTAAAGGTCGACGAACACCTTGCGCACCGCCTGGCTGAGCCCCTCGTCGAGGGTGAAGCGCTCGCGCGACCAGTCGCACGAGGCGCCCAGGCGGCGCAGCTGCCGCGTGATGGTGCCGCCCGATTCGGCCTTCCATTCCCAGACCTTGGCGATGAACGCCGTGCGCCCCATGCGCGTGCGCGATTCCTGACGTTGGGCGAGCTGGCGCTCGACCACCATCTGGGTCGCGATGCCGGCGTGGTCGGTGCCCGGCTGCCACAGCACGTCGCGCCCCTGCATGCGACGCCAGCGCACCAGGATGTCCTGCAGCGTGTTGTTGAGCGCGTGACCCATGTGCAGGCTGCCGGTCACGTTGGGCGGCGGGATCACGATGGTGTAGGGCTTGGCGCCGAGACGTCGACCGCACGCGAACGCACCCGAGGCTTCCCACGCCGAGTAGATGCGCGGCTCGACCTCGGCGGGACGATACGTCTTCTCGAGCATGCGGGCCGACCTCGACGGTTGCCGTGCCCCCGGTGTCCCTGGGGCGCCGAGGCGTTCTACTCGTTCTCCGGCCGCCGGGAAAGGTAACGGATCTCCCGCTCCACCAGCCGTTCGACGATGCCGGGCAGGTTCGCGTCGAGCCATTCCCTGAGCATGGGCCGCAGCAGTTCGACGCAAAGCTGCTCGACCGTGCGTCCGCCGCGCACACCCATCAGCGGGTCGGGCTCGGCGGCGCGGGCGAGCGAGGAGAACGTGCGGGCGGCGGCCGAGGCGGTGTTGCCGGTGACCAGGCGCGGGGCGTCGTCCGCGACCATGACGGGTTCCGGAGCGGGCGCCACGGGCGGCGGCTCGACCGCCGGCGGGTCGTCGGCCGGCAAGGGCTCGGCCGCGGGCGCCTCGTCGACCACCTGGGTCAGTTCCAGGACGTCGTCCTGCGCCGCGTTCGCGGCCTGTCCGGCCGGCGCGTCGCTACCTTCCTCGGCGATGATGCGCCGGATGGAGGCGAGAATCTCCTCCATCGATGGCTCCTGCTCCGGCTTGGCTGCGGCCATAGTCGACTCGTTGACCGGGTGTAGATGGCCATAATAACCCTAACGATCGACTAACGGCAAAGCGCCCACCGCTACTCCGTGGCCGTGCCCCACCAGGCGTCGCGCACGCGATCGTAGTGGCTTTCCACGTCGAAGGGCTCGACGGGAAGGCCCAGGGCCTGGGCGGTCAGGCGCCCGACGGCCCCCTGGAGCGTGTAGGTGGCGACGACTAGGTCGCGCTGGGCGCGCACCAGGTCGACACGGGCCTCGAACAGTTCCTGTTCCCCGTCCAGCACGTCCAGGACGGTGCGCGACCCCACCAGCGCCTCGTGCTGCAGGCCGTCGAGCGCGATCTCGGCGGCGCGCACGGCCTCGTTGAACGCCGCGATCTGGGCCTCGGCCGTGACGACCTGCTCCCAGCCCCGGGTGACGCCCTCGGCCACCTCCAGCCGGGTCTGGCTGGCCTCGAGCCGGCGCTGCGCCGCCCGCAGCTTGGATTTCCGCACCACAGAATGGGTAAAGCCCGCCTCGTAGAGCGGGATCGACACCTCGGCGCGCACCGAGGCGGTGTCCAGCCGATCGGCGGAGGTCGAACTGTCGTACTCGTGCTTGACCGAGCCGCGCAGGCGGATCTCAGGCAGCAAGTCGCCCTCGGCGATCCGGATGTCGTGGCGCGCCGCTTCCTCGACATAGTCCGCGGCCACGATCCCGGGGTGCTCGGCTTCGGCGATGCGAAGCGCATCCGCCTCGCCCTCGGGCAGGCCTGACAGCAGCGCCGGGTTCTCCAGGGTCCCCGGGCCGACGCCGATCACACGCTGGAACGCGGCCCGCGAGGAGATGAGATCCCCTTCGGCGCGCACCCGATCGGCCACGGCGCTGGCCAGACGCGCCTCCGCCTGGGCCAAGTCGGTGCGGGTCACCTCGCCCACCTCGAAGCGATCGCGCGTCGCCTCCAACTGGCGGCCGATGACGTCCTCGTTGTTGCGTGCCAGGTCGAGCACCGCCTGGTCACGCACCACGTCCATATAAGCGGTCACGGCGTCGAGCAGCACCGTCTGCTCCACGTCGAACAGGCGCGCCCGCTCGGACTGGATCAGGCTACTCGCCCGCTTGATCTCGGCCGTGGTCTTGCCACCCCGGTAGAGCGGCTCGACGATCGAGAGCGCGGCGCTCGCCGGCGTCAGGGTGTCGGACGACGATTCGTCCGTGTCGCTGTACCCGACGCCCGCAACGCCGCTGATTTCCACGGTCGGGCGATAACCCGAGCGCGCCTGGGGCATCAGTTCGTCGGTCGCCAGAAGTTGCTGCCGCTGCGCGCCGAGCACCGGGTTGCCGCCGTAGGCGAGCGCCAACGCCTCGTTCAGGGTCTGCGCCGCAGCCGTGCCGTGCCACAGCGCGGCGACGGCGACGCAGGCGACTATGAGGCGGCGGTCAATCATAGCGAGCCATGGTGGTGTCGATCCGGGTCGCCCAGGCATCGATGCCGCCCTTCAAGTTGACCGCGCCATCGAAGCCACGGCTGCGCAGCAGTCCAACCGCGCGGGCGCTGCGCGCGCCATGATGGCAAAGGACAATGACCGGCACATCGTCCGGCACCTCGCTCAGGCGACCGGGCAACATCCCCAGCGGGATCAACAGCGCGTCCGGTAGGCCACAGATCTCGGTCTCCCAGGGCTCGCGCACGTCGAGAACCCGGTGCGGCGAGCCCGTCGCGCGCAGGCGCGCCAAGTCCTCCACGTCCATGTCGAACGGCGCGGGTTCCATCTCGATCAGAACACGAAGCCGGGTTCCGGTGCGAAGGCCGCGAGCGCGGGGATCGCGGCGTCGCACACGTCGCGGCGCGCCATACCATCGCCGAGCTTGGTGAACGTGACCAACCGGCCGACGCCCTCGTCGGTCAGGACGGTCGCAATGCCGCCGCCGGGCGCGAGCTGCTCGAACAGCGCCTCCGGCACGCGTGCCACGCCGCCCTCGATGATGATGCCGTCGTACGGCGCGCCCGCGCGCCAGCCGTCGCGCAGCGGGCCCGACACCACATCGACGCCCTTGACAACGAGTTCGGCCAGGTTCGCGCGCGCGCGCGCCGCCATGTCGGGCCCATCGAGGGCGACCACGCGCGCGCCCAGGCGCGCCAGCACCGCCGCGCCGTAGCCCGTGGCGCACCCGATGTCCAGGACCTTGGCGCCCGGCTTGACGCGAACCGCTTGGATCAGACGCGCCAACACCAGCGGCTCGGTCAGAAAGCGCCCGCCACCCAGGGGCAGGTCCTCGTCCACGTACGCCGTGGGCCGCAGCGGCTCGGGCACGAAACGCTCGCGCGGCACCTGGCCCAGCGCCTCGACCAGGGCGAGCTCGGTGACGCGGTTGGGCCGCATCTGGCCTTCGATCATGTTGAGCCGCAGCACGGCGTAGTCGATCACGGATCCACCTCTCATCCCGGATCGGCCGGACGGCGTCCGTTATAGCCTTTGGTCGCCAGCCTTAACAACGCTGGCGGGTCAAGGGCACGGCGGCCCATTGACCGGGCGGCCCACGGCGACCTAATTAGACGTCCGTTCCCATGCGCTTGCTGGCCCGGTGGCGGAGTGGTCACGCAGAGGACTGCAAATCCTTGCACGCCGGTTCGATTCCGGCCCGGGCCTCCAATCCAGCGTTGCGGGCAGGCCACATCGCGCCCGTTCCCTAGCCACGCACCACAAGACTTCCCGCGCTTCGGTGCGACGAGGCGCGGCAACCCATGACCAAGGCACTCGCGCCCGTCGCCGCGCTGCTGCTGGGTGTCGGGATCCTGCTGACCGGCAACGGCCTGCAGGGAACGCTGCTGCCGCTGCGGGCGCGGCTCGAGGACTTCGACGTTGTCGATATCGGTGTCCTGGGTTCGGCCTACTTCGTCGGCTTCGTACTGGGTTGCCTGGTCGGACCCTACCTGGTTCGGCGTGCTGGCCACATCCGCACCTTCGCGGCCCTGACCGCGATCGCGTCCACGGTCGTCCTGGCGCACCCGCTGGCCCTGTCGCCGATCGCCTGGTGGATCATGCGCGCCACGACCGGCTTCTGCTTCGCCGGCCTCTACCTGGTGATCGAGAGCTGGCTGAACGAGCGCTCGAACAACCAGAACCGCGGCCTGATCATGGCGGTCTACACGATCATCAACCTGACCGTGATCACGCTGGGCCAGATGATGATCACGCTCTATGACCCGAGCGAGTTCGCCCTGTTCAACATCGCGTCGATCCTGGTGTCGCTGGCCGCCGTGCCGGTCGCCATGAGCGCAGCGCCGGGCCCCGCGCCGGTCGAGGGCGTGCGGCTGCGCCCCACCCACCTCTTGAAACTGTCCCCGGTCGGCTTCGTCGGCTGCTTCGCCGTGGGCGTGACGAACGGCTCCTTCTGGAGCCTCGGCCCCCTGTTCGCGGCGGATATCGGCATGGACACCACGGGCATCGCGGTGTTCATGAGCGCGACGGTGCTGGGTGGCGCGCTGCTGCAATGGCCGCTGGGCCGACTGTCCGATCGCATGGACCGGCGCAAGGTCATCGCGCTTGCCTGCCTTTTGGCGGGTGGCGCCGGCGCGGCGCTGGTCGCCTGGGCGATCCGCGATATCGACATGGTAATCCCGGCAGCCGTGGTGTTCGGCGCCTTCACGTTCTCGATCTATGCCCTGTGCGCCGCCCACGCCAACGACTTCGCGACCCACGGTTCGTTCGTCGAGATGGCCAGCGGCCTCCTGCTGGTCAACGGCATCGGCTCGGTGCTGGGCCCCATCGCCGCGGCATTCTTCATGGAGGGGTATGGCCCGGCGGGGCTGTTCGTGGTCACCGCCGTCGTTCACGTGGCCATGGCAGGCTTCGCGCTTTACCGCCTCGCGGTGCGCAAGGCGGTGCCCGACGACCTGAAGCCGGTCTTCGTCGCCGCGGCACCCGGCGCGGTGACCCTCGATCCACGCGCAGAGCACCCCGACCAGACCCCGGCGCAAGCCGGGGCGTGAATCGGGCTCGCGCTCAGAACGCGACGATATGGCTGTGGCCCAACAGCGACTCGTAGACGCAGGCCTCGCGCACCAGCGCGTGGCTGCCTCGACGAAAGATGAAGATGTTCTCTCAATAACCTGCAAAAGCGTAGGTTTCGCCATCTGTCATCAGGCAGACGCCGCGTGGCCAGCGCAGGCCCAATCAATCGGTTTCGATGATGGTGCGCCGCCGGTCTTCGCCGCCGATGACGGCTAAGGTGTTGGATTAAGTAAAGGTCGCTATCGCTTTATCGTTAAACGGGTCGGCGACGATGCTCTGTCCACGCATCATGCGAAGACCATCCGGAGGCAATTCGGTGGTGGCCCCACTGGCGCCATCGCCCAGGAGGATTGGGACCGTCAGGTAGCCCAGCGATTCCCGTTCCGAATGATCGATGTCGTAGACGACATCGAGGTCCGCCAGACGCCGTTGGGCATCGTCGAACGAGGTGACGCGCACCTGCAGGCCGAGACAATGCGGTCGAGCCGATGGGCCGCCACGTGGCGGACCTCGTGGATCCTGTGGGTACCGGGCAGCTTGGCGACGAGCGTGCCATCGGCCGTATCGAGCACGGTCACGCACGGTTCGACGCCGTAGCCGATCCCCGGCGCCGGGGTTCCCTGTCCCTCCGGCCACGCGGTGCTGCCGTAGTTGGCGATCACCAGGTACCGACCGTCGGCGGTCAGCGTCAGGTCGTGGGGCGCGATGCCGTGGCCGTTCCATACGTCAAGCACGGCCAAGCTGTCCGGATCGCGCACCGCGATGCGGCCGGTGTGGTCCTCCGGGGATCCTGTGAAGCGCAGGCCAGGATCACGCCGTTCGGCGACGAAGGCGACGCCGCGGTCGATCGCGTAGACAGCGTGCCCGCCGAAGACGTAGCCTTCGGCATGGGGCAAAGCCATACCCAAGACGTCCAGCGTTTCCGTTGCGAAGCGCAGCAGGACCGGATCGTTCATGCCGACCCACAGCGCGTCCGCGCCGCCTGGAGCAACCGCGATGGCGTGGCCTGAGATGGGCATCAGGGCCCGGCGGGTCTCCCCGCCGCGCGTGTCGACCCGGCTGACCATCGTGACGATGCCGTCGTAGCCGGCCGGCAGGGCGCGGGCAGCCACCGCATCGGCGCGCAACGGCCGCCCACGCAGGTACGCGGCATCGGGCTCGTAGCCGGGCACCAGCGGGATGCCGGCGCCGACGCTTGAGTCCGCCCGTGCCCAACCCGCGAACGGCGCGGCGAGTGCCGCGCCGAGAACTGTTCTTCGACTACTCGGAACTCGAACCACTATCGCTCTGGCTCGAACGGCGCGATTCGCGATCGTTCGCGGCGCGGCCCGTGCCCAGGTCGGTTCACGTGTTGCCAAGGCCAGGGTCGCGCGGCTCGCCGGGTCCCGTGCTCACGGTACCGTCGTCGCTGATCGACACCCATTGCCCCGCGCCCATGCCGATGGGCTCGCCGCCCTCGGGCGTAAAGGTCAGGCTGCCCTGGAGCACGGTGATGATGACCCGCAGGTTCTCGATCACCTCAACGATGAAGTCGGTGCCGCGCACGCCGATGACCGCGACTGACGTGGAGATGGCCTAGGAATCCTTGGACAGGCTGCCCGTGATGACACGGAACACACCATTGGTCAGGTCGACGGCGAACTCGCCTTCGCCCGTCGCCAGGTCGTAGACGAAGCTGTCGAGCGTCACTGAACTCGAAGAGCCAAGCCTGAACTCGGTACCGTCGAGGAACTGGATGTGCAGGGCGCCGCCGGACACCATCTCGACCACTTCCTCCGCGACCACGTCGTCGGCAAGGAACAGGTCCAGCCGTTCGCCCTGGGGCGGCGTGCCGTATGCCCAAACGGCGACGTGCTGCACCGTACCGATCTCGGCCAGCGCCACGCCGCTATCGTCACCATCGACCCGGCGGCGACCAACGCACCGCTCAGGCCTTCGCCATCGTAGACCGCATGAACCAACCTCCGCGCATGGTACCCCCCAAACGCCTCGGCGTTGGGCGCATGGTACGCCTCTCCGGGTCGTCCCGAACCCCCCGTTCACCATGGATTGAACGCATGGACCGTCGTCTTGCCTGAGGACCCGCGTCTGCGTTATGACCGTGCCAAGCCTGTTCCCCGGTAGCTCAGCAGGTAGAGCAAGCGGCTGTTAACCGCTGGGTCGCTGGTTCGAGTCCGGCCCGGGGAGCCA
>VGDP01000047.1 GCA_016869675.1 Alphaproteobacteria bacterium | reverse complement strand
GCCGAGCGCCCGTGGCCCGAGACCCACGGCGCGACCGAGGACCCCAAGCCGACGTGGGCCGCGTATGGCGCCGAGCGCCTGGTGGTGCGGCGCTACGGCCTGGGCCGCGTGCACCTGCTGGCCATGGCGCGAATCATCCGGGCGCTGGGCGCCCGCAGCGTGCTGGAGGTCGGTTCGGGCACCTGCATCAACCTGTTCGTGCTGGCCGCCCTGCCGCCGAGGTCTCCTTCGCCGGCATCGAGCTGACCGCCACGGGCGTCGCCCAGGCGCACGCGGTGGTCGGCGCGGCCACCCTGCCCGCGCGTCTGGCGGACTACTGCCCGGCGCCGGTGGCCGACCCCACGGCGCACCGGCGTATCGACATCCGTCGCGGCAACGCGCTGGACCTGCCCTTCGAGGCCGGCGCCTTCGACCTGGTGTTCACGCGCCAAGCGCTGGAGCAGATGGACATGATCCGCCGCGCCCTCGCTCGGCCAGATCGCGCGGGTGGCCAAGTCCCATGTGCTGCTGGTCGAACCCTTCGCCGACGCCAACCGCGACCCGCTGCGCCACACCTACGTGGCCGCCAAGGATTGTTTCTCGCTGCCGGTGGCGGGGCTGGGCGCGTTCGGCATTGTGCCCGTCTTCACCAGCCGGGCGTTCCCGCAAAACATCCTGCTCGGCATCGAGCTGGTCGTCGGCGCGCGCGGCGCCTGACGGGGCTCCAGTGGGGTCGAGACTGGACCCCTCAACCTGGCCGGCGATCGCGAGCCCCCCTCACCCTCCCGCCGCGTGCCGCGCTGGGCCCCTCCCTCTCCCGCAAGGGGAGAGGGCGTTGGTAGCGCGCCCCCTCTCCCCTTGCGGGAGAGGGTCGGGGTGAGGGGTGGCCCGAATCGCCTCTTCCGGCTTGGTGGTATCGGCGCAAGACCCACGACCCTCGGGCTCAGGCGGCCGAGGCGGCGTCGCGCACCAGCGCCACCCGGCCGTCGGCCAGGCGGTAGACCCGGTTGGCCGGCGCCAGCCACGCCGGCTGGTGCGTGATGACCAGGACGGTCAGCGCGCCGGCCAGCGCGCGGATGTTGGCGACGATCGCGTCCTCGGTCGCCGGGTCGAGCGCGCTGGTCACCTCGTCCAGGATCAGGAGCCTGGGCTTGCGCACCAGCGCGCGAGCCAGCGCGATGCGCTGGCGCTGGCCGCCCGACAGCTTGGTGCCGCGTTCGCCGACCACGGTGTCCACGCCGTCGGGCAACGCGGCCACGAAGTCCCACGCGCCAGCCGCACGCAAGGCGGCTTCGATGTCGTCCGCGCCCAGGGTCTCGTCGCCCAGCGCCACGTTCGCAGCGACGGTGTCGTGGAACAGGAACAGCTCCTGCGGCACGTAGCCGACCATGGCGCGCCACGCGGCGAGATCGAGCGCGGCGAGCGGCTGGCCGTCGATCAGCACGGCGCCCGCCTGGGGCTGGTTGAGCCCGAGCATCAGGTCGGCGATGGTCGTCTTACCGGCGCCCGACGGCCCCATGATCACGGTCAACGAGCCCGCCGGCACCTCGAGCGAGACATCGTCCAGCACCACGCGGCCATCGTAGGCGAAGCCCGCGTGGGCAAGCCCGCAGCCGCGCGCGAGCGTCGGCGCGGCGCCGGTGGTGATGGTTTCGCGTTCGGCTTCGGCCTCGTCGATGGCGTTGCGCAGGGCCCAGAACGCGCTTTCACCCACCAGTGCCGTCTGCATCTGTTGCTGGATCTTGCCGATGGTCGCCACCGCGTTGGCCATCAGCACGGCCATGACCACGAGCTGCGAGAACGGCACCGCCCAGAACTCGATCGCCACCCAGAAGCCGACGCACAGGAACACCGCGCCCAGCGGTTCCTGCATGTGACGCAGCGCCTGCCGGCTGAACACCTGGCGGCGCAGCGATGTGTTGAGGTCGGCGATCAGGTCGCCGAAGACGTGCACCAGGCGCACGTGCCGGCCCATGGCCTTGAGCGGCTTTATGCCGTGCAAGGCGTCCGTGAGCTGAGCGACCAACTCGTGGGTGCGTCGCGTCTGCTTGCGCCCGGCGCGCTGGGCCATGCGCACCAGGAACGACAGCAGCCCGGCGATGACCGAGCCGGCGACGAGGGCGGCGACCGCCACCGGCCACGAGACGAAGAAAGCCAGCACGATGTAGACGATGCCCTGCAGCCCGGTGGTGATGGCGAGCGCGGCGGCCAAATAGGCGTCGGCGGCGCGGCTCGCCTCCAGGCTGACAGCGTTGGCGAAACGCCCCACCGGCTGGCGCGTGAAGTAGCCCCAGCGCACGGCCAGCAGCCGTTCGATCAGCGCGAGCCGCAAACTCGTGGCCACGCCGGCCACGGCGTAGCCCACGTGGTTCATGGCGAGCAACGTGAGCGCCGCCTTGAGCACCAACCCGCCCGCCACCAGCGCGAGCAGGACGCCGAGGTCCGGCGCCAAGCCGAGCGCACCCAACGCGCCGACGATCGCCCGGTCGACCGGCGAATCGCCCGCCTCGCCGGTGGCGACGGCGAGCACCGGCAGCAGGCTGGCGAGCCCGATGCCCTCGGCCAGGCCGGCGGCCAGCAGGCACGCGAGCACACCCCAGCGGCGCGGTCCCGCCCCGACCGCGAAGTACATGCGCAGAACGGTGATCATCGGGCGCGTTTCGCGATGGACTGTGGCCGTCCATCGCGCAGCACAGCAGGAATGGCCAGCATCGTCGATGACCGATAGACTGAATTAAAGGAATCGACCGAGGACTTTAATTGGGTCCCGCGCGATACAAGATCCTTGCATTCCTGCATGTGTCGATATGGATCACGTGCTTTTCGCCAGCTCCCTCAGTGGCCGCCTCGTGCCGACGATCGAAGGCGACATGGGCTTCGTACCACACCCGCTGCCACCAAGCATCGACATAGGATCGATCTCGACGGGTCCTCGAAGCGGCCTCCCTGAGACCTGGTGAACTCAACGGGATCGGAGCCACGCTCCCAAATCCCAGTCTGCTGGTTCATCCCATGCGGCGGCGCGAAGCGGTGTCCTCGTCCGCGATCGAAGGGACGTACGCGTCGATCGACGAGCTGTTCCGCCTCAAGGCTGACGAGCGCTCTGCCGCGCCAAGCCCGGACACCCGCGAAGTGAGGAACTACGTCGTCGCCCTGGATCACGGCGTCAAGCGGCTCGACGAACTCCCCATCTGCCTTCGCCTGATGCGCGAGCTTCACGAAAGACTTATGCGCGGCGTCACACCCGCCCATGGCGGTCGCCTTGCTCCGGGAGAATTCCGGCAAAGCCAGAACTGGATTGGCGATCCGAGTTCCACCGTCGCGACGGCCCGCTTCGTACCGCCGCCACCGAACGAGGTCATGCCGGCTCTGGACGAGTTGGAGCGATACATCAACGATTTGGCCCCGCCGAGCCTGCCGAGGCTCGTCCGTGTCGCCCTTGTTCACTACCAGTTCGAGACGATTCACCCGTTCGCCGACGGCAACGGCAGGGTCGGGCGGCTTCTGATACCTCTGATGCTTGCGCGGATCGACGCCCATCGCCATCCGCTGCTGTTCATGGCGCCATACTTCGAACGTCACCGGGACGAGTACATCGACAGGATGTACAATGCTAGTTTGGCCGGCGCGTGGCGGCCCTGGCTGGATTTCTTCCTGCGCGGCGTCATCGAGGAGGCATCGGACGCAATCGGGCGCATTCGGACACTGAACGAGGTGCTGTCTGAATTCCGCTCACGGCTAAAGAACGTCGGCGCCAAAGCGAACACCCTGCTCATGGTCGATCGACTTCTCGAGATGCCCTACTTCACCATTCCCGCGATCCAAGCGGCCATCAGAGTCAGCTATCCAACGGCGAAGTGGATCGCCCAGATGCTGGTCCTCGTAGGCATTGCCAAGGAAGTGGAGGGCTCGCGCCCGCGGCTCTTCGTTGCATCGGACATCATGAGCGTTCTGAATCGTCCCTTCGAGCCGCGCTCGGGACCCGGCTGAACGGGCCCGCGCATCGACATCAGCCCATACGGACGACGCGCTCACGGATCGGCGAGCTGTGCCCTACTCCGCGGCCTTGGGCAACGCGGGCGCCGGTTCGGTTGGCACGGTGCGTCGCGCCCGGCGCCGGTCGCGCCACCCGGCCACGTTGGCGCGCAGCATCAGGGCGGCTGGTGTCACGATCAGGGTCAGAACGGTCGCGAACGTCAGGCCCACGCCGATCGCGGTCGAAAGCTGGGTCCACCATTGGGTCGAGGGCGCGCCGACGCTGACCTCGCGCTTGACGAAGTCCACGTTCACGCGGAACATCATCGGCAGCAGGCCGATGACGTTCGAGCCCGCGGTCAGCAACACGGGGCGCAAGCGCTGGGCGGCGGTCTTGAGGACCGCCTCGCGGATCGTGGGCTCGGTCGTCTTGAGCCGGTCGAAGGTGTCGATCAGCACGATGTTGTTGCTGACCACGATGCCGGCCAGCGCGATCACCCCGATGCCGGTCATGACGACGCCGAACGGCTGGCCGGTGATGATCAGCCCGACGAACACGCCGATGGTCGACATGACCACCGCAGAGAGGATCAGGAACGTCGAATAGAAGCTGTTGAACTGGGCGACCATGATGATGGCGATCAGGAACAGCGCCGCGATGAACGCCTTGCCCAGGAAGTCCTGCGCGGCGACCTGTTCCTCGTTCTCGCCCTTGAACGCGACGTCGACCCCGGCCGGCAGGTCCGCCGTCTCGAGCCAGCCTTGGATTTCGCGCACCTTGTCGTCGACCAGCACACCGGGCGCCACGTCGGCCCGCACGTGCAGGACGCGGCGGCCGTCGACCCGTTTGATCTGGCCGGTGCGCGGCGCGGCCGTGCGGGTCACGAAATTGCCGAGCGGCACGGCGATGCCGGCCTCGTTGACCATGCGCACCTGGTCGAGCCGGCTGATCGAGCGGTCGTCGCGCGGGTAGCGCGCGCGGATGTCGATCTCGGCGTCGGCGTCGTCGGGCCGGTAGGTGCCGAACAGGATGCCGTTGGTGACAAGCTGGATCGCCTGGCCGACGCCGGCCACGTCGGCGCCGAACTTGGCCGCCTGGGCGCGATCGACGGTCAGCTCCCAGGTGATGCCGGGGATCGGCCGGCTGTCCTCGACATCGACCAGGCCGTCGATGCCCGCGAGCCCCGCGCGCACCGCCGCCACGGCGTCCGCGAGCGCCGCCGGATCGCGCGCCGCGATTTCCAGGTCGATGGGCTTGCCGACCGGCGGTCCGGCCTGGGCCTGGCGCGGTTCGACCGCGATGCCGGCCAGATCGCGCGCGCGCGCGCGCACCTCGTCCAACACCGCGCTGGCCGGGCGGCGCGTGTCCCACGGCGCAAATTCGAGCTGGATCAGGCCGATCACGTCCTCCGGCAGGTCGGTGCCTTCGCCTTGCGGGCCGCTGCGGGCGTAGACGGTCTCGATCTCGGCCATGTCGAGGATGCGGTCCTCGACCTCGCGCACCAGCGTGTCCTGTTCGTCGATCGACAGGTTGCCGCGCGCGTGGATCTGCAGCACCGCCTGGTCCGGCTCGACATCGGGGAAGAACTCGACGCCGTTGCCGTGGAACGCGTAGTAGGTCTGGATGCCGACCAGCGTCGCGATGGCCAGGACGATGACCAGGATCGGTCGGCGGATTGCCCAGTCGAGCAGGCGCACGTAGGCGCCCGTCGCGCCGCCGAGCGCGCGCAGGTCGGCGCGGCCCGCGGCGGCCAGCGCGCCCGGCGTGGCCGACGCGGTCACCGCGCGGCCGAACATGGAGCCCAGCGTCGGCGTGAAGAACAGCGCCATCACCACTGAGGCGACGAGGGTCGCGAACAGGGTCAGCGGCATGAACTTCATGAACTCGCCGACCACGCCCGGCCAGAACAGCAAGGGCGCGAACGCCGCCAGCGTGGTCAGCGTGCCGGCGATGATCGGCCCCGCCATGCGCCGCGCCGCCAGGCCGTAGGCGGCGGTGCGCGCCATCCCTTCGGCCATTTTCCGCTCGGCGTACTCGGTCACGATGATCGCGCCGTCGACCAGCATGCCGACCGCCAGGATCAGGCTGAACAGCACGACCACGTTGATGGTCAGGCCCATGAAGGCCAGCACCAGGATGCCGACCAGGAACGAGGTCGGCACGGCGAAGCCGACCAGCAGTGCCGAGCGCAGGCCGAGCGACGCCACCACCACGACCGCCAGCAACAGCACGCCGGACAGCAGGTTGTTCTGCAGGTCGAGCAGCATGTCGCGGATGTGGACCGACTGGTCCTGCATGAACGAGACCTCGACCTGGGCCGGCCAGGCCGCGCGTTCCCGCTCGACGACGGCGCGCACCTTCTCGATGGTCGCGACGATGTTCACGCCGGCGCGTTTCGAGACCTCGATCACCAGCGCGCGACGGCCGCCCACCCGGGCGTAGCCCGTCGAGTCCTTGAAGGTGCGGCGCACCGTGGCGATGTCGCCGACGGTGATCACCGCGTCGCCCCGCACCACCACGGGCAGGGTCATGACGTCGCGCACCGTCTCGAACAGCCCGGGGATCTTGACCGCGAAGCGCCCCGCGCCAGTGTCCAGCGCGCCGGCGGCGACCAGCCGGTTGGAGCGCCGGACCGCGTCGATCACGTCGTTGCCGGACAGCCCGTAGCTCTCGACGCGCAGGGGGTCGATGACGATCTCGACCAGTTCCTCGCGTTCGCCGGCGATCTCGGCGTCGAGCACCGCGGGGATCGCCTCGATGGCATCCTCGAGGTCGCGGGCGAGCGCCAGCAGCGTGCGTTCGGGCACCTCGCCGGCCAGCGCGACGATCAGTACGGGGAACAGGCTCAGGTTGATCTCGTGGACGGTGGGCTCGTCGCTCTCGTCGGGCAGCTCGGCCTTGGCGATGTCGACCTTCTCGCGCACGTCGGCCAGCGCCGTGTCGATGTCGTGCCCGGCCCAGAATTCGAGGATCACGTTGGCGCCGCCCTCGAACGCGGTCGAGCGCATCTCCTTGACGCCCTCGATGGTGCGCAACTCCTGCTCCATCGGCTTGACCAGCAGGCGTTCGGCGTCGGCGGCCGAGATGCCCTCGTGGCCCAGCGAGACGTAGGCGATGGGGATGGTGACGTCGGGGTCGGATTCCTTGGGGATGCGGTCGTAGGCGACGGCGCCCGCCATCATGATCAGGATCAGCACCAGGATGACCAGGCGCCGGCGCGCGAGCGCCCCGTCGATCAAGGCACCCACGGTGGCGCGCCCTAGTCCGCCGGGACGCTCGTCACCGCCTGGCCGGCCGTGACGAACTCCTGGCCCACGACGATGACGGCCGCGGTCTCGGGCAGGCCGGCGATCCACATGCCGTCGGGGCCGTCGCCGACCAATTCGACCGGGAAAAAGGCGACGCGGCCGTCGGCGTCCACGGTCTTGATGCCGACTACGCCGGCTTCGTCCAGGGTGAGCACCGCCGGGGTCACCCGGTGCGCCGCCACGGGTTCGAGCGGCACGTCGAGTTCGGCGGTCACGCCGGCGACGATGCGTCCCTCGGGATTGGCCACCTCGAGCTCGACGCGGAAGGTGTGGGTCTCGGGATTGGCGACGCGGCCGACGAAGCGGATGACGCCCGAGACCGTGGCGCCGGTCACCAGACGGGCCGTCGCCATCTGGCCCTGGGTGATGCGCCCGACATCGCGCTCGGTCAGCTCGGCGACGATCAGGATCGGATCGAGATCGACGATGTAGGCGACGGCGTCGCCCACCGCCACGAAGTCTCCGATTTCAACGTCGCGCCGTTCGACCGCGCCGTCGAAGGGCGCGGCGATGACGGTGCGCGCCAGGTCGAGCTTGATCCCGGCGAGGCGGGCGCGCGCCTCCTCGCTCAGCGCCACCATTTCGGCGGCGCGCACCTGGGTCTGGTAGCCCTTGTCGGCCAGCTTGGTCGCGGCGTTCAGCTCGATGGCACGCTGTTCGACCAGGGCCTTGGCCTCGTCAAGCCGGGCGGGACGGTCGTCCTCGGCCAGACGCAGCAGCACGTCTCCCCCGGCCACGGCCGCGCCCTCGGCCGCCTCGATCGCGGCGACGGTTCCTTGCGTCTCGGCGCGCACGGTGATGGCGCGCGACGGCTCGGTGCGCCCGAGCACGGCGATGGCTTCGGCGCGCGGCTCGGCAACCAGGGTGCGCACCCGCACCGACGGCATCGCCGCGCTCTCGGGTTCGGTCGCGCTCGCCGCCGCGCTGTCGTCCGGCGAGGCCTCGCGCGCCGACCGTGCGAACTCGCCCGACGCCACCCACAGGGCGGCGCCGACGGCGATCGCCACGGCGAGCAGGAGAGGCTTGTTCATCGGGCCGGTCCGTTACGGCGAGCGCCGGGGCGTCGAATCCTTACGAACGAACGCCACCGATCCGTCGCGATCGGCGCGCAGTCAGCCCCATCGAACGAAAAGATAAGGATCGCGGCGAGGTTTTGCCACCCCGCCGCGACCCCGTCCAAGCGATGGCTGCGTTACAGGGGACGCGCCGACGCCCGAACAAGCATGCCGCTCGCGACGAGCTCGATCTGCTCGCGCCGCAGGCCGATGTCGGCGAGCTGGCGATCGCTGAGCCCCGCCAGTTCCCGGCGGAGCGTGCGCGAACGCTGCCAAGCCTTCAAACGGCCGAAGAGGTTGCGGGTCACCATGATCTCACACTCCGGATAGCCAGGCCGGGCACCATGCCCAGCCGTTTCGCGTAAAATTATGTGGTTATGAGTGGATTTTGCAGTAGCGATATTGCATCGCGTCAGACATGCGTCCAGTGCATGATTCAGGCGCGATGGTCGAACGGCCGACCGGTCAGCCGCTGATAGGCCTCCAGATAGCGCGCGCGCGTGCCCGCCACCACCTCGGGCGGCAGCGTAGGGCCGGGCGCCACCTTGCCCCAGCCCTGCAGGGCCTCGAGCCAGTCGCGCAGGGGCTGCTTGTCGAACGAGGGCGGCGTGGTGCCGGGAATCGCCGCCTCGGCTGGCCAGAAGCGCGAGCTGTCGGGGGTCAGCGCCTCGTCCACCAGGGTGAGCACGCCGTCGATCGTGCCGAACTCGAACTTGGTGTCGGCGATCACGATGCCGCGCGTCTCGGCGTAGGCCGCCGCGGCGCCGTAGAGGTCGAGCGTGGTCTCGGCCAGGCGGCGCGCGGTGGACGCGCCCAGGGCCGCTTCCATGGCCGCGAAGGGCACGTTTTCGTCGTGGCCCGACCCCGCCTTGGTCGCCGGCGTGAAGATCGGCGCGGGCAGCCGCTCGGACTGGCGCAAGCCCGTGGGCAGCGCGACACCGCACACCGCGCCGGTGCGCTGATAGTCCTTCCAGCCGCTGCCGGCCAGCCAGCCGCGCGCCACGCATTCGAAGGGAACCACCTTGGCCTTGCGCACGATCAACGCGCGCCCGGCCAGGTGCGCCCGTTCGTCCGCGTCGAGGTCGAGGCCGCCGAGGTCGTCGCCGACCACGTGATTGGGTACCAGCGCGCCCAGACGTTCGAACCAGAACAGGCTCATGGCGGTCAGGATGCGGCCCTTGTCCGGAATCGGCGTCGGCATCACCACGTCGAACGCGCTGATCCGGTCGCACGCCACGAACAGGAGCTGGTCGCCCAGGTCGTAGAGGTCGCGCACCTTGCCGCGCGCGGTCAGCGGCAGGCGCCGGAGCGAGGTTTGGAACACCGCCGTCATAGGGATCCCCCTCGGGCTCGGACCGCCGGGACTGGGCGAGGGCGCACTTGGAGACGCGGGCGCGGGCGTGTCAAGGGGAAGGCGAAAACGACATCGGCCCCGCGTACCCGTCCTGCTCTGGTACGGGTCGCGGGGCCGATCCGTGCGGGGTCGCCCCCGCGTGACTCGCCTACTTCCGGCCGCGCGGCCGGGTGATCAGCCAATCAAGGCCGAGCACCGATGGAGCGGTGCGTTCGTTGCGCCGGGCGTGGGGACGGCCGGCCGTCGCCGCTCCGAAGAAGCCGAGAAGGCCAATGGCCATGCTCATGACGTTCTCCTCTCTTTCCGACAAGTTGCGAAGAGGACCCGGGCCGGCCGCCCGGCGCCGTGTTTCAGCGCCAAGTGCGGGCCACCGCGAGGCCTCCGGATCACACCCAGTGCGGTGTGATCTGGCACTAAGATAGTGAAACAATACAAATATTGCAATGCAACATGAAACGGGACAGACATGCAATATTGGCATATCTTTGTTTCGTGCCGCGTGGCGCCCACGCCACAGGGCGGTCGCCTCTTGCATAGCGCCGTGCCAGTCGCCACCTTGGCGCCGTCAGCGGGAGACGGTCGGACATGCGCGTCCTGGTCATTCAGAACTGTTCGCCGAGCCTGCCGGGCGTGGTCGGCGAGGTGCTGGTTCGGCGCGGGGTCGACCTGGTGTTGAACGACGCCGAGAGGGGCGGGATGCCGCCGGCGGACGACGACGGCTTCGACGGGCTCCTGGTGCTGGGCGGGCCGATGAACGCCGAGGAGGATCATCTGTGGCCGCACCTGCCGGCCACGGTCGACCTGATCCGTCGATTCCACCGTCAGGCCAAGCCGTTCCTGGGCATCTGTCTGGGCTCGCAGTTGGCCGCGCGCGCCTTCGGCAAGAAGGTGCACCGCCACGGCGCTCACGAACGCGGCTTCGTGCCCCTGGCGACGACCGAACCCGCGCGCGAGGACCGGCTGTTCGCCGGCCTGGCGCCGACCCAGCACCTGTTCGAATGGCACGAGGACACCTTCGACCTGCCGGACGACGGCGTGCTGATGCTGACCGGCGAGGCCTGCCGCAACCAGGCGTTCCGCGTGGGCAAAACGTCATACGCGTTCCAGTGCCACATCGAGGTCACGCCCGACCTGTTCGCCCTGTGGCATGGCAACGCGGCCGACTACATCGCCAAGGTCGATCCGGCGTTTCCCCAGCGCATCGCGGCCGAGATGCCGCGCCACTACGCCGCCAGCCGGGCGCTGTGCGAGCACGTGAGCGAACGCTGGACCGACCTGGTGGCCGAGCGCGCGAACGGCGGCTGAGGACTTACGCCGCCTTGGCGCCGGCGTATCCCGCGTAGTTGGCCACGTAGTAGCGCTCGTCGTTGGCCATGGAGCGCACGCTGGGTCGCGCCGCCATGGCGCCGATCCAGCCACGCAGGCGCGTAGATTCCGCGGGCACGTCGATGCCACGGTAATGGCGCCACGCGGGCAGGCGCTCGAAGAACGGGTAGTAGGCGAGATCGAGCAGGGTCACGTCGGCGCCCAGCCAGTAGGGACCGGCGCCGCCGTGGCGAGCCAAGCCCTCGCACTCGATGAAGCGGAAGCGATCCTCGACCTTGGCGCGCAGGCTCGCCTGGCGCGCGGCGTCCTGCTCCTTGAGCAGCGCGTAGTAGTCGTCGAGCACATGGTGATCGAGATAGTCGATCCAGATGCGCGTGAAGGCCTTGAGCGCCGGATCGGCCGGCATCAGGCGCGGCGTCGGGAACACCTCGTCCAGGTACTCGTTGATGATGGCGCTTTCGTAGACGACCGCCTCGCCGTGCACGAGCGCCGGCACGCGGCCGTAGGGCGAGACCTCGAGGAACCGCTTGGACTTGTTCTTGAAGTCGATTTCGTGGAGCGTCACGTCCAGCCCCTTCTCGAGCAGCGCGAGGCGCGTGCGGTGAGCGTAGGGGCAGACACGGGCGGTGAAGAGTTCGAGCGCCATCACGTTCCTCCCTGTCAGCGAAGAACGACTCTAGCAGCCTTCGTGCGCGTGCAGCGATCCCTGTCGGTCGCGCCGCGCCGACCGCAGGGTCGCGTTCGTCAGGCGGCCTTGCGGCGGCGGACGGCGGCGCAGCTTGCGCCGCCGAACCCGAGCAGCGCGAGCGCCGCGGGTTCGGGCGCCTCGGTCTCGTCGGGCGCGACGCCGATGATCTGCTGCACCTTGAACGCGTCCTTGCCCTTGTCGGTCAGGCTCGTCCCGGTCAGCGCCTTCTACTTGCAATAGAACTTGAGCCGGCTGTGGTCGTAGCCCACGGCGTGGTTGTTGCCGGCGTTGGTTTGGCAGTTCGCCAGCGTGATGGCGAGCGAGCCGTAGATCATCGTGAAATTCGACGCGTACGTGTTGACCTGTTCCGATTCGCTGTTCGCCGCCAGAATCAGGTAGCGCCCCGCGGCGTTGTTGCTGAGCGTGTTGGTCGCGCCGACCGCGACGTTCGAGAACAACCTATGGACGAAGCCGGGCGAGCCGAGCACGGCGTTGCCCGCGTCCCAGGTGAAGCCACCGGCCAGGAACAGCGCCAGGATGTCGTCGAGCCCGCTGAGCGAGCCGCCGATGTACGTCATGATGTCGGCGTCGTCGCCCTTCCAGCCGATGCGGATGCTCTTGGGGATGTAGGCGTCGCTGGCGAATTGGAAGACGATCAGCTCGTCGGGGCCGATGTTGTCCATGGCGTGGTTGGGCGAACCGGTCGGTTCGCTGGTCGTCTGGCTGCCCAGACCGCCGCCCCAGATGTTGATCGTGCCCTTCTGGATGGTGCCGAGACCAAAGTCGTCGGAGGTGTTGAACGAGCACACGCGCAGGACGCGCGTCAGATCGCCGATACCCTCGAAGCTGAACACGGTGCCCGTGCCGCTGCCCGCAGTGGTACGCACCGATTCCTGCAGGCCGCCGTTGCAGATCGAATCCGACCCGCCCTCGCACGTGTTCCTCGTGACCTCGACGGCGTGCGCGACGCCACCGGCCATCATCACGGCGCCGAACGCGGCTACCGCGACCAACCCTTCAACGCGATCATGGGACGCACGCTGACCCTTCCTGGTGTCATGTTGCGGCCCTTTGCGGGCCTAGTCCGTTCAAGCCCTGCAAGCCTCGTGCAAGACGCGCGACGTCGCAGTGACGCCGCACACTTGGGGCGCGGATCCGCGCCCTTCGTGCCCTTGGCGCGCGGCCATCCTGCGACACGAACGGTTAAGGTCCGGTCGCCCGTCGCGAACCGGTACGAGACGTAAATCGGTTAATCGGTTAAGTGCGCCTAACTGTGTTGGCGTGGTCCGCCGCCAGCAACCGCGGCAGGGTGCCGAACGTGCCCATGGCATGACGCATGAAGACGCGCTTGAGCGGCGGCGCGCGATCGACCAGCGCAAGCCCGACATCGCGAGCCAGGCGCAGCGGAGCGCTGTCGTTGGCGAACAGCCGGTTCAGTCCGTCGGTCACGGTCGCCAGCACCACGGTGTCGGTGCGCCGCCAGCGTTCGTAGTGGGCGAGCGGGCCCGCGTCGCCCGGCTCGAGCCCGACGGCGCGGCCCTCGGCCAGCACGTGGGCGAGCGTCGCCACGTCGCGCAGGCCCAGGTTGAAACCCTGGCCGGCGATCGGATGAATGGCTTGAGCGGCGTCGCCGATCAGCGCCAGCCGGTCGTCGACCACCCGCTCGGCGCGCACCAGGGCCAAGGGATAGCTCCAGCGCGGTCCTTCGAGCGCGAGCCCGCCTAGGAAGTCGCCGAACCGATCGCCCAGTTCCTCAAGGAACGCCGTGTCGTCGAGTGCCAGCAGGCGCGGCGCCAGGTCAGCGCGCTCGGTCCACACCAGCGACGCGCGGTCGCCGGCGAGCGGCAGGATGGCGAACGGTCCGGCCGGCAGGAATCGCTCGTGCGCGATGCCCTGGTGCGGCCGTTCGTGGCGCACGGTGCAGACGATGCCGGTCTGGCGGTAATCATGCGTGGTCGAGCCGATGCCGGCCAAGGCGCGCAGCCGCGAAGCGCGGCCATCGGCGGCGATGGCGAGCCGGGCGGCAATGCGCCCGCCCGGCCAGCCGAGCACGATACGCCCACGCGCCCGCTCCAGCTGATCGACCGCGGCCGGCGCCACGGGCGCGAGCCCCGGCAGTGCCGCCGCCCGTTCGTGCAGCGCGGCGATGGTGTCGCGGTTCTCCACCATGTAGCCAAGCGGCCCTTCGCCCACATCGGCGTGGTCGTAGTGCAGGAACAGCGGCGCGTCGCCGTCGGAGACGCGGATCTCCAGGATCGGCTGGGCGCAGGGTGCCAGCGCGTCCCACACGCCGAGCCGGGCCAGCATGCGCTGGCTCGCCGCGGCGATCGCCGAGGCACGGCCGTCGAACGCGGCATCGCGCCGGGCCGGGGCGGGCTTGCCGTCGAGCACCACCACATCGAACCCGGCGTCGGCCAGCGCGCACGCCATGGTCAGGCCGACCAGGCCGCCGCCGGCGATCGCGATGTCGGTCTCGCGCGCGATCGTCATCGGCCGGCGAAACGCGGCGGACGCTTCTCGACGAACGCGCGCAAGCCCTCCTTGAGATCGTCGGAGGCGAAGCAGGCGAGCGTCTCGGCCTTCAGCCGGTCGCGGTCGAGCGCGCCCCGTTCCATGTCGGTCAGCGCGCGCTTCATGGCGGCGAGCGCGAGCGGCGACAGCCCGGCCACGCGCCGTGCGAGCGCCGCGGTCTCGTCCGCCAGGGTCTCCGGCGCCATCAGGCGATCGAGGTAACCGACGCGGAGCAGTTCGTCCGCGTCGAACGTCGCGTCGCCCAGCAGCAGACGCCGGGCGGCGTTGCCGCCGAGCCGCGTCTGGAAGCGTCGCAGCCCGCTTTCGTGCAGCACGACGCCGAGCCGCGCCGGCGGCATGCCGAGCCGCAGGCCCGTGACGCCGAGCCGGAGGTCGCAGGCGAGTGCCAAATCGGCCGCGGCGCCGTAGACCAGACCGTTGAGCGCGGCGACGGTGGGCAGCGCGTAGCCTTCCACCCGGTCGATCAGCGCCTCGACCGGGTTGGCGCGCCAGTCGGTGGCCAGGATGTCGCCCAGGTCGATGCCGGCGCAGAAGGCCTTGGGCCCCGCCCCGGTCAGCACCAGGACGCGGGACGACGAGGACGCCACGCGGTCGAGCAGCGCGTGCAGCGTCGCAAGGTCGGCGATGCCGATGGCGTTGTGCTTGTCCGGCCGGTTGAGCGTGATGGTGGCGACCGCGCCGTCGATCGCCAGGTCGAGCGGGGTGTCCATGGCGCTTCGCTACACGACGGCCGCTCAGGCGTCCAGGGTGACCGTGACCGGCACGTGATCGGACGCCGGTTCCCAGCCGCGCACGTCCTTGAGCACCGCGGCGGCGCGCAGCCGCCGGCGCAAGGGCGGCGTGACCCACACGTGATCAAGCCGCCGGCCCTTGTCTGAGGCGGCCCAGTCGGCGGCGCGGTAGCTCCACCAAGAGTAGAGCCACTCGTCCGCCGGCACGAAATAGCGCACGGCGTCTATCCAGTCGTGTGCACGCTGCAGGCTCGCCAACGCCTTGACCTCGGCCGGTGTGTGGCTGACCACCTTGAGCAGCTGGCGGTGCGACCAGACGTCGGATTCGAGCGGCGCCACGTTAAGGTCGCCCATCAGGACGAAGCGGTTGCGCGGCCGCTTGCGCGCCGCGAACCAGGTGGCCACGTCGGCCAGGAAGCGCAGCTTGTGGGCGAAGCGCGGGTTCGCCGCAGGGTCCGACTCTTCGCCGCCCGAGGGCACGTAGAGGCTGTGCACCTCGATGCCGTCGGGCAGCGTGGCGTAGACGTGGCGGCCATCGGCGCGATCGCACCAGGTCGGCCGCTCGACGTGGGCGATCGGCAGGCGCGACAGGATGGCGACGCCGCCGTGACCGCGCGCGCCCTGGTTGAGCGCGGCGTGGCCGTAGCCGAGTTCGGCGAAGGTGGCGAGGGGGAACCCCCCATCCGCCACCTTGGTCTCCTGCAGCGCGATCACGTCGGGCCGCGCGGCATCGACCAACGGCGCCAGCAGCGGCACGCGCAGGCGCACCGAGTTGACGTTCCAGGTGAGCAGGGTCAGCGTCACCGGTCGCCCTCGCGCGCGGCCAGCAGGAGTTCGGCGAGCGCCAGGTCGTCGGCCTTGTCCACGTCGATCGCGGCCAGGGCGTCGTCCAACGGCACCAGGGCGATGTTCAGGCCGGTGCGCCGTTCCAGACGGCGCACGGCGCCCGCGCGTGTGAGCAACCCCGCCGCGAAGGCGACCCCGGTCAGCGGCCCGACCTGCACCAGCAGGCGCAGCGGGCGTTTGCGGTGGCGTTCGGCGCGCGCCCAGAAGTCGGCGATGGCGCGCGCGCCTGGCGTCATGAGGGCGAACAGGTTGGTGCCCTTGATCGCGCCGTCGCGGAAGCCCAGGAACGTGCGCCGGGCTTCTGGGAACGCGGCCCGGACCAGGCGCGCCTCGACGATGCCGGCGGCGACGTCGACGCCCTCGGGCACGCCCGCCCAGAAGCGGCGCACCAGGTTGGGCGTCAGCAGGGCGTGATCGGCCGTGGTGACTAGGATCGGCGGCTCGAGCGCGTCGAACGCGGCCGCGACGCTGGCCGAGGCCGAGGCCCGGCTGGCCAACGCCTCGAGCCCGCCCGCGGCCGCGGCCTGGGCCAGCGCAGGGCAGGCGGCCAGCACCGCCGCGCGGTCGATGCTGACGACGATGCGCCCGACGCAGCCGCTCGCCCCCAACGCCTCGACCACGCGCTGCAGCATGGGCCGGCCGCCCACAGGCACGAGCGCCTTGTGGCCGACGCCGGCCTGGCGCGCGATCGGGTCTTCGGGCCCGCGCGACGCGGCCAGCACCAAGGCGGTGGCGGTCCGCGCGGTCACGCCGCTGCCCCGGCGGCGCCCGGCAAGGCCTTGGCGTAGAGCCGGTAGGTCTTGGCGACGCGCGCGCCCACTGCCTCGACCAGGCGGCGCACGGGCAGGTTATCCTCCAGAAGCCAACTCAGCTCGGCGCGCGCGTACCCCTTGGCCAGCGCGGCCGTGCGCACCGCGTCGATGACCATGACCGCGAGCGCCGCGCCGACCGGCGTGCCGGCCACGTCGGGCCGTACACCCATGAGCGGCATGCGGGCTGAGCGCACGCCGCGCACCTTGAGCCGCCACAGAAGCTTGGCCCAGCCGAGCGGCAGCAGGCGTCCGTCCAGATCGGCGATCGCTTCGTTGATGTTGGGCAGCGCCACGGCGAAAGCGGCCAGGCGGCCGTCGAGCTCGGCCAGCGCCAACAGATCCGGATCGACCAGCGGCTTCATGGATGCGGCCATATGGCGCCGCTCGTCCTCGGTCAGCGGCAGCGCGAACGCGTTGGCCGCCCACGCCTCGTTGTAGAGCGCCAGCGCCGCGGCCACGTCGGCGTCGTAGGTCTTGCGGATCGCGGCGCGCACGCGCACCCGATCGCCCACACGCGCCACCATGCGTCGCGCGCCCTCCGGCAGCGGCGTCGCGATGTCGTAGTCGTACGCCAGCAGGTCCTTGATCCTGGCGTAGCCGCACGCCTCGACGTGGCCGCCGTAGGCCGCCGGCGCGTGGCCCATCATGACCATGGGCGGCGTGGCGAAGCCCTCGACTAGCAGACCCGATTCCTCGTTGACCGACAGGCTGAACGGCCCGACGGCGCGGCCCATGCCTCGTTCGGCGAGCCAGCCCTCGGCGGCGCCGAACAGCGCGCGGAACACGGCGCGGTCCGCGCCCTCGATCAGGCCGAAGAAGCCGGTCGCGTCGGCGAACTTCGCCAGATGCAGGCGGTCGATCTGGGCGCTGATGCGGCCCACGGGCCGGCCATCGCGTAGCGCCAGCCAGAACTGTACCTCGGCGTGGCGGAAGTAGGGGTTGCGCGCGCGATCCAGCGCCTCCCGCCGCTCCAGCGCCAGCGGCGCCACGAACGCGGGGTCGGTGCGCTGCAACCGGCGCGGCACGTCGATGAACGCGTCCAGGCTCGCGTGATCGCTGACCGCGACGACGGTGACAGGCCCGGGTTCGCTCAAGGGTTCAGCGCTCGCCCGCCGCTCCGGCCGTATCGCGGAAGCCCGGTGGCTGGGCCATGGGCGCACGCCCGCTCAGGCGCGCCACCCAGGGAAAGCGCGCCGCCTCGGCCTCGTCGTAGCCGAGGTTGAACACGGTGGCGCTGCGCGGCCGATCCTCCGCCAGCCCGTAGTACGTGCCGAACAGCCGGTCGGGCGCGAAGCTGACGATGCCGAAGTTGCCGTTCTCGTCCTGGAAATGGTGCGCCAGGTGCAGCTGCTTGAGCTGGACCAGCCAAGCCTGGCGCGGCTTGACGTTCAGGTGCTGGACGCAGTGGCAGAACTCGTAGCCGACCGTGATCGCGAGCCCCGTGGCGAAGGCGGCGGCCAGACCCGCCGGGCCGCCGGCCAGCCAGCCCACCGGCATGGTGGCCAGCGCGATGGTCGGGATCGTGGTGTGGAGCGCGCCGAACAGCACCTCGAGCCGATGCGGGTCCTGATGGTGGTCGAAGTGAATGCGCTTCCACAGCGCCGCCGTCAGCGGCGAGCGGTACAGCCAGCGGCCGTGCAGGACGAATCGATGCAGGCCGTACCAGACGAGAGGGTAGACGAGCAGCGCCAGCACGACCGCCAGCGAGAGCCCGACGCCATCGCCGTCGTAGGCAAGGGTGGCCAGCGCGGCGGCGGCGAGCGTCAAGGCGACGTAGACCAAGACCGCCCGGTAGGTGGCGAACACGCGCACGAGCGCGCGCAGGTCCATCTTGCCCAGGTCGTAGCTGCGGCCGCGCCAAGCCTTAGCGGCGTTCATGACGAAAAGTCCATGGCTGGCCGCGATCTTAGGGCCGCCCGGCGGTCGCCGACAAGGGTCGCGGCGAGCGCGCGGCCAGCCAAAGCGTCCGCGCGCCGTGCCACAGCGCGGTCAGCACGTGCCACGCCAGCACGACCACGAACGCGGCGACACCGTGACCCAGGGCCAACCCGACGGTCATGATCACTAGGTTGACATTGCGCCGCGCGATCACGGTGCGCACGGCGCCGTCCAGCGGTGTCATGGCGTGCAGCCCGCGCTTGAAGCGCGCCTTGGCGACCATGAGGATCAACCGGTCGAGCACGTAGACGACGCACAGCCAGACCCCGGCCAGCACGATGGCGCTGGCCGCGCCCTGATCCGACAGCGCCCACGCCCAGGCGAAGTACCACAGCGGCGGGTGCACGATGTCGAGGCCGTGGTCGAGCAGGTTGCCGAGCGGCGAATCGGTCAGCGTCAGGCGCGCGAGCTTGCCGTCGACCGAGTCGAGCACGCTCATGGCATAGGCGCAGGCCAGCCCCGGCACCCAGGCGCCGGTGGCGAACAGCGGCACCGCGGCAAAGGCCAGCACGATGCCGGCGATGGTCACCCAGGTGGGGTGCAGGCGCGCGTCCCCGGCCCAGCGGGTCAGGCGCCAGACCAGCGGGGGGTAGACCCACTTGGTCAGGAAATCGGTCGAGCCCTTGTAGTTGGCGCGGAACATGGCGCGCGCGCAGGCCGCGCGCGCGGTCAGGTCCGTCAGGCGGTAGCCGTAGGCCGGCACCTCGCGGCGCAGGTTCACGACGAAGCCGGGCAGGCCTTGCGCGTCGAAGTCGGCGACGCGGCCGGCGGCGCGCAGCCCGTCCACGACCGCGTCCACGTCGGTAGCGCCTGCGGCCACGGCCAGATCCTCGACGCGGGCCAGTGCCAGGCGCGCGCCTTCGGGCAGGGCGACGGCGCGCGGCGACGGTTCAGCGGCAAGATGCGCGATCACGCGCGGATCGATGACGTCGCGGCCGTCCAGCACGAGGACCGTTCCCGTGGACCCGGCCATATCGCGCGCCAACCGATCGCCGGCTGCGCCGGCATCCGTCGAGACGACGATCAAGGGCGCCGGTGCGAGCCGCGCGAGCGCGCGGCGCGAGCGCTCGACCAGCGTCAGGCCGAACAGCCGTTCGTGGGCGGCCGTGTCGGCCGCGTCGATCCAGACCTTCATGGCGGAGGAGCGATCATTCCTCGGTGGCGACCAGCACGGCCCCGGCGGCGGCGGCGAACACCAGCGTCGGCGCCCAGGCGGCCAGCGCGGGCGGCAGCACGCCCGCCTCGGCGACGACCTGGGCCAAGCCGTCGCCCAAAAGGTAGCAGAACGCCACGGCGCCGCCGAACACCAGCCGGCCGAGCGTGCCCGCACGGCCGCGCACGCCGCGCGCCACCGGTGCCGCGATCAGGATCATCAGCGGCACCGCCAGCGGCGCCGCGAACTTCTCGTGCCACTGCACCTGATAGAAGGCGCGCGTGCGCGTACCCAGCCGCGCGTCGTCGCGCAGCGCCGCCAGGTCGGCCAGAGCGTACACCTGGGCCGGGCGCGCCAGCCCGGCTAGGTCGTCGGGGACGATGCGCGTCGCCCACGGTAGGCGCGCCGCGCGCGTGACCGTGCCGTCGGCCGCGACGCGGGTCGCGTCCAGCAGCACCCAGCCGCCTTCGCCGTGCTCGGCGGCGCGCGCCTCGGTGCGTGCGGTCGCCACGCCGGCCGCGTCGCGCTCGACGATCAGGGGCGCGCTGAGCCAGCGGCCGTCCGGATCGACGCCTTCGAAAGCCAGGATAGTGCCGCGGTCGCGCACCCAAAGGCGCTCGATGTCCTCGTCCGGTTCGGCGGTGCGCTCCAGCCAGACGCGCAGCGCGCGATCGGCGTCGGGCGCCACCAGGTCGTTCAGCGCGAAGTGCAGCGCCGCCACCGCGAGCGCGACCGGCACGAGCCCAGCGAGGACCCGGTAGTAAGAGCGTCCCGCCGCCTTGATCGCGACGAGCTCGAGCGTCTGGCCGACGCGCGCCAGCGCCAGCAGCGCGCCGACCAGCGCCGCGATCGGCACGAGCTGCACAAGCACCAGCGGCAGGCGCAGGCCCGCGTAGGTGGCGACCGCGCCGAGCCCGCCCTCGCCGCGCGTCATCATGGCGGTGGCGTTCTCCAGCAGATCGAGCAGCAGCACCACCGCCGCGAAGCCGAGCAGGCAGGCGGCGAAGCGCGTGGCGAACAGTCGCGCGAGATAGCGGTCGGCGAGCGTCATGACCGAGCGCGCCGGACGGCGAGCCGCCGGCCGAGGCCGTCGAGCGCATCGAGCGCGCCATCGAGCGGACCGGCGCCCGGCGTGCGCGCCGCGTGCGCGCTGAGCCACAGCCCGAACGCCGCGAACGCCGCGAACGGCAGCCACAGCGCTGGCGCCGCGGGCACGCGCCCCAGATCCGCCAGGCTTTCGCCGAACTGCAGCAGGTGGTGGTAGATCAGCAGAACCAGGGCCGCCGCGACCAGCCCAGCACCCTGGCGCGTGCGCTTGGCCGCCAGACCGAATGGTGCCGCCACGAAGGGGAGGATGAGGAGCGAGGCGGCGCGCACCAGGCGGGCGTGCAGTTCGGCTTGGTTGCGCGCGCCCTGGGCGCCGTCATCCGCGCGCGCGGCCCACAGCTCGGCCAGCGTGAGTTCCCGTTCGCCTTCGCCGCGCACGCGGAACGGCGTCGCCTCGGCGGCGATGTCGAGCTCGACGTCGAGCCGGTCGAAGCGCAGCGCCGACGCATCGCCGAGCCCTGGGTCCGAGCGGATTTGCACACCGTCGAACAGCTCGACCACCACGGTGCCCGCGCGCGTCCCCTTCGCCAAGCGCGCCGCGCTCGCCGTCGTCGTGGCACCGCGCGCGCCGTCGCGCCATTCGATGAACACGCCCGTCAATTCATCCCGCGACGCGTCGATGCCCTCGGCCATCAGGGTCGTGCGGCCATCGCCGATGAAGGCGCCCGGTTCGATCGCCACCTGCCAGCCTGCCGTGCCGACCATGTGCAGCACCGCCCGGTAGGCGTAGCGGCCGTGTGGCTGCAGCCAGCCGAACAGCGCCAGACTGACCATGGCCAGCACGGCGGCGCATGCCACCAGCGGCGCGATCAGGCGCATGAACCCGACGCCGGCGGCGAACGTGGCGTCGAGCTCGCTCTGGGCGGCGAGCCGGCTCATCACGGCGAACACCGCGAGGAAGAACGCGGCCGGCAACGCCATGCCCATGTAGTACGGCACCAGGTTGGCGATCATGCGCAGCACGAGCGTGAGCGGCCCGCCCTTGTTGGCGAGCAGATCGAGCAGCCGCAGCAGCCGTTCGAGCAGCAGCGCCGCCAGCACGACCGCGAGCGCGAGGCCGAGCGGCTTTAGCGCCTCGGTGACGATGTAGCGGTCCAGGATGGCCATGGCGCCGCCAGCGGCGGCCCGGTCAGGTCGGCCAGGCGGCGCCGAGCGCGGCGGTCAGCGCCGGCACCACGGCGGCCGGCAGGTCGAGCGGCCGGGTCGGATCGGGCGGCTTGGGCCAGGCCTCGTCGCGGAACGTCACGCCGGCGAAGTCGCGCGGCTGGGCGTAGCGCGGGAAGACGTGGAAGTGGACGTCCGGGTCCACCATCATCAGCATCAGGTAGTTGATGCGGTCGTAGGCGAACAGGCGCGCGAGCGTCGCCTCGGCGGCCGCAACGTGGCGGCCGAGTTCGACCATGGCCTCGGCGTCCAGCGCGCCGAACGCGCGAGCCGGATCCTTGCACACTAGCACCAGCGAGCCCAGCGTGACCTGCTGCGGCCGCGCCAGCACCACCCAGCGCGCGCCCTCAGCCAGGCGCGTCGCCGGGTAGCCGAACTTGGTCATGGTGGCGTTGACGGTCATGGCGCGCACGATAATGGGGCCGCGCCCGCCGTGCCAGCGCCCTCAGGCCGCCAACGCGAAGGCCGCCTGATCGGCGAAGCCGACGCCCTGAAGCGCGCGGGTCGTCACGTCGATGCGCCAGCGCCGGCCCTCGCGCGCGATGCGGTAGAGGTTCCACGCCGCCGCCTCGGCGTGGCGCACCGGCCGGGCCGAGGCCGACGGCACGCCGATCACCGGCGCCGGGCCGGCCGTGGTGTCGAGCCGCGCGAGGCAGGCGCCGTGCGTGTGGCCGTGCAGCACCAGCTCGACGCCGGCGCGTTCGAGCGCACGGGCGAAGGGCTCCGCGTCGATCAGGCGCTTGCGCCGGGGTCCGGCGTCGACCGGCGGGTGGTGGATCAGCACGACGCGGCACAGCCCCTCGGCGCCGGTGCGGCCGAGCAGATCGGCAGCGGCCTCGGTCTGCGCGGCGCCGACCAGGCCGCCGGCGCTGGTCCAGCCCATGGGCGCGGCGGTATTGACGCCGATGAGCGCGATCGCCCCGCGCACGCGCAGCGCCGGGAACCCCCGCCCGTCGTCGCCCGCCATGTAGGCGTGCCAACGGTCGAGCCCCACGGCCGCATCGACCGCCACGTAGGCGTCGTGGTTGCCGGGCACCACGGTGATGTCGGTTGGCCGCCCCAGCGCCTCGAGCCAGGCGGCGGCCTGCTCGAACTCGGCGGGCAGGCTGATGTTGCAGAGATCGCCGGTCAGCGCCACGTGGTCGGGCGCCTGAGCGCGCAGGTCCGCGACCAGGGCGGCCAGCACCTCGCGCCGGTGCACCACGCGCCGGCGCCGCAGCCACGACAGCGCGCCGAGGACGCGCTTGGAGCCCAGCTCGCCAAGCCGCGGCGGCGGCAACGGCAGGTGCGGGTCGGACAGATGGGCCAGGGAGAAGGCGGTCATGGACGCTGCGGTCTCGCGGCGGACGGGCGTGGAGTGTATCAAATAGTCCCACCATGACCCGACACCAAGACCCAGCCGCGGCGCGGCGACCCGGAGGGGCCCCGTGACGCGCGCGGCACCCGGCGGCCTGATTGTGGGCGACCACGCGATCCACCCCTTCGGTATCGCGTCGGCCGAACGGCTGGCGCGCGCGTTGGCCCGCGCCGGCGTCGCGCCGATTTCGCGCGATCCCGATGCGCCCCCGACCACCGGGACCGTCGTCGTCGCGCGCGGCGACCATGTGCTGGACGAAGGCCTGGTGCGCGCGCTGGTCGCCCGGCCGGGCGCGGTGCTGGTGGACGACGCGGGCCGCGCGGTGGCCGGACATGTGGCGGCGACCGAGGCATCGGCGTTGGTCGCGGCGTTGGCCGGTGCGGGCGCGCCGCCGGTCGGCATGGACGCGCTGGACGCGACAACGCTCGCCTCGGCGCACAACCAGGCCCTGCGCAAGCGGGCACGGCCGCTGCTGCTGGCGCTCGACGGTGCGCGCCGCCGCGACGTGGAGCACCGCCTGTACGACGCGTCCTACAAGGGCGTCACCGATCTGGTGACCAAGTACGTGTGGCCGTGGCCCGCGTACCACGCGACGCGCGCGTGTGCGGCGCTGGGCCTGTCGCCCAACCTGGTGACCTGGGTCAGCCTGGGCTTCGTGATCGCGGCTTTGGTGCTGTTCCGCCAGGGCGCGTTCCTGCCCGGGCTGGCGTGCGCTTGGGCCATGTGTTTCCTCGACACGGTCGACGGCAAGCTCGCCCGCGTCACCCTGACATCGAGCCGGTTCGGCAACGCCTTCGACCACGGCATCGACCTGATCCACCCGCCGTTCTGGTACCTGGCCTGGGCGGCGGCGCTGGAGGATGCCGGCCTGGCCGGGCCGTGGCACGACGCCATCGTCGCCCTGGTGGTCGGCGGCTACGTGGTCGGACGCCTGCAGGAAGGCTTGTTCCTGTGGCTGTTCCGTCTTGAGCTGCACGTTTGGCGCCGGCTCGATTCGCGCTTCCGCCTGATCACGGCCAGGCGCAACCCGAACCTGCTGATCCTGAGCGTGGCGGCCGTGGCGGGTCGGCCGGACCTGGGCTTCGTCGCGATGGCGGCGTGGACCGCCCTTTCGCTCGGCTTTCATTTCGTGCGCATCGCCCAGGCGCTGGTGGCGCGGCGCGCCGGCATCGCCTCGTGGCTCGACGGCCCGGCATGACTCCGATCGGGGTGGTGAGCAACCCCGCGAGCGGACGCAACCGGCGCGCCGGGTTCGGCGTCGATCCGGCGGCGGCGGCGGCGGCGGGCGCGCTGCACCGCGCGGTGGCGCGCGTAGCCGAGCTGCCCGCCGTGCTGGCCGAGTTTGCGCGAGCGGGCGTCGGCGTGGTCGTGGTCGACGGCGGCGACGGCACCGTGCGCGCCGTGCTGGCGGGCCTCGGCCAGGCGTTCGCGACACCGCCGGCGATCATGGCGCTGGCTTCGGGAACCACCAACCTGATCGCCGGCGACGTCGGCCCGCGCGGTGGGCGCGCCCAGGCGTTCGCGCGGCTGGTGGCTCGCCTGCGCTGCCCCGGGCTCGACGACGTCACGGTCGAGCGCGCGCCGCTGGTGGTCGAGCGCGGCGACGGTACCACCGAGATCGGCTTCTTCTTCGGCGCGGGCGCGCTGGCGTTCGGCACGCATCTGACGCGCCGGCACATCGAGCGCGGCCGCTTCGCCAACACCGCCGGGACGGTGCTGGGCATCGCCGCGACGACCCTGTGCCTGCTGGCCGGCGGACGTGGCAGCCGCCTGTCGCGCGGCGTGCCCATGACCGTCACGCGCGACGACCTGCCAGCGGTCGCGGGGCCGCGCTTCCTGATGCTGGCGACCACGCTGGAGCGGCTGGTGCTCGGCCTGCATCCGTTCTGGGGCCGGGGGCCCGGGGCCATCAACGTGCTGGACATCGCGGCGCCGCCGCCATCTTTCGCCTGCGCCGTGCCGGCGCTGCTAAGCGCCCGGCCGCGCGCGTGGATGGCCGAGGCGTACCGCAGCGCGCGGGCGGCGCGCGTCACAGTCGTGCTGGAGCACGAGGCGCTCTTGGACGGCGAGTGGCTGCGGCTGGAACCCGGACGGCCGCTGAGCATTCGCGCCGGCGCGCCGGTGCGTTTCGTGCGGCCATGAGCCCGCCCGACCCGCTTGAGACCCTGGCCGGCCTGGTCGCCGAGGACGACCAGCGCCCGGTGCCGGCCGGCACCGACGCGGTGGTCACGGCGGTGCGCGCGCGCTTCGGCGCGGCCGTGGCGGCGGTGCTGTTCTACGGCTCGTGCCTGCGCCGAGGCACGTTCGAGGGTGTCGTCGACGTCTACGCCCTGGTCGACGATTACCGCGCAGTCTACGACGCCTCCTGCCTGGCGCTGGCCAACCGGCTGCTGCCGCCCAACGTGTTCCACCTGAGCGCGCCGACGGCCCCCGCGCCGACGCCGGTCAAGGTGGCGGTCATGACGCTCGATGCGTTCGAGCGCGCCATGGCGCCGGAGGTCTGGAGTCCTTCGGTCTGGGCGCGCTTCGCTCAGCCGACCGTGCTGGTGCACGCGCGCGACGAGCGGACCGCCTGGCGCGTGGCGCGCGCCCGCGCCCGAGCCGTGGCGACCGCGCTTCGGCACGGCGCGCGGCTTGTGCCGGCGGGCGCGGCGCCGCTCGACCCGTGGCGCGCTGTCTTCCGGGCAACCTATGCGACCGAGCTGCGCGCCGAGACG
>VGDP01000046.1 GCA_016869675.1 Alphaproteobacteria bacterium | reverse complement strand
GCGCGAGAAGACGCGGCCCGGGTGCTCCATGAGATGGCGCAGCAGGGTGTATTCGCGCGGGCCGAGCTGGATCGGCCGACCGTTGCGTGTCACGCGATACGCCGCCAGATCCATGTGCAGGTCGGCGCGCGGGAAATAGTAGACCGGGATGTGGGCGGTCTCGAACAGGTACTGGCTGCGCGTCGTGTCGGCGATCGTCTGGCCGGCGAAGGCGACGCGCAGGCGGCGCGGGCACGGCTCGAAATGCACGTCGTAGTCGGGGCGCTGAGCTTAGCCGCCGCTGGACTTGCGCGCGGCCGTCGTCGTTCCGGTCATGGCGGGCCCCTTGCCTGAGTCGCAGGGACCACACGATACTCCAGCGCGCGTGGCAGAGGGAGGATAACGTGGCCAAGGGATCGAAGCGCACCGCCGTCGTGACCGGCGCGAACCGGGGCATCGGCTACGAGATCGCGCGCGAGCTGGCGCGGCGCGGCTACCGGGTAGTCGTGACGGCGCGCGACGCGCGCAAGGGCCGCGCCGCGGCCAAGGCGCTCGTCGCCGAGGGTGGCGACGTGGCGTTCCACGCGCTGGACGTCACCAGCCAGGCGAGCGTGCGCCGGCTGGCGCGCGACGTCCCGGTCATCGACGTGCTGGTCAACAACGCCGGGGTCTATCTGGAGGGCGGCTACGACGCCGCCGGCACGCCCAGCGCCGGCGCGCTCGCCACCACGCGCAAGGTGCTCCACGCCACGCTGCTGACCAACCTTTACGGGCCGTTCTGGCTGTGCCAGGCGGTGCTGCCCGGCATGGTGAAGCGGGGCAATGGTCGGATTGTCAACGTCTCCAGCGGCTCGGGCCAGCTCAGCCGCATGGGGCGCGGCGAGGCGGCCTACCGCATGTCGAAGACGGCCCTGAACGCCATGACCGCCCTGCTCGCCACCGAGTTCAAGGGCACCGGCGTCCTGATCAACGCGTTCTGCCCCGGCTGGGTCAGGACCGACATGGGCGGCCCGCACGCCACGCGCACGGTGGCCCAGGGCGCCGACACCGGCGTGTGGCTGGCCACCCTGCCGAAGAACGGACCCCACGGCGGTTTCTTCCGCGACCGCGCGCCGATCCCCTGGTAGGCGGCGCGATGGCGCGGCGGATTGCCCGCGCGCTGGCCGTCGGACTGGCGCTGGCATCGCCCGCCGCGGCCGACGACCCCACCCCGTTCACGGCGTGCGACCTGCTGGCCGCGCACCCGTGGGATCCCGACCGCGTCGCCGAGGGCGTGGCCTACGAGGCGATCGAACCGGTGGCGCTCAAGGCGTGCCGCTCGGCGCTCGAGGATCATCCGGCCTCGCTGCGCCTCGCCTATCAGCTCGGCCGCGCGCTCGAACGTCACGGCTACGCGGGTGCCGCGCTGGCGCACCTGCGCCAGGCGGCCGAAGCGGGCTACGCCCAGGCGCAGTACGCGCTGGGGCTGCTCCATGCCGAGGGCGACGGTATTCCCCGCGACGATGCCGAGGCCGCGCGCTGGTGGCGGTGCGCGGCGGCGCGCGATCACGGCCCGGCGCTGGCCGCGCTGGAGTTGGCGCACTACGACGGGCGCGGCGCCAGCCGCTACGCGCGGATCGCCTTCATCATGATGCGTCGGGCGGCGCGCAAGGGCTTTGTCCAGGCCCAGTATCTGGCGGGCCTGGCGTGCCTGACCGCGTCGGTCGGCACGACCGAGGACGATGCGGCCGTGCGGCCGCTATGCACCGAGAGCGAGGCCACGATGTGGCTCGCCACGGCGGCCAACAAGGGCCACGCCGAGGCGCGCCACGCGCTCGAGGAACTGGGGCTGGTGGGTGATGCGAACTAGCTGTTTCTTCCAGGAAGATGATCGTATAGCATCTACACCATGGCTCTGAACATCAAGAGCGCCGAGGCCGACAGGCTGGCCCGCGAGCTCGCGCGGCGCCGGCGCTTGCCCATGACGCAGGTGATTATCGATGCCTTGCGCGCGGAACTGGATCGGGAACTAAAGCGCGCGCGCCCGGCCGGCCTAGCGCAGCGGCTGCTTGACATCGGCGAGCGCCACGCGGCGCGCCCCGATCGCGACGAACGCACGGACGACGAGATCCTCGGCTACGACTCCATGACGCGAGGCGCGTGATGGTCATCGATGCGTCGGCCGTGTTCGCAATCCTGCGACGCGAACCCGACGCACAGTGCTTCGCCGTCGCCATCGAGGAAAGCACGGTCCGCCTCATGTCGGCCGTGACGGTGCTCGAGTGCGGCATCGTCGCGCGCGCGCGCAAGGGCGACGCGGGCGCCCGAGACTTCGACGACTTCCTGGCGGCGACGAGCCCGAAAATCGTGCCGTTCGACGCGGACCAAGCCGCCATCGCGCGCGACGCCTTTGTGCGCTTCGGCAAGGGCCAGCACGACGCCGCGCTCAACTTCGGTGATTGCGCGGTCTATGCCCTGGCCGCGTCGCGCGTCGAGCCGCTGCTGTGCAAGGGCGGCGATTTCGCGGCGACCGATCTCGTGCTCGTGCGGGTCGCTTGAGCGCCACGATCACGCCGCCGGCGGGCCCGGGGGCAGCGGCCCGCTCGGCGCCAGGGTGCCTTCGGCGTCGTGCTGTTCGTCGCCCTGCAACGCCGGGTTGAACACGCTGATCAGGTGCATGTCGGTGATCACCTTCATGCCGTGCCGGTCCTTGGGTCCGACGATGTACATGACGCCCGGCTCGAGGACGTACACCGCGCCGGTGCCCAGGTCCTTTACCTCGCCCCGGCCGGCGATGACGTAGTTGGCCTCCCAGTGGTTCTTGTACCAGAGCACGTTCTCGGCCCCGGCCTTAAGATGCACGTCCGAGATCGTGAAGCCCAGGCGGTCCGCCTGGGTCAGGAAGCGCATGGTGCGCGCACTGCCGTTGGCCACGACCTTCTCGCGGCCCTGGGCCTTGAGCCCGGCATAGGTCTTGATCAGCATGGCGAACTCCCGGTGTCGGTGGCGGCGCCGGCGATGGTGCGCCCGGCACGGGGGACCCGCAAGACCGTGCCGTGACAGGGTCCAGTCCAGATTTCCGCCAACGAATGTGGGAATTCTTTTCCAAATTGATCATATTCAGGCAGAATGTCACAAATTTTCCACGCAATTTACCACGCTGGTTACCTTGGCGCGGTGCGACGTTGCCGCCATCGACCAACGACTGCTGCGGAACGGAGACGACCCCATGACGCACAAGGACCCCCACGGCCTGCCGCTCAGCGGTGCCAACGCGGCCAGCGCCACGGCCTACGACCGCGCGACCGCCCTGTTCCGCTGCTACGTCGGCGATCCGGTCGCGGCGGTGGACGAAGCGATCGGCGCCAGCCCGGGCTTCGTCATGGCCCACGCGCTCAAGGCGTACCTGCACCTGCTGGGCACCGAGGTCGACGCCCTGCCGGTGGCGCGCGCGTGCCTGGAGGCCGCGCGCCAGCACAAGGCGGACGCGCGCGAACAGGGACACCTGACCGCCATCGGGCACCTGATCGAAGGCCGCTGGCACGACGCCAGCCGCGCCTTGCAGGACGTAGCGATCGAGCAGCCGCGCGATCTGCTGGCGCTGCAGACCGGGCACCAGATCGATTTCTTCACCGGCGAGTCGCGCATGCTGCGCGACCGCATCGCCCGCGCGCTGCCCGCTTGGAGCCAGGGCATGCCCGGTTACCACGCGATGCTCGGCATGCATGCCTTCGGTCTCGGGGAGGCCGGCGACTACGCCCGCGCCGAAGCGCAGGGGCGCAAGGCGGCGGCGCTGGAGCGTCGCGACGGCTGGGCCTGGCACGCGGTCGCCCATGTGCTCGAAATGCAGGGCCGCCAGAAGGACGGCATCGCCTGGATGCGCGGCGATACCGCCGCCTGGTCCGAGGACAGCTTCTTCAAGGTGCACAACTGGTGGCACCTCGCGCTCTATCACCTCGACCTCGGCGAGATCGACCAGGTGCTGGCGCTCTACGACGGGCCGATCTACGGCACGCCCTCGCCGTTGGCGATGGACATGCTCGACGCCTCGGCCATGATGTGGCGCCTCGCCCTGCGGGGCATCGACGTGGGCGACCGTTGGAACGCGGTGGCCGACGGTTGGACCCCCATGGCACGGGCCGGCATCTACGCCTTCAACGACATGCACGCCATGATGGCGTTCGTCGGCGCCGGCCGTACCGACCTGCAGAAGGCCGTGCTGGAATCCCAGGCCGCGGTGCTGAAGGGGCAGGGCGACAATGTCATGTTCACGCGTGACGTCGGCCACGCCGCGACCAAGGCGATCAAGGCTTTCGGCGACGGCGACTACAAGCATACGATCGAGTTGATCCTGCCGATCCGCAACCGGGCGGCGCGCTTCGGCGGCAGCCACGCGCAGCGTGACCTGCTCGACCTGACCCTGATCGAGGCGGCGCTGCGCGCGGGCGAATACGCCCTGGCCCGGGCTCTGACCGCCGAACGTCTGGACGTCAAGCCGACCAGCCCGTTCAACCGCCGGCTGGTCGAGCGCGCCACCGGCCAAGCCAAGGCGGTGTAAGCGTTGGAGGACGAGGGGGTGGGCCAAGCAGGCCCGCCCTCTTCGCTCAGCCGAGCGGCGCGGCGTCGAGAAAGCGGCGCAGTACGTTCTCGGTGACGCGGCTGACGCTGTTGTCGAACCGCTTGTGCGACAGGCTGCCGATCCACGTGATCGAGCCGACCGAAAAGACCGCGCCACCACGGGGCGTGGTGTAGAGCGTCATGTCGGCGCGGACGTTGGGGTTCTGCCGCGCGTCCATCATGGACGAGGCGTTGTTGATCTCCTCGGGCGGCGGGAAGTAGGAGTCCGACAGGTTCTCGGACGCGGCGAGCACCACGGTGTGACGCGGCGAGCCCAGCGCGAAATCGCACCGGTCGACCTCGAGCCCGGCGGCGCCGCCGCCGACGGTGCCGAAATCGCCGATCACGTCGCCGTCCACGCCGGCGAACACCCAGGCATAACGTGGATCGCAGCTTGCCTCGGCGCGCCGGTAGTACGTGCTGACGTCGAAGCCCTGGCCCGCCATGCCGACGCCGGCCAGAGCGTGGATCGAGCGACCCATGCGGCACCACATGCCGCCATATTCGCCGCTGAACGCGTGGCAGTACTCGCCGCCCTCGGCGACCCAGTCGCGGATGCCGTCCTCGGCCCGGCGTAGCTCCATGATCCCCGGCACGGTCGGGTGAAACGCCACGCGCCAATAGAAACCGTTGCCGCCCAGGTACATCAGCCGGCCGCCGCGCGCGAGGAAGCCCAAGAGCGCGTCGTACATGGGCTTCGACCAGTACTCCGGGTGGCTGCCGGTCAGGATCACCTTGTAGGGTGCGATCAGGGCGAGGCCCTCGGCGTCGAGATCCTCGTCGGTCACCGTGTCGCAGGCGATGCCCTTGGCGTCGAGCCAGCTGATCAGCGGCAGATCGGCGTTGAACTGCCAGGGCGCCGTGCCGGCGGCGCCGATCCACGCATCCGTGACGCCGGGGCGGAAGTTGACGATGGGGCGCAGGCGCGAGGTGTAGGCGACGCCCGAACCGTCGCTGTGCCGGTCGTAGAGCGAGCCGCCGACCTCCGGGTGGTCGTTCAACCACAGGTCGTTGGCGCCGTACGCCACCACGTGGTTGGCGAAGGCGTGCAGGTAGCCGCCGCCTTCCAGCCCGCCGCGCTCGTTGGCGTAGGCCAGGTAGCTCGCGGTCGGCACCAGGAAGACCGCGTCGGCGGTGGCGCGGCCGCGCGGCGGACGGACGACGAAGGGGATGTGCTCGACCTCGCCCGCCGCCTCGAGCTGCGCGGCATAGACGCCGCTCGGCAGGTCGGCCGGGACGGTCAGGCGGAAATCCGCGTCCCAGCCGGCGTCGTGCATGTCGTCGTCGTGAAAGTGGATCGCGCCGTACTGGTCGGGCGCACGTTTCCAGTCGAGCTCCTCGCCCGTCCAAGTCCAGCCCTTCATGGCCCGGGTCGGCATGTTGATCAGGCGGCCATCCAGCCGGTTTGGGCCCTGGTCGTGGATGCGGTCGGTGGCGATGCCCTGGCTAAAATCCCACGCGGCGACGGTGCCGGGCGGCAACGGCCCCCGCGCCCGCGCCGCAATCATACCGGCGTGGGACCAGACGTGGTCGGCGACGCGCGGGGCGTCAATCTTGCCGTTGAACACTTGGCATGGGCGGGGGCGCGCGCCGGCCGCCGCCAGCATGCCGGCGATGGTGAAAGGCGCGCTCGCTGGTGCCGGCGTGGCCACAACCCGGTGCTCGGCGATGGCCGGGGGTGGGGCGTCGGCGTGTTTCGCCTCGACCGCCTGGATCACGCGCGCCGTGCCGGTCGCCGGGTCGTAGCTGGCGGCGATGAGCGCCCAGCGCCGCTCCGGCAACGCGACGCCCGAGCCGTGGATCGTGATCGCGCGGCCGTCGCCGACGGCAAGCGCCACGGCGCCGTGTTCGAGGACGAGGGCGAAGCCGCGCGACGTGTCGGGGTCGAGCGCGCCCAGCACCACCTGGCGCGGCCGGTCGGGCGTGGTCGGCCAGACCATCGCCTGCAAGGTGAAGGCGCCGAGGGCGCCGAGCGGCCCCGGCGGGTCGATCACGGCGCAGCTTCCGGCGTACAGCGCCTGCGGCCGGCCCGCATAGGCGCCGTCGATCGCGCTGGCGACGGGGCGCTCGATGAAGCCGCAGCCGTCGGGGTGACGATCGCCCGAGATCAGGTGGACGAGCCGCGCTTCGTAGCGGGGCGTCGCCTCGGCGCTGACCATGAACGCGACCGTGTCGCCGGGGCACGCGCTCATACGGTCGGCGTAGCCGACCAGGCGCTTGCAGGGGAGTTCGTTCACGACAGGTCCTCCCCGGTGCGCTCGCGCCACAGCCGCTTAAACACCTCCCACTCGGCCTGCTCGGGCGAGGTGAACACCGCGTCGCCGACCAGGCGCACGGCGCCGCCGCGACCAGCGGCCTTCTTGGCCAGGCGCCAGCGCCGGTGGGGCTCGATGCAGACCAGCACCCAGCTCTCCCCCTTCTGGCCCTTTCGCAGCGTGTTGAGCATGACCCGCAGGTCCGGGCTGTGGCGGCCCACGGGTTTGCGCCGGAACTCCTCGATCAGGTCGCGGCGGCTGGTGTCGATGTCGGCCACGCTGCCTCCTGGCGTCCTTGTGGTCCGTCCGCCATCCTGTGCATACAATCGGACCGCCGCAAGGGAGGATGACGATGCAACGCTACCTGCGCGACCAGGTGGATTGGCCCCAGCCGTTCCCGCCCGAGGAGTACGCCGAGCGGCGCGCGCGCGTGCGCCGCCAGCTCGCGGCCAAGGGCTTCGACGCCCTCTACGTGACGATCCCGGCGGATCTGACGTGGCTCTGCGGCTACGACATGATCTGGTACCACGGCCGCAACATGACCGGCCTGCTGGTGCGGGCCGACCGGGACGACACCGTGCTCTTCGATTACACGGGGCACACCACGATCGTCTCGACCACGCCCATGATCACCGACGCCGTGTGGTACGCGCGCGGCGACGTGGCCGACCACATCAAGATCATCGCGGATGAACTGGCGACGCGCGGCCTCGGGCGCGGCCGCATCGCCATCCAGGCCTGGGGCTACTCGCCGCATGCCTCGGTCATGGACGACTTCGCCGAGCGCCTGCGCCAAGGCGGCGCCACGGTCGGCGACGGCCATCAGCTGGTGGAGGAGCTGCGCCTGATCAAGAGCGCGCGCGAGATCGCGGTCATGCGTCAGGCCGCGGCCATGGCGGACAAGGCCATGGCGGCGGCGCGCGATGCGATCGCGCCCGGCGTCATGGAGACCGAGCTGGACGCGGTGATCATGAACTCGCTGCTGCGCGACGGCGGCGGGCAACCGGGCATCCGCACCATGATCGGCACGGGCCCGCGCGCTGGCACGCACCACAGCCCGCCGCAGCACCGCAAGATCAAGCAGGGCGACCTGGTGTTCGTCGACTTCTGCGCCGTGCTGCACCGCTACCACGTCAACCTGAACCGCACGTTCTCGCTGGGCGCGCCGGACCGGCGCTGGACCGACCTGATGAACACCTCAGCCGGGTGCATCGACGCGATCGCCGCCGGCATGAAGCCGGGCGATCCGTGGAGCCAAGCCGCCAAGATCGGCGAGCGCTACGTCGACCAGCACGGCCTGCGCAAATACCTGTGGTGGTCGGGCGGCTACAACCAGGGCATCGCGTTCCCGCCCGACTGGTGCGGCACCTACTGGGTCGAGCCGCGCGCGGGCACGCCCGATCGTCCGTGCGTGCCGGGGATGGTCTTCAACTTCGAGAACCAGTGGGATGTTTGGGAGAACTGGCCGGGCGGCAGCGGCGCGGCCTACATCGACACGCTCGAGATGACCGACAAGGGCCTGCGCATCATGTCCGCCCTGCCGCGCAACCTGGTGGTGGTGTGACGCGTTACAGGAACAGCGCGAGCACGCCGGTGTAGGTGTAGAGACGACCGGCGCAGATCTCGCCGTTGCCGAAGAAGCCGGCCAGCGGCACGCCGGAAAAGGCGTCGGCGATGGCGCGCAACTCCTGGCTGTCCGGGCCGAACAGGTTGGGACCGCGCGCGAGGCAGCTGAAGTAGAGCGCGCCGCGTGGGTCGGGCGCCCGGCGCTTGAGCCCGGCGAGCATGCGGTCCAGGTCCTGGCGCGCGGCCTGGGCATCGCGCCGGCGGAACTGGATGGCGTCGCCCGGCGCGGTGTCGTGGGCGACCATCACCGTTCCCGCGCGCGGATCGATGCCCACCAGGTTGCGTACCAGGTAGTTGCCGGTGTCCGAGCCGGCGATGGGGAAGGCGACCAGCAGCCCTGAGGCGTCGCGCGCGCCGGCCGCGTGCAGATCGGCCGCCAGGACCTCGAGCGCGGGTCGGCCGTCGATCGTGCTGATCGTCTGGTCGCGCGCGCCCGTGACGCGACGCACCGGTCCGAGCGGCGCGCAGCCCTGGGACAGTCCGGTCGCGACCGCGACGTCGGGCGAGAACAGGGCCGCCGACACGCCGTGACGGGTGACGCCCGCGCCGGTCGCCATGACGTGATCACCGCGCGAGGACGTCAGCGCGCCGACCAGGTAGGCGCCGCTGGTCCGGGCGCACCTGTCGATCGCGTCGAGCACCGCACGGTCGGTCGGCACGGCGTGGACCACGCCGAAGGATGCGCCCGGCGCCGGGGTGCCACCGTCGCCATGGGTCGCCAGCGAACCCTTGGGGACCGTGCCGACCAGCGCGACCAGGCCCGGACCGTCGAACAGCTCGGTCCTGGTGGCGCACACGCCGATGCCGACCGTGCCGAACCAGCGCCCGACCCCCCGTGGCGGCGCGCAGGCCCGCGACGATGGCGTCGAAGCGGTCGGCGAAGACGTCGGTCGCGTAGACGAAGCCGACCGCGCCGGGATCGTCCACGCGGCCCACGGCCTGGGCGGACGCCGCCAACGCCGCGCGCCAGTCGGCGGCCTCGCTGTGACCCGATCGGAAGCACTCCATGACCCGTTGCCCGCGACTCCGGGTTACGCGACCCATGCGGCGCACTATACTCCCGCCCGAATGGGAGTGCCTGCATGGACGGGTTCGTCGCGCGGGGCGACCTGATACCCAGGGAACGGCTGAGATCCTTGTCGGCGCGCTCGGACCGGCGCGGTCTGACGCGGCTCGCCGGCCATTTGGCGGCGCTGGCGTGCGGTGCTGCGCTGATCGAGGCCGCGCGTGGCACGACGTGGCTGGTGCCCGCGCTGGCGCTCCAGGGCGTGGTCCTGATCTTCCTGTTCGCGCCGCTGCACGAGACGATCCACCGCACGGCGTTCCGCGCGCGCTGGCTCAACGACACGGTCGCGTGGGTCGCAGGCATGGCGCTGGTGCTGCCGCCGCACTATTTCCGGCTGTTCCACTTCGACCACCACCGCTTCACCCAGGACCCGGCGGGCGACCCCGAGCTGGCCCGGCCGAAGCCATCGACGGTGCCGGTGCTGCTGCTCTACGTCTCGGGCTGGCCCTATTGGCGCGAGGTGGTGGCGGGCCTCGCGCGCCACGCGCGCGGCCGCGTGACCGAGCCCTTCATACCCACGGGCGAGCGGGCCGCCATCGTCGCCGAGGCTCGGCGGCTGATCGCGTGCTACGTGGCCCTCGTTGCCGTCACGCTGGTGTTCGACCCGTGGCTGTTGCCGCTGCATTGGCTGGCGCCGGTGCTGCTGGGCCAGCCGGCGCTGCGCTTCTTCCTGTTGGCGGAGCACACCGGTTGCGCCATGGTGCCCGACATGCTGGCCAATACGCGCACGACCCTCAGCAATGCCGCGGTCCGCGCGCTCACGTGGAACATGACCTACCACGCCGAGCATCACCTGTTCCCCGGCGTGCCGTGCCACGCCTTGCCCGCCGTGCATGCCGAAGTGCGCGCGCGGCTCAGCGTCGTGGCGCCGGGCTATGTCGCCGTCCACCGTGCCCTGTGGGCCGCGGCACGCCGATGCGCCTAGCGTTGGTCCTGGCGGCGTTGGTCTTGGCGGCGGCCGTGCCCGCCGGCGCCGAGCCGCTCGTCATCGGCGGTCTGCTGTTCAGCGACGAGGCCGGCGGCTTCGTCATCGTCGACGGCTGGGGTACCGGCACGGTCGAGGACCCCATCGTCGTGGTCGAGGAGGTCATCGAGCCGATGCCGATCACCCTGATCGTGCGCGGTTTCTCGCCCGAATGGGGCAACCGGCTGGCGGCCAGCCACCCGGCGGGTTTCATGCTGAAGAAGATCGTGGTCAACCGCACGCAGTACATCTGGAACTCGTACGACCACGAGCTGCAGCTCGTGCGCGGCACGCCCAGCGACATCTACGACGGCCTGTCGTTCGGCCAGGGCTCGGAGGTCGGGCGCCCGTTCCTGTCCGACAGTTTCGGCACGGGCACCATGCAGGACGAACCGCGCGACTACCTGACGTTCCGCGACGGCGAGGTTGGCCCCGGCGCGAGCGCGTCCTTCCAGTACGTTATCACCGCCACCTCGGGGCACGACGAGTTCTACATCGTGCAGGACCCGAACCGGCCGCTGGCCAGCCTCGCGGTGGGCGGGCGGGACCCGCGCGGCTGACGGCCCATGCTGGGGCGCGCGCGCCTGGCCTCGGGCCTGATCCTGTTCACCTACGTGGCCAGCCACCTGGTGAACCATGCGCTCGGCATCGTCTCGCTCGCCGCCATGGAGGCGGGCCTGCGGATCGCCAGCGCGATCTGGCGCAGCCCGCCGGGTACGCTCGCGCTCTACGGCGGCCTGGCCACCCATCTGGCCACGGTGCTGGTCAGCCTGTACCGGCGCCGCGACCTGCGATTCGGCGCGCGCGAGGCGATCCAGATCGGCCTGGGCCTGACCATCCCGTTCCTGCTGATCGACCATGCCGTGGCGACTCGCGCCGTTCACAACATGCACGGCATCGAGACGAGCTACGCCTACGTGCTGCTCAACGTCTGGGTGTTCGATCGGAGCGACAGCCTGCTGCAGATCGGTCTCTTGCTGGTCGCCTGGGTCCACGCGTGCCTCGGCCTCTACGCCTGGCTCAGGCTCAAGCCGTGGTTCGGCGCGTGGCGGTTCGTGCTGTTCACCGGCGCGATCAGCGTACCCCTGCTGGCCGTGGTCGGGTTCTTCGACGGCGCGCGCGAGGGCGCGCGGCTGGCCGCCGATCCCGCGTGGCTCGACGCCACGATGGCGGCGGCCGGTCTGCCCGACGACGCGGCCTACGCCTACTACGTGCGCGTCTCCAAGGGGCTCATGGCGGCCGCGGCAGCGCTGATCGCTCTCGTCGTGCTGGGGCGCGAGGCGCGCCGGCTGTGGGAACGTCGGCTCGGCCTGGTGGCGTTGACCTACCCGGGCCGCGAGGTGCGCGTGGCCGCCGGCACCAGCGTTCTGGAGGCGAGCCGGCGCTTCGGCATCCCGCACGCTTCGGTGTGCGGTGGGCGGGGCCGCTGTTCCACATGCCGCGTGCGCGTGGGCCGCGGCGCGGCGGACCTGCCCGAGGCGAGTGCCGAGGAACGCCGCGTGCTGAACCGCATCAGCGCGCCGCCCAACGTGCGCCTGGCGTGCCAGCTCCGTCCCACGGCGGCCGTCGAAGTCACGCCGATCCTGGCGGCCGGCGCCGGCGCCGCACGCGGCCAAGGCAACCAGGGCCTGCGCGCCGGCGCCGAGCGCGAGATCGCGATCCTGTTCGCCGACCTGCGCGGCTTCACCCGCCTGGCCGAGCACAAGCTGCCCTACGACGTGGTGTTCGTGCTGAACCGCTACTTCGCGTCCATGGGCACGGTGGTCCAGCGCAGCGGCGGCCACCTCGACAAGTTCATCGGTGATGGGGTGATGGCCCTGTTCGGCCTGCAGGGCGGCCCGGCGTCGGGCTGCCGCCAAGCGCTGGACGCGGCGCGCGGCATGGGGGCCGAGCTGGCGGCGCTCAACACGTCCCTGGCCGGCGACCTGGAGCAGCCGCTGCGGCTGGGCATCGGCATCCACGCCGGCGCCGCCATCGTCGGCGAGATGGGCTACGCCCACGCCATGGCGGTGACGGCGGTCGGCGACGCGGTCAACATCGCCAGCCGGCTCGAGGCGATGACCAAGGATTTCGATGCCCAACTCGTGGTTTCCGAGGACGCCGCGCGCCACGCCGGGCTGGACTTGTCGGGCTTCCCGAGCCAGCAGGTCGAGGTGCGCGGGCGGCGCGAACCGCTTACGGTGCGGGTCGTCGGCGACGTGGCGCAGCTGCCGGGACCGTCATGACGGGAGCGCAAGGGATGTGGATCGGTCTGATCGTCGCGGTGCTGGGCCTGATCGCGCTGCCGGCGGAGGCGGCCGATTTCGAGACCGGGCGGCGCGCCTACGAGGCGGGCGACTACGCCATCGCGCTCGAGGAATGGGCGCCGCTGGCGAACGCCGGCCACGCCGACGCGGCGTTCGGCCTGGGCCTGATCTTCGACAACGGTTCGGGCGTCAAGCGCGACACCGAGGCCGCGGCCGTGTGGTACCAGCGCGCGGCCGAGGCCGGGCACGCCAGCGCGGCGTACAACCTAGCCAACCTGTGGCGCGCGGCCGATGGCCCGGGGCCGGACGCGGCCGAGTCTGTTCGTTGGTGGCGTGTGGCGGCCGAGGCGGGCCTTGCCTTGGCCCAGCGCAACCTGGGCGTGGCGTACCAGAAGGGTGACGGCGTGCCCCAGGACGATCGCGAAGCCATCGCCTGGTACCGCCGCGCCGCCGAGCAGGGCGAGCCGACCGGCGCCTACTTCCTGGGTGTCGCCTACGAGAACGGCGTTGGCACGCCGGCCGACCTGACCGAGGCGATGCGCTGGTACCAGATGGCCGCGCCGGGCGAGCCGCGCGCACGCCATCGCCTGGCCGAGCTGGGCGTCGCCGAGGCGCTCTTGGAGCCGGCCCCCGCCGAACCCGCGGCCGCGTTGACGCCCGAGCCCGAGGTTGCCGCCGCCCCAGCCGAACCGGCCGTGCCGGCGCCGGCCGGGCGCTACGTCCAGCTCGCCGCGTTCCTCTCGGCCGCGCGCGCCGAGGAGGCGTGGACGACGTTGCGCGACCGCTACGCGGACCTGTTGGGCGCGTCCGAACACCGCATCGAGCAGGCGGCCAAGGACGACGGCTCGGCGGTCTATCGCGTCCACGTGGGGTCGCTCGACGACGCGCGCGCGGACGCGCTGTGCGCCGCGCTGGCGGCGCGTGGCGCCGAGTGCTTCGTCGTCAGCCGGTAGCGCCGAAACTCTGCACTAGGCTGCCTTCGATCAGGTGCCAGCCGTCGACCAGGACGAAGAAGATCAGCTTGAACGGCAGCGAGATCATGACCGGAGGCAGCATCATCATGCCCACGGACATGAAAACCGACGCCACCACCATGTCGATGACCAGGAACGGCACGAAGACAAGGAAGCCGATCTCGAAGGCGCGCCGGAACTCGCTGATCATGAACGCGGGGATCAGGGCGCGCAGCGGCGTGTCGCCGGGGTCCGTCACCTCGGTCGTGCCGGAGAGGTCGAGGAAGAAGGCGATGTCCTTCTCGCGCACCTGACCCAGCATGAACGTGCGGATCGGTGCCGTGGCCCGGTCGAACGCCTCAGCCTGGTCGATCTCGTCGTCGAGCAGGGGGGCGGATGCCGTCGTCGTATGACGCGGTCAGGGTCGGCGCCATGATGAACGCGGTCAGGAACAGCGGCAGGCTGACCAGTACCGTGTTGGGCGGCGTCTGCTGCAGACCGAGCGCGCTGCGCAGGAACGACAGCACGACCACAATCCGGGTGAACGATGTGACCACCACCAGGATCGACGGCGCCAGGCTGAGCACCGTCATGATCGCGATAAGCTGGAAGATGTTCGAGGTCGTCGAGCCGCTCAGGTCGATGTTGAGCGACTGGGCCGCCGCCGCCGTGGGCAGCAGGGCCAGGCCTAGACCGGCCAGGACGAGGGTCCGGCGCATCACAGGCTGGGTTCCTGACGGGTGGCGGGCGGCGGCAGCGCGGCCAGAGGGGGCGCGGCCGGCGCCTGGACGCGTAGAGCGCCGGCGATCCTGGTCGACCACCAGGTCCCCGTCGGGCCCCAGCAGCAGCAGGTGCTCGACGTTGTCGCGCCGCACCAGGACCAGCCGGCGCTTGGGATCGAGGGTGAGCGCCTCGACCACGCCGAGACGGCGGCTGCGCGGCCCGCGCACTGGGCCGCTGCCACTCAGGCCCAGGCGTCGGGCGAGAAAGCCCGCGAGCGCGATCAGCCCGAGCACCAGGACGAGGGCGCCAGCGAAGCGGACGATGTCGATGGTTTCCACGCCGGGCCCCTAGCGCCGCTTCCGGCCGTTGTCGCCGTAGGCGTCGTTGGCTTGGCGCGTGCGCGCCATGTTGGTCAGGCGTCGACGGGCCTCCTAGCGTAGGGCATCGAGGTCGCGTTCCAGGGCTTCGACGTCGTCGAGCAGGGCGACGACGCGGCTGAGCAGGCCGCGCGCTTCGGCGGGCGCCAAGCCGGCCACGACGTTGCACGCAGTCTCGACCACCGCGAGCAACGGCTGCAGGTCGGTCTCGGGCGACTCCTTGATGGTCTGGCGGATCGCGGCCACCAGGCCGTGCGCCGATTCCAGACGCTGGGCGGCCAGGTCGATGGTCATGGTCGGCCGGCTCCGGCTTCGGCGGTCGCCGCGATCAGCCGGGCCATCAGATCGGCGACGACCAGCAGCACGGCGGCCGGCACGCGACGGTCGAGCCGCGCGGCGGCGAGATCGGCCTCGAGCGTTTCCATCGACGGCGGAGCGTCGACGCCGTGGGGCGGGACCGTCACGCGAGCGTGAGCGGTGGGCGCGCGTTCCCGCGCGGCGGACCGCATGCCGTCGAACAGCCGTCCCTTGAAGCGCACGCCGGGTCGTCCTTTTCCCGTGCGGGGCATCCCCCGTCAGGGATCAACACTTGCCCGGTCAGCGTTAAGGGAGGATGAACGTGCCCTAGTCGACCTTGGTCGGCGCGGCGGCCGAGCTAGCCAGCACGTCGTCGAGACCGCCGGCGTCACCGGTCGCGGCGGCGATGTTCTCGGCCTTGATGCGCTCGTGCAGTTCCTTGCGCAGCACCGAGGCATCGGGGGGAAACGTGAAGCCGAGCTTGATGGAACGGCCGCGCACCTCGACGACCGTCACCTCGATGTCATTGTTGATGACGACCGATTCGCCGACTTTGCGCGTCAGGTAAAGCACCGGGCGGCCCCCGTCACGTCCGAGCACCTTTTCATCATCCTATCGCAAGGTTCGGGCCCCGTCACGGTTCTGGCTTAACGAAATGTTCAGGCGTCGCGTCGGACAGTGGTCGGGGGGCGGCCAGAAAGCGGACGCCGATGAAGCTTTCGACCCTGCCCTTGTTCGCGGCCTTGACCGAGTGCTTCGCTTGGCTCGGCCAGCGCCAGGAAGTGCTAGCGCAGAACATCGCCAACGCCGACACGCCGCAGTACAAGCCGCGTGACCTGGCGCCGTCGCGCTTCGCCGCCATGCTGGCGGGCAGCGGCGGCGGTGTTGGCTTGGCCATGACCTTGTCCGGCCATCTGGGCGGCGCCGGGTACCAGCAGGGCGAGCCCTTCGCCGTGGTCGGGACCCATCGTGAAGGCGGCGTGAACACCTTCGGCAACGCCGTGGTGCTGGAGGAGGAACTGGCGCAGATCGCTAAGACGGCGTCGGATTACCAGCTCACGGCCAACATCTATCGCAAGCACGTCGACCTGGTGAAGCTGGCACTGGGTCGCGGCTCCGGCGCGTGAGGTAGTCCATGGACATGGCCAAGACCATCGCGATCGCGTCGTCGGGACTGCGCGTGCAGAGCGAGCGACTGCGCGTCATCGCTGAGAACATGGCGAACTCGGATTCGACCGCATCGTCCCCCGGATCGGACCCCTACTGGCGGCGGACCGTGCTGTTCGCGAACGAGTTCGACCGCGCCACGGGGCTCGATCTGGTGCGCGTGGTCGGCGAGACCTTCGACAAGAGCGAGTTCGAACGCCGCTTCGACCCCGGCCACCCCAGCGCCGACAAGGACGGCTACGTGCTGCTGCCCAACGTCAACCCGATCATCGAGATGACCGACATGCGCCAGGCGCTGCGCAGCTACGAAGCGAACCTGGCGGTGATCGAAGTCTCGAAGACGATGCTGCAGAAGACCATCGATCTGTTGCGCGCCTGAGTGTGGTCGCGTCGCTCGCCAGGTAGGCATGTGTCCCGTTCCCTAGGAGGACGAGCATGCTGAGCAAGGTTTCCAGCGCGGTCGCCGCGTACACCCAGGCGGCCGAGGCGCTGAGCAAGTCGGGCGCCGCGCCCAAGGACGATGGGTCAAGCTTCGCGTCGCTGATCACAGGCGCACTACGCGACGCCGGCGCCACCGTTGCGCGCGTCGAGGCGGTGTCCCTGCAAGCGGTCGCCAACCAGGCGGACCTCAACGAGGTCGTCGCCGCCGTGACCGACGCCGAGGTCGCGCTGCAATCGGTGATCGCGGTCCGAGACAAGGTGATCCAGGCGTACAACGACGTCATCAAGATGCCGATCTAGGCTGGCGCAAGTAAGGGGGGGCCGGGGCATGGACGTCGGTGTCATCGTCGACATCGCGACGGACGCGCTGTTCGCGACGCTGCTCGCCTAGGCGCCGCTGATAGCGGTCGCGCTGATCGTGGGCGTCGGCGTCTCGCTGCTGCAAGCGCTGACCCAGATCCAGGAAATGACGCTGACCTTCGTGCCGAAGGTCGTGGCGATGTTCGTCACCGCCATCATCGCCCTGCCCTTCATGGCCGGCGTGCTGATCAACCTGGGCGAGAATCTGTTCAGCCTGATCGCCACCATCGAGTAACACGGTGCTCGCCGATCTGCTCGTCGCCAACGTCTATCAGACCCTGCTGGTGTTCGCCCGGGTCGGCGCCGCGATCATGGTGCTGCCGGGGTTTGGCGAGGGGTTCGTCTTTCCGCGCGCGCGGCTCGCGCTGGCGCTGCTGGTCTCGATCGTCATCGCCCCGGTGGTGGCGCCGAGCCTGCCGGCTCTGCCGGCCGGCGACGGGGAGGCGCTGGGGCTGGTGGCGCGGGAGGTGCTGGTGGGTCTGGCGCTCGGTGGCATCGTGCGCTTCCTGATCGCCGCGATCGGCATCGCCGGCGCCATCATCGCGACCCAGACAGGGCTGGCGGCGGCATCCATGTTCGACCCGTCGCAGGGCGACCAGATCGCCGTGGTCGGCCGGTTCCTGACGGTCGCCGTGACGGTCGCCTCGTCGCGCGATGTCGGGCACTTGGCGATCCTGGCGGGCGGCGCGGTGGCCATCGCCGCGACCGCGCAAGCCTCGGCGGCGGAGCTCGCCCGCGCCCTCGCCGGCGTGCTCGCGGACGCGGCGACCATCGCGGTCGACCCGGCGGGTCTGGGCGCCCTCTTCACCGCCATGGCGATGGACGCCGGCCTGGCGCTCGCGCCGGTGCTCGGGCTTCTGGTCCTCGTGGCCGTCGCCTCGGGTCTTGTGCAGCACGGCTTCATCCTCTCGACCGAGACGATCGAGCCCTAGCCCGATCGGATTTCCCTGCTCAAGGGCGTCGAGCGCCTCTTTTCGCTGCACGCGCTGGTCGAGCTCGGCAAGGGCGTCGCAAAGATCGCGTTGGTCACCGCCGTCGCCACCATGGTGATGTGGCCCGAGGCGGGGCGGTTGATCAACGCCATCACGCTCGACCCCGAGCAGGCGGTGGGGCTCCTGGATGAACTCGCCCGCCAACTCTTGCTCGCGACGGCCGCGGTCATGACCGCGGTGGCCGGCGCCGATCTGTTGTTCCAGAAGCTGCAACACCACCGCAAGCTGCGCATGTCGCGCCAGGAGCTGAGGGACGAGTTCAAGCAGAGCGAAGGCGACCCCATGGTCAAGGCCCGGCAACGCCAACTGCGCAACGAGCGGTCGCGCAAGCGGATAATGGCCGCCGTGCCGACCGCCGACGTGGTCCTGACCAACCCGACCCACTTCGCCATGGCGCTCAAGTACGAGATCGGCGCCATGCCGGCGCCCAAGGTGGTGGCCAAGGGCGCCGTCCGCATCGCCGCCAAGATCCGCGAGGTGGCCAAGGAAGCCGGAGTGCCTATCGTCGAGAACCCGCCGCTCGCCCGCGCCCTGCACGATGCGGTGGAGCTGGACGGCTTCGTGCCCGAGCAGCACTTCCACGCCGTGGCCGAGGTGATCGGCTACGTCATGCGGCTGAAGGGCAAGCTGCCGGCCCGCCGTCCGCACCCGCCGGGGGCCCCTGAATTCGCCGCCCGAGGCTGATCGGGCGCCCGGCTCGGGGCGCGGCGGGCGATGTCGGCAGGGTTAAGGATGCTTTAAGCCTTGCCGGTTAAGACTTCCTCCATGATGGTTGACGAGTCATGACCGACCAGGCCTCGACGCACCTGGCGGTTGACGGCACGGAGGCGGGACACCTGCGCGGGTTCGGCTGGATCGTGGCGGTCGTGCTGGGTGCCGTCCTGGTGGCGGGTGGCGCCTGGGTGGCCCTGCACGGTGCTGGGCCCCAGGCTGCCGCCCTGGCTTGGCCGGTCGCCGGCCTGATCCTGGCGTTCGGCGCCGCCGCCGCGTTGGCGATCCGGCTGGCGGTCGCGCGGGCCGTGGTGGCGCGGGCCGTGGTGGCGGCCGAGCGGCTGGCGGACCAGCAGGCGCGCCTCTTGCGACGGTCGACCCACGCCGAGGCCGAGGCCGCGGCCGAGCGTGACCGATTGCGCAGCTACATGGACACCATGCCGGTCGGCGCGTTCGTGTGCGGCGACGACGGCACGCTGCTCTATGTCAACGAATGCCTCGCGGGCTGGCTCGGTCGCGGCGCCGCGAGCCCGGTGGGCGAGGGCGCCCGGCTCGACGACGTGGTCGCCGGCGGCAACCTGGAGGCGCTCTTGGGCGCCGAGGGCGTCGGCACGACGGCGCTCACCCTGTCGGCCGGCGGCGAGGAGCCCTTGAGCGTCGTGGTCACGTGCCGGCGCGCCCAGACGGCCAGCGGCCAGCCGATCGTGGTCGGCCTCGTTCAGCTCGACTCGGCGATGGCCGGGTCACCGGCGCATCGCATCAGCGGCGCGCGCTACGTGCAATTCTTCGATGACGCGCCCATCGGCATCGCCATGCTCGATCCGGACGGCCGTGTCGTCGAGTCGAACCGTGCGCTCAGGCGCCTGACGGTGGACGCGGTGCCCGAGCCGTTCGGCGTGGCCTTCTCTGACCTGGTGGCGGCGGACGACCGCGCCGAGGTCGCGCGCCGCATCGCCGAGGCCCAGGCCGAGGAGGTGGGCGAGACGCGCCCGCCGCTCGAGGTGCGCTTGGAAGGCGCCAACGATTCCATCGTCGCGATCTACACCAGCTCGTTGCGCAAACCCGACGGCAAGATCGACGGCATCATCCTCCACGTCATCGACACGACCGAGCAGAAGAACCTGGAGGTGCAGTTCGCTCAGTCGCAGAAGATGCAGGCGATCGGCCAACTGGCCGGCGGCATCGCCCACGACTTCAACAACCTGCTGACGGCGATGCTGGGCTTCTGCGACCTGCTGCTGATGCGCCACCAGGCGGGCGACCAGTCGTTCTCCGACATCATGCAGATCAAGCAGAACGCCAACCGCGCCGCCGGCCTGGTGCGGCAGCTTCTGGCGTTCTCGCGGCGCCAGACGCTGCAGGTGCGGGTCGTCGATGTAACCGACACGCTGAGCGAGCTGTCGCACCTGCTGCGCCGGCTGATCGGCGAGAGCATCGAGCTGGAAATGGTGCACGGCTGCGACCTGGGCCTGATCAAGGCGGATCCGGGCCAGATGGAGCAGGTCATCATCAACCTGGCGGTGAACGCGCGCGATGCCATGCCGGAAGGCGGCCGGCTGACCATCCGCACGACGAACGAGCGGCACGACGACGACGGCCACGGCCCCGAGATGATGCCGGCCGGCGACTATGTCGTCGTCGAGGTGTCCGACACGGGCAAGGGTATTCCCAAGCAGATCATCGGCAAGATCTTCGAGCCGTTCTTCTCGACCAAGGAGGTCAGCGCGGGCACCGGGCTCGGGCTGTCGACCGTCTATGGCATCGTCAAGCAAACCGGCGGCTACATCTTCGTGGACAGCGAGGTCGGCCACGGCGCGGTGTTCCGCATCTACTTCCCGCGCCACGCCGACGAAAGCGAGCGACGGCGCGAGCAGGCGCACGTGTGCGAGGTGCCGACCGACCTCACCGGCGAGGGCACCATCCTGCTGGTCGAGGACGAGGAGGTGGTGCGCGCCTTCGCCGCGCGCGCGCTGCGCGGCAAGGGCTACGTGGTGATCGAGGCGAACGGCGCGGCCGCGGCGCTCGAGGCCGTGAGGGCACCCAAGGCGGCGATCGATCTGGTCATCACCGACGTGGTCATGCCCCAGATGAACGGCCCGGCGCTCGCCCGCGAGATCCGCAAGCTGCGCCCGGAAACCAAGATCGTGTTCATCTCGGGCTATGCCGAGGACGCCTTCCGGGGCGGCATCGACGCGCTCGGCGACGTCGGCTTCCTGCCCAAGCCGTTCAGCCTGAAGCAGCTCGCGGCGAAGGTTAAGGACGCGCTCGACCCCGCCCCCGTCTGAGCCGAACGGTATCCGAACATCCCTCCGCACGATCTTGTTTAGAACCTATTTTGTTCTTATTTAGTTCTTGACTGTCAAGAACAAACGCGATACAAACCGGTCGTTGCGTCGCGCAACCCGGATAAGGATAGTGGAGAATCGCATGTCCGCTGCATCGCTCAAGCTGGTCGAGAAGGACGAAATGGACAAGACCAAGGCGCTCCAGGCGGCCCTCGGGCAGATCGAGCGGGCGTTCGGCAAGGGCTCGATTATGAAGCTCGGCCAGAGCGACACCGCGGTGGACATCGAGGCGATTCCCACCGGCTCGCTCGGGCTCGACATCGCGCTCGGCATCGGCGGCCTGCCGCGCGGCCGCGTCGTCGAGATCTACGGGCCGGAAAGCTCGGGCAAGACCACGCTTGCCCTGCACGTGGTCGCCGAGGCGCAGCGCAAGGGCGGCACCTGCGCCTTCGTGGACGCCGAGCACGCGCTCGATCCGGTCTACGCGCGGAAGTTGGGCGTGAACAGCGACGACCTGCTGATCTCACAGCCCGACGCCGGCGAGCAGGCGCTCGAGATCGCCGACACCCTGGTGCGCTCGGGCGCGATCGACGTGCTGGTCGTGGACAGCGTCGCCGCGCTGGTGCCGCGCGCCGAGCTGGAAGGCGAGATGGGCGATTCGCACGTCGGCCTGCAGGCGCGGCTGATGAGCCAGGCGCTGCGCAAGCTCACGTCGTCGATCGCTCGCTCCGGCTGCCTGGTCATCTTCATCAACCAGATCCGCATGAAGATCGGCGTGATGTTCGGCAATCCCGAGACCACGACCGGCGGCAACGCACTCAAGTTCTACGCGTCCGTGCGGCTCGACATCCGGCGCATCGGCGCGATCAAGGACCGTGACGAGGTGGTCGGCAACCAGACCCGGGTCAAGGTGGTCAAGAACAAGGTGGCGCCGCCGTTCAAGGTGGTCGAGTTCGACATCATGTACGGCTCGGGCATCTCGAAGGAGGGAGAGCTGGTCGACCTGGGCGCGAAGGCCGGCGTGATCGAGAAGTCGGGGTCGTGGTTCTCGTTCAAGGACAACCGCATCGGCCAGGGCCGTGAGAACGCCAAGCAGTTCCTCAAGGACAACAAGGACGTGGCGGCCAAAATCGAGGCCGCGATCCGGGGCAATGCCGGGCTCGTCGCCAAGGCCATCGAGGCCGGCGGTGCCGAGGACGACGCCGAAGCCGCCGCGGGCGAGTAGGGCGGGTGGGGAAGCGCCGGTCACGCCGCGCTCCCGCAGACCCTCTTGGGTGCAGCGATGCTGGGGCATCTTTCGCTGGGCGTCAGTGACCTTGAGCGGTCAGGTATCTTCTACGACGGCATCATGACGGCGCTGGGCTACGCGCGGGTGTTCACGGCGTCGTAAGCCATCGGCTACGGCGAGGCCGATACCACCGTCGACCGGCTGATGCTGTTCGGCCAGGATTGGCCCGTGACGCCGCCGGGTCCTGGCTTTCACCTTGCCTTTCGGGCGCCGAGCCGCGCGGCAGTCGATCGGTTTCATGCCGCGGCCTTGGCGGCCGGCGGTGCAAGCGACGGCGCGCCGGGCCCGCGCCCCGACTACGGCCCGACCTACTACGCCGCCTTCGTCATCGACCCCGACGGCCACAAGCTGGAGGCCGTGTACAACGCGCCACCTTGAGCGCGGCCCTGGGCCGTCGGATGCCACGCGCCGCGGCGCGGCGCGTGGACAGGGGTGCCGTCACCGGCTAAGAACGGCGCGAGCGCCCCTCTTGCACGGCCAGTGTACGCGCGGGCGTCGTGACACGGGTCGAGCCATGCACAGCGTCAACGACATCCGCACCGCGTTTTTGGGCTACTTCAGGTCCTACGGCCACGAGGTCGTGGCCTCGAGCCCGCTCGTGCCGCACAACGACCCGACGCTGCTGTTCACCAACGCCGGCATGGTGCAGTTCAAGAACGTCTTTACCGGCAATGAGCAGCGCCCCTACCGCCGCGCCGTGACGGCGCAGAAGTGCGTGCGCGCCGGCGGCAAGCACAACGACCTGGACAATGTCGGCTACACCGCGCGGCATCACACCTTCTTCGAGATGCTGGGCAACTTCTCGTTCGGCGACTACTTCAAGGAGCTCGCCATCGAGCTGGCCTGGACGCTGGTCACGCGCGACTACGGCCTGGCGCGCGACCGCCTCATGGTCACCGTCTACCACGACGACGACGAGGCGCACGGCCTGTGGCGTCGGATCGCCGGCCTGCCGGACGGGCGGATCGTGCGCATCGCCACCAAGGACAATTTCTGGGCCATGGGCGACACCGGCCCGTGCGGGCCGTGTTCCGAGATCTTCTACGACCACGGCGACCACATCCCGGGCGGGCCGCCGGGCAGCCCGGATGCCGATGGCGACCGTTTCATCGAGATCTGGAACCTGGTGTTCATGCAGTTCAAGCAGGTCAGCCCGAGCGAACGGGTGGCACTGCCCAAGCCGTCGATCGACACGGGCATGGGGCTCGAGCGCATCGCGGCGGTCATGCAGGGCGTGCACGACAACTACGACATCGACATGTTCCGCACCCTGATCGAAGCGTCGGAACAGGCGTCGGGCGTGGCGGCGCAGGGGCCGCATGCGGTGTCGCACCGGGTCGTGTCCGACCACCTGCGCACGTCGTGCTTCCTGGTCGCCGATGGCGTGCTGCCGTCGAACGAGGGGCGCGGCTACGTGCTGCGCCGGATCATGCGCCGCGCCATGCGCCACGCCCACATCATGGGCTGCCGCGAACCGTTGATGTGGCGGCTGGTGCCCGCCCTGGTGGGCGCCATGGGCACCGCGTACCCCGAACTGGTGCGCGCCCAGCCGCTGGTCACCGAGACCTTGCGGCTCGAAGAAACGCGGTTCCGCGAGACGCTGGAGCGCGGCCTGCGCCACCTGGACGAGGCGTTGTACGGTTTGGCACCGGGCGCCGAACTGCCCGGCGAGGTCGCGTTCAAGCTCTACGACACCTACGGCTTCCCGCTCGACTTGACCGAGGACGCGCTGCGCGAGTTGGGCCGCAAGGTCGACCATGCCGGGTACCAGGCGGCCATGGCGCGCCAGCGTGCCGCGGCGCGCGCGCACTGGGCCGGATCCGGCGATCAGGTGACCGAGCGGATCTGGTTCGAGATCCACGAACGTGCCGGCGCGACCGAGTTCCTGGGCTACGAGGTCGACACCGCCGAGGCGAAGGTCGTCGCCCTGGTGGTCGACGGAGGGGAGGTGGCCGAGGCCGGGCACGGCCAGGACGTGGCGGTGGTCGTCAACCAGACGCCGTTCTACGGCGAGTCGGGCGGCCAAGTCGGCGATGCGGGTGCCATCGAGGGGCCGGTGGGCGCGCGCATCGAGGTGCGCGACACCCAGAAGAAGCTGGGCGCGCTGCACGTCCATATCGGCACGGTCGCGGGCAGGCGGCTCAAGGTCGGCGACGACGTGCGCCTGACCATCGACGGCGCGCGCCGGCGAGCCTTGCGCGCGAACCACTCGGCCACCCATCTGCTGCACCAGGCGCTGCGCCAACGGCTGGGCGCCCACGTGGTGCAGAAGGGCTCGCTGGTGGCGCCGGACCGCCTGCGCTTCGACTTCAGCCACCCGAAGCTGGTCACGGCGGCCGAGCTGGCCGCGATCGAGGCCGACGTCAACCGCCAGATCCTGGCCAACGCCGAGGTCGACACGCGCCTGATGAGCCCCGACGACGCGGTGGCCGCCGGCGCGCTCGCCCTGTTCGGCGAGAAGTACAGCGGGGAGGTGCGCGTCGTCGCCATGGGCGAGGGCGAGGGCCGCGCCTATTCGGTCGAGCTGTGCGGTGGCACCCACGTGCGGCGCACCGGCGACATCGGGCTCTTGCGCATCGTCGGCGAAGGCGCCGTGGCGGCCGGCGTGCGCCGCGTCGAGGCGCTGACCGGCGACGGCGCACGCACGCACCTGGTGGCCCAGGAGGAGCGGCTCGGCGCCGTCGCGGCCCAGCTTCGCGTGGCGCCCGCCGATGTGCCCGAGCGCGTCGCCGCCCTGGTCGAGGAACGCCGCCGGCTCGAGCGCGAACTCGCCGAGGCGCGCAAGAAGCTGAGCCTGGGCGGCGGCAGGCGCACGGACGAGGCGGAGGACGTGCGCGAGGTGGGTGGCGTCAAGCTGGCGGCGCGCCAGCTCGACGTGCCGGCCAAGGACCTCAAGGGCATCGCGGATGCGTGGAAGCAGCGGCTGGGCTCGGGCGTCGTCGCGCTGGTTTCGGTCGCCGACGGCAAGGCGGCCCTGGTCGTGGGTGTCACCGACGATCTGACGGGCCGTCACGACGCCGTCGCGCTGGTCAAGGTCGGCGCGGCGGAGTTGGGCGGCAAGGGCGGCGGCGGCCGGTCCGACATGGCCCAGGCCGGCGGCCCCGATGGATCGCGCGCCCAGGCTGCGCTCGCCGCCATCGAGCACGCGCTCGCCACGGTGGCCGCGGAATAGCCCAATGCACCGCAGCCGACTCGGTGGGCTGAGCATCGACTGCAAGGGCGAGGACCTGGATGCGGGCCACGGCGTTCTGGACGCGGGCGCTCGGCCTCGCGGTCCGCAACCCACCTTCCGCGACCGACCCGAACTACTACAGTCTCGAGCGCGGCCCGGGCGGCATGCACGTCGAGGTCCAGCGCGTAAGCCACGAAAGCCGCGTGCACCTGGACATCGAAACCGACGACATTGAGGCCGAGGTGCTGCGGCTCGAAGGGCTTGGTGCCCGCCGGGTCGCGCTGGTGTGTGACTGGTGGGTCATGGAGGCGCCGACCGGCCAGCGCTTCTGCGTGGTCAAGGCCCAGACGACGGATTTTGCCGCGAAGGCGACGACCTGGCCGTGACGGGCCCGGCGCAACCATGATGCCGACGCTGCGGCCTTCGACCCCCGCCGATGAAAAGGGCGTCACCCAGTACAGTCGCCGGGCCTACCAGATCTATGTTGAGCGCCTCGGCTATCCGCCGCTGCCCATGACCGAGGACTACAGCGTCCGCATCAATCGGGGCGGGGTGTGGGTCCTGGATGATGGCGGCAGCATCGTTGGCGTCCTCGCGCTCGACACGGAGCCTGACGGGCTTCTCATCTACAGCGTCGCGGTAGACCCATCACACCAGGGTCGGCGGTTGGGGCGGCGCTTGCTGGAGACCGCGGAGTCGGAGGCCCGGGCGCGCGGCATCAAGCGCCTGATACCAACCTGCATTGATCAGAACCCGTTTGCCCATTCGCGGGGTCCGATGGACATGAATTGCCAGGGTTGATCGACGAGGTTGTTCCAGGCTTGGCAGCAGAGATCGACGATGTCCTCGGCGGATTTG